>CANBVJ010000025.1 GCA_947372865.1 Comamonadaceae bacterium
TTGGGGAAGTACCAGGGACGCTTCCACTGGCCCACATCTTCAAACGGCGAACCTGCAGCCACATGCGCGGCGTGGGCGCTGGTCTTGCGTTCCGGATCAAACAGCTCGCCACGCTCCAGACCTGCGAACAGGCCAAAGCTGATGGGCACGTAGTTGGGGCGGAAGGTGGTGGTGCCGACCTGCGGAATGGTCTTGCCCATGGCGCGCGCGGCCAGGGCCATGCAGTTGATATTGCCCAGCTTGCCCTGGTCGGTACCGAAGCCCATGGCGGTGTAGCGCTTGATGTGCTCGATCGACTCAAAGCCTTCGCGCACGGCCAGCTCAATGTCGCTGGCGCCCACGTCGTTTTGGTAGTCGATAAAGGCCTTGGCGCGGCGTGACACGGGCTCGCCGGTTTCGGCAATCCAGAAGGCGGCAATCGGCTCTTGCGTGGGTTCAGTTACGGCGAAGCTTTGTGCAGTGGCGGTAAAGCCGGTCGCCGTGGCCGCAGCGGCTCCGGCAGCGCTGGCCTCAGCCAGCGACTTCGCCAAACCGGTGGTAGCAGTGCACGCGCCTACGCTGGCCTGGTTGGCCATGGGCGTGCCGGGTTGGAAGGAGCACGCAGCGTCGTTCCACACCGCTTTGCCGCCCGAGTGCGAATACAAATGAATGGCAGGGTTCCAGCCGCCAGCCATGCCCAAGGCGTCGCAGGCCAGCACGTGGCGGTTGCCACTGGCACGGTCGCCCACCATCTGGCAAACGGTGATGGACGTCACAGCCACGCTGCCGCTGGCTTGCAGGGGCACATGGCCGCGCAAGACGGTAACGCCTGCGGCTTTGGCCTGATGCACCAGTTCGCCCACATTTTTGCCATCGGGCCGCGTGTCAACCACCGTGACCGCAGCACCTGCGGCCTTGAGGGCCAGCGAGTCGGCATAAGCCGTGTCGTTGTTGGTCAGCAGCACCAGGTTTTTGCCCACCAGCACGCCGTACAGCTGCAGGTAGTCGGCCATGGCCGAGGACAGCATCACGCCGGGCAGGTCGTTGTTGCCAAACACCATGGGGCGCTCATGCGAACCGGTGGCCAGCACCACTTGGCTAGCGCGCACGCGCCACAGCCGCTCGCGGAAACCGCTGCGCTGCGCCAGCGGCAGGTGGTCGTTCAAAGACTCGCGGATGGTGAGAAAGTTGTGGTCGTGGTAGCCAAACACCACGCCGCGCTTAATGATGCGCACCTCAGGACAGACAGCCAGTTCGGCCTCAGCCGCCTTGACCCAGTCGGATGCGGACATGCCGTCAATGCTGCCGCTCAGGCGGTGGGCCGAGCCGCCCAGGGTGGGGCCAAGCTCGGCCAAAATCACCCGCGCGCCGCTGCGTGCCGCCGCCAGTGCGGCGGCCAATCCGGCCACGCCGCCGCCTGCCACCAACACGTCGCAATGCACGTTTTGGTGCACGTAGGTGGCGTTGTCTTCGAGCTCAGGCGCCGAACCCAGGCCACCGGCCTTGCGGATGAAGCGCTCGTAAAACATCCAGGCCTTGGCTGGCCACATAAAGGTCTTGTAATAAAAACCGGCCGGAAACAGCGGCGTGCCCCAGCGGTTGGGGCTCAACAGGCGGCTCAGCACATTGGGCCAGCCGTTGACGCTTTCGGCATTGAGTTGCGCATACAACTCCACCTCGGGCATCTTGGCGTTGGGAATGGTGTTGCTGCCCGACTCGAGCTGCACCAGCGCTGAAGGCTCTTCAATGCCCGAGGTCACCAAGCCGCGGGGCCGGTGGTATTTCCAGGAACGCGAAAACAGGCTCTCGCCTGCGGCCAGCAAGGCCGAGGCCAGCGTGTCACCGGCAAAGCCCGAAAAGCTGCGGCCATTGAATTGGAATTGCAAAGGTTTGGAGCGGTCAATGCGCTCGCCCCGTGCGGGAATACGGCTAGCGCTCACTTGGCACCTCCTGCGGATGAAACGGACTCAAGCGGCGCTTCGCCGGGCTTGTAAAACTGGGTGAACACATAGCTCACGGTATTGCGCTCGGCGTTGAACCAGCGGCGGCAGCCTGCCGCGTGCAGCCACTGCTCGCGGTGCAGGCCTTTGGGGTTTTTGCGCATGAACAGGTAGTCGCCCCACTGTTCATCGCTCAGGGCGTCGGTGTCCAGCGGTCGGGCAATATGGGCCTCGCCGCCGCAACTGAATTCACTTTCGGCGCGGGGACCGCACCAGGGGCAGGTAATTTTTAGCATCTTGGAATTTCTCTTGGAGCGGGTTCAGTGCGCGACGCCTGCGGCACCGTGTTCGTCGATCAGGTGGCCGGTGTTGAAGCGGTTCAGGTCAAACGCCGCGTTCAGCGCATGCGGCCGGTCTTGCGCAATGGTGTGCGCCATGACCCAGCCCGAACCGGGCGTGGCCTTGAAGCCGCCGGTGCCCCAGCCGCAGTTGAAGTACAGGCCCTTGATGTGCGTCTTGGAAATGATGGGGCACGCGTCGGGCGCCACGTCCACAATGCCGCCCCACTGGCGGTTCATGCGCACCCGGCGGAAGATGGGGAACAGCTCGCAAATCGCTTGCAACGTGTGCTCGATCACCGGGAACGAACCGCGCTGGCCGTAGCCCACATAGCTGTCAATACCCGCGCCAATCACCAGGTCGCCCTTGTCCGACTGGCTGGCGTAGGCGTGGATGGCGTTGGACATCACCACGGTGTGCAAAATCGGTTTCATGGGCTCGGACACCAGCGCTTGCAGCGGGTGGCTCTCCAGTGGCAGGCGAATGCCAGCCATGTCGGCAATCACGCTGCTGTGGCCAGCCGCCACCACGCCAATCTTCTTGCTCTTGATCACGCCGCGCGTGGTCTCAATTCCCACCACCTGGTCGCCGTCGCGCTGCACGCCAATGACTTCGCAGTTCTGGATGATGTCCACGCCCAGGCGGTCGGCGGCGCGGGCAAAGCCCCAGGCAATCGCGTCGTGGCGCGCCACGCCACCGCGCGGCTGGAAGGACGCGCCCATCACGGGGTAGCGCAAGCTGTTGCTGGTGTTCATGATCGGCACCATGGCCTTGATCTCTTCGGGGCTGAGCACCACGCCGTCCACGCCATTGAGGCGGTTGGCGTTGACGCGGCGGTTGATGTCGCGCATGTCTTGCAGCGAGTGGCCCACGTTCATAACGCCGCGCTGGCTGAACATGGTGTTGTAGTTCAGCTCTTGCGACAGGCCTTCCCACAGTTGCAGCGCTTTCTCGTACAGGTGCGTGGCGTCGTCCCACAGGTAGTTGGAGCGCACTATTGTTGTGTTGCGCGCCGTGTTACCGCCGCCCAACCAGCCGCGCTCTACCACCGCGATATTGCGCATGCCGTGTTCTTTGGCCAGGTAATAAGCAGTCGCCAAGCCGTGGCCACCACCGCCCACGATGATGGCGTCATAACTGGCCTTGGGCGCCGGACTGCGCCATTGTTTTTGCCAGTTCTCGTGGTAAGACATGGCATTGCGCGCGAGCGCGAAGATAGAAAAGTGACTCACAGGATTTCTTTCATCACAGGGCTGCTAAGGGGAATGGGGCAAAGGGCGGTCTGAATCAGGGGATGCGACAAGGCGTTCAGCACTCAATCACATTCACAGCCAAACCGCCACGGCTGGTCTCTTTGTATTTTGTCATCATGTCGCGCCCGGTATCGCGCATGGTTTTGATCACCTGGTCGAGCGACACAAAATGCGTGCCGTCGCCGCGCAAGGCCATGCGCGCGGCGTTCAGCGCCTTCACCGAGCCCATCGCATTGCGCTCAATACACGGAATCTGCACCCGCCCGCCCACCGGGTCGCAGGTCAGGCCCAGGTTGTGTTCCATGCCGATCTCAGCCGCGTTTTCTACCTGCATGGGCGTGCCGCCGGTTACCGCCGCCAAACCGGCCGCCGCCATGGAGCAGGCCACGCCCACTTCGCCCTGACAGCCGACCTCGGCGCCGCTGATCGAGGCGTTTTCTTTGTACAAGAGGCCAATGGCGCCCGCCGTGAGTAAAAAGTCGCGGATGCCGTCCTGGTTGGCGCCTGAGCAAAAGCGGTCGTAATAATGCATCACCGAAGGCACGATGCCCGCCGCGCCGTTGGTGGGCGCAGTAACTACGCGGCCCCCGGCGGCGTTTTCTTCGTTCACGGCCATGGCGTAAACGTTCACAAAATCAAGGATCGTGAGCTGGTCTTTGAGCGCCTGCTCGGGGCGGCTGCTCAAACTGCGGTGCAGCTCGGCGGCGCGGCGCTTGACCAGCAGGTTGCCGGGCAAATGGCCTTCGGTGCGAATGCCGCGCTCCACACAGGCCTTCATGGCGTCCCAAATGCGGTCCAGGCCGGCGTTGAGTTCGGCGTCGGTGCGCCAAGACAGCTCGTTGGCGCGCATGACCTGGGCAATCGACAGGCCGCTGCCGGCGCAAATCGCCAACAACGCGTCACCGCTGGCAAACGGAAAACGCACCTTGGTCGGGTCAGGCACGATGCGCGGCACCTCGCCGGTGCTGGCATTTTGCGCATCTGCCGCTTCTTGCGAAACCACAAAGCCGCCGCCCACCGAAAAGTAGCGCCGCTCTTGCAGCAGCGCACCGTCAGCGTCAAAGGCCATGAACTTCACGCCGTTGGGGTGGTAGGACAAGGTCTCGCGGCGCAGGAACAGCAGGTCCGTCTTTTCAGCAAAGGCAATATCTTTGCGACCGTTGACGCACAGGGATTTGGACGCGCGCATGGCCTTGATGCGGCTGGTAATGGCGTCGGGGTCAATAGTGTCGGGCTGCGCGCCTTCCAGGCCGAGCATGACGGCGGTGTCGGTGCCGTGGCCCTTGCCGGTGGCGCCGAGCGAGCCGTACAGGCGCACCTCGATGCGCGCGGTCGAATCCATCTGGCCGTCGGTTTGCAGCGCCTGGGCGAACAGGGCTGCGGCCTTCATCGGACCCACGGTGTGGGACGAAGACGGTCCGATGCCAATCTTGAACAGGTCAAAAACGCTCAGGGCCATTGCGGGTGCTCTCCAGTTGCAGCGCGGGGATGCCATGTGCAGGCGCAACCGGAGGTCGCGTGCCATGGCTTGACCGGCATTGTGCGCAGCAGCGCCCCGGCGCAGGTGTTCGCTTTACGACGCGCGAGTGCGCTCATGCGACACCGGTCCCTCTGAAGAAGGCCCTCGGGGCGGCACGTGTGCGGGCCACCGAAGGCCTGACGTTCGCGCACAAGTGCGGGTCGCATAGGGGCTATAGTGGCAGCGCAGGCGTGCCGATACTTTGCGGCACGCAGATTGCGCGCAGCCGTGCGCACACTTGGAGACGAACATGGACGAAGTCATCAACCCCACCACCACGCCCGAGGCCGCCGCCCCCCGCAACCGCCGCACCGCCGGTGGCCGCGAAGCCAAACGCGCCGCCCGCAGCGCCCGCACCGGCTACACCGTGCCCTACATCACGCGCAAGGTGCCGTATTACGAAGTGCTGGACGAAGAAGGCCTGGCCATCATCGAATACAACGCCGACACCATTTTGGAAGAAGTCGGCATTGATTTTCGCGACGACGCCGAGGCGCTGGACATCTGGCGCAAGGCCGGGGCTGACGTCAAAGGCGAACGCGTGCGTATGCCGCGTGGCATGTGCCGCGCCCTGGTGCAAGCCAGCGCCCCCCGCGAATTCACCCAGCACGCCCGCAACCCGGCCAACAACGTCGTCATTGGCGGCAAAAACACCGTGTTTGCGCCCGCCTACGGCTCGCCCTTTGTGCGAGACCTCGACAAGGGCCGCCGCTACGCCACGATTGAAGACTTCCAGAACTTCGTGAAGCTGGCCTACACCGCCAATTCCCTGCACCACTCGGGCGGCACGATTTGCGAACCGGTTGATCTGCCGGTGAACAAGCGCCACTTTGACATGGTGTACTCGCACATGAAGTACAGCGACAAGCCCTACATGGGCTCGGTTACCCACCCCGACCGCGCCCATGACACGGTCGAAATGTCCAAAGCGCTATTTGGCGACAACTACCTCGATCCGCTGACCGGCAAGCCCAAGACGGTGTGCATTAGCCTGATCAACGCCAACTCGCCCATGACTTTTGACGACACCATGCTCGGTGCGGCCAAGGTCTATGCGCGCGCCAACCAGGCCACCATCATCACGCCCTTCATCTTGGCTGGCGCCATGTCGCCGGTCACGGTGGCGGGCACCTGCGCCCAGACCCTGGCCGAAGCGCTGGCGGGCATGGCTTTTGTACAACTGGTCAACCCCGGCGCGCCGGTGGTGCTGGGTAGTTTTGCGTCGAGCATTTCCATGCAGTCGGGCGCGCCCACTTTTGGCACGCCTGAGCCGGCCCTGGTGCTGTACGTGATGGCTGCGCTGGCGCGCCGCGTCGGCGTGCCGTTTCGCTCGGGTGGCGGGCTGTGCGGCTCCAAGATTGCTGACGCACAAGCCGCCTCTGAGGCGGCCAATACCATGCTGCCCACCTGCCTGGGTGGCGTCAACTTCGTGTTGCACACCGCAGGCTGGTTGGAGGGTGGCCTGTCGATGGGCTACGAAAAATTCATCATGGACTGTGACCAGGCCGGCATGATGCACACCTTGCTCGCGGGCGTGGACGTGTCCGAAAACGGCCAGGCCATGGACGCCATCCGCGAAGTGGGCCCAGGCAAGCACTTTTTGGGCTGCGCCCACACCCAGGCCAATTTTGAGAGCGCGTTTTACCGCTCGCCCATTACCGACAACAACAGTTTCGAGCAATGGGAAGCCGAAGGCGGCGTCGATCTGTCGGTGCGCGCCAACGCGCTGTGGAAAAAGCAGCTGGCCGAATACGAAGCCCCAGCGCTGGACCCCGCTGCCGACGAAGCGGTGCTGGACTACATGAACCGCCGCAAGGCCTCGTTCGCTGACTCCAACGTCTGACGCGAAATCGGACCGGGCGCAGAACGCGCCTGCCAACAAAAACGGCGCCTAGGCGCCGTTTTTGTTGGGGGGTTAACGGATCTCAGGCCGCAGCCGGGCCACACAGTCGATTTCGATCACATGGCCGTCGAGCAACGCGGCCACGCCCACGCAGGTGCGCGCAGGCAGATGCGGGCCGGTAAAAAACGTGCGGTACACCGCGTTCATCGTTGCAAAATCGCCCAGATTGGTCATCAATACGCCCACGCGCAGCACATCCTCAAACCCCAGGCCAGCCGCAGCCAGGATGCGCCCGACGCGCTGCAAGGCCATGTGGGTTTCTGCGGCAATGTCGCCCCCCGGCCCGGACCAGCCGGGTTCGTCTCCGGCCAACTGCCCGGCCACGAACAAGAGGCCTTCGCTGGCCACCGCCTGGCTGTAGGGGAAACGCCCGGGCGTGTCGCCCGGCAGGTCAATGCAGGTGATGAAAGGCATGGTGTGTGCTGGCTGGGGCGGGGTCGCGCGATCGGTCGTCACATGGAGGACGCGGCCCCGGGGCTTGCGTCGGCGCCAGCGTGCGCCAGGCTTGACAAGACCGACTGCCCGATTTCTTCAATGTGCTCGCGCAGCAGGCGCCGCGCCAGCGGACCCTGGCGCGCCAGCACGGCTGCCACTAGCGCGTTTTCGCTGCCGGCCAGTTGGTGCAGGGTCGGCGCGGGCGGGCGGGCCAGGCGCCGATAGCGGTCGCAGTGGTCGTACAAGGACGCGCAAAATTTGAGCAGCCAGGGCGAACCACAGGCCGCCAGCAGCGCCATGTGCAGCGCCCGGTGCGGGTCTTCCCAGGCTTCGTCCAGATCGGTGGGGTTGGCCAGCAGGCGCTGCGAGGCCAGCGCGTATTCATGGGCGCGTCGCACGACTTGGCCTTCCCAGCGGTCGTCGCCGTGGCGGATGGACAGGGTCAGGGCCTTGACCTCGGTCTCCAGGCGGCGCGCCACGATGTCTTTCCACTCGTGGGGCGAGAGGGTGGCCACGCGAAAGCCACGCTGGCTCTCCACGGTGGCCAGCCCGTCGGCGGCAAGCCAGCTCAGTGCTTCGCGCAAGGGGGCCAGGCTGCAGCCGTATTCGTCACACAGGGTCTGCGTGCGCAGCGGCGCGCCCGGCGCCAGGCGGCCGCGCACGATGTCCAGCCGAATGGCCTGGCGCAAATGGTCGGCCAGGGTTTGGCCCGGCGCGGAGCGCAGGTTGGGGCTGGGGGCGGCGCGCGGCGTGCTGCTGGCCATATCAAACCACGGGCGATCCGGTCATGGCGCGGGCCCGAAGGCGTCGGCGATCAGGCGGATGCCCGCATTGCGCTCGCGCGTGTCTTGCAGCAGGTGGCGGGCGTTTTGCAGCACGGCGGCCTCGTCAAAGGTCAGGATGACGCCTTCGTCCATCACCAGACGGCCGTCGATGATGACGCTGCGCACGTTGGCGCCACGCTCGCCAAATACAAACTGCTGCAAGGGGTCGTTGCAGGGCGTCCAGATGGCGGAGTTGAGGTCGTACAGCACCAGATCGGCCTTTTGCCCGACTGCAATCTGGCCCAGGTCGGGTTCACGCAGGGCTGCGGCGCCGCCGGTGGTGCCCATGCGCAGCACGTCGGCCGCGCTGACCCATTGGCTGTGGTCGGGCTCAGACGTGCGGTGCAACAAGGCGGCGAGCTGCATGGCTTCTTGTAAGACCAGGTTGTCGTTGGTGCTGGCGCCGTCGGTGCCCAGGGCGCAAGTCAGGCCTGCTCGCAAAAAGGCGGTAATCGGTGGCACGCCAGAGCCGATTTTCAGATTGCTCTCGGGGTTGAGCACCGCCACGGCGCCGCGCTGCGCCATGAGCGCAATATCGTCTTCGGTGAGCCAGTTGCAGTGGGCGCACGACCAGCGGCTGTCGAGCGTGCCCAGCGCAGCCATGTGCGCCACCATGCTGCGGCCGTATTGCGCCTGGGCCAGCGTGGCCTGGCGGCGGGTTTCCAGCAAATGGCAGTGGATGCCGGTATCAAAGCGCTCGGCCATTTCCTGGCAGGCAAGCAAAAAAGCGTCAGAGCAGCGCACCGGGTTGGATGGCGCCGGAAACACCCGAATGCGCCCGGCCCGGCCATCAAAACTGGTAATGCAGGCCTCAAGCAGCTCCATGCTCTGCGCCAAGGAGCGGGGCACCAGCGGGTTGTGGTCGCGGATGGCGGCGGTCAGCGCCGGTGTGGCCTGGGCTGCCTCGGGCATGATGTCCGAATATTCGCCGTCAAACACCCGTAGCGCCACCACGGCGCGCATGCCGGAGCGCTCCAGCGCATCCACCACCGCCGCCACGTCGGACACTTCAAAGCCCTGTTCGGGGAAATGGTCGATCACTGCGGTGGTGCCGGAGCGGATCATCTGGATGCAACCCAAGAGCGCAGAGGTGGCAATCTCTTCTTGGCTGCGGTTGGCGGTGTCGGCCTGGTTGAGCCACATAAAGCGTTTGTGGTCCAGACGATCGGCCGTGCCATGGGCGGCTTGCATCGGCGAATGCCAATGGGCGTTGACCAGGCCCGGCGCGAGCAGGCGCTCACTGCAGTCAAGCACCCGCGCGTGTTCTGGCGCCACCAGCTTGGGCCCAATTTGCGCAATACGGCCCTGGCGGATAAGGACATCGCAGCCCCCTGCATTGCCGCTTGCAAGGTGCAAGAAGGTGCGGACATTGCGCAGCAAAAGATCGGGGTAGTGCATAAATCCATTTCGGGTTGATTGGCTCACAAGAGAGCGGCGACCTGGTCGGACCGCAAGCTGCAAGGCCTTGGCAAAGCGCCTTCTGGGAACCCTAAAAGCAATCCGTATGCCATGCGCACCCGCCGCACGCAGGCATCCCCGTCGGCCAGAACGGACACGCAATTGCGGTGCGCGCACGCGTCCGCCAGCGCCCCGTTGCAGTGCAGCAATAACGACAAAAGTCAAATTATCGATATTTTTTGCCTGATCCCGGTGCACGAGGAGCCCCAGGCCCGTGGCACGGTCTTTGCAATTAGCCCTGGGTCCCCGGACTGGAATTTTTACCTTATCAACGCGCATCCAAGGAGTAACTTATGAAGAAATTGGTACAGGGTTTAGGCCTGCTCAAAGCAGCCACCGTTATTGCCATCATTGCCGGTTTTGGCGCGGCTTCGGCCCAGTGTTTACCCGCAATCAAGGCCAAGGGCGTGTTGCAGTCTGCCGTCGGCCTGATGGGCACCAAGCCCTACGTCTGGAAAAACGACAAGACCGGCAAGTACGAAGGCTTTGAGCCCGAAATGCTCGACCAGATTACCAAGCGTCTGGGTATTGCCAAATGGGACTACGTGGTCACCGAATGGACCACCATGATCCCCGGCCTCAAGGCCAACCGCTGGGACATCATCCTGTCGGGCATGAGCGTGACGCAAGAGCGCATCCAGGGCGCAGGCATTGATTACTCCAACCCCTACTTCTTGCTGTATGACTATGTGATGGTCAAGAACGACAGCCCGATCAAATCGCTGGCTGACCTCAAAGGCAAAACCCTGGGCGCCCCTCTGGGCACCTTGGACGCGCTCAATGGCCAAATCATGGTCGATGCGGGCAAAGCCGGCAAGCTGATGGCCTTTAACACTTTCAACGAGCCCTTCCTGGCGCTGGCCAACAAGCAAGTGGACGCGGTGATCCTGGACCAGGCGACCTTCTTGGGCATGAAAGACGAAATGCCTGACCTGCGCACCGTGGGCGAGCCGATCTTCTACAACGCCAAGCCCGATTGGGTAGCCGCCGAAAAAGCCGCCGCCTACCGCCTGGGCGGCACGGCCGTGGGCATGCGCAAGGAATGCGGCGACCTGAAACTGGCCATCAACAAGGCGCTGGCCGACATGGACGCCGATGGCACGCGCAAAGCCATTTTGACCAAGTACGGCGTCTGGTCCGTCGAGCAAGCCAAGCTGATGAAGTAACACGCTGCGCACGGTGGCGCAGCGCCTGGAGCGCCGCGCCGCCGTCCGTTCTTTGAGGTCGCCTGAACAGGTAGCGTTATGTACGAGTATTTTTTTGTTTTGATTCCCCGCCATTTGCCCTTTTTGATGGAAGGTGCGGTGGTGACGCTGGAGCTGTCGGTCCTGAGCATGGTGTTTGCCGTGCTGATCGGCTTGCTGTGCGCGCTGGGGCGCACCTCGGGCCAGCCGCTGCTGGCGTGGGCGGTGGCCGCTTATGTCGAAGTCATGCGCGATGTGCCGCTGCTCATCGTGCTGCTGGTGATCTTTTTTACCCTGCCGCAAATTGGCATTTCCTTGCCCGGATTTTGGGCCGGCGTGCTGGGCTTGAGCCTGAACGTGGGCGCTTACTTGTCTGAAGTCTTTCGCGCCGCGCTGGGTGCGGTCGACAAGGGCGAAAAAGAGGCCGGGTTTTCATTGGGCATGTCGCGGCTTGAAGTGTTTCGCCGCATCACCCTGCCCCAGGCCATGCGCCTGGCGATTCCCACCGTGGGCGGGTTTTTCATTGCCCTGCTCAAAGATTCGTCGCTGGTGTCCTTTATTGCCGTGTCGGACCTGATGCGCCAGGGCACGATTTTGATCGCTGACACTTTCCGCAGCATGGAGATTTACTTCATGGTCGCCATGATCTATTTCTGCATGAGCTTTGTGGCTTCGCGCCTGGTGCGCCGCATTGAACATGCCCTGACGCCGCGCTATTTGCGCACGGCGCCTCAATCGCTGCGGGCCACCGCGCTTCGCCCCGACGTGATTGCCAGCTAACCGTGGACGCCCCCATGCACAACACACCGTCCACCCCCGTGCCCTTGCTGCACATCCGGGCCCTGCACAAAAGCTTCGGCAGCAACCAGGTGCTGCGCGGCATCGACCTGAGCATTGCGCCGGGCGAGGTCAATTTTCTAATTGGCCCGAGCGGCGGCGGCAAGTCCACCCTGCTGCGCTGCATCAACTTTCTGGAAACGCCCACGGGCGGCGAGATCCAGTTTGACGGCACGCGCCTGTGCCATGAAGACGGCAGCCGCTTTCAGCTCGCACCCGAGCGCACCATCCGCGCTGCGCGCGAGCACATGCCCATGGTGTTTCAGCAGTTCAACCTGTTTAGCCACCGCACGGTGATTCAAAACATCGTTGAAGGCCCGGTGGTGGTGCAGCGCCGCGCCCTGGAGCCAGTGATGGCCGAAGCGCGCGTGCTGCTGGACCGTGTGGGCCTGCTCGACAAGGCTGACGCGTACCCGGCCGAACTCTCGGGCGGGCAAAAGCAGCGCATTGCCATTGCGCGCGCGCTGGCCATGAAACCGCGCCTGCTGCTGTTTGACGAGCCCACCTCGGCACTGGACCCAGAACTGGTGGCTGGCGTGCTCGACACCATTCGCATGCTGGCCGAAGAAGGACGTACCATGCTGATCGTGACCCACGAAATGAAGTTTGCCGCCCGCCTGGCCAGCACCATTCACTTTGTGGCTGGCGGCGTGCTCGAGGAATCAGGCCCGCCAGCGCAAATTTTCGAGGCGCCCAAAAGCCCCCGGCTGCAGGGTTTCATCCGATCCATCATGGAGTAAAAAGGTTTGTCCCATGCCTGAAAACCACGCCTCTTGCGCGCACCACGCCACTGACAACGGCACCCCCGACGGCGTGAACGCCACGCTGCACGCGCCAATCTCTGCCGACGGTGTGGCCGAGATCGGCCGCAGCTACCAGGTGCCAGCGCGCAATGGCCGGGCCGTGCGCCTGCGCCAGGGCCAGGGCCAGCATATTCGGGTCACCAACACCCACGGCAGCCAGGTGTGCGACACCTGGGCCTTTAACACCGAGAACATGGCCGAATACCTGTCCATGGAACACGCGCGGGCCGCAATCAACCGCACCACGCCGCGCGTGGGCGACGCGCTGGTCAGCAACCGGCGCCGCCCCATACTCACGCTGGTGGCCGACAGCTCGCAGGGCGTGCACGACACCTTGATTGCCGCCTGCGACCTGGCCCGCTACCGCGGCCTGGGCGTAACCGAGTACCACGACAACTGCGCCGACAACCTTCGCTTGGCGCTGCAGGCCATTGGCCTGCGCACCGCCGAAGTGCCCTGCCCCTTGAACCTGTGGATGAATATTCCGGTGCACGCCGACCACCACATTGAGTGGCTGGCGCCGGTGTCAAAACCAGGGGATTACGTGGAATTTGTGGCAGAGTTGGACTGCATTTTTGTGATGTCGGCCTGCCCGCAAGACATCATTGCAGTCAACGCCAACCATCCGGTGGATCTGCATTTTTGCGTGCTGACCTGAGCCGCAACAAGCTCTCCCCAGCCACACCCCAGCACCAGCCAGCGGCACCTGGCCGCGGATGGTGCTTGGAAGCGTCAGGCCGCAGCCGCGTGCCGCTTGGCCATCACCTCGTCAAGCCAATCCACGCGCATTTCGGGCACGGCGGTGATCAGCTTTTGGGTGTAGGCGTGCTCGGGGTGGTCAAAGATTTTGTCGGTCTCGTCAAAGGCGACAAACTGGCCTTGGAGCATCACGGCCGTGCGGTGCGCAATGCGGTGCACCACGTCCAGGTCGTGCGTGATCAGCACATAAGACAAGCCCAACTCCCGCTGCAGCTTGCGCAACAGCGTCAAAATTTCCTCGGCCACCAGCGGGTCAAGCGCCGAAGTGGGTTCGTCCAAAATGATGAGGTCGGGCTTGGCCGCCAGTGCGCGGGCGATGCAGACGCGCTGCTTTTGCCCGCCCGAGAGCTGGCCGGGGCGGCGCTGCAAAAAGTCTTCAGGCAACTCCACCAGCGCCATCAGCTCTTTGGCGCGCGCCAGCACGGCAGCGCGGCCGGCGCCAAAGTAAAACTCCACCGGGCGACCGATGATGTCGAGCAGGCTTTGGCGCGGATTGATGGCCACGTCCGGAATCTGGTAGACGAGCTGAATAGTGCGCTTGAGTTCTTTGCTGCGGGCGTTCAGGGCCGGGGGCAGCGCCTTGTTCTGGAACACAATCTCGCCACTGCGCGGCATCAAGAGGCCGGTAATGATGCGCGCCAGGGTCGATTTGCCCGAGCCCGACTCACCGACCACTGCCACGGTTTCGCCGCGTTTGACATCCAGTGATACGCCGCGCACCACATGAAAATCACCGTAGTAGGCGTGGCAGTCTTTGATCGACAGCACGGTCTCGCTCTGCACGGTGGCGGCCACGGCGCGCTCGCTGGCTGCGGCGCCCCGCACTGCCACCAGGCGGGCGGTGTAGTCTTGGTTGGCGTGGTGCAGTATTTGGGGTGTGAGGCCCTCTTCCACCTCTTTGCCATGGCGCAGCACCTTGATGCGGTCGGCCACTTGGGCCACCACCGCCAGATCGTGCGTGATGTAAAGCGCCGCCGTGTGGTACTGGCGAATCAGCGATTTGAGCAGAATCAGCACCTCTATCTGCGTGGTCACGTCCAGCGCCGTGGTGGGCTCGTCGAGCACCAGCACGTCGGGGCGGCACGACATGGCCATGGCGGCCATGGCGCGCTGCAACTGCCCGCCAGAGACTTGGTGCGGGTAGCGCTTGCCAAAGTTTTGCGGGTCAGGCAGATCCAGCGCGGCAAACAGCTCACAGGCCCAGACTTCGGCTTCGGGCCGGGTCATAAGTTTGTGCAGCACCGGGGCTTCGCAGACCTGGTCCATCAGGCTGTGCGCCGGGTTGAATGCAGCAGCGGCCGACTGGGCAATATAGGCAATGCGCTTGCCGCGCATCTGGCGCCGGCCTTCGGCGTCCAGGGCGCGGATATTGACGCCGCCCAAGACCACTTCGCCGCCGGCAATGTGCAAACCCGCGCGGGCATACACCATGCTTGAGAGGCCAATGGTGGATTTGCCCGCACCGCTCTCGCCAATCAGGCCCAGCACTTCGCCTTTGCGCAGTTTCAGGTCGACGTTGTCGACAATCACGTTGCCCGCCACGCTTTCAAGGCGCAGGCCCTTGATGTTCAGAATGAATTGTTCGTCCATGGCCGCTGTCTTTCTTAGAGTTCGGCTTGCGCGCCGGAGGGACGCGCGTCGATGGACAGCATCCAGTCCACCACCAGATTGACCGACACGGTGAGCAGCGCAATAGCGGTCGCAGGATAAATCGGCGCCATCATGCCGAAGTTAATGGCGGCAGCGTTCTCGCGCACCATGCCGCCCAGGTCGGCGTAAGGCGGCTGAATGCCCAGGCCCAAGAAGGACAGGCCGGCAATAAACAAGAAGTTAAAGCAAAAGCGCAGGCCAAACTCCGACACCAGCGGCGCCCAGGCGTTGGGCAAAATCTCGCGGGTAATCACCCACCACAGGCCTTCGCCCCGCAGGCGAGCGGCTTCCACATATTCCATCACCGTCAGGTTCATGCCCAGGGCGCGCGACAGGCGAAACACGCGGGTCGAATCGAGCACCGCAATCGTCATGATCAGCACGGGAATACTCGAACCAAACACGCCCAAAATAATGAGCGCAAAAATCAGGCTGGGAATGGACAGCATCACGTCCACCAGGCGGGTGAAAAACACGTCCACCCAACCGCCCACCACGGCGCTGACCAGCCCGGTCAGAATACCGATGAGAAACGACAAAGAGGTAATGGCCAGCGCCACGCCAATCGTCATGCGGCTGCCGTACATCATGCGGGTCAGCATGTCGCGGCCGATTTGGTCGGCGCCGAACAGCATCTTGACGGAGGGCTCGTCCCAGGTGCCGCCCACATTGGCCGACTCGGAATACGGCGCAATCCAGGGCGTGAACAGGGATACCAGAATAAAAATGCCAACAACGGCCAGGCCAAAGGCGGCAGAGGCGGTCAGCTTGTGTCCAAAAAGTTTCATGGTGTGTCTGTAACGAATGGGGTCTTAGCGCTGGTGGCGCAGACGCGGGTTGACCAGAATCACCAGGATATCGGCCAGCGTATTGAGCATCACAAAAACGGTCGCAAAGGTCAGGCCGCAGGCCTGGATGACGGGCACGTCGCGCTTGGACACCGCGTCCACCATGTACTGGCCCAGACCGGGGTAGACGAACACCGCCTCAATCACCACCACACCGACCACCAAATAGGCCATGTTCAGGGCAATGACGGTGATGATGGGCGCTGCCGCATTGGGCAGCG
Source organism: Comamonadaceae bacterium (assembly GCA_947372865.1). Taxonomy (GTDB): domain Bacteria; phylum Pseudomonadota; class Gammaproteobacteria; order Burkholderiales; family Burkholderiaceae_C; genus Allorhodoferax. The sequence goes on from CANBVJ010000025.1 coordinate 15,953, forward strand.
CATGGCGCACGATGACGCGGCGGCGTGGCGCGCCCTTGAGGAAGGCCATCTCAATATAGGGCGTGGACATGACCGAGAGCACCGAGCTGCGCGTCATGCGCAGCATGTGGGCGGCCACCAGCAGCGTGAGCGTAAGCGCGGGCAGCGTGGTCTGGAAGACGCGCTCGCCAAAGCCCATGCCGTTGGACACCATGGCCAGCGAGGGGAACCACTGCACGTTCACCGCAAAAAAGATGATCAGGAGGTAGGCGATAAAAAACTCGGGCAAGGAAATGGCGATCAGCGTCACCACATTGGCCAGCCGGTCAGACCATTTGCCTTCATTGATGGCCGACAGCACACCCAGCCCGACCGACAGCGGAATGGCGATCACCGCCGCGTAACCGGCCAAAAACAAGGTGTTGCGCAAGCGGGGAAGCAAGTCGCCAATGATGACGCGTTTGTTGGTCAGGGCCACGCCCAGGTCGCCATGCAAGGCGCCGACCAACCAGTTCCAATAACGAATATACGCGGGGATGTCCAGACCGAGTTCGCGGCGAAACACCACCAGCGCCTCGGGCGTGGCACCTTGGCCCAACACGGCCGAGGCCACGTCGCCGGGAAGAATTTGGGTGCAGACAAAAATCAGCACCGATACCGCAAACAGGGTCAGGATGCCCAGGAGCAGTCGGTTAACAATCAGCTTTGCCATGAGGTGCTATAGGTAAGAAAAAACAGCTGCGAGATGCTCCGCTTGCTCGAAAAGGAATGTCCAAGCAACAGTACCAAAATGTAGAGCAAAAAAGGGGTCGGGCGCAAACCCAACCCCTCTTTACTTATTGCAATGCGACGCCGGCTGTTTCCAGACCGGCGCCGGTACTACTTTAGGCGAACCAGCCTTTTTCAGGGATGCGGTCATCACCCATGTCGTAGCGGCCCGAAGCAGTCAAGCCATGCAGCTTGGTGCTGTGCGCGTCAAGGTAATCCTGCACTGCGTAGTTGATCATGCCGGCGTTTTGCGACACGAGTTCCTGGCAATGGGAATACATTTCCTGGCGTTTCTTCTGGTCGATTTCGACACGGGCGGCTTCCAGCGTCTTGCTGAAATCGGCATTTTCGAAATGGCTGTCGTTCCAGGGATTGCCCTTGCCACCGTAGAAAGTCGAGGTGAGCTGGTTGTCGATCGTGGGACGGTTGCCCCAGTACACCGCGCAGAAAGGCTGCTTGAGCCAGACGTTGTCCCAGTAGCCGTCGCCCGAGACGCGCTTCAGGTCCAGGTTGATACCGGCCTTGGACAGCGACTCTTGGAAGATCTGGCCCGCGTCAGTGGCGCCAGAGAACGCGCCTTCGGACACTTGCAACTCGATCGCGCCGGTGTGGCCCGATTTTTTCATGTGGAACTTGGCTTTTTCTGGGTCAAAGCGGTTCATGGGTTGCTTGGGGTCATAGAACTTCATCTTCGGTCCGACGCAGTTGTCGTTACCGATCGATGCGTAGCCGCTGTAGACGTTGTCCACGATTTTTTGGCGGTCGATACCAAACTTCATGGCCAGCATGACGTCGCGGTTGTTGAACGGCGACTTGTCGGTATGGGCCACAAAGCAGAAGCGGTTGCCCATGCCGGGTGTGCGCGACACTTTGACTGCGGGGTTTTTGGCCAGCAAAGCTGCAGTCTTGGGGCTCACGCGGTTGATGATGTCCACGGTGCCGGTTTGCAGCGCCGTGGTGCGTTGGTTGGCGTCGCCGATGTAGATCAGTTCCACGCGGTCAAAGTTGCCGCGGTTGGGCTTCCAGTAGTTGCCGGGCTTGCGCTTGAAGGTCGCACGCACGCCGGGTTGGAATTCGTCGAGCGTAAAGGCACCGGTGCCATCGGGCTTGCTGAAGTCTTTGAAACCATTGGGCACCACGATGATGTGGTAGTCGCTCAGGTTGAAAGGCAAGTCAACGTTGCCCTTGTTCATGGTGATTTGAACCTGGGTGGCCGACAGCTTCTTGATGTCTTTGATGTCCGCCAGCAGCGCTTTGGCAGGAGACTTGGTCTCGCCGCGGTGCATGTTGATGGAGTAGATGACGTCATCGGCGTCCAGCGTCTTGCCGGACGTGAAGGTGATGCCCTTGCGCACATTGAAAATCCACTCGGCAGCGCCGGGTTTGACTTCCCAGCTCTCAAACAGCTCAGGAGTAGCGTCGCCGTTGTCGGCCACTTCCACCAGGTTGTTCCAGAGCATCAGGCTCATGGTGATTGGGATGGAGTCCGCGTAGGTCAGGGGATCGAGGCTGTCCGAGGGCGAGCCGCCTTCCATGCCCATGCGCAGCGTGCCGCCTTTTTTGGGTGCGCTTTGCGCCATGGCGGGTGTAACGCCGAAGGTGGACGCCAGGCCAACCGCAGACGCTCCGAGAATCAGTTGACGACGGTCGAGGATGATGCCCGCGTCGCTGGTGGTTTCGACATTTGCCATTTTTGAAGTTCTCCAATCCAAGCAGATTAATAAACAGGTTCCAGGCTGCTTTGCCAGTTCAGACAAAAGCACCGGGAGTGGAATGCAAACCGATTTGCGTCCTGCGGGCATAGTAATGCAAACTTTTGCCTGTCTCAAGGCGAACGTATTGGCATATTCCCTTAGAGAAACGCAGTTTTTACCCCTGCGTGGCAATTTTTGAAATTGATTGCACCGCCATATGGCGCAGTTTGCAAATTCGCTTGCTTGCCGCTGCGCGGCACAAATCAGCGCAAGCGGGAGCGTTCGTCCTTGGGCCGCACGCCAAAACGGCGGCGGTAGGCCCGAGAAAAGTGCGACGGTGTCGCAAAACCACAGGCCAACGCAATCGCCATCAAGCCCATATCGCTTTGTTCGAGCAACTGGCGTGCACGGTCCAGGCGCAGTGACAGGTAGAAGGCCGCTGGCGAGACCTGTAAATGCGCGGCAAACAGGCGCTCCATCTGGCGCCGGGTCACACCCATCGCCGCAGCCAAGGCGTCCATCACTATTACTTCTTCCAGATGCGCTTGCATGGTCTGAATGGCCTGCACGAGTTTTTTGTCGTGCACGCCAAAGCGCGCCACCACTTCGGTGCGCTGGTGTTCGGACGGGCTGCGCACCGGGCCGTGCAAAAACTGCTCGGACACGGTGGCCGCCAGCGCCTGGCCGTGGCGTTGGCTGATCAGGGCCAGCACCATGTCCATGGCGGCCGTGCCCCCGGCGCAGGTGATGCGCCGTTCGCCCCGCTCAAACAGCTCTTGCGTCACGGTCAGGTTCGGGAAACGTTCCTTGAAGGCCGACTGCGCCTCCCAATGCAGTGTGACCGGGTGGCCGCCCAAGAGGCGCGCCTGCGCCAGCACAAAAGCGCCCGTGTCGATGGCACCCAGCGTGGCGCCCTGGCGGTCCAACTGGCGCAGCGCCTCGCCCAAGGCGCTTTGGTAATGCTGTAAGGGGTTAAAGCCGGCCACCACAAACAGGGTTTGCACCGCCTGCGCACTGGCCAGCGCCCCATCCACATTGAGCGACATGCCGTTGCTGGCGCGCACCGGGCCGCCGTCCTGGCTCAGGATTTTCCAGCGGTAGGCGTCGGGCACAAAGCGGTTGGCTACGCGCAGCGGTTCCACGGCCGAGGCAAAGCCCATGACCGAGAACTCGGGCAGCAGCAGGAAATGGAACTCCTGCGTTTCCAGCACGGTGCTCAGCGCCCGGTCCAGCGCGGCGGCCTTTTTTCTGAAAAAGCCAGCGGGCCTTCGGCGGCGTCTTGGGATTGCAGCATGGCGCGGTAGATGGGCAGATCGCCCTGGCGCAGCGTGCGATAGCCGGTCTGCAAATCTTGGCCCTCGGTGGCGCTGACGATTTCCTTGACCGCAGCCACCGCCAGCGGCGCGGCCTGCACAATCTGCTGCGCCATTGCGCGCGCGCAATCCATTAATTCGGCAGCGGGCGTGACCTGATTCAATAAACCCCAGCGCAGCGCCTCAGGTGCGCCCATGCGCCGCCCGGTCAGCAGCAGCTCCATGGCCAGCGCGCGCGGCAGGCGCCGGGGCAGGCGCAGCAAGCCGCCCGAATCCGCCACCATGCCCAGCTTGACTTCGGGCAGGGCAAATTCGGCCGTGTCGCTGGCCAGCATCAGGTCTGCTGCCAGCGCCAGCTCAAACCCGCCGCCCATGGCCAAGCCGTTGACGGCGGCGATTACCGGTTTGCCCAGACTGAAAAACTCAGTCAGGCCACCAAAACCGCCAGGGCCGTGGTCGGCGTCAATGGCCTCGCCTTCGGTGGCACCGGCCAGGTCCCAGCCGGCCGAGAAAAAGCGCCCGGTGCCGGTCAGGATGGCTACGCGCAGCGTCGGGTCGTTTTGCAGCTGTGCAAAAGCCGCGTACAGCGCCAGACTCGTGGGCACGTTAATGGCGTTGGCCTTGGGCCGGTTCAGGGTGATGGTGAGCACGCCGCCTTCGGCGTGGGTGTGCACGGCGGCGGTATCAAGCATGGGCATCTCCTTGCAAGCGAATCAGGGCGTCCACGGCCAGCACGCCTTGGGGCATCACCAGCACGGGGTTGACATCGAGTTCCAGTAAACGGTCAGCATTCGCTTGGGCGTAGTCGGCCACCGCCATCACAGCGTCCACCAGCGCGACCACATCGCCCGCCGGGCGGCCGCGAAAGCCGCGCAGCAGCGGTGCCATTTTGAGCGCCTCTAGCGCCGCCTGCACCTCATGGCGCTGCACCGGCAGCAGCAAGGTGCGCGCGTCTTGCAACAACTCCACCAGCACGCCGCCCGCGCCCACGGTGAGCGACAGGCCAAACTGCGCGTCGCGCTGCACGCCCACAATCACTTCGGCCACCACATTGGAGGCCATTTGCTCGACCAAAAAATGGTCCGACAAGCCCGCCATCTGGATCAGCGCTGCTTGCACTTGGGCGGCGTTGGTCAGGTTCAGGTGCACCGCACCGGCCTCGGTTTTGTGCGCCAAGTGTTCGGACACGGCCTTGAGCACCACGGGGTAGCCCAGCGCGTCAGCGGCTTGCAGCACCTGCGCTGCGGGCACCACCTGGCCCTGGGGTACCGGCAGGCCAAACGCGGCCAGAGCGCGTTTGCTGGCGGCCTCGTCCAAGGTTCGAGGTGCGCCCATCTGCAACGCTTGCATCGGCAGCAAGGGCGTCAAGCCCGCTTGCGCACGGGCTGCAGCGCCGATCTGCGCGGCATGGGCAATGGCGTCCAGGCAATCGGGCAGGCCGTGCATGGGCGCAATGCCCCGGGCCATGAGCGCCTGGGCGTAGTCTTCGGGCAGGTCTTCGGGCAGGCTGGCGACCACGGTGGCGGCTTTGTTGCCCGACGCGTGTCCGGCGTGGGCGGCGGCCACAAAAGCGTCTACCGTGGTGCCCCAGCTCTCGGCGCTGCAGCGGTCCAGGCGCGGGTAGTCCAGCACCAGCAGGTGGGCGTCAAACTGGCAGTCCATCAGGCCGGAAAAGCATTCGGTCTGCGCCGCCAGGTCGCCCCAGATATAGGTGTGGTAGTCCAGCGGATTGGCGACTGTGACCTTGTCGCCCAGCACCGCGTGCAGGCGCGTTTGGGCGGCGGGGGGAATGGCCGGCATGTCCAGGCCGCGCGGCTGCGCCAGGTCCGCCACCAGCGAGGCTTCGCCGCCCGAGCAACTCGCCGAAATAATGCGCCTGCCCCCCAGCGGTCCGTGCACGTGCAAAAACTTGCAGGTCTCTATCAGCCCTGCGGGGTCACGCACGCGGGCCACGCCGCAGCGGGCAAACAGCGCGTCGTACAAGGCGTCGGGCCCGGCCAGCGAACTGGTGTGGCTCATGGCGGTTTGCGCGCCCAGCGCCGACGAACCCGCCTTGAGTGCCACCAGCGGCACGCCCTGGCGCAGCGCCTTAAGCGCCACGCGCGAGAACGCGGCCACGTCGTCCAGCCCCTCGATGTGCATGCCGATCACGCTCACGCGCGGGTCGGCCAAGAGCGCGTCCACCAGACTTTCCATGCTGCTACCGGCCTTGTTGCCCACGGTAATCAGGTAGGCCAGGGGCAACGCGCGCCGTTGCATGGTCAGGTTCAGGCCGATGTTGCCGCTTTGCGTAATCAGCGCCACGCCGCGCTCCACCCGCTGGCCGCCGTGCTGGTCAGGCCACAGCGCTACGCCGTCCAAATAGTTGAGCATGCCGTAGCAGTTGGGCCCTAGCAGCGCCATTTCATCCGCGTTGTGGACAAGCTGCTGCTGCAAGGTGACGCCTTCGCCGCCCACCTCGGCAAAGCCCGAGGCATAGCAAATCACACCACCGGCACCGCGCCCGGCCAACTGGCCCACGATGTCTACCGTGGCGTGGCGCGGCGCGGCTACAAAGCTGGCGTCAGGCGCCTGCGGCAGCGAGGCCACGTCGGGGTAGCAGGCAATACCTTCAACCGAGGCGCGTGTGGGATGCACCGGCCAGAGCTGGCCACCGTAACCGAGCTTGCGGCATTGGCGAATCGCCTCAGCCGCCGCAGCGCCACCGAACACCGCAATATGGCGTGGCGAAAACAGGCGTTGCAACTGCGCGCGGCCGGCGCCGTCTTGCTCCGCACGCTCTGCAGGCGCGGCAGGCCTGCTCACGCGCCGTGCACGCGCAGCATGGCGCGCGAGATGATGTGGCGCTGGATTTCGCTGGTGCCGTCCCAGATGCGTTCCACCCGCGCATCGCGCCAGTAGCGCTCAATGGGCAACTGGTTCATCAGGCCCATGCCACCGAAGATTTGCAGCGCGTTGTCGGTCACCCGCGCCAGCGCCTCCGAGGCGAACAACTTGGCCATGGCCGCGTCCGAATCGGTCATGGTGCCCTGGTCGCATTTCCAGGCGGCTTGCAGTGTCAAGAGTTCAGCCGCAGCCAGCTCGGTGGCCATGTCGGCGAGCTTGAAGCCCGTGCCCTGGAACTTTCCAATGGGCTGGCCAAACTGCTTGCGCGTGGCGGCCCATTCCGTAGCCATTTCCATCACCCGCTGGCCGCGCCCCACGCTGGTGGCGGCCACCGTCAGGCGGGTGGCGCCCAGCCACTGGCCCATCAAATCAAACCCAGCGCCCTCGTCGCCCAGGCGTTTGTAAGCCGGCACGCGGCAGTCGGTAAAAAACAGCTCGCACTGGTGGTAGCCCCGGTGCGAGACGCAGGCGGGGCCCCGGCGCACGGTCAGGCCGGGCGAATTCAGGTCCACCAAAAAGCCGGTGATCTTTTTCTTGGGGCCGTGCTTGGTGTCTTCGACGCCGGTGGCGGCAAACAGCACCACAAAGTCGCTCATGTCGGCGTGGCTGATGAAGTGCTTGGTGCCGTTGATCAGGTAGTCGGCGTCCTCCCCGCTGCCGTCGCGCGTGGCCCGGGTTTGCATCCCGCGCACGTCCGAGCCAGCGTTGGGTTCGGTCATGGCCAGGCAGTCGTGGCGCTCGCCACGGATGGTGGGCAGCAAATATTCTTCAATCTGCGCGCCTTCGCAGGCCCGCAAGATGTTGCTGGGGCGGGCGATCAGCATTTGCAAGCCATAAGACGCGCGCCCGAGTTCGCGCTCCATCAGCGTGATGCTGAAGTTGTCCAGCCCGCCGCCGCCGAGTTCGGCCGGCATATTGGCGGCGTACAAGCCCACCTCAATCGCCTTGGCCTGGATGGACTGCGCCAGCTCGGGCGCAATGGCGTCGGTGCGCTCGACTTCGTCCTCATAGGGGTAAAGCTCTTTTTCGACAAAGGCACGCACCGTGTCCACGATCATGGTGTGTTCGCTGCTGAGTTGGAAATGCATGGCGGGGATCTTTCGGAAATTCAGGCCGTTTTGCGGCGAATGCCCATGGGCTTGCCCACCTGGGGCGGCGTGGACAGGCTGGCGTGGGCTTGGGCAATGGCTTGCAGGCGCGCCTGCAAATCGGCAGGCATGGGCGTGGAGCGGCCCTGGGCCATGTCCACATGCACCAGCATTTGCTCGGCCGTGGCCAGCAGGTCGCCGGTGGTGGCGTGGTGCATCGCATGAAAGATGTGCACGCGCTTGTCATCTTGGTCGAGCAACTGCAAGGTCAGGCGCAGGGGCTCGCCCTCGGCCACTTCCTGGATGTTGTGGATATGGGTTTCTACGGTGTAGAGCGACTGGCCGCCCTGGTCGCGGTAGGCCTCGTCAATGCCCACAAAGCGAAAAAACGCGTCCGAGTTGTCGCCAAACACCAGCAAGTAACAAGACTCGCTCATGTGGCCGTTGTAGTCCACCCATGCGGGCAGCACGGTGGGGCGGTACTGGCACAGGGGCGCGGCAATCGCCGCGGCCGGGTTCCACGGTGGCGCGGGCGTGCCTTCGAGCGGGGTGCTCAGGCCGTGGGATTTTTTGGTGGGGGCGTCAGGGGCGGTCATGGATAAAAAAATAGTTCTGGGTTTCAGGGTGGGGCCAGCAACACGATTTTTCCGACAAAGTCTTTTGCAGCAAAGGCGGCCTGGGCCAAGGCAATGTCGCGCAACGCAAAGGTCTGGGCCACCACTGGCGCGATCTCGCCGCGTTCGATGTAGCCCACCAAGTTGTCAAAAATGCGGTCGTCCTGAAAAGTGCAACCCACCAGCGTGAGGTCTTTGAGGTACAGGGTGCGTAAATCCAGGGCCACCACCGGCCCGGCAATCGCGCCCGAGGTGGCGTAGCGGCCGCCGCGCCGCAATACATCAAGCAACACAGGCCACTGCGCGCCACCCACCAGGTCGATAACCACGTCCACGCTCTCGGCGCCCAAGGCTTGCGCCAGATCGGCGTCACGCGCCAGGCATTCGGCCGCGCCCAGGGCACGCACGGCGGCGTGTTTGTCGGCGCCCGCCACGGCCACCACGTGTACGCCCCGGCGCTGCGCAAGCTGCACTGCCGCGCTGCCCACGCCGCCCGATGCCCCGGTGACCAGCACGCGTTCACCGGCCTTGACGCCTGCGCGGTCCACCAGGTTTTCTGCAGTGGAATAGGCGCATGGGAAAGACGCCAGTTCAGCGTCGCTCAAGGCGCTGCGCACCGCCACGGCGGCGTCTGCGGGCACGCGGGTGTATTGGGCAAAGCCGCCGTCGCATTCCGAGCCAAAGTACCAGCAGGCATAGGGGCGGTAATCCGCATAAGCGCGCAATATGGGCCGCACCAGCACGCGCTGGCCCAGGCGCGCGGCGTCCACGCCAGGGCCCACTGCGGCGATGTGGCCGCAACAATCGGCGCCCTGAATGCGCGGAAAAGCCATGGGCGTGCCGCCCCAGCTCGGGTCCGCGTCTTGCGCGCTGTCAAACGCGGCGGCGCCGTCCTCAGTAGCGCTGGCTGCAGTCTTGGAATACCAGCCCACGCGGGTGTTGATGTCGGTGTTGTTAACCGCGCTGGCGGCCACGCGGACCAGCACCTCGCCCGCGCGCGGCAGGGGCAAGGGCAAGTCGTCGCGGTAATGCAGGACCTCGGGCCCGCCAAAGGCGGTCAGCACCACGCCGTGCATGGTGGCGGGCAACGGGGCGTGGGCGGTCATGGTTTATTTGGGCTGCGGCAGCGCCATCACCCGCCCGACCTGGGCCGGGCGCGGCAGCAGCGCGTGCTGCGCGGCGAGTGGCTGCAAATACGCGGCCACCTGGGGCGCAAAAGCCGTGGCGCGCGGGCCAGCCATGTCCACGTTGAGCAGCATCTGCTCGGTCAGCGCCAGCACTTGCGTTCCGCCTGCGGGGTGCAGACTCAGGGCCACGTGCAGGCGCTTGGCGTCTAGGCCCAGCATCTGCAGGCGCACTTCCACGGCGGCACCTTGCTTGACCTCGTGCAGGTAATTGATATGCGCCTCCAGCGTAAACCACGAGTGGCCCGTGGCTTTGCGCCCGGCCTCATCCAGGCCGGCCAGGTCCATCAGCGCGTCCACCGCACTGCTAAACAGCACCATGTAATAACCATCGCGCAGGTGGCCGTTGAAGTCCACCCACGCGGGGCCAATGCTGCAGCGGTACACCACCGGCAGCGCCGGGGCGCTATTCAGCTCAGGCATCGGGGGCGATTCCGTGTTTGATTTTGGTGGCCCGCACCGCTTCTTGCACCGCCATCAGGCAGTCGTCGCGGTAGCGTTCCCAGTCGGCAATGCTGCGGGTGCCGAGTTGCTCTACGCTGCCTTCGGCCACGGCGTCAAGCAGGCTGTCGGTGAGTTCGGGCGCTTCCAGCTTGGTCCAGGGCAATTTCAGCGCCGGGCCAAACTGGGCCATGAAGTGGCGCATGCCCGCGTCGCCGCCGGCCAGCGTATAGATCAAAAAGCTGCCCATGAACGACCAACGCATGCCTGCGCCAAAGCGAATCGCATCGTCAATCTCGCCGGTAGTGGCCACGCCGTCGTTGACCAAATGCAAGGACTCGCGCCACATGGCCTCTAACAATCGGTCGGCGATAAAGCCGGGCACCTCTTTGCGCACGTGCAGTGGGCGCATGCCCAAGCTGCGGTAGACCTGCATGGCGGCTTGCACCGCCTCGGGCGCGGTGTTGACGCCGCCCACCACCTCGACCAGCGGCAGCAAATACACCGGGTTGAACGGGTGGCCCACCACGCAGCGCTCGGGGTGCTGGGCATTGGCATAAAAGTCGGTGGGCAAAAGGCCCGAAGTGCTTGAGCCGATGAGCACGTTGGGGCGCGCGGCCGCCGTGATTTGCGCATGCAGCGACAGTTTGAGGTCTTGGCGCTCGGGCGCGCTTTCTTGAATGAAGTCGGCATGCGCCACGCATTCTTCGACGGTGGCGACAAACTTCAGGCGGTCTTGCGAGGCGCCAGGCGCGAGGCCTTGGGCGGTGAGCGCGCCCCAGGCTTTGGCAGTGCGCTCGCGCAAGGCGGCCTCCGCACCGGGGGCTGGGTCCCAGGCAATCACGTCCAGGCCATGGGCCAGGGCGCGCGCCACCCAGCCGCTGCCGATGACGCCGGTGCCCAGGGCTGCGAAGGTTTTGATGTCGGTAATGAAGTTCATGGTGTCTTGCGTAGTTCGGTTAACAAGCGGATCAACCGCGTTTCTTGAGGCCCATTTTTTCGCGGCCCTGGGCTGGCGTCATGGGCCTGCCGCCCAGGCGGGTGATGATTTCCACCACGCGCTCGGTCAGCGAGCCATTGGTGGCCAGCACGCCTTTGTCCAGCCACAGGTTGTCTTCCAGCCCCACGCGCACATTGCCGCCCAGCAGCATGGCCTGCGCGGCCATAGGCATTTGGGCGCGGCCAATGCCAAAGCCCGACCACACCACGCCCGGCGGCAGGTTGTCCACCATGGCTTTCATGGTGGTGGTGTCGGCGGGTGCGCCCCAGGGGATGCCCAGGCAAAGCTGGAACAGCGGGTTGTCGAGCAAACCCTCTTTCATCATTTGCTTGGCAAACCACAGGTGGCCGGTGTCAAAAATTTCCAGCTCGGCTTTTACGCCCAGCTCGGTAATGCGCTTGGCGCCCGCGCGCAGCGCCACTGGGGTGGACACGTAAATCGTGTCGCCATCGCCAAAGTTCAGCGTGCCGCAGTCCAGGGTGCAGATTTCGGGCAGCAGTTGCTCCACGTGAATCAAGCGCGCCATGGGGCCAATCAGGTCGGTGTTGGGGCCGAATCGGGTGGGCGTCTCGCCGGGTCCGATTTCCAAGTCGCCGCCCATGCCGGCGGTCAGGTTGACGATGATGTCCACGCCCGAGTCGCGGATGCGGTCCATCACTTCGGCGTACAAGGCCGGGTCGCGGCTGAACTGGCCGGTCTCGGGGTTGCGCACGTGGCAGTGCACCACGGTGGCGCCGGCCTTGGCCGCTTCCACCGCAGCGGCGGCGATTTGCGTGGGCGTGACGGGCACGTGCGGGCTTTTGCCAGCGGTGTCGCCCGCGCCGGTCAGGGCGCAGGTAATGATGACGTTGTTGTTCATGCTTTGTACTCCGGTTCTTCGTGGTCAAGGATGTCTTTGAGCGCCGCAAAGTGCAGCGCGCTAAAGGCGGTGGGGTAATCGTTCCACTGCGCGCAGGCCAGCGCGGCCATTGGCTCGGGAATCAGCGCCAGTGGTCGGCCCGTGGACAGGGCCAGCACTTGCAGCTTGGCGGCTTTTTCCAGGTAATAAAGTTCGTCCAGCGCCTGCGCCACCGTGGGGCCGACCACGATCACGCCGTGGTTGCCCATGAACAGCACGCTTTTGCCCTCGCCCAGCAAGCCCGCCACGCGCTGGCCTTCGCTGGCATCCAGCGCCATGCCGGCGTAGTCGCGGTCATAGGCAATGCGGTCATGGAAGCGGCAGGCGTTTTGGTCCAGCGCCAGCCATTCAAAGTCTTGCAGGCAACACAGCGTGGTGGCGTAAGGCATGTGCGTGTGCAAGATGCAGCGCGCCTGCGGCAGGCGCTGGTGCAGCTCGGCGTGCAGGTTCCAAGCCGTGGGGTCGGGCGCGTTGGCGGCTTGTGCGTCAGCACCCTGGCGGGCGTCAACCCGCAGCAAGTCGCTAGCCCGGACGCGTGAGAAGTGGCTGCCCGCCGGGTTGAGCAAAAACTGCGCGCCGTCGTCGCTAAGCGCCAGACTGAAATGGTTGGCAATCGACTCATGCATGTCCCAGCGCGCCGCCCAGCGGAAGGCCGCAGCCAGGTCGATGCGCGCGGAAGTCTCGTCGGGGAGTTCGGTCATGCGTCCAGTCGTGAAAAGATGCCAGTGTGGCCAGCGTGTTGGCGCACTGTAGCCCGCAAGCGGGCAGATTTATGGCACTTAGACGACGTTTTTTCGGCTTTTTGCGACGATTTTCTGGATTGCTTGGCCATTTGCTGAGGTACGCGGCGGTCCATTTCGCGCCGCGAGGCTGCGTGGCGCCTCCTGCCAAGGTCGCTTTTGGGCCACCGCCCGAGCGCGCGCTGTGTCACCATCGGTGCTTTCGCATTTGCGCACTTTTGAGTCCACGCCGCACCATGAACAACCCGAGCAAAAAATCCCTCACCTGGCCCCTGGCCTCGCTGCTCAGCGGCGTGAGCATGCTGGTGGTGGGGATTGCGCTGCTGACGGTGGCTATTGGCGCGCAAGCCGGTTTGGCCAAGTATTCAGGCCTGGTGACGGGCATGATCATGTCGGCTTACTTTGCCGGCTTTGTGTATGGCACTTACGCCTGTCCGGCGCTCATCCGCCGCGTGGGCTATATCCGCGCGTTTGCGGTGATGGCCTCGGTGGCGTCTGCCGTGCCGGTGTTGCACGCCATTTGGACCAACCCCTGGTTTTGGGGCCTGCTGCGCTTTGTGACCGGCGTGTGTATTGTGGGCTTGTATGTGGTGATCGAGAGCTGGCTCAACGTGGTGGCCGACCGCGAAAGCCGGGGCAAGGTGTTTGCGGCTTATATGGCGGTGAGTGGCGTGTCTACCGCCGTGGGCCAGTGGCTGATTTTGGTGGGCGACCGCTTTGGTTTTGTGCCGTTTGCGCTGGTGTCGATTTTGTTTTCGTTTGCGCTCATTCCCACCACGCTGACCACCATCCGCGAGCCGCGCCAGACCGAGGCGCCGTCCATGAACCTGATCTCGCTGTTTGTGATTTCGCCCATAGGCGCGATTGCGTCCATGGGCTCGGGCCTGATCAACGGCACCTTTTACAGCCTGGGCAATGTGTTTGGCAAAGGCGTGGGCTTTAGCGACAACCGCACTGCGGCCTTCATGGCCATCACGATTTTGAGCGGTGCGGCCTTTCAGTGGCCGGTGGGGCATTTGTCGGACCGCTACGACCGGCGCTGGATTTTGTTCTGGATTTGCGTGGTGTCGGCGGTGCTGGCGGCCGTGGGCTTTTATTTGGCGCGCGAGTATGAAAACTTTTTGATTTTTCTGGGCGTCTTGTACGGCGCCATGTCGTTTGCCATTTACGGCTTGAGCGTGGCGCACACCAACGATTTGATCGAGCCATCCAAGGTGCTGGAAACCACTGGCGGCTTGCTGCTGCTCTACGGCATTGGCGCAACCATGGGCCCCACGCTGGCCGGTGGCCTGATGGACGTTCTGGGCCCCGAAAGCCTGATGCTCTACTTTGCCATCGTGCTCACGCTCTTGGCGGGTGTGGTTTGGTACTACACGGCCCAGCAGCAACGCTCTGCGCGCATGCCGGCGCACCGCTCCGACTACGTGATGATGGACGCCAGCTCGCAAGCGGTGCTGCAGATGGACCCGCGCGGCCAAACCCAGGCCGAACAAGACTAAGCGGCACAAGAAGCGCACTCGGCGCCGCGCGCCTGTCAATTACACAAATTGCGTGCGGGCATGTACCGGCGCACTGGCAGGTCGCGCTGGATTAGTATCGTGGCGGGAACATCTTTCACCCCCCCCCACAGGACTGCACGCCGTGATTGCTATTGACATCAACCTCTCTGCCACCCCGCCCCAAGTCGTGCTGCGCCAAGGCGCTGACACCCAAGTGCTGCCCGCACTGTGGCTGCGCGCCCGCAGCTATGACCCCAGCCAGCGCGACCTCGTTACCGGCCAGCGCCTGATGAACCCGCACCAGTTGCCCACCGACCTGCAACTCACCGCCACCGCCTGGAACGCGGACCGCACGCAACTGCGCCTGGCGTTTAGCGACGGCTTTGCCGGCGACTTTGACCCGCAAGAACTGATCGTAGGCACCGTGTTGTCCGAAGAATGCCCGCCGCCCCAGCCCTGGACGTCTGACCTGTCGCCCCAGCCGGTCTACGGCTGGGACGATCTGGCCCAAGAAGCGGTGCTGCACCGCGCGTTGCGCGACTTCATCACCCGCGGCTTTTTGCTGGTGCACGGCAGCCCCACCAAGGCCGACTCGATTTTGGAAGTGGCGCGGCGCTTTGGCTATGTGCGCGACACCAACTTTGGTGCGTTTTTTGAGGTCTATTCGCGCCCCGGCTCCAACGATCTGGCTTACCGCCCGGTGTCTCTGGGCCCGCACACCGACAACCCTTACCGTGACCCGGTGCCCGGCATCCAGGTGCTGCAATGCCTGCAAAACGAAACCTCGGGCGGCCTGTCCACCCTGGTGGACAGCCTGGCCGTGGCCGCCCAGGTGCGCGCCGAAGACCCTGAAGGCTTTGCGCTGCTCAGCAAGGTGCCGGTGCGCTTTGAATACCGCGACGGCGACAAGGCGCACTTGGTGGCGGTCACGCCCCTGATTGAGCTTGACGGCCAAGGCCATATGACCGGCGTGCACTACAGCCCGCGCCTGGACGATATTCCGCTCATGTCCGAGGCCGACACCCAGCGCTACCACGCCACGCGCAAGCGCCTGGGCGAACTGTTTGAAGACCCGCGCTACGAGCTGCGCTTTCGGCTGGACCCGGGCTGGTTCATGATGTTTGACAACAACCGCGTCTTGCACGGTCGCACCGCGTTTGACCCGTCTGAAGGCCACCGCCAACTGCAGGGCTGCTACATTGACCGCGACGGCCCACGCAGCACCTACCGCGTGCTGAGCCGCCGCTTTGGGGCCTGAGCGCCCTGCATTTTTGAACCCCACTTTTGATTGAGGCTACGCCATGAACCAGGTTGCATTTACCCAGATGAAAGACGGCACGGCCGAGGAATACCAGTTCTTGCAAGGGCTGGAGCACGACTACGTCCGCGCCCTGCCCGACCGCCTGTTGACGGCGCTCGAAGGCTTGGGTGACTCTTTGCAGGGCTACCAGATCAGCCGCCTGGAGCATTCGCTGCAAAGCGCCACCCGCGCCGAGGCCGATGGCGCCGACATCGACATGGTGGTGGCCGCCCTGGTGCACGACATTGGCGACGCGCTGGCCCCCGAGAACCACTCGCAAATGGCCGCCGCCATCCTGCGCCCCTATGTGCGCGCCGAAGTGACCTGGGTGATTGAAATGCACGGCCTGTTTCAAATGAAATACTACGCGCACCACTACGGCAACAACCCCGACGGCTACTTGGCTTACGCCGACCACAAGTGGTTTGACAGCTGCGCCCGCTTTTGCGAACTCTACGACCAAGCCGCCTTTGACCCGGCTTACCCGACCAAGCCGCTGTCGTACTTTGCGCCCATGCTGCGGGAGGTGTTTGGGCGCAAGGCGTTTGATCCGGAAGTGGTTCAAGAGGGAGTTTGAGGGCGTTTGCGTTCAGGGAAGCGCGGAGAATTTTGGCACGCGCAGCGACGCCGTCTTGGTGTCAGCCGAGGACTGGAGCGCCATCCAGGAAACGCTGTATCTGCTGGCTGTGCCGGGTATGCGCGAATCCATCAATGCCGGTATAGCTGAGCCACTGGCGCAGAGCGCGACCGGGCTCAACTGGTGACTGGGTACTTGTCTTTGCCGAGTAGTAAGCGGTGCGTGTGCTCGGTATGTGGACGCACTAAAAATGAGCCATTGCGGCGCTTGGTTTTTCCCAGCAAAGCGTCCAGCACCAGTTCTGTCGTCATAAGGGGTTTCATTGACCAACCCACGACCGCGTGCGTAGATTTATCTAAGTTTTTATATAATTAAGGCATGAAATCCCTTCAATTCATCGGAAGCAGCCAACAAGATTTGGCTAAGTTCCCTGAATTGGCAAAGCGACATGCAGGGTTTGAGCTGTGGCAAGTTCAACTGGGCTTGATGCCCAGCGACTTCAAGCCCATGCCCACGGTGGGTGCTGGGGCGTATGAGGTGCGTATCAAGGTGGGGACACAGTGGCGTGTGATTTATGTGGCTAACCGAGGGGACGCGGTGTACGTGCTGCACGCTTTTCAAAAGACCACGCAGAAAACCGCCAAGTCCGACATTGACCTGGCCGCCGCCCGATACAAGCAAATAGGAGCCTGAACCATGACCGAATCCAATATTCATCCGTCCAGTGGCAATGTGTTTGTGGACCTGGGGTTTTCTGAGGGCGAGGCAGCTGTGCTGGCCCTGCGTGCCGATTTGATGGGGCGCTTGCGCTTGCTGGTGCAGCAAGAGGGCTGGACGCAAGAGCAAGCCGCCAAGCGCTTTGGGGTGACGCAGTCTCGGGTGTCTGACTTGGTGCGGGGAAAGTGGGAAAAGTTCAGCCTGGACATGCTCATTACCCTGGCCGCGCGTGCGGGGCAAAAAGTGGCGATTGAAATGCACGCTTGAACTGTCCTGCCACCCACAAATAGGGCCGCATTTCAGCGGCCTCCCTATCTAAAGCCCCGCGCACTGGGCGAACTCAAGGCCCTACTCGATTCCTTGGACCGCGAAGCCAGCAAAGTTGGGGTAGCAAAGCCGCCAGCTCCCTCACGCAAACACCCCATGCAAGTACCACTGCGCCGCGTCCTTGGCGCCCTGGCCGTCTTTGCCCCCCAGCCGGTCGCAGTAAATCCACAGCAGCCCGTGGCGCTGGCTGCGGGCGACAAAGTAGTCGCGCAGAGCCGGGGTTTCGCCTTCTAGCCAACCGGCTTCGAGCCGCTGCGGGCCGGCCAGCAAGGCCAGTGGGCCGTGAAATTGGGGTTGCGCGTGTTGCACTTGCAGGCTTTGCGGTGTGGCCAGCAGCCAACTGGGGTAGAGCGCGCCGGGTTCGGTCGATAGCTGCAAATTGGTGGTGGAGCGAGCGACGGAAGTCACCGCGCGCACACCCTTTTTTTCTGCGCGCGGCGTGGCAGGTTTAGCGGCAACTTTGGCCGCAGTTTTGGGCGCAACATCGGGGGTAGCGCAGGGCTGCCAGTGCTGCATGCGTTCGGGCCGGTGTTCGTCTTGGGCGCTGGCGCACAGCACTTGCGCAGGCCCCAGGCGGGCGGCCACGCGCTCGAGCATGTGGTGCAGGCTGTCGCCGCTGCGCACTTCGCCCAAAAGCAGGCTGTGGCTTTCGCCCGAGAGCGGCTGGGTGGCCAGCGTGCGCAGGCGCAAATACAGCACCGGCGCGGGCAGCACCACGCGCGCCAGTTGCTCGGCCAGCAGGCGCTCCAGATGGCGCAGGTCTTGGGTGGCCTGGGCGGTGCGCAGCTCCAGGCGGCCATAGCCACTGGCGTCGTGGTGGGCGTCTACGTGCAGCGCGTTGGAGCGGCGCGCGTCGAGTTCCCAACGCAGCTCTAGCACCAGCACGCCGCGCTGGCGCGCGCGCAGCCATTCCAGCAACTGCGCCAGCAGGCGGCGCGCGCCAAACAGCAGCGCAGACGCCGACTCCACCTGCGCGACCAGCTCTAGCGGCGCGTCAAACACCTCGGGCAGGCGCAGCCAGGGGTAGACCTCGCTCTGCAGGCCATAGGCTTGGTCTAACGCGGCCAGCAGCTCGGCCCCAAAGCGGCGCGCCAGGCCCGCGCGCGGCAAGGCGCGCAACTGGCCCCAGGTGCGGCAACCCAAGCGCTCTAAGGTGGGCAGATGGGCGCGGGCTGCGGGCAAGGCGGTCAGCGACAAGGCGTCGGTAGGGAGCGCGTCGCCCTGCATGCGCAGTTCGGGGCCGTCCCATACCGCAGTTTCACTGGTGGCGCCAGGCGCGTCGTACTGCGCGCCAGCCTTCTCAGTCTCTGGAGCCACCGTCCACAAACGCCCCAGCGCCACCAGCGCCGTCGGGCCCTGGGCGCAGAGCAGCGGCGCGAGCGCAGGCGTAAGCAGCTGCTGCAACAAGGCGCTGCGCCCGCCAAACAGGCGTTCGCTGCCCGAGATTTCGAGCACCAGCGCGCCGTCCAGCTCTGCCACCCAGGGCGTGAGCTGCAGGGCGCGCCAGGCCAGCGCGGTGAGCGGGTCGCTTAAATGAATGGAAGCGCTGCCCGCCACCGGCAGCACCGGATGCAGGCGCAGCGCCAGCCAATGCGGCGGCAACTGCGGCCTTGGCGCCGGGCTTGGGGGAAGCGCGTGCGAGTCCACCACACAGCCCTCACGGGGCGCGGCCGGCGACACGGCTGCGCGTGCGGCTTGGGGCTGGCTGCGGCACAAGCACCCGCACGCGCGCTGCGGCTTGGGGCGCGGTCTGTGGCGGCGCTGCGGCTTGCGCCATGTCCGCCACCGCCAGCAACTGGCGCAGCGCAGGCGTGCGGGCTGCCAGATGCAGGCTGTGCTCTAGCGGCGGGCCTCGGCGCTTGAGCAGCTCTAGGCACAAACCGCCATCGGCGTCGCTTGAAAGCTGCAGCCGCAGCACGGCGGGCGAGGCGTCTTGGCGGACCTGGTCGCTGCGCATGACAAACAGCAGCTTGTGGTGTTCGGCCGCCGCCAGGTGCAGGCGGCGCAGTTGGTCGGTGCGCGCCTGCGGCAGCCAGGCCAGCACCGCGTCCACCGGCGCGCAGCGCAGCGCCTGCTCGGTGGCCCACAGGGGGGTGGCGCTGGCGCTCTTAGCGACTGGCGCAGACCCCGGCGGCAGCTTGAACCACAGCAGGCGGCGCGTCGCCAGCCCCTGGGCGGCCAGAGCGGGCACAAAAGGCAGGTGCGGCGGCGCCACCAACACCACCGGCCCGGTGCCGCAGCGCGCCAGCGCCGGGGCCAGCAAGCGCCATTCGTTGTGCACGCCGGGCGATTGCAGCAGCTCGGTCAGCGCCCCCACCGGCCAGCCGCCGCCGGGCAAATGCAGGTCCAACAGCGCCTCGCCCGTGGCCACCGTGCGCAGGGGCGCCAGCGCCAAGGCGTGGGCGCGCCAGACGTCGGCGTGGAGCGCGTCCAGCGCGTCAGCAGCAGGTGCGCTGTCGTCTGAAAACGCGGCAAAGGCTTGTTGGGTGACCATTTTTTCTAAAATACTGTTGTTATGAACAGTATATGGTGGATGGCTTTACGGCGCCCTTTTGCCGCAGTTTGGGGTGCGGTGTTTAGTCGGAATTAGCCGTTTTGGCATGCCTGCGGTGGTTGCAGGCGTCGTGGCTGATGGCCAGGTTGTCCTGGTGGCTGCTGCCACCCTCGCTCAAAGGCCGGATGTGCTCCAGCGTGGCGTCGCCCGGCAACACGTGCTGGCCGCACATCCAGCAAGGCACCACGCCATGCAACTGGCGCGCCACGGTTTTGTAAATCTTGTCGCGGGTGAGGGACAGGCGGCTCATGCGGGCACAAATAGAGATGGAGAGATGTACATCGGCGACGGCGCTGCTTAAGACGTCCAGCGGTCTTTTGCCACAGGCGCTGCCACACCCACCTTGTCCCACGCTGCTTGGGCAGCGGCTCCCGAGCCCAGCGCGGCGCGTTGCTCAAAGAATTGGGCGGTTTCCATGGCGCTGATTTTTTCAGCAATGGCCACGACAAAAAGCTGGTTCATGGTGGTGTCATCGGCGGCTGCAATCCGTTTGGCGGCTTGCTTTAGCGATTCCGGCAGACGCAGTGCGTAGTTGCTCATGGTTGAGTGCTCCTTGGTACCGAGAGGTTCAATTGTTTGAAGGTTTGTTCAGGGTTCAGCACGGGGATGCCAAATAGCTTTGCAGGCCCAAAATCACGCAGGTTGTAGGTCACGATCGCCTGCGCCTGGGCGTTAACAGCGGCTTCGAGCACCATCTCATCGGCGGGGTCGCGCAATTGCGGTTTCCACTGGTAATGGGTTTTTACAGGGGCAATCTTGCCCGCCAGTTCGCTCAATATTGCATCAATATCGCTGGCCAAGAGCCCAGAAGCGGCCAACTGATCGGGCCGTTTGAGTACCTCTTCGTACTCTAGGAACAGCGCAGGGCTGCAGCACATGGTGACCTTTTCCGACCGCACGAGTTGCATCAAAGCGAACGAAGGCCCCTGTCGGTTACGGGTCGCAGCCACCAGGATATTGGTATCAATCAGCAGCTTTGGCAAATTTTTCATATCGTCGGCGATATGATTTTCTTTCAGACTACTCGGCTTGTCAAATGGCAAAAACAGACGCAAAAGGCCGCAATTTGTTTCCACCCACCCCGTAATCCCGCCCCCAGCCCTCACAATTCACCCACCTTGACCCACCCCGCCCCCTTGTCCACCAAGTCCTCCCCGCCCACCCACCCGCCGCGTCTGCAGCCGGGCTTTGTCGCGTTTCACAGCAACCGCGCCGAAAACCTGGCCGAGGTGGTGGCTTCTTGGTTGCAGCGTTCGCCCTTGCCGCCGCTGACCGAAGAGGTGATCTTGGTGCAAAGCAACGGCATGGCCGAGTGGATGAAGATGGAGCTGGCGCGCCGGGGCGGCGTGTGCGCGGCTACGCGGGTGGAGCTGCCTTCGCGCTTTTTGTGGCGCACCTACCGCCAGGTGCTGGGCGCGCACGCGGTGCCCAGCGATTCGCCGCTGGACAAGCTGCCCATGGGCTGGCGATTGATGCAGTTGCTGCCGGGTTTGCTGGCCGAGCCCGCCATGGCCAGCGTGTTTGCGCCAGTGGCCGGTTTTTTGCAGGGTGACGAGCCCGAGCGCATGCTGCAACTCGCCACCCAACTGGCCGATTTGTACGACCAGTACCAAAACTACCGCAGCGACTGGCTGGAGGCCTGGGCCGCCGGCCACGACCACGTGCTGCTGGCCAATGGAGTGGCCCAAGCCCTGGCGCCCGACCAGCTTTGGCAAAGCGCACTGTGGCGCGCGCTCTTGGCCACGCTGAGCGCGGCCGAGCAGCAATGCATCCGCCCACGCCTGCACCAGCAGGTCTTGCAGCGCTTGGCCAGTGGCGCGCCGCTGGAGCAGCCGGTGGCCCAGCGCGTCACCGCCTTTGGCATGAGCCAAATGCCTGCGGCCACCCTGCAGGCGCTGGCCGCGCTGGCGCCGCACAGCCAGGTGATCTTGGCCATTCCCAACCCCTGCCGCTACTACTGGGGTGACATCATGGACGGGCGCGAACTGCTGCGCTCGCTGCGCCGGCGCCAGCCCCTGCGCAAAGCCCAAGCGCTGGACGATGTGCCGCTGCAAGACATGCACGCCCACGCCCACCCGCTCTTGGCCGCCTGGGGCCGCCAAAGCCGCGATTTTGTGCGCCAGCTCGATGTTTTTGACGACGCCGAACACAGCAAAAAGCAATTCGCCCTGGCCAAGATCGACTACTTTGACGACAGCGACGAAGGCCCCCACACGCCGCTATTGCAGCAGGTGCAAAACCGCATTCGCGACCTGGTGCCCCTGCACGAACATCCCGAGTGCGCCATTGGCGCGCAAGACCGCTCCATCGTCTTTCACAGCGCGCACAGCACGGTGCGCGAGCTTGAAGTGCTGCACGACCAACTCTTGCAAGCGCTGGCCCAGCCCCCGGCGCACGCGGGCCAAGCGGGCCTGAACCCGCGCGACATCATCGTCATGGTGCCCGACATCGAGGCGCTGGCCCCGGCCATCCGCGCGGTGTTTGGCCAGTACAAACGCGGTGACGCGCGCCATATTCCCTTTGACATTGCCGACATGGGTGCTCAGGCCAGCAGCCCGCTGATTGCCGCCGTGGCCTGGCTCTTGCGCCTGCCCGCGCAGCGCTGCCGCATGAGCGAGCTGGTCGATCTGCTGGAAGTGCCCGCCGTGGCCGCGCGCTTTGGCATTGCGCCCGAGTCGCTGCCCCAGCTCACGCAGTGGATGGCGGGCGCGGGCATCCGCTGGGGCCTGAACGCCGCGCACCGCGCAGACTTAGGGCTAGACGCCTGCGGCGACCAAAACAGCGCCTGGTTTGGCCTGCGCCGCATGCTGCTGGGTTATGCCAGCGGCGCCCAACCGGTGGATTCGCCCCTGCCCAGCTTGCAAACCATTGCGCCCTATGCCGAAGTAGGCGGCCTGGACGCCGAACTGGCCGGCGCGCTGGCGCAACTGCTGCACGCGCTGCAGCACTGGTGGACCGTGGCCAGCACCAGCGCCACGCCGCAAGAATGGGTGGCGCACTGCCAAACCCTGCTCGCCGACCTGGTGCAAGCCGACACCGAAGTCGACCGCCTGGCCCTGGCCGCGCTGCAAGACGGCCTGCAGGCCTGGCAGCGCGCCTGCGAGCAAGCAGGGTTTGACCAAAGCGTGCCACTGGCCGTGGTGCGCACGGCGTGGCTGCAGGCGCTGGAGCTGCCCCAGGCCAAGCAGCGCTTTCGGGCCGGGGGCATTACCTTTTGCACGCTCATGCCCATGCGCGCCATTCCGTTTGAAGTGGTGTGCCTGCTGGGCATGAACGACGGCGACTACCCCCGGCGCAGCACGCACAGCGACTTTGACCTGATGGCCCTGCCCGGCGCGCTCCGCCCCGGCGACCGCTCGCGGCGCGACGACGACCGCCAGCTCATGCTCGAGTCGCTCCTGTCGGCGCGCCGCCTGCTGTATATCAGTTGGAGCGGGCGCAATGTGCGCGACAACGCCGAACAACCCGCCTCGGTGCTGGTGGCCCAGTTGCGCGACTACCTGCGCGCAGGCTGGGGCGACGCGGTGGTCAGCAGCCGCACCACCCAACACCCGCTGCAACCCTTTAGCCGCCGCTACTTTGAAGCGGGCAGCCCCTTGTTCACCTATGCGCGCGAGTGGCGCGCCATGCACCAGGCCAGCGCCGCCGCCGCATCGGATGTGGGCCAGGGCCTGCCCGCGTTTGTGCCCAACCCCCATGTGCCGCTCACGCTGCAGCAGCTCACCCAGTTCTTGCGCAAACCGGCCAAGGCTTTTTTTCGCCAGCGCCTGCTGGTGTCCTTTGGCGAAGAAGAGGCCGACGCGTTGGACGACGAGCGCTTTGCCATAGGCGGCTTAGACCTTTACCAGCTTGTGCAAGACCTGCTGCAAAGCGCCACCACCGCGCCCAGCGCCGATGCTGCGGCCGACCAGGTGCAACGCGCGCTGGGCCAGTTGCGACTGGCCGGCGCCCTGCCCTTGCGCGGCTTGGGCGACCTGGAGCAACAAAAATTGCAAAGCAGCGTTTCTGCCACGCTGCAAGCCTGGCACGAGGCGCAGGCGCGCTTTGCGCACAGTGCACAGCGCCAGCCGCTGCGCCTGCAGACAGGCGACGTGGTGCTGGAAGACTGGGTGGACGGACTGCGACAAGGCCTGCCCGATGCGCAGGGCGCCGCACCCCTGGCCTGGCTGGCCCTGGACCCGGGCCAGCTCTGCGAAAAAAACGCCAAGCCCAAGCCTCGCCCAGCGCAGTTGTTGGGCGCCTGGCTGCGCAGCCTGGCGGGCGCTGCCAGCGGCGTGCAGGCCACCGGCGTGCTGGTGGGACGCGACAGCGTGCTGGAGATCACGCCCATGCCGCAGCTTGAGGCGCGCCAGACGCTGGAGCGGCTTTTGCAACTCTGGCAAGCCGGCATGCAAGCGCCCCTGCCGCTGCCGCCCAAAACCGCGCTGGCCTGGCTGCCCCTGGCCAAGCAAACCGCCAAAGCGCAGCAAGCCGCGCGCAAGCAATACGAAGGCGCCGAACAAGTGCGCGGCGACGTGGAAGAAAGCTGCATGGCCCGCCTGTTCCCCGACTTTGAAGCACTCGCCGCCGACGGCCAGTTTGCGGCGCTGGCGCACGAGATTTACCAGCCGCTGCTGGACTGGCAAAAAACGCATGTGCGCGCCACCCTGCACCCCAAAGACGGCGCTGATGACGCGGATGCGAGCGACGAGGACGCGACATGACCACACACGACGCCAGTAACAGCCTGCCCCTGCAGCCCGACACCCTGGACCTGTGGGGCAGCCGCCTGATCGAGGCCAGCGCAGGCACCGGCAAGACTTGGACGATTGCCACGCTCTACCTGCGCCTGGTGCTGGGCCACGGCAATGCCAACGGGGAGGCGCACGGCTTTGACCGCCCCCTGCGCCCTTCTGAGATTTTGGTGATGACCTTTACCCGCGCCGCCACGCGCGAACTGTCTGACCGCATCCGCGCCCGGCTGCTGCAGGCGGCGCAGTGCTTTCGTGGCGAGTTGGCCGCTGCGCCTGATCCGTTTTTGGCGACGCTGTTGGCCGACTACCCCGCAGGCCCGGCGCGCAGCCAGGCCGCCTGGGCGCTGGACAACGCGGCCCAAAGCATGGACGAGGCCGCCGTCTACACGATTGACGCCTGGTGCCAGCGCATGCTGCGCGAACACGCCTTTGACAGCGGCAGCCTGTTTGACGAAACACTGGTAGCCGACGAAGAAGCCCTGCGCACCGAAGCCGCGCAAGACTATTGGCGCCAAGGCTGCTACCCGCTGGACGCCCCGGCGCTGCAGCAGGTGCTGGCCGTCTGGCGCAATGTGGAAGCGCTGGTGGCCGACATGCGCGCCCTGGCGCCGCAAGCCACGCCCGCGATGGACGCCAGCCAAACCCTGGCAGAGGTGCTAGCCCAGGCCAGCGCCGAGCGCGCCCACGCCGTGCAGCAATTGCGCCAGGGCTGGGCCGAGCGCGCGCAAGCGATGCAAGACTGGCTGGACGGACAAACCGCAAACCACAAAAAAGACTGGAATGGCCAGCGCCTGAGCCCTAAAAAGTACACCGAGTGGCTCACCACCCTCAAAGACTGGGCCCGTGGCGACCTGGCCTACGATGTGCCAAAACTCAACAAAGGCTGGGAACGCTTTACCCCCGCAGGCCTGCAAGAAGCGCGCAAAGCCGAGGCCCCGCACCTGACGCCGCCCAGCGTGTTTGCCGAATTTGCCACCCTGCAAGCCGCCTGTGCGCAATTGCCCGAAGTGGGCGTGGCGCTGCGCCTGCACGCCGCAAGCTGGGTGCGCGCGCGCCTGCAAGCGCGCAAGCGCCAGAGCGGCAGCTTTGGCTTTGCCGACCTGCTGGAACGCCTGCACGCGGCCCTGCATGGCGAACACGGCCAGCGCCTGCGCGAGCGCATGGTGCAGCAGTACCCGGTGGCGCTGATTGACGAGTTTCAAGACACCTCGCCCCTGCAATACCAAATCTTTGACCAGATTTACCAGGTGGCGCAGAACGCACGCAGCAGCGCGCTGCTGCTCATTGGCGACCCCAAGCAGTCGATTTATGGCTTTCGCGGTGCCGATATTTACAGCTACCTGCAAGCGCGCCGCGCCACCGCCGGGCGCCACTACGCGCTGCAAACCAACTTCCGTTCCACGCCAGCACTGGTGGGCGTGGTGAACCACTGTTTCGCCCAGGCCGAGTGCCTGCAAAACAGCGGCGCTTTTGGCTACCGTCAGGCGGACGACAACCCGCTGCCCTTTACTGAAGTGCAAGCCAAAGGCCTGCCCACGCAGCTCGTCAACGCCCAAGGGCCGCTGCCCGCCATGGCGCTGGTGCACGCGCTTGATGTCCATAGCAGCCTGGAAATGCGCCAGCGCTTTTCTGAGATATGCGCCGCCCAAATCGTGGCCTGGCTGGGGGACGCGCGCACCGGCTTTGCCAGCACGGACAGCGCAGCAGATGCCGCCTTTACCCGCCTGCGCCCGGCCGACATCGCCATCTTGGTGCGCACCGGCAAAGAGGCCAGCGCCGTGCGCCATGCGCTGGAGCGCCGGGGCGTGGCCTCGGTCTATTTGTCCGACCGCGACTCGGTGTTTGACAGCCCCGAGGCGCACGACCTCATTCATTGGCTGCACGCTGTGGCCAACCCGCAAGATGTGCGTCTGGTGCGCGCTGGCTTGGCCACCGCCACGCTGGGCCTGAGCCTGGACACGCTGGGCTGGCTGGCCCACAACGACGAAGCCTTTGACCAGCGCAGCGAACAACTGCGCGCGCTGCGCACCGTCTGGCAAACCCAGGGCGTGCTGGCCATGCTGCGCCAAACCCTGCACCAGCTCGCCCTGGCCGCGCAGTGGCGCAACGCGCCCAATGGCGAGCGCCGCCTGACCAACTTTTTGCACCTGGCCGAAC
>CANBVJ010000026.1 GCA_947372865.1 Comamonadaceae bacterium
ACCAGCTCACGCACTCCTTGATCGCCATCGGGCGCGGCGAAATCTTTGGCGTCGGCCTGGGCGGCAGCGTGGAAAAACTCCACTGGTTGCCCGAGGCGCACACCGACTTCTTGCTGGCCGTGATTGGCGAAGAGTTTGGCCTGCTGGGCGTGCTGCTGTTGCTGGGCCTGTTTTTATGGCTGACGCGCCGCATCATGCACATTGGCCGCCAGGCGGTGGCACTGGACCGGGTATTTGCCGGTCTGGTAGCACAGGGTGTGGGTATTTGGATGGGCTTTCAGGCCTTTATCAACATGGGCGTGAACCTGGGGGCGCTGCCCACCAAGGGCCTGACGCTACCGCTCATGAGCTACGGCGGCTCGGCCATTTTGATCAACCTGATTGCCCTGGCCGTGGTGCTGCGGGTGGACTATGAAAACCGCCAGTTGATGCAAGGGGGCCGGGCATGAACGCCAGCACCGTCGCCAGCAGCGTGCAACGCACTGCCCTGGTCATGGCCGGAGGCACCGGCGGCCACATTTTTCCGGGCCTGGCCGTAGCCCAAGCCCTGCGTGAGAGCGGCTGGCGCGTGCACTGGCTGGGCGCGCCCGACAGCATGGAAAGCCGCCTGGTGCCCGCGCGCGGCTTTGCGCTGGAGACCATCGCCTTTTCGGGCGTGCGCGGCAAAGGCCTTAAAACCTTGGCGCTGCTGCCCCTGCGCCTGGCGCGCGCACTGGTGCAAAGCGCGCAAGTGCTGCGCCGCGTGCGCCCCGACGTGGTGCTGGGCTTTGGCGGCTACATCAGCCTGCCCGCGGGCCTGATGGCAGCGCTCTTGCGCATTCCGCTGGTGCTGCACGAACAAAACTCGGTGGCCGGTGCCGCCAACCGCTTGCTCACGCGCCTGGCCAAACGGGTGTTTTGCGCCTTTCCTGGCGCCTTGCCTTCAGGCCAGTACGTGGGCAACCCGCTGCGCGCCGAGTTCCTGAACCAGCCCGCACCCGAGCAGCGCTTTGCCGGCCGCACCGGCCCCTTGCAGGTGCTGGTAGTGGGTGGCAGCCTGGGCGCGCGCGCGCTCAACACCGTGGTGCCCCAAGCACTGGCCCTGATTCCCGCAGCGCAGCGCCCGGTGGTGCTGCACCAAAGCGGCGAAAAGCAAATGGAAGAGCTGCGCGCCAACTACGCCGCCGCAGGCGTGAACGCCAGCTTGACGCCCTTTATCGACAACACCGCCCAGGCCTTTGCCGACGCCGACCTGGTGCTGTGCCGCGCTGGCGCCAGCACCGTGACCGAAATCGCCGCCGTGGGCGCCGCCGCGCTGTTTGTGCCCTTTCCCTTTGCGGTGGACGACCACCAGACCCACAACGCGCGCTTTCTAGTGGACCAAGGCGCGGGCACGCTGGTGAACCAAGCCGCGCTGACCCCGGCGTTTCTGGCCGACTGGCTGCAGCGCTGCGACCGCACGCTGCTGCTGCAGCATGCCAACGCCGCCAAAACCATGCAAAACATCCACGCTACCCACGCGCTGGTCGCCGCCTGCGAGGAGCTAGCCCCATGAAACACGCCATCCAACACATCCATTTCGTAGGCGTGGGCGGCTCGGGCATGTCCGGCATTGCCGAGATCTTGCACAACCTGGGCTACACCATTTCAGGCTCCGACCTGGCCGACAGCGCCACGCTGCGCCGCCTTGCCTCCTTGGGCATCCAGACGCACGTGGGCCATGACGCGGCACATGTGGCGCGGGCCGATGCGGTGGTCACCTCCACTGCCGTGC
Source organism: Comamonadaceae bacterium (assembly GCA_947372865.1). Taxonomy (GTDB): domain Bacteria; phylum Pseudomonadota; class Gammaproteobacteria; order Burkholderiales; family Burkholderiaceae_C; genus Allorhodoferax. The sequence goes on from CANBVJ010000026.1 coordinate 1,754, forward strand.
AGGCCAGCAACCCCGAGGTGCTGCGCGCGCGCGAACTGCACATTCCCGTGGTGCCGCGCGCGCTGATGCTCGCCGAACTGATGCGCCTCAAGCAAGGCATTGCCATTGCGGGCACCCATGGCAAAACCACCACCACCAGTTTGGTGGCCAGCGTGCTGGCGCAAGCCGGGCTGGACCCAACCTTTGTGATCGGCGGGCGATTAAACAGCGCTGGCGCCAACGCGCGACTGGGCAGCGGCAACTACATTGTGGTCGAAGCCGACGAGTCTGACGCGTCGTTTTTGAACCTGCTGCCCGTGATGGCCGTGGTGACCAACATCGACGCCGACCACATGGAAACCTACGGCCACGACTTTGGCCGCTTGCAGCAGGCCTTTGTTGACTTTTTGCACCGCATGCCTTTTTACGGAACCGCGATTTTGTGCACCGACGACGCGGCCGTGCGCGCCATCGTGGACCAGGTGACTTGCCCGATTACCAGCTACGGTTTTGACGAAGGCGCCCAGGTGCGGGCCAAGAACGTGCGCGCGGTGGACGGCCAAATGCATTTCACCGTACAGCGGCGCAACGGCGTGACCTTGCCAGACCTGGACGTCGTGCTCAACCTGCCCGGGCGCCACAACGTGCTCAACGCCTTGTCGGCCATTGCCGTGGCGGTGGAACTCAACATTGACGACGCCGCTGTGCAAACCGCGCTGGCCGAATTCAAGGGTGTGGGCCGGCGCTTTCAGCGCTATGGCGACCACGCGCTCGCCCAGGGCGGCGTGGTCACGGTGGTGGACGACTATGGCCACCATCCGGTCGAGATGGCCGCCACGTTGGCCGCCGCACGCGGGGCTTTTCCAGGACGGCGCCTCGTGCTGGCGTTTCAGCCGCACCGCTACACCCGCACGCGCGACTGTTTTGAAGATTTCGTCAAGGTGATGGGCCAGGCCGACGCCGTGCTGCTGGCGGAGGTGTACGCCGCCGGCGAGGCGCCGCTGGTGGCAGCCGACGGCCGCGCCCTGGCACGCGCGCTGCGCGTGGCGGGCAAGCTAGAGCCCGTGTTTGTGGACGACATCACCGCCATGGCCGCTACAGCCGTGGCCAACGCCCAGGCGGGCGACGTGCTCTTGTGCATGGGCGCAGGCTCGATCAGCGCCGTGCCCGCCAAAGTGGTGGAGCTGCTGCAGGCACAGACGCAAACCCAAGGAGGCCAGGCATGAACGCGCACAACTTTGGCAAAGTAGCCGTGCTCATGGGCGGCGCGTCCGCCGAGCGCGAGATCTCGCTGCTTTCGGGCAGTGGCGTGCTGCAGGCCTTGCGCTCCAAAGGCGTGGACGCCCATGCCTTTGACCCGGCCGAGCGCGAACTCTCCGCCCTCAAGACCGAAGGCTTTGCGCGCTGCTTTATCGCGCTGCACGGCCGCTTTGGCGAAGACGGCACCATCCAGGGCGCACTGGAGCTGATGGGCATTCCCTACACCGGCTCGGGCGTCATGGCGTCGAGCCTGGCCATGGACAAGACCATGACCAAGCGCCTGTGGGCCGCCGAAGGCCTGCCCACGCCGCGCTACTGCACGCTGGGCCCCGACCAGCACGACGACATCGGCCTGCAGCAACTGATTGCAAGCCTGGGCCTGCCGCTGATCGTCAAGCCGCCGCACGAAGGTTCGTCCATCGGCATCAGCAAGGTCACGCAGGCCGACCAAATGGCCGCCGCCGTGGCGCTGGGTGCCCAGTACGAGCCCGAGCTGCTGTGCGAAGAATTCATCGTCGGCGAAGAAGTGACCTGCCCGGTGATTGGCATTGGCGCGGACGCCCGCACACTGCCGGTGGTGCGCATCCAAGCGCCCGACGGCGCCTACGACTACCAGAACAAGTACTTCACCGACGCTGTGTCTTACTTGTGCCCGAGCGGCCTGCCTGCGGCCGAAGAGGCTGAGATTGCCCGCATCGTGCTGGCGGCCTTCCGCAGCCTGGGCTGCCGGGGCTGGGGCCGGGCGGACGTGATGATCCGCGCCAGCGACCGCAAGCCCTTTTTGCTGGAAATGAACACTTCACCCGGCATGACCGGCCACTCGCTGGTGCCCATGTCGGCGCGCGCTGCCGGTACCAGCTACGAAGACTTGTGCCTGCAGATTCTGGCACTGGCCACGCTGGACAGCAGCCCCCGCCATCGGAGCACGCCATGAACCGCAGTGAGGCCCCCGCCATGGACCTGCGCCTGATGAACGGCGCAGCAGTGCTGCTGTTTGCCGTGTTTTTGGGCGCTGTGGCGCTGGCGGCGACGCGCTGGGTGTCCAACCGGTCGGCGTTTGCGCTGCAAGGCATTACCGTGCAGGGCGATGTGACCCACGCCAACGTGCCCACGGTGCGCGCCCATGTGGTCTCGCGCGTGGCGGGCACCTTCTTCAGCTTAGACCTCGCCAGCACCCGCAGCGTGTTCGAGACCATGCCCTGGGTGCGCCACGCGGTGGTGCACCGTGACTTTCCCAACCGCCTGCGCGTGCAGTTGCAAGAACACCAGGTGGCCGCCTACTGGGGTGACGCCAACGAGCCGCGCCTGCTCAATACCTTTGGCGAAGTGTTTGACGCCAACGTAGGCGAAGTTGAGATTGACGACCTGCCGCGCCTGAACGGCCCCCTTGGCCAAAGCGCTTCCGTGCTGGGGGCCTACCGGGCGCTATCCCCCCAGTTTGCCGCCCTGGATTTGACGATTGAAAGCCTGGAGCTCACCAACCAGGGTAGCTGGCGCATAGGCCTGAGCGGCGGCGCAGCCATTGAGGCGGGCCGGGGCGATCTGGACGAAGTCCAGGCCCGCACCCGCCACTTTCTGAGCACGCTGACGCGCGTGTTGGCACGCTACCAGCGCCCGTCCGGCGCGCTGGAATCTGCCGACTTGCGCCACGAAAACGGTTACGCCATTCGGCTGCGCGGCATCAGCACCCTCGCCGCCGTGGCACCCACCCATTGAAGATTAACCAAGCAGGTACGCAATATGGCCCGTGAATACAAAGACTTAGTTGTCGGTCTGGACATCGGCACCGCCAAAGTGATGGCGGTGGTCGCAGAGGTGCTGCCCGGCGGCACCCTGCGCCTGGCCGGTTTTGGCTCGGCGCCCAGCAACGGCCTCAAGCGCGGCGTGGTGGTCAACATCGACGCCACGGTGCACAGCATCCAGCAGGCACTGAAAGAGGCCGAGCTGATGGCCGACTGCAAGATCACCCGCGTCTACACCGGCATTACCGGCAGCCACATCCGCGGCATCAACTCCAGCGGCATGGTGGCTATCAAGGACCGCGAGGTCACCCAGGCCGACGTCACCCGCGTGGTGGAAACCGCCAAGGCGATTCATATTTCCAGCGACCAGCGCCTGCTGCTGGTCGAACCGCAAGAGTTCATCATTGACGGCCAGGACGTCAAGGAACCCATCGGCATGAGCGGCATGCGCCTGGAAGCCAAGGTGCACATCGTGACCGGGGCGCAAAGTGCGGCCGAGAACATCATCAAATGCGTGCGCCGCTGCGGCCTGGAAGTCGAGCAGCTCATGCTCAACCCGCTGGCGTCAAGCCTGTCGGTGCTGACCGAAGACGAGCGCGAACTCGGCGTGGCGCTTGTGGACATTGGCGCGGGCACGACCGACATCGCCATCTTTACCAACGGCGCCATCCGCCACACCGCCGTGATCCCGATTGCCGGCGACCTGATCACCAGCGACATCGCCATGGCGCTGCGCACCCCGACCAAGGACGCCGAAGAGATCAAGGTCGAAAGCGGCCACGCCAAGCAGGTGCTGGTAGACCCCGATGTGCAGGTCGAAGTGCCCGGCCTGGGCGACCGCAGCCCGCGCATGCTCAGCCGCCAGGCGCTCGCTGGCGTGATCGAGCCGCGCATTGAAGAGATCTTCACCCTGGTCAACCAGGTCATGCGCGAGTCGGGCTTTGAAGAAGTGCTCTCCAGCGGCATTGTGCTCACTGGCGGCAGCTGCGTCATGCCCGGCATGGTCGAGCTCGGCGAGGACATCTTCCTCAAACCCGTGCGCCGCGGCATTCCGCTGTATTCCAACGCGCTTGCCGACATGGTGGCGCAGCCCCGTGCGGCGGTGGTGATGGGCTTTCTGGAAGAAGCCCGCATTGCCCGCATGCGCGGCATCAAAGTGGCGCAAAAAGGCGGCTCGGTGAAGAGCGCTTTTGGCCAGATCCGCGACTTCTTTGCCGGGAACTTCTAAATGCATCAAATTACTCACTTTGAAGCGCGAAATTCGTGTCCAAACGCGGCACAATCCTTGTGGCGCGCGCGTGCCGGGCCGCCGAAGCGAAGTTCCTCTTTTCTGATACCGCTTTTTTCATTTTCCGTTTGCAAAACCACTAGGAGCTCCGCATGTCCATCGAACTAATTGAAGACGAATCTTTCAACCAAGGCACCCTCATCAAGGTGATCGGCGTTGGTGGCGGCGGCGGCAACGCGGTCGAGTACATGATCCAGTCTTCAGTGACCGGTGTCGAGTTCATTTGCGCCAATACGGACGCGCAAGCCCTCAACCGCAGCAGCGCGCACCGCCGTATTCAGCTCGGCGAGAGCGGCCTGGGTGCTGGCAGCCGCCCCGACAAGGGCCGCATGTCCGCAGAACAGGCTGAGGCCGACATCCGCATCGCCATTGAAGGCGCCAATATGCTTTTCATCACCGCCGGCATGGGAGGAGGCACTGGCACCGGAGCCGCCCCCATCATTGCCAAAGTGGCCAAGGAAATGGGCATTCTGACCGTGGGCGTCGTCACCAAGCCTTTCGAGTTCGAAGGCGGCCCGCGCATGAAGAACGCCGACGCTGGCCTGGCCGAGTTGGAAGCCAATGTGGACTCCCTGATCGTGGTGCTGAACGAAAAACTGCTCGAAGTGCTGGGCGACGACATCAGCCAGGACGAAGCCTTTGCCTACGCCAACGACGTGCTGAAAAACGCCGTGGGCGGTATTGCCGAAATCATCAATGTGCCTGGCCACGTGAACGTCGACTTTGAAGACGTGCGTACCGTCATGAGCGAACCCGGCAAAGCCATGATGGGCACCGCCCTGGCCAAAGGCCCGGACCGCGCCCGCATCGCCGCCGAACAGGCCGTGGCCTGCCCGCTGCTCGAAGGGATTGACCTGTCCGGAGCCAAGGGCGTGCTGGTGCTGATCACGGCCGCCAAAGGCTCGCTCAAACTGAGCGAATCCAAGCTGGCCATGAACACCATCCGCGCCTACGCGTCGTCCGAAGCCCACGTGATTTACGGTACCGCCTATGACGACAACCTGGGCGACCAGGTGCGCGTCACCGTGGTAGCTACCGGTTTGGGCCGCCAAGGCTCGCACCGCCGCACCGCGCCTCCGCTGCAAGTGCTGCGCACCGGCACCGACAACGTGCCCTTCAACGTGCCCACGCTGAACACCCCCCTGGGCGCCTCCAGCGGCCAGCGCGGCACCAGCACTGGCCCCATGGCATCCATGGGTGGCATGGGCGGCGGCACCAGCATGGGCGCAAGCAGCGCACCGCAAGCCGACTACGGCAGCATGAGCACCCCGGCCGTCTGGCGCGGCACCCGCACGTCGGCGGCGCAGAAAGTGGACGCGCTCTCGAGCGGCGGCATGGACGACTACGAAATTCCTGCTTTCTTGCGCAAGCAGGCTGATTAAGTAGCACCCCCACGCTTGTCACTGCGTGTACTGCGCTGCCCCCCGAGGGGGTAGCCAATTAGTTCGTAGCACTGGCCCTTTGGGGCCAGTGCTACTTTTACAATCAGTCCGTGCTCAAACAAAGAACCCTCAAATCCATCACCCGGGCCGTAGGCGTCGGGCTGCACAGCGGCCAGCGGGTGGAGATCACCTTGCGGCCGGCGGCGCCCAATACGGGCATCGTGTTTCGGCGGGTCGATTTGCCCCATCCAGTGGACATTGCGGTATCGACCGAGGCGGTGACGGACACGCGCCTGGCGTCCACCTTATCGGCGGGCGGCGCCAAAGTGCACACGGTGGAGCACCTGATGTCGGCCTGCGCCGGACTGGGCGTAGACAACATGGTGGTGGACATTACCGCCGAAGAGGTTCCCATCCTGGACGGATCGGCCGCTTCTTTTGTGTTTTTGCTGCAAAGCGCGGGCATCGAGATGCAAAACGCGCCGCGCCGCTTTATCCGCGTCAAGGCGCCCATTACCGTGCGCGAAGGCGCGCCGGGTAACGAGAAATGGGCCACCCTGGAGCCTTTTCACGGCTTCAAACTGACCTTTGAGATTGACTTCAACCACCCGGCGGTCGATTCCACCGGTCAGCGCGTGGAGTTTGACCTGAGCGTGGACTCCTACGCCCGCGACATTGCCCGCGCCCGTACCTTTGGCTTTACCAAAGACGTGGAAATGATGCGTGCCAACGGCCTGGCCCTGGGCGGCGGCCTGGACAACGCCATCGTGATGGACGACTACAAGGTGCTCAACGCCGACGGTCTGCGCTACGACGACGAGTTCGTCAAACACAAGATTCTTGACGCCATGGGCGACCTCTATATCGTGGGCATGCCGCTCTTGGCCCACTACCGCGCGCACCGCTCGGGCCACGCGCTCAACAACCTGCTGCTGCGCCAGCTCCAGGCCCAGCCCGAAGCCTGGGAAGTAGTCACCTTTGAAGAAGAGCGCAAGGCGCCCGCCGGCTTTGCGCAACTCGCGCCGCAGTGGTAGGGCACAGCCCGCCGCGCCCTGTTCTTCAGCCTTAGCGGCTGCGCCCCGCCCTGTAACTCCCGTCTCCTGCACCCAGGCCGTCGGCCTTGGCAATGCGCGCCATCGCAGCACCCGCGTGGGCGTGGGTAATGGCCAGGCCCAGGCCGTCAGCGGCGTCTGGCCCGGGCAAACCGGGCAGCGCCAGCAGGCGGCGCACCATTTCTTGGATCTGCGTTTTGTCGGCGCGGCCGTAGCCCACCACGGCTTGCTTCATTTGCAAGGCGGTGTATTCGGCCACCGCCAGATTGGCGTGCACCAGCGCCGTCACCAGGGCGCCGCGCGCCTGGCCCAGCAGCAAGGTGGACTGCGGGTTGACGTTGACAAACACAATTTCTATCGACGCGCAATCGGGCTGGTAGCGCTCAATCACCTCGCCCACGCCGTCAAACAGCACTTTGAGGCGCGCGGGCAGCGCCTTGGTGTCCAGATGGTGGGTGGTGATGGTGCCGCTGGCCACGTAGCGCAGGTTCGCGCCTTCTTGGTCAATCACGCCAAAACCGGTGGTGCGCAATCCAGGGTCTATGCCCAAAATTCTCATGGCGGCGATCCGGGCAAGCGGGCGTCGCCCATGCGCGCCACGATGACCTGGGCGCGCGCGCTCAGGTAGTCGGAGTTGGGCAGCTTCTCAAAATAGCGCGGCCGGGGCAGCATGACGACCAGGCGCGCGGCCTCGTAGGGCGTGAGCTGGGCTGCGCTTTTGCGAAAGTAGTGCTGGGCGGCGGCTTCGGCGCCAAACACGCCTTCGCCCCATTCCACGCTGTTGAGGTAAATCTCCAGAATGCGCTGTTTGCCCAGCAGCTTTTCCAGCAGCAAGGTCAGTACCAGCTCCTGGCCCTTGCGCAGCAGACTGCGTTCGCCCGAGAGAAACAGGTTTTTGGCCAACTGCTGGGTGATGGTGGAGCCGCCCACCACTTTGGGCGTGCGGGCATTTTTGGCGGTGTTGGCGGTGTTGGCGGCATTTTGGGCGGCGCGCTGGGCGGCACGGTCTTCGGCCTTGGCGTTTTTGGCCCAGGCTTTTTCCAGCGCCACCCAGTCCAGGCCGTCGTGGCTGCTAAAGCTGTCGTCCTCAGAAGCAATGACCGCGCGCTTGAGGTGCACGCTGATCTGGTCGTAGTCGCGCCACTGCTGGCGCCAGCGCAGGCTGCCCGTGGCCTGCACCCGCTGCCAGACCTGCGAACGTTCAAAGGCGGTGGACTGCGGGTCCAACCAGCGCATGCTGGCAATGCGCAGCACAAAAAACAGCTGCAGCCCCACCACCGCGCAGGCCAGCAGGGCCAAGAGGCGCAGTGCGGATCGCATGCGGGGGCTCTTCATGGCGGCACCATCGCTTTGGTTTGCAAGGTGGCGTCCTGGGTAAAGGTAAAGCGCGACACCACCACCAACTGGTCCACGGTTTTGCGCATCTCGGCGGTAAAGGGGCCAAAGGGCCCGGACTTGCGGGCGATTTCCTGGGCGCGGCGGTCCAGGTCGGGCGTGCCCGAGGCATTGGCCACTTCGGCGTCCAGCACCACACCGCGATGGTCTACGGTGATGACCATGGTCAGGCTGCCGTAGAGTTTTTGGCCGCTTTTTTCCGGAAAGTGCGCCGTGCCGCGCGCCTCGATGGCCTGGCGCATGGTGTCGTAGTACAGGGCGTAGCTGGCCTCTTTGACTGCGGGGCTCAAGTAGCGTTTGCGCGGGCGGGCGTTCTCGGCGTTGATGCGGTTTTCAATCTTGGCCAGCAGCTTGACCATTTCGCGCCGCTTTTTCTCTTGTTCGGCCCGCTCTGCCGGGGAATTGCTGCTGCGCTTTTGCGCTTCGGTCAGGGCGGCGAGTTGCTGTTTGACGCGCTCAAGCAGCAGGTTTTGCTGCTGTTGCAGGTTTTGGCGGGTGGCCGTGGCAGCGGCCTCGGTGGGGTCGCCCTCTTGCGACAGGGGCGCATTGGCCGTCGTGCTGCTGGCCATGCCATCGGCCGCCTCGCCGCCACCGGCCAGTGAGGCTTGCGCCACGGCCTGGGCTTCTTCGGGCGGAATTTCGCTGCGCGCATTGACCAGCACGACTTCCAGCGCGCTGTCGGCAAACAGGCGGTCAAAGTCTTTGGGGCTGACAAAGCGCACCGTCAGCAGCGCGCCGTGCAGCGCCAGCGACACCAGCAAAGCGCGCTGCAACAGGCTGGCGCGCAGCCACCATCGCTTCAAAGTGTGCTGCACTGGCACGCGCCTTCGGCCCTAGCTGGCGTCGCCCTGCGGGGCCTCGTTGATATCGACCGCAATGGCAATCGGCCCGGCGGTTTCGTCCTCGTCCTCGGGCGCCTCGTCAGCCTCCTGCGCGTCGGCGGCACCGTCAGGCGCGGGTGCGTCCAGGCGCTCCACCACCGTGCCGTGGATGTCCAGGGTGATCAGGTCCATCTCGCCCAGGCGCACCCGCACGCGGGCGCCGCGCGGCAGGCCCTGGGCGCCCATGACCGGCAGCACCAGCGGCAGCGCGTCAGCACGCACCATGTTTTCCTTGAACACGCTGCATTCAAGTTCAAGCACGGCGTTTTGCTGCAGGTACTTGAGCGTCCAAAAACGCTCCATGGCGCTCTGGTAGCCGTTGTAGGCGCTGTAGGCGGCGTCAAAGCTGGAGATGATGGAAAACAGCGCTGCGTCCTTGGGCTTGAAAGGCGCGGCCAGCGCCGCCGTGCTGCCGTGGCGGGCGCAGGCAATGATTTGCCATTGGTTGACCATGTCGGTGTAGCGGCGCAAGGGCGAGGTGCTCCAGGCGTAGCTTTTGACGCCAATGCCAGCGTGCGGCAGCGCCTTGGTGCCCATGCGCACCTTGACGCCGGGCGCCAGCGAAGCCTGGCTGCGGTAAATCGCGGGCACGCCGAGTTCGGCCATCCAGTTACCCCAGGTGCTGTTGGCCAAAATCATGGCTTCGGCCACGATCAGGTCCAAGGGCGCGCCGCGCTGGCGGGTGGTGATCATGACTTGCTCGTCGCCTTGCGGCTCGGCACCACTGCCGCCCACGAGCTTGAAGTTGTAGTCCGGGCGGTTAAAGGTCTCGGGCTTGCCGCGCACCACTTCGCGCTTGGCCTTGAGGTCGCGGGCTAGACGGTGTAAAAACGCCAGGCTGGGCTGCAGACCGGCCAGCGGGGCGGCTTCGCTGCCCGGCACGGCCAGCGGGGTTTGCAGCCACTCTTCGGTCACGATGGCGTCCAACTGGTCGTGGCGCAGGTTGTGGCTAATCGGCACGCTCTCAAGCCGGGTTTCGCTGGAAACAATCGTCAGCGTCGCCTCGTCCAGCGTCACGTACAAGCTCACCGCCGGGCAGTCGCGGCCCTCTTGCAGGGTGTAGTTTTGCACTACAGCGTCAGGCAGCATGGTCACTTTGTAACCCGGCATATAGACGGTGGACAGACGGGCGCGGCCCAGGCGGTCCATGTCGCTCTCAGGCAACACCGCAAGTGCTGGGGCGGCAATGTGCACGCCCACGGTCACCGTGCCGCTGCCCAGGCCTTGCACCGATAAGGCGTCGTCAATCTCGGTGGTGGCGGAGTCGTCAATCGAAAACGCCGACACCGAGGCGCGCACCAGCACCTCGCCCACGGGCGGGGCCGACGCAGCGGCAAAGCCCACGCCCTGGGGAAAGTTCTCGAGCAGGAAGCGCCTCCAATGAAACTGGTAGGGCGAATCAATGGCGCCGCTGCGCTGCAGCAGGTCCAGCGGCGCGGTGCGGGTGGCGCGTGAGGCGTCCACCACGGCCTTGTATTCGGGGGCGTTTTTGTCGGGCTTGAACAGTATTTTGTACAGCTGCTCGCGCACCGGTTGGGGGCAGACGCCCTCGCCCAGCTCCTGCGCCCACTGGGCGATCAGGGCGACCGTGGCCTTTTTCTTCTCGATGGCCACCAGTGCCTGGGCAATCACTTCGGCCGAGGCCTTGCGGAAAAAGCCTTTGCCCGCGCGGCGAAAGTAGTGCGGCGCCTCAAACAGGCGGATCAGCATGGCCGCTTGCTGCTCGAGCGTGGCGTCCTTGCTGAAGTATTCGCGTGCCAGGGTGGCAAAGCCAAAGTCGTCTTCGGGCGAAAATTCCCAGGCGAGTTCGAGCTCAATGCTCTCGCTCAGGGCCTGGGCCGCCGCCATAAACGCGGCGGGCGCGGGTTTTTCAAAGCGCAAGAGCACATTGGCCAACTTGACCTTGACGCGCTTGCCACTGTCGAGCTCGACTTGCACCGAGGCATCGCTCTCTGACAGCACCCGACCGGCCATGAATTTTCCGGCTTCATCAAACAATACAAACATGGCGTGGATTGTCCCATGGCGAGGGCATTGGCCGCTCGCCCGATAATCGGGCCATGGCAATCCCGTTCGGAAAAATCAGTTTACGCAGCCGCCTGGCGCCCTGGTGGGTGGGCCTGGACGGGCCTTTGGCCTTTATCGTCTTCACCTTGGCCTGCGCTGGCTTGCTGGTGATGTATTCCAGCGGCTTTGACCACGGCACCCGCTTTGCCGACCACGCCCGCAACATGCTGATTGCCGGGGTGGTGATGTTTGTGGCGGCGCAAATTCCGCCCCAGCGCCTGATGCGCCTGGCCGTGCCCCTGTACCTGCTGGGTGTGGCGCTCTTGGTAGCGGTGGCGGTGTTTGGCGTCACCAAAAAAGGGGCGCGGCGCTGGCTTAACGTCGGCATCGTGATCCAGCCCAGCGAGATTCTCAAAATCGCGGTGCCGCTGATGCTGGCCTGGTGGTTCCAAAAGCGTGAAGGACAGTTGCGCCCGCTGGACTTTGGCGTGGCGGCGGTGCTCTTGGGCGTTCCGGTGGGGCTGATCATCCGCCAGCCCGATTTGGGCACCGCCATGCTGGTGCTGGCCACGGGCTTGGCGATCATGTTTTTTGCCGGGGTGAGTTGGAAGATCATCCTGCCGCCAACGGTGCTGGGCCTGGTCGCCGTGGTCCTGCTGGTAGGCTTTGAGCCCATGCTCTGCGCCGACGGCATGCGCTGGCCGGTGCTGCACGACTACCAGCAGCAGCGCATTTGCACCCTGCTGGACCCCTCGCGCGACCCGCTGGGCAAGGGGTTTCACATCATCCAGGGCATGATTGGCATTGGCTCGGGCGGGGTGTTTGGCGTGGGCTTTATGCACGGCACGCAAACCCACCTCGAATTCATCCCCGAGCGCACCACCGACTTCATCTTTGCCGCGTTCTCGGAAGAATTTGGCCTGATTGGCAATGTGCTGCTAATTACCGCCTTTATCGCCCTGATTCTGCGCGGCCTGGCCATTGCGCTGGACGCGCCCACCCTGTTTTCGCGCCTCTTGGCGGGCAGCGTGGCCATGATTTTCTTCACCTACGCCTTTGTCAACATGGGCATGGTCAGCGGTATCGTGCCGGTGGTGGGCGTGCCCTTGCCTTTTATCAGCTACGGCGGCACTGCCATGGTGACGCTGGGGTTTGCGCTGGGCATTCTGATGTCCATCAGCAACGCGCGGCGCCTGGTGCAAACCTGATTTAACCCATCGGGCGCCATGACGCGCCGCAAGGCCTGCACGTCTTCGGGACATCGGCAGCGCCCTAGAATGTCCAGATGATCTCTCGCGAACCCACTATTGAACGCCTGGCCACGGCCAAGGCCCTCTTACTCACCCCGTTTGGCCTGAGTGAGACGCACCTGGCGCGCGCGCTGGCCGAAATCAAGATGCAGCGCGTGGACGAGGCCGATCTCTACTTCCAGTACACCCGCTCCGAGGGCTGGAGCCTGGAAGAAGGCATCGTCAAAACCGGCTCGTTCAGCATCGACCAAGGCGTGGGCGTGCGCGCGGTCAGCGGCGAGAAAACCGCGTTTGCCTATTCCGACGACATCTCAGAGGCCGCCCTGCTGGACGCCGCGCGTACCGTGCGCACCATCGCCAGCGCCTCGCAAACCCGCCGCACCAGCGTGAGCAAGCCCAAAATCGCCCGCAGCCGCTCGCTCTACCCCGACCAAGACCCCATTTCTACCCTGGACAGCGCCACCAAGGTCGCGCTCTTGGGCAAGGTGGAACGCTTGGCCCGCGCCAAAGACCCGCGCGTGGCCCAAGTCATGGCTGGTTTGGCCATGGAATACGACGTGGTGCTGATTGCCCGCGCCGACGGCACGCTGGCGGCCGACGTGCGCCCCTTGGTGCGCCTGTCGGTCACCGTGATTGCCGAACAAAAAGGCCGGCGCGAAATCGGCTCATCCGGCGGCGGCGGTCGTTTTGGCCTGGCGTATTTTGACGACGCCCAAATCACCCAGTACGTGGACCAGGCGGTGCACGCGGCGCTGACCAACTTGGAAGCGCGCCCTGCACCCGCAGGCGAAATGACGGTGGTGCTGGGTTCGGGCTGGCCCGGCATCTTGCTGCACGAAGCCATTGGCCACGGCCTGGAAGGCGACTTCAACCGCAAGGGCTCGAGCGCCTTCAGCGGACGCATCGGCCAGCGCGTGGCGGCCAAGGGCGTCACTGTGCTTGACGACGGCACGATTGCCGACCGCCGTGGTTCGCTCAATGTGGACGACGAAGGCAACACCAGCGGACGCAATGTGCTGATTGAAGACGGCATTTTGAAAGGCTACATCCAAGACGCCATGAACGCGCGCCTGATGGGCGTGGCGCCCACCGGCAACGGCCGGCGCGAAAGCTACGCCCACATTCCCATGCCGCGCATGACCAATACCTACATGCTGGGCGGCGACAAAGACCCGCAAGAAATCGTCAAAAGCATCAAAAAAGGCCTGTACGCCACCAACTTTGGCGGCGGCCAGGTGGACATCACCAGCGGCAAGTTTGTGTTTAGCGCCAGCGAAGCCTATTGGGTGGAAAACGGCAAGATTTTGTACCCGGTCAAGGGCGCCACGATTGTGGGCAGCGGCCCGGAATGTTTGAAGCGCGTGAGCATGATCGGCAACGACATGCGCCTGGACAGCGGCGTGGGCACCTGTGGCAAAGAAGGCCAAAGCGTGCCCGTGGGCGTGGGCCAGCCCACCCTGCGCATCGACGGCCTGACGGTCGGCGGCACCGCCTAAGCGGCTTCAGCCTTGCGGCCGTTTTTCGCGGGTGCACGCGACACCATCCCCATGCTGGTGGGCGCCGCGCCCTTTGGCGTGATCTTTGGCACACTGGCCATCGGCGCCGGTTTGCCGGTCTGGCTCACCCTGGGCTTGTCGGCGCTGGTGTTTGCTGGTTCGTCGCAATTTGTGGCGGTTAGCCTGCTGGGCGGCGGCGCTGCGGTGCCGGTCATCTGGCTCACCACCTTTGTCGTCAACCTGCGCCACGCGCTCTACAGCGCCACCTTGCTGCCCTACGCCCGCGCGCTGCCCGCGCGTTGGCGCTGGGCCTTGGCTTTTTGGCTCACCGACGAGACCTTTGCCGTCGTAGAAAACCAATTGCGCCACCACACCAGCCTGCACGACGGCGCGCGCTACTGGCTGGGCTCATCTTTGGCTATGTATTTCAATTGGCAGGTCTGGACGCTGGCGGGGGTGCTTTTAGGCCAAAGCGTGCCCGGCCTGGCCACCTTGGGGCTGGACTTTGCCATGGTCGCCACCTTTGCCGCCATCGTGGCACTGCAATTGCGTGACCGGCCGGTGCTGTGCGCGGCACTAGCAGCAGGTGCCGTGGCCTTGTTGGCCCGTGATTTGCCCTACAAACTAGGTTTGATGCTGGCTGCTATTGCAGGCGTCGCCACCGGGCTGCTGGCCGAAGCCTGGTTCGGGCGCAGCGCTGCTGCGGCGAATGAGGAATCTCCGCCATGAACAACACTTGGGCGCTGGTACTGGCGGGCATGGTGGTGGTGACGTATGGCATTCGCCTGAGTTTTCTGGTGTTTGGCCACCGCCTGGCCTTTCCGCGCTGGTTGGAGCGCGCGCTGCGTTATGTGCCGGCCGCCGTCTTGACCGCGCTGGTCGTGCCCATGGCGCTGGCGCCGCAAGGCGTGGTGGACCTGGGCGTGCACAACGCCTATTTGCCCGGCACGGTGGCCGCAGTGGCCGTCGCCTTGTGGAGCCGCCAGACGCTGGCCGCGATCCTGGGCGGCTTTGTGGTCTATGGCCTGTGGCGCTGGCTGCTGGTCTGAGCCACGGAGTCGAAAATGACTTGTGCTACATTGAAGCCATGCATCACGCCGCTTTTTTCTTTAGCTATTTTTGGTTCTCCAACGCCTGCGGCGGTCGAGAGTTCTGAACGTACCTGAAAAAAACGTCCTGATACTTTGAAACCGCCGGCACCCCCGGCGGTTTTTTTATGTCCTTTTTTGACTTTGATTGACTGCTTAAGGAGCTTTTGACATGACTGCAAGCGCTGACCGTACCAGCACCACCGATGACGAACGCATCAAGGACATCACCGTGCTGCCGCCACCCGAACATCTGATCCGCTTCTTCCCCATCCAGGGCACGGCCGTCGAAACCCTGGTCGCCAGCACCCGCAAGCGCATCCAGAGCATCATGGGCGGCAAGGACGACCGGCTGCTGGTCATCATTGGCCCGTGCTCCATCCACGACCCGGCCGCGGCGCTGGAATACGCCCGCCGCCTGCAGGACATGCGCACCCACTACGCCGACACGCTGGAAATCGTGATGCGCGTCTATTTCGAAAAGCCCCGTACCACCGTGGGCTGGAAAGGCCTGATCAACGACCCCTACCTGGACGAGAGCTTTCGCATTGACGAAGGCCTGCGCATTGCGCGCCAGTTGCTGATCGACATCAACCGCCTGGGCCTGCCCGCAGGCAGCGAATTTTTGGACGTGATTTCGCCCCAGTACCTGGGCGACCTGATCGCCTGGGGCGCCATTGGCGCGCGCACTACTGAGAGCCAGGTGCACCGCGAACTGGCCTCGGGCATTTCGGCACCGATTGGCTTCAAAAACGGCACCGACGGCAACATCAAAATCGCCACCGACGCCATCCAGGCTGCGGCCGGGGGCCACCACTTTTTGTCGGTACACAAAAACGGCCAGGTGGCGATTGTGCAAACCAATGGCAACCCGGACTGCCACGTGATTTTGCGCGGCGGCAAAGCGCCCAACTACGACGCCGCGAGTGTGGAAGCCGCCTGCGCCGATCTGGTCAAAGCCAAACTGCCCGCCACGCTGATGGTGGACTGCAGCCACGCCAACAGCAGCAAGCAGCACGAAAAGCAGCTCGAGGTGGCGCGCGACATTGCGGCCCAGGTGTCCGGCGGATCGACCTGCGTATTTGGTGTGATGATCGAAAGCCACCTGCAAGCCGGGGCACAAAAGTTCACGCCGGGCAAGGACGCGCCTGCTGCACTGGCCTACGGCCAAAGCATTACCGATGCCTGCCTGGGTTGGGACGATTCGGTGGAAAGCTTGGAAGTGCTGTCGCAGGCAGTCAAAGCGCGCCGGGTGCGCCGCAACGCTGCGACCTAAGAAGCGCACCGCCTAGGGGCTGACGCTACCGCCATCGTGGTGGCATCGGCCTATTTTTTTGCGCTAAGCCCGGTTCAGAAAGGGCCTGGGCTGTGGTTTAAGCCGCGCGCAGCAAGGCCGCAATCTTGTCATGCACGCCGCCAAAGCCGCCGTTGCTCATGCACAAAATATGGTCACCGGGGCGTGCCTGCGCCGCCACCTGGGCGGCCAGGGCGTCAATCGTGGGAGCCACCTGCGCCCGCGCGCCCATGGGCGCCAGCGCTTCGCCCGCGTCCCAGCCCAAACCGCCGCCGTGGCAAAACGCCAGATCGACCTCTTCCAAACTCCAGGGCAGCTGCGCCTTCATGGTGCCGAGCTTCATGGTGTTGGAACGCGGCTCGAACACCGCCAGAATGCGCGCGCCACCCACTGTGCGGCGCAGCCCATTCACGGTGGTGCGAATGGCCGTGGGGTGGTGGGCAAAATCGTCGTAAATCGTGACCGGCAACGCGTCTGGCGCGCTGGGCAGCGTAATGCTGGCGCGCACTTCCATGCGGCGCTTGACGTTCTCAAAACTGGCCAGCGCCAGGGCCGCGTCGGCCGGGGACACGCCCACATGCTCGGCTGCGGCAATGGCCGCCAGGGCATTGAGCTGGTTGTGCACCCCGCCCAAACCCCAGCGCACCTGCGCTACCACGTGGCCCGCCTGCAACACGGCAAAGTCATGGGGTTCGCCTGCGGCGCTGAAATCGCTCACCGCCGCCCCAAAGCTGCGCACCTCGCTCCAGCAGCCCTGGTGGAGCACGCGCGCCAGGCTTTCTTCCAGCCCGTTGACCATGACCCGGCCACTGCCGGGCACGGTGCGCACCAGGTGGTGAAACTGCCGCTCGATGGCTGCGAGGTTGTCAAAAATGTCGGCGTGGTCAAACTCCAGGTTGTTGAGCACGGCAGTGCGCGGGCGGTAATGGACAAACTTGCTGCGCTTGTCAAAAAACGCGGTGTCGTATTCATCGGCTTCGATCACGAAGACCGGGCCAAAGGCCTTGTTCGCCGTAGCGGGGAGCGTGGGGGCACCCGGATTTGCCGCCGGGCCGCCCCAAGGCAAATCAGCCCCCCCGGGGGGCAGCGAACCACGCGCAGCGGGGAGCGTGGGGGCTCCTAGTCTTGCTGATACGCCAAAGTTCAAAGGCACGCCACCCACCAAAAATCCAGGTTCAAGGCCCGCGCACTCCAAGATCCAGGTCAGCATGGCGGTGGTGGTGGTTTTGCCGTGCGTGCCGGCCACGGCCAGCACGTGGCGGCCTTGCAGCACGTGCTCGGATAGCCACTGCGGGCCGCTGGTGTAGGTCAAGCCGGCGTCCAAAATCGCCTCAATCAGCGGAAACTTCGGGGCGCCGCCCTCAGTCCGGCTGCGGCTGACCGTGTTGCCCACCACATACATATCGGGCTTAAGAGCCAGCTGCTCCACGCCAAAGCCTTCAATCAAATCAATGCCCAGGGCGCGCAACTGGTCGCTCATCGGCGGATACACCCCGGCGTCGCAGCCGGTAACGCGGTGGCCCGCCTCGCGCGCCAGCGCCGCCAAACCGCCCATAAAAGTGCCGCAAATGCCCAAAATATGAATATGCATCGCACGAGTTTAGCGGCCACATCGCGCACGGGGCCAAGGGCGGCGGGGCACAATCGCCCCATGGACAGTTACAAGGAAGAGATCACAGCCCTAGCCGCCCGCCTGGTGGTGGAAGAAGGCCTGGACTACGGCGCGGCCAAGCGCCGCGCCGCCAAGCAGCTCGGCGCTGGCACGCGCGGCGGCTTGCCCGACAACACGGAGCTGGAAGCGGCGGTCGAGGAATACATCGCCATCTTCTGCGCCGATACCCAGCCCACCGAGCTGCGCGCGCTGCGCGCACTGGCCTTGCACTGGATGGAGCGCCTGGCGCGCTTTCGGCCCCACCTGGGCGGCGCGGTCTGGCGCGGCACCGCCACCCGCCACTCAGACATTTACCTGCAGCTGTTTTGCGAAGACTCCAAGGCCGCCGAAATCGCCCTGATTGACATGGGCGTGCGCTTTGAGGTGCGCTCGGTGCCGGGTTTCCAAGGCCCGCTGGTGGATGCGCTGAGCGTGCATGTGCGCTCCGAGGCGCTGCAGGAAAACTTCGGTCTGCACCTGATGGTCTACGACCAAGACGACATTCGCGGCGCGCTGCAACCGGACGCACGGGGGCGCAGCCCGCGCGGCGACGCCGATGCGCTACGGCGCCTGATGGAAAATACGCCGCTATGAACCCCAAGCCAGACCATCCCGCTTCCCCGCACCTCGCCGAGTTGGACGCCGTCCGCACGCGACTGCCGCGGCGCGCGCTATTGGGCGCATTGGCAGCTGCCGCAGCGGGCGCGGGTGTGGCCGCCGCCTGGATGCAGGGGCGCAAGGCGTCCGAGTCCGCCATAACGACCGCCGTGCCCGACTTCTGGGCCTTGCAATGGACCACGCCCGACGGCGCGCCGCTGTCCATGCAGTCGTTCCAGGGCCGCCCACTGCTTGTCAACTTTTGGGCCACCTGGTGCCCGCCCTGCGTGGAAGAACTTCCGCTAATCAACGCTTTTTACCAAGAAAACAAGGGTAACGGCTGGCAAGTGCTGGGCTTGGCGGTGGACAAGCCGGCCATGGTCAAGACGTTTCTGACCAAAACGCCCTTGGCATTTCCGGTGGGCATGGCGGGTTTGGGCGGCACCGACCTGAGCCGCACGCTGGGCAACCTGGCCGGTGGCTTGCCCTTTACCGTGGCATTCGACAGCGGCGGCAGCATTGTTCTGCGCAAGATGGGCCAGGTCACGGCGGACGATCTGCAGGCCTTGCGTGGTCTAAAATAGCGGCTATTGCGGCGCAGCATGCGCCGCGTGGAGCGCGTAAACTGCTGAAAAGTTAGCAGAACATATACGCAAATAAATTCCGATAGCACGTTTTAAGCTATTCTTTGGCTTATTCGCAGCCTTGTGACCAACCGCTTTGGGAGACCCCATGGATTTACGCAAACTCAAAACCCTGATTGACCTGGTATCAGACTCGAATGTCTCTGAACTCGAAATTACCGAGGCCGAAGGCAAGGTTCGCATCGTCAAGGGCTCTAACGTAGTGATGCAGGGCTATGCACCCGCACAAATGCAAATGGCGCCCATGGCCCACGCCCCTTCTCCAGTAGCAAGCACTGCTGCGGCGCCCGCAGAAGTGGCAGCCCCTGAAGCGCCCGCCCTGCACGCCGTCAAGTCACCCATGGTGGGCACCTTTTATCGCTCATCCGCACCCGGCGCCAAGTCTTTTGTGGAAATCGGCGACACCGTCAAAGTGGGCGACACGATTTGCATCATTGAGGCCATGAAAATCCTCAACGAAATTGAGGCCGACAAGGCCGGTAAGGTCGTCCAGATCCTGTGCGAAAACGGCCAGGCGGTGGAATACGGGCAATCTTTGCTGACCATTGAATAGGCCAGCGCACCCATGTTCAAAAAAATCCTGATCGCCAACCGCGGCGAGATCGCCCTCAGAATCCAGCGCGCCTGCCGCGAACTGGGTGTCAAGGCGGTGATGGTGTACTCCGAGGCCGACCGCGACGCCAAGTACGTGCGCCTGGCCGAAGAAGCCGTGTGCATTGGCCCGGCCGCGTCCAACCTCAGTTACCTCAACATGCCGGCGATTATTTCGGCGGCAGAAGTGACCGACGCCGAAGCGATTCACCCCGGCTACGGCTTTTTGAGCGAAAACGCCGACTTTGCCGAGCGGGTTGAGAAAAGCGGCTTCCAGTTCATCGGCCCCACGCCCGAGTCGATCCGCCTCATGGGCGACAAGGTCTCGGCCAAACAGGCCATGATCCGCGCTGGCGTCCCCTGCGTGCCGGGTTCTGAGGGCGAACTGCCTGACGACCCGACGCAAATCCGACGCATCGCCAAGACCGTGGGCTACCCCGTCATCATCAAGGCCGCAGGCGGCGGCGGTGGACGCGGCATGCGCGTGGTGCATACCGAAGCGGCGCTCATCAACGCCGTGGCTATGACCAAGGCAGAAGCCGGCGCAGCCTTTGGCAATCCGGCGGTGTACATGGAGAAATTTCTCCAAAACCCGCGCCACATCGAAATCCAGATCCTGGCCGACACCTTTAAGAACGCGGTCTACCTGGGCGAACGCGACTGTTCCATGCAGCGGCGCCACCAAAAAATCTTGGAAGAAGCACCGGCGCCCGGCATCAACCGCAAGCTGATCGAACGCATTGGCGAGCGCTGCGTCACCGCCTGCAAGAAGATGGGCTACCGGGGAGCGGGCACGTTTGAGTTTTTGTACGAGGCCGGCGAGTTCTACTTCATCGAGATGAACACCCGCGTGCAGGTGGAGCATCCGGTCACCGAAATGGTCACGGGCATTGACATCGTCAAAACCCAGATCATGGTCGCCGCAGGCGAAAAACTGCCGTTTACACAGCGCCAGATCACGATCAACGGCCACGCCATCGAGTGCCGGATCAACGCCGAAGACCCGTATAAATTTACGCCCTCACCCGGACGCATCACCACCTGGCACGCCCCAGGCGGCCCCGGCGTGCGGGTGGATTCGCACATTTACACCAATTACTTTGTGCCGCCGAACTACGACTCCATGATCGGCAAGCTCATCGTCCACGGCGACACGCGCGAGCAGGCCTTGGCGCGCATGCGCACCGCCCTGCTGGAAACTGCGGTCGAAGGCATCAATACCAACATCCCCTTGCACCGCGAACTCATGGTGGACGCCAAGTTCATGGCCGGGGGCACCAATATCCATTACCTGGAACATTGGCTGGAACAGCACAAACGCTGAAAGACACCATGTTTGAACTGCGCCTGATGTGCCCCGAGAGCCGGGTTGAAGCCGTGAGCGAGGCGCTAGAAGCCCTGGACGCCCTGAGCGTCAGCGTGGAAGACGCCGACGCCCAAACCGACGCCGAAGTCGCGCTGTTTGGCGAGCCCGGCATGCCCGCCCCCAAAGACGGCTGGCAGCGCTCGCGTCTAACCGCCTTGTTTTCCGAACAGGCAGCGGCCACGCAGGCTGGCGTGTTGCTGCAGGCGCAAGATTTTTTTGACGGTTGCCAGGTGCTGGGTACCACCGCCGTGCCCGACCAGGACTGGGTACGCCTGACGCAATCGCAATTCGCCCCAGTCGATATCACGCCCACGTTCTGGATCGTGCCGACCTGGCATGCGCTTCCCGAGGCTGCGCGCGAGGTGATTCGCCTGGACCCCGGATTGGCCTTTGGCACCGGCACCCACCCCACCACCCGCATGTGCCTGCGCTGGATTGCCAGCCACCCCATGCCCGCGCAAGTGCTGGACTACGGCTGCGGCTCGGGCATTTTGGCCATTGCGGCCGCCAAGTTTGGCGCCACGCAAGTGATGGCCGTGGACATTGACCCAGCGGCGGTGGAATCCACCGAACTCAACGCCAGCGCCAACGCGGTTACCCTGAGCGCGGGCCTGCCCGACCAGGCCCAAGGCCACTACGGCGTGGTGTTGGCCAACATTTTGGCCTCGCCACTCAAGGTGCTCGCACCCCTGCTGTGCGCCCACGTGGCGCCAGGTGGACGCCTGGTGCTGGCCGGCATCCTGGAACGCCAGGCCGAAGAGTTGACGCAGGCCTACGCGCCCTTCTGTCAGCTTGAAGTGTCCGACGCCCAAGAGGGCTGGATACTGATGACAGCGTCACTGTAAGTTCGTCGCTGCGCTTTCCATCCTGTCTTTAGGGAACCGCAATGAACCTGACCACCCACTGTCCCCGCTGCGCCACGGCCTTTCTGGTCACGCAAGAACAGTTGGGCGAGGCCCAAGGCTGGGTCCGCTGCGGCATGTGCCAAGAAGTTTTTATGGCACAGGCCCATACGGCAGCGCCGCCCCAGGCCCTGCCGCTGGAGGCGCCGTTGCCACACCAGCAAGAGGCACTGCACACCGCCGAGCCCTGCCTGGACGACGACAGCACGCCCGCACCGGTACCCACCACTACGTCGGCGCCAACGCAAATATCAACGACTCCGGCTGCGGCAAGCACACCCCTGCCCAACCGCCCTGAGTCAATCCAGACGCCGCCCGCCCGCCCTGCCCCTTCACCGGCCCACGCACCCCCTGCGTCGCGCACGCGTGGCGGGCCGTCGGGGCGCTTGCTGCTAGGCGCGCTGATTGCGTTGCTGGCCCTGCAAATCGGGCTGCAAGTGCGCCACTCATTGGCCGACGCTTTTCCCCAGGCCACGTCGTTGCTGCAGTCGCTGTGCCCCGCCGGGCGTTGCGGCTTGCGCCAGATCAATGTCGTGGCCATTGAAGACTCCAGCTTCACCACCACCGGGCCCAATCTGTTTCACTTAAGCGCCGTAGTCGCCAACCGCTCCGACTTGGCGTTGGACGCACCCGTGCTGGCGCTCACCCTGACCGACGCGGCTGACCAGGTGATAGCACGCAAGGTCTACTCACCGCAAGACTGGGGCGCTGCCGCCACCACATTGCCCGGTGCTACCCGCGTGCCCGCCGCGTTGTGGATCAAGTGGGAAGACCAGTCCAGCACGCAGCGCGTGGTGGGCTACCGGCTGCAGGCTTTTTACCCTTAAGTTTTTACGCTTCAGGGAGTTCGCACGCACCAGCAAAAAAGCCCGACATCTTTGGCAGATGCCGGGCTTTGGAGACAAGAACTTAATTGATTAAGGTTTTGTCGCGCTTGGAAAAGGCCATGCAGCCTTGGGGTTAAGCGTCGTCTGCGCAGGCGCAGGTGCGGGCTTTTTAGCAGCGGCTTTCTTTGCAGGTGCGGCGGCCTTCTTAGCAGGCGCTGCAGCTTTGGTCGGCGCAGCTTTTTTCGCTGGAGCCTTGGCAGGAGCGGCCTTTTTAGCCACGGCTTTTTTCGCTGGCGCTTTGGCCGGTGCTGCCTTTTTGGCTGCTACCTTTTTGGCAGCTACTTTCTTGGCGGGTGCCGCCTTTTTGGCTGGAGTCGCTTTCTTGGCTACCGCTTTTTTCGCTGGCGCTGCCTTTGCGGGGACCGCCTTCTTCGCTGCTACTTTTTTCGCGGGTGCTGCCTTTGCGGGTGCGGCTTTTTTAGCGGCGACTTTTTTTGCCGGGGCTTTCACAGCGGCTTTGGCAGGTGCTGCCTTGGCGGGAGCTGCTTTTTTAGCGACGACTTTTTTAGCCGGTGCAGGAGCAGCCTTCTTGGCTACCGCCTTTTTGGCAGGTGCCGCAGCGGGTGCAGCTTTCTTTGCGACCACTTTGGTTGCGGGTGCAGCCTTTTTTGCGGCCGGTTTTTTTGCAGTTGCCATAATTTTCTCCTTGATCAGATTACAAAGAGCACTTTTTGCCTATCAACAGCAAAAAGAGATTCATGTGGTTGGGCAGGGTCCCAGCAACATGAACTCGGGACCACAGCCGCCCTGCCACACGCCGGGGCAATGGGGGGCTGTGAAATATGCAGCAATCCAGGTTCAAAGCCTTAATCCCAAGACAAGGCTCCGCCAGATTGGTATTCAATAACGCGGGTTTCAAAGAAATTGCGTTCTTTCTTCAAGTCGATCATCTCGCTCATCCAGGGGAAAGGATTTTCCTCATGGGGGAACAGCGCCTCCAGCCCGATTTGGGTGGCACGGCGGTTGGCGATGTAGCGCAGATAACCCTTGAACATGGATGCATTCATGCCCAGCACGCCGCGCGGCATGGTGTCTTCGGCGTAGCGGTATTCCAGCTCGACCGCCTGCTCAAACAAGGCCTTGATTTCGACCTTGAACTCGGGTGTCCAGAGCTGGGGGTTTTCGGCCTTGAGCTGGTTGATCAGGTCGATACCGAAGTTGCAGTGCATGGACTCGTCGCGCAGGATGTACTGGTACTGCTCAGCCGCACCGGTCATCTTGTTTTGGCGGCCCAAGGCCAAGATTTGGGTAAAGCCGACGTAGAAGAACAAGCCCTCCATCAGGCAGGCAAACACGATCAGTGACTTGAGCAGGGTCTGGTCGGTCTCGGGCGTGCCGGTGTGGAAATGCGGGTCCATGATCGCCTCGATGAAGGGGATCAGGAACTGGTCTTTGTCGCGGATGGATTTGACTTCGTTGTAGGCGCTGAAAATCTCGCCTTCGTCCAGGCCCAGCGACTCCACGATGTACTGGTAAGCGTGGGTGTGGATCGCCTCTTCAAAGGCCTGGCGCAGCAAAAACTGGCGGCATTCGGGCGCAGTGATGTGGCGGTAGGTGCCCAAGACGATGTTGTTGGCGGCCAGCGAATCGGCGGTCGTGAAGAAGCCCAGGTTGCGCTTGATGATGCGGCGCTCGTCTTCGGTCAGACCGTTGGGGTCTTTCCACAAGGCGATGTCACGCGTCATGTTCACCTCTTGCGGCATCCAGTGGTTGGCACAAGTGGCCAGGTATTTTTCCCAAGCCCATTTGTACTTGAAGGGCACCAACTGGTTGACGTCGGTCTTGCCGTTGATGATGCGCTTGTCAGAGGCTTTGACGCGGCGGCTTGAGGCTTCGGCAAATGCCACGGCAGCGGTGGCCGTGGTCGGCTCGAAACCTGCGCCGAAGCTCGCAGCCTGCGCCACTTTGGGGCTCGCAGGCGGAGCAAAAAAAGCGTCGGCGGGGTCGCGCGCAAAAACATTTTGCGCTGCAGGTTTGATATCTTCGTCCCAGGTCAGCATAGAGTTTTCCAATTGGCAGATTATGCGATCAGGCGCACGAAATTCATAGCTTTTGTGCGCTGTATTGCAGATTTAATTGACGCAGCGCGTGCTGCGTCGCAAGGTTTATTGGCAGGACTCGCAAGTCGGGTCGTCTACGCCGCAAAATTTGATGTCGGTGGCAGCACTTGCGCTCAGGGTCATTTGCTCTTGCGCAGCCGCTGCGGCCGCTTCCAGCAAAGACGGTGCGCGCGCAGCAGACGGGGCCGCCGACTCCGAAGACACCGAGTTCATGCGCCCAGAGCTCACCGTGGATTTTTCGGCGTGCGTGGCCGACATGGTGCGCAGGTAGTAGGTGGTTTTGAGACCACGGACCCAGGCCAGCTTGTAGGTGTCGTCCAACTTTTTGCCCGAGGCGCCAGCCATGTAGATATTGAGCGACTGCGCCTGGTCAATCCACTTCTGGCGACGTGCCGCGGCTTCGACCAGCCAGCGGGTTTCCACCTCAAAGGCGGTGGCGTAAAGCTGCTTGATCTCGTGCGGCACGCGGTCCATGGGACTGAGCGACCCGTCGAAATGTTTCAGGTCCATCACCATCACGTCGTCCCACAGGCCGATGCGCTTGAGGTCGCGCACCAGGTAGCTGTTGACCACCGTGAACTCGCCCGACAGATTGGACTTGACCGACAGGTTGCCAAAGCAAGGCTCAATCGACGCATCCACGCCAATGATGTTGGAGATCGTGGCCGTGGGCGCAATGGCCACGCAGTTGGAGTTGCGCATGCCGTCTTTGGCGATCTTGCGGCGCAGTGCGTCCCAGTCCATGGTGCTGGAGCGGTCCACTTCCACATAACCGCCACGCGCCTTGGCCAACATGTCCAGGGTATCAAAAGGCAAGATGCCCTGGTCCCACAAGGAACCCTTGAAGCTGGAATAAGTGCCGCGCTCGCGCGCCAGTTCGGTCGAAGCCCAATAGGCGTAATAGCTCACTGCTTCCATGGACGTGTCGGCAAAGCCGACGGCCGCCTCGCTGGCGTAGGGAATGCGCAACTCGTACAGGCTGTCCTGGAAGGCCATGATCCCGAGGCCCACCGGGCGGTGGCGCATATTGGAGTCGCGGGCCTTTTTGACGGCGTAGTAGTTGATGTCGATGACGTTGTCGAGCATGCGCATCGCGGTGGTGATGGTGCGCTTGAGCTTATCGTGGTCGAGCTTGCCGTCTTTCAAGTGCTGCAGCAAGTTGACCGAACCCAGGTTGCACACAGCGGTTTCGGTGTCCGAGGTGTTGAGCGTGATTTCGGTGCACAGGTTGCTGGAATGGACCACGCCGGCGTGCTGCTGGGGCGAGCGCACATTGCAAGCGTCCTTGAAAGTAATCCAAGGGTGGCCGGTTTCAAACAGCATGGTCAGCATCTTGCGCCACAGGTCGGCGGCTTCCACCACGCGCGAGGGCTTGATCAGGCCCTGGGCAGCTTGCTGCTCGTAGGCGACATAGGCTTTCTCAAACTCTGCGCCGAATTTGTCGTGCAGATCAGGCACGTTGGACGGCGAGAACAGCGTCCATTGGCCTTTTTCCATCACACGGCGCATGAACAGGTCGGGCACCCAGTTGGCGGTGTTCATGTCATGGGTGCGGCGGCGGTCGTCGCCGGTGTTCTTGCGCAACTCCAGGAATTCTTCGATGTCCAGGTGCCATGTTTCCAGGTAAGTGCAAACCGCGCCCTTGCGCTTGCCGCCTTGGTTCACTGCAACTGCGGTGTCGTTGACGACCTTGAGGAAAGGCACCACACCTTGGGACTCGCCGTTGGTGCCCTTGATGCGCGAACCCAGGGCGCGCACGCGGGTCCAGTCGTTGCCCAGGCCGCCAGCAAACTTGGACAACAAGGCGTTTTCCTTGATGGACTCGTAGATGCCGTCCAAATCGTCGGGCACGGTGGTCAGATAGCACGAAGACAGCTGCGAACGCAGGCCGCCGCTGTTGAAAAGCGTGGGCGTGCTGGACATGAAGTCAAACGACGACAGTACTTCATAGAACTCGATAGCTCGGGCTTCGCGGTCGGTCTCGTTGAGCGACAAGCCCATGGCCACGCGCATGAAGAAAGCCTGGGGCAGCTCGATGCGACTTTTTTGGTGGTGCAAGAAATAGCGGTCGTACAGGGTTTGCAGGCCCAGGTAATCAAACTGCAGGTCGCGCTCGGCCTTCAGTGCTGCGCCCAGGCGCACCAAGTCGAACTGCATCATTTTTTCGTCCAGCAGCTCGTAGCCCACGGCCTTTTTGATGTAGTCGGGAAAGTAGTCGGCGTACGCCTGCTGCATGTCAGCCGTGGCCACATCGCGGCCCAGCACTTCGCGCGAAATGGTGTGGAACAGCAAACGCGCCGTGGCGTAGGTGTAGTCTGGGTCTTTTTCGATCAGGGTGCGGGCGGCCAAGATGGAAGCCTTGAACACCTCGTCCATGGGCACGCCGTCGTACAGATTGCGCATGGTCTCGGCGATGATGGGCTCGGCCTTGACGTCAGCGCCCAACCCGGCGCACGCGGTCTCAATGCGCTGCGTCATGGCGCGCAGGTCCAGCGCCACGCGCTGGCCGCGGTCAATCACATGCAAGGTGGGAGCGGCTGGGGTGGCGTCGGCCACTTGCTTGGCGCGTTCTTGGGTGCGGCGTTCGCGGTACAGCACATAGGCGCGTGCCACTTCGTGGTTGCCTGCGCGCATCAGGCCCAATTCGACCTGGTCTTGCACGTCTTCAATATGGAAGGTGCCGCCGCCTGGACGCGAGCGCACCAGCGCGCGGATGACCTGTTGGGTCAAGGCGTCGACGTTTTCGCGCACGCTGGCCGAGGCCGCGCCCTGGGTGCCATGAACGGCGAGCGAGGCCTTCATGATGGCCACGGCGATTTTGTTGGGCTCAAACGCAACCACTGCGCCATTGCGGCGAATGATTTGGTAGCTCGACAGTGCGTTGACGCTGGTGGCGTCGGACGGATGGCCGCCCAGCGTGGTGGCGATCGGCGCTGCGGGAGACAAGGATGTAAGGGTTTGCATGGTTTCCTTTTGCTATCGGTATTTTTATCAAAAACGGGCTTTTGAGGCTGTTTGGGTGCTGGGATGCGCATCGGACCAGAAATTAAAAAGCACTATATCTGGTGTGTCGGGGCAGCACAAGCCACTACCGGTAGTGTATCGGGTCCAAATTTCACGCTCTGGCATTGAAAAATGCGCGAGGTCAATAATTGGGGTGGATTAGCCTTGTTTTTCTGAAATGGCGAAGGCTTCGCAGGGCGCACCAACGCGAAGGAGGCAGCAAAACCCTCAGGATTTACCAGCCTTGGCGGCGGCTTTGCCCTTGCACACCGCGTATTTATTGGCTTTGTCGGCTATTCGACAAAAAATTCATCAAAATTTGATGACACGAACCCGAAAAATAAAAAATCTAAATTTATTTAAAGATTCGGTGTTCGCAGAGACAAGGCCGTTAAATGAGGTATCAATAAATTCCATTGAAACCCCGGCCCCGGGTCCACTTTTCGGCCCGGTGCGATGTGCTCATGGCCGGCCACGTCGGCCAGCGGGTAGTGTTGCGCCACGGCCGCGACCAGATCGGCCAAGGACTGGTACTGCGCTGGCGTAAAGGTGTCGCCCTCCAGGCCCTCCAATTCCACGCCAATGGAGTCGTCGTTGCAGTTGTCCCGCCCCCGGTAGGACGAGGCGCCGGCGTGCCAGGCGCGGTCATCGCAACTGACAAACTGCCACAGGCTGCCGTCACGGCGGATGAAAAAGTGGGCCGAAACCTGCAAACCCCGGATGGTCTGGAAGTAAGGGTGCGCGTCCCAGTCGAGCTGGTTGCAAAACAGTTGCCCGACTTCGGGGCCGCCGTAGACGCCGGGCGGCAGGCTGATGGAGTGCACCACCAGCAGGTCAATGCGGGCCTGCGGCGGACGCGGGCCAAAGTTGGGTGAAGGCTGGGCCTGGGCCCGGGCGTACCAACCCTGGCGCCACAACGGGGCCGATGGGCTGGCGTCAACGCCCGGGTCGGGTGTGTGCGCTGGGGCGATCAAGCTTCGTGGCGCTGGCGGTGCTCGGCGCTGCAGTAGCTGCCCTGGCGGCCTTGCACGGCCTCAGCGGCTGCCACATGGGTGCCGCAATGCAAGCAAGCCACCATCTCAATGGGCTGTTCGGCGCTGCCGCGGGCCGGGGGCTGCTTGCGGGCGTCGCGGTCGCGGTAACCCCGCCACTGCCAAATGATCAGCAGGGCCACCAACAGCAGCAAGAGGTACTTCATGCAACGCGGCCCAAGACCACTTCCAGCACAAAGCGCGAGCCCACATAGGCCAAAAACAAAAAGGCGGAGCCTATATAGAGCACCGCCACCGCGCGCTTGCCGCGCCAGCCGAAATGTGAGCGCCCCACCAGCAGCACGGCAAAGGTCAGCCACGACAGCAGGGAAAACACGGTCTTGTGGTCCCAGCGCCAGGCCTTGGCGTGACCATAAACCACGTCGCCAAAGCCGTAGCCCACCAGCAACGTGGCCGTGAGCAACACAAAGCCGGCAGCGACAAAGCGGTAGGTCAGGCGTTCCAGGGTAAGTAGCGGCAGGCCACTTTGCGTGTCCACGCCCAGGCGCATGCGGGCTTCGGCGCGCGTCATGAACCAGGCATGCACCACCGCTACGCCAAACAGGCCGTAGCAGGAGACGCCCATGGCCAGGTGCAAAGGCATCCAGACCGAGGCGGTGGCGGGCAAGGCCGTGCCGGGAAACGCCAGCGCCAGCACCACCGACAAGGCGCCGACCGCGCTGAGCGCCCAGCGCGCGGGCAACTGCGGGTACCACTGGCGCTCTACCGCGTAGCTCGTCGCAATCAACCAGGCGGTCACCGACAAAGCCGGCGCAAAGCCAAAGCGCGCGGGCGTGTCTGAGAAGCCCAGCCCCAGCAGCGCGCCATGGGACAACCAGGCCAGCCCGACCCAAAACCGGGTCACCCAAGCGCTGTGGCTGCCCACCCGAACGGCCGGCCACACATAGGCAAACGCGGCCACGGCGGTCAAGCCAAGGCGCAAGGGGGACGCGCTGTCTAAAATCATCACAACAGTTTAGCCTTTTGCGCACCGCCGTTTGCGGCCCAGGGTGCAAACTGCAACCTTGAAGCGCCCTGTTCATTCCTATTCCCCGCACTGGATTCCCCTATGGCCTCCGCCCTGACCGACAAACTCTCGCGCCTGGTGAAAACCCTGCGCGGCCAATCGCGCATTACCGAGGACAACGTGTCCGAGATGCTGCGCGAAGTGCGCATGGCGCTCTTGGAGGCCGATGTGGCGCTGCCGGTGGTGCGCGACTTTATTGCCCGCGTCAAGGAAAAAGCGCTGGGGCAAGAGGTGCTGGGCTCGCTGCAACCAGGCCAGGTGCTGGTGAGCATCGTCAACCAGGAGCTCGCCACCACCATGGGCGAAGGCGTGAGCGACATCAACCTCGCAGCCCAGCCCCCGGCGGTGATTTTGATGGCCGGCCTGCAAGGCGCCGGTAAAACCACCACCACGGCCAAGCTGGCTAAGCACCTGATCGAGAAGCGCAAAAAGAAAGTGCTCACCGTCTCGGGCGACGTGTACCGCCCGGCCGCCATCGAGCAGCTCAAAACCGTGACGGCCCAGGCTGGGGCCGAGTGGTTCCCCAGCTCGCCCGACCAAAAGCCGGTGGACATTGGACTGGCGGCGCTGGACTACGCGAAAAAACACTTTTTTGACGTGCTGCTGGTCGATACGGCCGGCCGCCTGGCGATTGACGAGGCGCTGATGGCCGAGATCACCGCCCTGCACGCGGCGCTCAAACCGGTGGAAACGCTGTTTGTGGTGGACGCCATGCAGGGCCAGGACGCGATCAACACCGCGCGCGCCTTCAAAGAGGCGCTGCCGCTGACCGGCATCATCCTGACCAAAACCGACGGCGACTCGCGCGGTGGCGCGGCGCTCTCGGTGCGCCAAGTCACCGGCGCGCCCATCAAATTTGCGGGTACCAGCGAAAAGCTCGACGGCCTGGAAGTGTTTGACGCCCAGCGCCACGCCGGACGCATTTTGGGCATGGGCGATATCGTGGCGCTGGTCGAGCAGGTCACCGCCGGGGTGAACGTGGAGGCAGCACAAAAACTCGCCGCCAAGGTGAAAAGCGGTGCGGCTTTTGATTTGAACGACTTTTTGGGCCAAATCCAGCAAATGCGGCAGATGGGCGGCCTGTCGAGCCTGATGGACAAGCTGCCCGCAGCGCTGGCGGCCAAGGCCGGTCAGGTGGACATGGACAAGGCCGAAAAAGACATCAAGCGCAAGGAAGGCATCATCCACAGCATGACGCCGCTGGAGCGGCGCAAGCCCGACCTGATCAAAGCCACCCGCAAGCGCCGCATTGCCGCGGGCGCCGGTGTTCAGGTGCAGGAAGTCAACCGCATGCTCAAGGAATTTGAGCAAATGCAGGACATGATGAAAAAAATGAGCGGCGGCGGCATGATGAAAATGATGAAGCGCATGGGCGGCATGAAGGGCATGCCCAAAATGCCGTTTTGATGCGCTTCTGAAACCGCCTCAGGCCCGCGCCAGCGCCCCGCTCTGGGGCTGCTGAAACCCGGCTTTAGGCCGCCGGGCTGCGGTAAAAGGCCTCAACCCGGCCCTTGATCTTGATCAGCAGCGGGCGGCCATGGCGGTCTTTGGCCTTGCCGGCCGGGACTTTGACCCAGCCTTCGCTGATGCAGTATTCCTCCACGTCAAAACGCTCCTTGTCATTGAGGCGGATGCCGATATCGTGCTCGAACACGGCGGCCACATGGTGCGGGCTGCGCGGGTCTACGGACAAATGGTCGGGCAAGGCGGGTGCGGAGGAAACGTCGGTCATGAAATAGTGCGTGGTTTTACTAGGGCAGGATTGTGAACCATGTTGTAGGCTGGGTGGCTTACTTCCAGCGCAAAGCCAGGACGGCGCTCAAGGCCACGCCCACCAGCCAGAGCAGCAGCGTGTCATCCACCGCCGCCGGGTACACCATGAGCGCCACGCCGCCCCAGGTCAGGGGCGGTCGGCCCATGGCGCGACCGCGCCGCCAGGCGGCATAGCCCAGCAGTCCAAACAACACGGAGCCGAGCAAATACACCGGGCTGGGCAAGGTGACGCCCAGGGCTTGCAAGGTGGCAAGGTTGTCCATGGCGCCTAGTCGTCCTGGCGGGTGAGTTCGAGCTTTTGCACGTCCAGACCTTTGCGCGCCAGGCGCGCCAGCACGTCGGCGTAGACGGCAGGCTCCATGCGCGGGCTGCGCGACAAAATCCATAGGTACTGGCGTCCCGGCTCGCTCACGGCCGCCCATTGGTAGTTGTCGTCCAACTCGACCACCCAGTAGTCGCCCCAGACGGCGGGGATGAAGGACAGCCAGGCCGGGGCAAAGCGCACTTTGAGCTTGGGCGAGTTAGGCGCGCCCATCTGGCGGGCCGCGCCATTGGCGTCTTCAAATTCGCCCGAGGCCAATCTGCAGCTATTGGCCACCTGCACTTTGCCGTCCGCCTGCAGACTGTATTGGGCGCGGGTGCTGCTCACGCATTTGCGCTGGAACCAGTTGGGCAGCTTGGCGATCTCGTACCAGGTGCCCATGTAGCGCGGCACATCCAGCGCGGGCACGGCGGTCAAAGGCTCGCCGGCCTGGGCCAGACCGGCAGCGCAGGCCAGGGCCCAAACAGCAAAAAAGGTTTTGAAGGACATGGTCATCTCCTTATTCCTGGGCGGTCAGCACTTCGCCGCGCAGCGAATAGGTGCGCGTCTCGGTGATCTTGACGTCCACCAGTTGCCCCACCAAGCGGGGCTGGCCGGCAAAGTTGACCACGCGGTTGCATTCAGTGCGGCCCATGAGTTCGGTGGCGTCGCGCTTGGAGGCGCCCTCCACCAGGATGCGCTGCACCGTGCCCAACCGGCTCTCGCTGATGCGGGTGATGTTGGCGTTGATGGCGGCTTGGAGCTGCTGCAGGCGGCGCAGCTTGACTTCGTGCGGCGTGTCGTCATGCAAGTTGGCGGCGGGCGTGCCGGGGCGTGGGCTAAAAATAAAGCTAAAGCTGTTGTCAAAGCCAATGTCGTCAATCAGCTTCATCATCTTGCCAAAGTCTTCTTCGGTCTCGCCGGGAAAGCCGACGATGAAGTCGCTGCTCATGGCCATGTCCGGGCGAATGGTGCGCAGCTTGCGCACCGTGCTTTTGAATTCCATGGCGGTGTAGCCGCGCTTCATGGCCATCAAAATGCGGTCCGATCCGTGTTGCACCGGCAAATGCAGGTGGCTGACGAGCTTGGGGATTTTGTCGTAGGCCGCAATCAGCGCCGGCGTAAATTCGTTGGGGTGGCTGGTGGTGTAGCGCAGGCGCTCAATGCCCGGAATGTCGGCCACGTATTCGAGCAGCGTGGCAAAGTCCGCCACCTCGCCCCCAGCGCCTGCGCCCACCATGGGCGCGCGGTAGGCGTTGACGTTTTGGCCCAGGAGCGTGATTTCTTTCACGCCCTGGTCGGCCAGTCCGGCAACTTCCACCAGCACGTCTTCAAACGGACGCGAGACTTCTTCGCCGCGCGTGTAAGGCACCACGCAGTAGCTGCAGTATTTGGAGCAGCCTTCCATGATGCTCACAAAGGCGGATGCGCCTTCCACCTTGGCCGGGGGCAGGTGGTCAAACTTCTCGATCTCGGGAAAGCTGATGTCCACCTGCGCGCGACCCTGCAGGCGGCGCTGGTTGAGCATCTCGGGCAGGCGGTGCAGGGTTTGCGGGCCAAACACCACATCCACATACGGGGCGCGCGCAATGATGGCCGCGCCTTCCTGGCTGGCCACGCAGCCGCCCACGCCGATTTGCACGCCCTTTTTGGCCAGGTGCTTGACGCGGCCCAGGTCTGAGAACACTTTCTCCTGCGCCTTTTCGCGCACCGAGCAGGTGTTGAACAAAATCAGGTCGGCTTCTTCAACGACATCGGTTTTTTCATAACCCTGGGCGGCACCCAGCACATCGACCATCTTGTCGGAGTCGTACTCGTTCATCTGGCAGCCGAAGGTTTTGATAAATACTTTTTTGGACATGGGGTCGTTCTCAGAAAAAGGGGGCCCGGCGCCGGGGCGCAAGGCGGGTGCGCGGTGTGGCGCAAGCGGGAGTTCAGGGTGCGCGGGACGGACCAGCGCTAGGGGCCGGTGGGCAGTTTTTGGGCGGCCTCAGCCTCGGTAAGGATCCACACCTCGTGCACCTGGCCTGCGGGTTCGCGCACAAAGTTGACCACGGCTTTCTGGCCCATGAGCGTGCCCGACATCCGCAGCATGTTGTCGGCGCCGTGGATGCGCGCACCGGGCGAGAGCTGGTCGGGCTTGCCGTTGAGCAGCAGCTCGGGCGGCTGGGTGATTTGCATGACGCCGCGCTCGGCCTTGGGTGGGAAGGGCCGCACGGTGGTTTGGGCAGACGCCAACACGGCGATGGCGCACAGCGCAGATGCGATCAGGGTCGCACGCCAACGGTGGCCAATGGGCCGGGCGCAAGCCGCCGGGCGGGTGCAGCGGTTCATGGTGTGTATCCAGAGGCTGGGTTGAAAAACAGGGCAAATCCTACCATGCAGGCCCCGGCGGAGCCCCTGTGCGCATGGCCAGTGGCGCGCCGTCTAGCGCGCGCTGCCGTGGTACTGCGGGGCGATGCGGGTTTGCTTCCACCAGCCGGAAAAACTGGGGCACAGCCGGTCCACGGGTTCGAACAGCAGCGGATGGGCGTGGCTGCGGTGCGCCAGCGCCCGCAGGTGGTGCGGGAAGCTGCCCAAGTGCAAATCTTCCACCATGTGCACGCAACGCGCGTCGGCCAAAGCTGCGCAGATCGCCTCGGCACTTCCAAACCAGCGCGCCGACGCCATGTCCGCCATGCGCTGGCCGACAAAGTTCCAGCGCAGCGCGCTCCACGGGTTGTGCTGGTGAAAGTCAGCTACCGCAATTGCAATGCAAATTGCATCCGGCGGCACCTCGGGCGGACGCTGACCCAGGGACCAAGCGTGCACCAGCCACACGTCTTTGCCCGCAAGGCCGCTTGCGGCGGGCGTCACAAAACCCAGGGCTGCGGGCGGCGCGGTCAGCACGACGGGCTCGTCCGTGGCGCCTACCGCGCTGCGCTGGGACGGCGCGCGGGGCAGCAGGTTCTTGGGGCTGCGCGCCACCTCGTCCAGCGCCTCATACGTGGTGTCGATAGTCGTGCCCGGGCAGTGCCAAGGCTCGGGCGCGTAACGGGCCACGTTCTCGGCGTTGAATAAATAGGGCTTGGTGCTGCCGGTGCCTGCGACCCATTGCCAGCTCAGGTGGTTGCTAGCCCGGTCGCCGTCCAGCAGATACGCAATCATCCAGCACGCACCCGCGTGCCAATGGACCTTGCGGATGTGCACCAGGTAGCTCGCCAGCCACATGCGCGCGTGGTTGTGCAGGTAGCCGGTGGCGTACAGGGTGCGCACCGCCTCGTCGATGGCGGGGATGCCGGTGGCGGCGTGGCGCACGTCCTCGGGCACCTGGCCGGCGTAGCTTGCGTCCTCGTGCAGGCCGGCGTGCAGCGACTGCTGGATGCGCTCGCCCAGATGCGCCCACACGTGGTGGTGGTATTCGCGCCAGCCGAACTCGAACACCAGCTTGCCTTGGGGCTCCAGCGGCGTGCGGCCGTTAATCCGCTGGTAGGCCTCGGGCAGGGTCAGCAGCCCGTGCGTGAGGTAGGGCGAAAGCCGGGTGACGGCGCCGTCGATGTGGTTGCGGCTGCGCGCGTAGGCCTGCGGGTCTACCGCGTCCAATCGCGCTTGCGCCGCCTCCAAAGTTGGGGGAAACAGCGCGCTCATGGCTTGCCTGCCGGGTGCGCACTGGCCACGGCGGCCGTCGCTTCGCGGTGCCGGGTGGCTTGGGCCACGATGGCGCCGCGCTGATCGGTGGATAAGCGTGCCAGATTTTTGAGCTGCATGCCCATGCGCGGATTGGCGGTCAGCATCGTTTCGTGGCGCAGCAAAAAATCCCAGTACAGCGTGGTGAAGGGGCAGGCCGCTTCGCCCACCGACAGCGCCGGGTCAAAGCGGCAGCCCTTGCAGTGGTTGCTCATGCGCTGGATGTATTTGCCGCTGGCCGCATAGGGCTTGCTGGCCATGACGCCGCCGTCGGCGAACTGGCTCATCCCTAAGGTGTTGGGCAGCTCCACCCATTCCACCGCATCCACGTACACGGCCAAGTACCACTGGTGCACTTGCTGGGGCTTGACGCCCAAGAGCAGCGCATACAAACCCGTGACCATCAGGCGCTGGATGTGGTGCGCATAGCCGTGGCGCAGGGTCTGGCCAATGGCGTCGCGCAGGCAGGCCATGTCGGTATCGCCGGTCCAGTAAAACGCGGGCAGATCGGCCGTGGCGCCTAGCGCGTTGCGCTCCTCATATTCCGGCATCTGCGTCCAGTAAATGCCGCGCACGTATTCGCGCCAGCCCAGAATCTGGCGGATAAAGCCTTCCACCGCAGGCAGCGGCGCAGCGCCCGCGCGGTAGGCGGCCTCCGCCGCAGCCACCACTTCGCGCGCGCCCAGCAGCTTGAGGTTCATGGCACAAGCCAGGTGCGAGTGGTAGAGCCACACATCGCCCTCCCACATCGCGTCCTGGTGTTCGCCAAAGAAGGGCAGGCGCTCTTGGATAAAGGCGTCCAGCGCCAGCAGGGCCTGCGCGCGCGTGACCGGCCAGCCAAATTCGGCCACGCTGCCGGGGTGGCTGGCGAAGCGGGTGTTGACCAGCGCAATCACCGCTTGCGTGATGGCGTCGGGCGCAAAGCGCGTGGGCGGCGGCACGGCGCCGGGGCCTTTGGCGCCGAAGGAGGCGCGGTTGTCGGCGTCAAAGTTCCACTGGCCGCCTGCGGGTGCTTTGCCGTCCATCAGGATGCCGGTTTTTTGGCGCAGCTCGCGGTACCAGTATTCCAGGCGCAGCTGCTTGCGGCCCTTGGCGTGGGCGGCAAAGTCGCGCACGGTGCTGAAGAAATGCAGGTCATCGCGCACGTCCAGCGGCACCTTGGCCGCCAGCGCTGCGCCGCGCAAGTCTTGCAGCACGCGCCAGTCGCCCGGCGCGGTCATCACCAGGGTTTGGGGCTGGCACGCGGCAATCGCCTTGGCCAGTTCGCCCGCCAAAGTGCCACTGTTGTCGGGCGCGTCCAGGGTGACGTAATGCACGGGCCAGCCTTGGGCGCGCAAGTCGGCGGCAAAGTGGCGCATGGCGCTCAAAAACACGGTGGTGCGCTGTTTTGCGGACCAGACGTGTTCGGACTCCTGCGCCACCTCGGCCATCCAGATGCAGTCTTGCGTCGGGTCGAAGCCGTCCAAGGCGGTGGCGCTGATGTCGAGCTGGTCGCCGAGCACGAGCACGAGGTGGCGGATTGGTGCGCGGGGGATTTGGGTGGCCGCGGCGCTTGCGTTGGTGTGGTTCATGGTGACTTAGCTTGCGCTGCCCTTGGACGGCGCAGTGTTCTTCTTGGCGCGGCAGGCGTCGGAGCAGTAGCGCACCGAGTCCCAGTTTTTGGCCCAGGCTTTGCGCCAGGTCATGGGGCGCTGGCAGACCGCGCAGGGTTTGGAGGGCAGGCTGCTTTTGTTGCCCTTGAAGTCGTTTTTCATGCAAGGCCCCTTGGTGAGTCGTCGACCGGTTCGCCCAAGTCAGCGAACAGGTCGGTTTGTTGCGCGTGGCTTGTGGCTTGGGCGGCAGCCTTTTCCATGTTGCCAGCGCGCCGCTGCATGCCGGTTTGCGCCATGCCGCTTTTGCGCGAGCCGTGGCGCGATTGCACCGCGTCGGCCTCGGCGCGCGCTTCGGGGGTTTTGCGCAAGCCGTACAAGCGGTCTTTGGCGGCCTTGACCGCATGCTTGTCGTCCACGATGGGCGCGGGGTAGTCGCGCCCTATGACGCAGCCAGACATGCGCTCCAACGTATCGTTCATCTTCCACGGCTCGGCCAGGTAGGGCAGCGGCACGCGGGCCAGCTCGGGCACCCAGTGGCGTATGAAGGCGCCGTCCGGGTCCTGGTCAAGTGCTTGCTTGGTGGGCGAATAGATACGCAGCGTGTTGATACCGGTGGTGCCGCTTTGCATTTGCATCTGGCTCCAGTGGATGCCGGCTTCGAAGTCCAAAAACTGCTTCGCCAGAAAGAGACCCGTAGGGCGCCAATGCAGCCAGAGGTGGTAGGACGCAAAACTCACCAGCATGGCGCGCATCCGAAAGTTGAGCCAGCCCGTGGCTTTGAGCGAGCGCATGCAGGCGTCCACCATGGGATAGCCGGTTTGGCCTGCGCACCAGGCGTCAAAGCGGGTGGCGTCAAAGTCGTTTTCGCGCAGGCCGTCGCACACGCTGGCAAAGTTTTCAAACTCAATCGACGGCTGGTCTTCGAGCTTTTGCATAAAGTGGCAATGCCAGCGCAGGCGGCCACTAAAGCTGCGCAGGGCGCGCGCCAGATTGCGGTCGCTGGCGTGGGCGATGGCGTGTTCGGTGGATTGGTGGACCGTGCGCATCGAAATCGTGCCAAAGGCCAGGTGTGGGCTCAGGCGGCTGCAGGCGTCGGGCGCGGTCAGGGGGCTGGACATGGCGCGCCGGTAGTCGCGCCCACGCCCGTCCAGAAAACCGTCCAATTCGGCCCAGGCGCTGGCTTCGGTGCCGGTCTGTACTAATTTAGTGTCGGCTTGCAGGCCCAGCGCGTGCAGGTCGGGAATCTCTTGCAAGTCCAAACCCGCCACCCCGGCAAAGCCGCCTTGCGCCGGCACGCGCGGCGCGTCCATGCGCGCCTGCCAGCGCTTGGCCCAGCCAAAGCGCGAGCGCAGGCGCCGCACCACGCCGGTCTGCGTCCATTCCTGCCAACGCACGCCGCCAGCCGCACACCAGGCGGCCACGGCCTTGTCGCGCGCATAGGTCCACATGGGGCCGGTTTCTTCATGGCTGAGGAGATGGGTGAATGCGGTTTGGGCCTGCAACGCGGTCAGCACATCGACCGCCGTGCCCACGCGCACCAGCAAGGGCAAGCCCCGCGCGGCCAGTGACGCACGCAGGGGCGCCAGGCTATCGAGTGCAAATTGCAGATGGGCGGTGCTGAATTCCGGGCTGGCCAGCCATTCGGGCTCAATGATGAAAAGCCCCAGCGCCGATTCAAAGTGCTGCGCCGCCGCCAGGGGCGCATGGTCGTCCTGGCGCAAATCCCGCTTGAACCAGACCAGCGCGCGTGCTGGGGTTTGGGGTTGGGGTCGGTGGGGCATCGGGTGGACTCTAGCAAAAGGGCGGCGCCGAGCGCAGGCTCAGGGGCTTGCGCTGCCTGGCAGAAAACAAAAAAGCCCAACAGCGCAAACTGTCGGGCTTTGTGTCCCTTGCGGGAGGTTTTGGTGGTGATAGGTGGATTTGAACCACCGACATCAGCATTATGAATGCTGCGCTCTAACCAACTGAGCTATATCACCGAAGGCGCAAATTATAGCCAGAAACGCGGCCGCGTCATGGGCGGCGTTTACTGGTGGGTGAACACGGCCGCGCGCTTGGCCATGAAGGCGTCCATGCCTTCTTTTTGGTCGGCGGTGGCAAACAAGGCGTGGAAAAGGCGGCGCTCGAACATCACACCGTCGGACAGGCCGCTCTCGAACGCGCGGTTCACGCTCTCTTTGGCGGCCATGGTGGCGACTTGTGAGAACCCGGCCACCATCAGGGCGGCAGCCAGCACCTCGTCCATCAGGCTGGCCAGGGGCACCACGCGGCTGACCAGTCCGGCGCGTTCGGCCTCGGCGGCGTCCATCATGCGCCCGGTCAGGGCCATGTCCATGGCTTTGGCTTTGCCCACGGCGCGCGGCAGGCGTTGGGTGCCACCGG
Source organism: Comamonadaceae bacterium (assembly GCA_947372865.1). Taxonomy (GTDB): domain Bacteria; phylum Pseudomonadota; class Gammaproteobacteria; order Burkholderiales; family Burkholderiaceae_C; genus Allorhodoferax. Next base: position 41,341 of record CANBVJ010000026.1, read on the forward strand.
CGCCGGGAATCACGCCGAGCTTGATCTCAGGCTGGCCAAAGCGGGCGTTGTCGGCGGCGATGATGAAGTCGCACATCATGGCCAGCTCGCAGCCGCCGCCCAGCGCGAAGCCGCTGACTGCGGCAATCACCGGCTTGCGGATGGAGCGGATGGTTTCCCAGTTGCGCGAGATGTAGTCCGAGCCATACACGTCAGCAAAGCTGTACTTGGCCATGGCGGCAATGTCGGCGCCTGCGGCAAAGGCTTTTTCGCTGCCGGTAATCACTGCGCAACCCAGGGCCGGATCGGCGTCAAAGGCCTTGAGGGCGTGGCCGAGTTCGTCCATTAACTGGTCGTTGAGCGCATTGAGCTGCTTGGGGCGGTTGAGGGTAATGATGGCAACTTTGTCGCCTTCGGTACGGGTGGTGATGCATTCGTAAGTCATGATGGGGTGCGCTAAAGTGGTCAAAGTGCCACTATAACCAGCGCTCCCCACCCCTTGTTTACACGCACAACGACTTCGCAGGAACCCCCCATGACCGACAGCACCGTTTTGTTTGAAGCGCGCGCCAACGTGGCGCTGATCACGCTCAACCGCCCCGCCTCGCTCAATAGCTTTAACCGCACCATGCACCACGACCTGTGGGCCGCGCTGGACCAGGCCGAAGCCGACCCGTCGATTCGCGCCTGCGTGATTACCGGTGCGGGCCGGGCCTTTTGCGCCGGGGCCGACTTGGCGGACTTTGACTTCACGCCCGGCCCCGACATGGTCCAGCGCGCTGACCCCGGCCCGGTGATTGACCAGGCCTTTAACCCCACCACCCGGCGCATCCAGTTGCTGCGCATGCCCTGCGTGGCGGCGGTCAACGGCGTAGCGGCCGGCGCGGGCGCCAGCCTGGCCATGGCTTGCGACATTGCCATTGCCGCGCCCACGGCCAGCTTTATCCAGGC
>CANBVJ010000027.1 GCA_947372865.1 Comamonadaceae bacterium
GCCTGGCGCTGCAGGCCTACCAAAGCCGGGCGCTAGAACTGGTGGCGCACGTCACCGCGCTGGCGCGCAAACACCAGGTGCGCCTGATGTGCCGCCTCGTCAAGGGCGCCTACTGGGACGCGGAGATCAAACGCGCCCAGGAGCTCGGCCTGCCGCACTACCCGGTGTTTACCCACAAACACCACACCGACGTGTCCTACCTGGCATGCGCCCGCGCGCTGCTGGACGCGCCAGACGCGATCTTCCCGCAGTTCGCCACGCACAACGCAACCACCATTGCGGCCATCTTGCAACTAGCGATGCGGGTGACCCCCACGCTTGTCGCTGCGCGTACTGCGCTGCCCCCCAAGGGGGCTGCTGCGCCTTGGGGCGGCCCGGCGGCGCAGCCTGGCCCGCGCTTTGAGTTGCAGCGCCTGCACGGCATGGGCGAAGGGGTGTACCGCGAGGTGCTGAAAAACCCGCTGATCGCCTGCCGCGTGTATGCGCCGGTGGGTGCGCACAAGGATCTGCTGGCTTATCTGGTGCGTCGCTTACTGGAAAACGGCGCCAACTCCTCCTTTGTGCACCAACTCGCCGACGAATCGGTGGGCCTGGGCGACTTGCTGATTTCGCCGCTGCGCTTAGAACCCAATCCCTCGCTGCCGCTGCCGGCCGATTTGTTTGGTGCGCCGCAGGGCGGGCGTCTGAACAGCGCGGGCGTGGACCTGACGGTTCCCGCCATGCGTACGCCCCTGCTGGCAGCCTGGGCCAAGGCGCCTTTGCCCCAGGTGCCCGTGGCCCCGGCCAGTGCCATTGCCCCGGCTTTTGCCGCCAGCCAGGCCAGCTACGCCGCCTGGAGCAACACCCCGGTGGCCGAGCGCGCGCAGGTATTGAACCGCGCCGCTGACAGCCTGCAGGCGCACGGCAGCGCGCTGTGCGCGATGCTGGTGCAAGAAGCCTTCAAAACCTGGGGCGACGCGGTGGCCGAACTGCGCGAAGCGATCGACTTTGTGCGCTACTACGCCCAAGAGGCCGAGCGCATCATGCAGCCCATCGCCATGCCGGTGGTGCAGGGCGCGTCTTTTGGCCACAGCTACGGCATCACCGGCGAGACCAATACGCTGACGCTGACCGCGCGCGGCGTCTGGGTCTGCATCAGCCCCTGGAATTTTCCGCTGGCCATCTTTATGGGCCAGGTGGCCGCCGCCCTGGCCACCGGTAACACCGTGTTGGCCAAACCGGCCGAACAAACGCCGGCCATTGCCGCACTGGCGGTGCGCCTGCTGCACGACGCGGGAGTGCCGATAGACGCGCTGCAGCTCGTGCATGGCCCGGGCGAGACCGTGGGCGCGGCGCTGGTGGCGCAGCCCGGCGTGGCCGGCGTGGTGTTTACCGGCTCCACCGAGGTGGCAAAAATCATCCAGCGCGCCTTGGCCACCAAAGACGGCCCCATCGTGCCGCTGATTGCCGAGACCGGCGGCATCAATGCCATGCTGGTCGATTCCAGCGCGCTGCCCGAACAGGTGGTGGACGCAGCGGTGCTGAGCGCCTTTCGTTCGGCCGGGCAGCGCTGCTCGGCGCTGCGGCTCTTGTGCGTGCACGAAGAAATTGCCGACGGCGTGATCGAAATGCTGCGCGGCGCGGCGCACGAGCTGCGCCTAGGCGACCCCGCCGAGCTGGCCACCGACGTCGGCCCGGTGATTGACCAAGAAGCCTTTGACAACATCCACCGCCACCTCGCCCGCCTGCGCGCGCAGCACACGCAGCTCTTGGGCCCGGATGCCGCATCCAACGCCGATGGCGTGCCCACGGCGCACCTGGTGGCGCCCCACGCCTTTGAGGTGAAAAGCATCGCCGAGGTGAACGCCGAAATCTTCGGCCCGGTGCTGCAAGTGGTGCGCTGGAGCGGCGACCCGGCGAAGGTGATTGCGCAGATCAACGCCCTGGGCTACGGCCTGACCCTGGGCATCCAGACCCGCATCGACAGCCGCGCCCAAGCGCTGGCCCAGGCCGCGCACATTGGCAACGTCTACATCAACCGCAACATGATCGGCGCCGTGGTCGGCGTTCAGGCCTTTGGCGGCGAGGGCCTGAGCGGCACCGGCCCCAAGGCGGGCGGCCCGCACTATTTGTACCGCTTTTGTGCGGAGCGCACGGTGACGGTGAACACCACGGCGGCGGGGGGCAATGTGGCTTTGCTGGCTTGATGGGAGCGGCGAAGCGCCGCGCCGAGCATTGGCCGTTTGCCGAAGGCCGCTCCCGGTCGTGAACTAGCACCGGCGCCCGAGCCCTTGGCGCTCAGGCCGCCACGCGGTGGTCGGGTCGGCTGCGGGTGTAGGTGAGCATTCGGCCGTGGTAGGCCTCCACGCCCGGGCCGGCCAGGCGGTCTAGCGTGTCTTGCACCATGGCAAAACCCAGCGCCGCCATGTTGCGGTGAAAGTGCGCCCGGTTACCCCGGTTGGGGTCCACCACCCAGATTTCGGCCCGGGGCGCGGCATGGCTGTCAATAAAGTCGGCCAGCGCGCCGGCCTCGTCACGCTCATAAAGAATGTCGCTGCCAATGATCAGCTCAAAGCGCCCGCTGATCGCCAGGTCGGGCGCGGCCAGCGCCAGCGCGGACACGGGCGGCGGGCCGTCAAAGTCGCGGTCTTGCGGCAAGCGGCCCCACTGGCCGTGGCGGTATTTGAGCGGCAGCAAGCCGTTCAGGCGTACGTTTTCGGCCAAAAAGGCCCCGGCCAGCGGGTGGCAGTCGCTGGCCGTCATGTCCGCGCCGCGCCGGTGGCCCACCAGGCTCGACAAAGCCAGGCCGCAGCCGATTTCCAAAATCCGCTCGTCCATGCGCACCGGCCGCATGGCCAATCGCTCGGCCAAGCGCGCGCCCGAGGGCCACAGGAGGCCAAACAAGGGCCAAGTGGCCGACGAAATGCCCAGCCGCAAAGCCGCCTCCAGCGGATCATGGAACTGCTGCTTGTCCAGCAGCGAGCGAATCACCATGTCCGCCACGCCGGTGACGGCGATGTTTTCCTGCTTGGTGAAATAGCCGACGGGGGAAGGGGGCATGGGGCCTTGGGGGGTGCGCTCCTCCGAAACAGGGGAGCCCCCTATTAGGCGCTTTTCATTTGGCGGCGGCGTTTAGCGCGGTGCAGCCGCACTAAAGCGTCAAGCCCGCACAAACGCCGCCAGATGCTGCGCCACCTCGACGCCCTTGTCTTCTTGCAAAAAATGGCCAGCGCCGCGGATTTTGGTGTGCGGCTGGCCCTGGGCGCCGGGCACGAGTTCTTGCCACATCCGTTCGCCGCCCTTGGTGACCGGGTCGCGGGTGCCAAACAGGGTGAGAAAGGGCTTGTCCCAGCGCTTGAACACTTCCCAGGCCGCTTCGTTGCGCGCTCGCTCGGGGTCTTGCGGCGTGGTCGGCACGAAGCCGGGAAACACGCGTGCGCCCACACGGTATTTGCCGCTGGGAAAAGGCGCGTCGTAGGCGGCCACTTCTTGTGGCGTCAGGCCTTGGGCGCAACCCGTTTTCACAATGCGGCCAATCGGAAACCAAGGGCTGTAACGCGAAAACGCGCGCCAGATCTTGAACGCCTTGGGCACCGGCATGGTGCCCGTCGGCAAGGCGCCGTTGCCCAGGGCCACGCGGTCAAAGCGCTCGGGCATTTCGGCCACCACGCGCAGGCCCACCAAGGAGCCCCAGTCCTGGCCGAAAAACGTCATGTGCGTAAAGTCGTTGGCCTGCACCCAGGCTTTCATCCACTGCACGTGGTTGAGGTAGGAATAGTCACGCCCGCGCGCCGGTTTGTCGGAGCGGCCAAAGCCCACCAGGTCGGGCGCAATCACGCGCAGGCCCTGGGCCACCAGCACCGGAATCATCTTGCGGTACAAAAACGACCAGGTCGGCTCGCCGTGCATCAACAACACGATGGGGCCGTCGCGCGGGCCTTCGTCAATGTGCGCAATGCGCAGGCCACCGACTTCGGTGTAATGCGGCGCATAAGGAAAGTCGGGCAGGTTGGCAAAGCGTTCGTCGGGGGTGCGCAGCACGCGCGGGACGGTGGGCAGGGGAATACCAGTGGACATAAAAAAGCCTTTCGGGCGATGCAAACAAGGTCGGACGGGTGCCGCGCGAGCGCGCCAAGCCGCCAGTGTAGCGCCAACCCATACACTGATGTACGGACTATGTCCCGTCCAAAAATCCCCGCAACACCCGATTCACCTCGCCTGCATGGGTGCGCGCCAGCCAGTGGCCGGCGCCCTCAATGCGGTGAATGCGCAGGTCGGCCACGTGTTGTTCGAGCCCCTGCAGCAAAACCGGGCGCAGCGCTGTGTCGGCGGTGCCCCAAATCACTTGCGTGGGCACCGCCACGCGAAAACCTTCGGGCTGGAGCTTGGCCGCCAGCGCCGCCATGTGCCCGGCCTGCTCGGGCTGTTGCGGGTCGTCCGGGTGCAGGGGCGAGGCGCGGTAGTAATTGCAGCCCCCGGTCAGACCGTGGCTCCAGCAGGCGCGGTAGGCGGCCTTGTCGTCTTCGGTTTGCAGGTCGGCAAAAGCACACAGGCGTTCAAACCCGTTGTGCGCCAGCGCGCCTTCGCTCCCCGGGCGGCGCAGCCAGTTCATGTACTGGCTGGCGGCGATTTGTTCGGGGTCGTGCGCCAGGGCGTGGGCAAACGCCAGGGTGTGCGGGGCGTTAAGCACCGCAAACTTCTGCATGAGGTGCGGAAACTGCGCCGCCAGGCCCCAGGCCAACGCCCCACCCCAGTCGTGCGCCACCACCGCGTGCACCGGCGCGCCCAAGGCGGCAATCACCGCGCACACATCGCCCAGCAAAGCGGCCGGCTTGTAGGCCTCCAGCGCCAGCGGCTGCGAGGACAAATTGAAGCCGCGCAAATCCAAGGCCACGCAGCGGTAGTCGGCGCAGAAGTGCGCCAGTTGTTCCCGCCAGGCGTACCAAAACTCCGGGAAACCGTGGATGAACAAAAGCACCGGTGCATCTACCGGGCCGCAGGCCTTGGCGTGCAGTCGAATGCCCGGCGCGGTGTCAAAGTAAATCGATTCAAGCAGTGGGGCAGAGGCAGCATCGGTCATGGTGTTTTGCCGTCCAGCGGCTCGTTGGTTTTGGAGCGGCGGGCGCGCTCATACAGCGGCATGACCTTGGGCAAATTGGCCTCGATGTCGGCAATGCGGGTGTTGCCGGAGGGGTGGGTGGACAGCCACTGCGGCGGAGCGCCTTTGCTGGCAGCCGCCATTTTTTCCCACAAGGTCACGCCGGCACGCGGGTCAAAGCCGGCACGCGCGGCCAGCTCCATGCCCACCAGATCGGCCTCGGACTCGTCTTCGCGGCCAAACTTGAGCGTGAGCAAATTGGCGCCCTGCTGCGCCACGGTGTCGGTGATGCGCGGGTCAATTCCCAGCCAGCCCGAGGCAATGGCGCCGCCCAGGCGCGCCAGGCCTTGGGTGGCGGTGCTTTTGCCCATGCGTTCGCGCGCGTGTTCGCGCAGGGCGTGGGCAATCTCATGGCCCATGACCATGGCCACTTCGTCGTCGTTGAGCTGCAGGGTTTGCAGAATGCCGGTGTAGAACACGATCTTGCCGCCAGGCATGCAAAAAGCGTTGATCTGGTTGGAGCCAATCAGGTTGATCTCCCATTTCCACTGGCGCGCGCGCTCGTTCCATTCGCCGGTAAAAGGAACGATCTTTTGCGCAATGGCGCGCAGGCGGCGCACCTGCGCGTTGTCGGCCGGACCCAGGGCGCGGTGCTCGGCGGCGGCTTTGAGGGTTTGCTGGTACTGCAGGCTAGCTTGTTGTTCTACCTGCTCGGCGCTGACCATGTCGGCAAACACCGAGCGCTCGCCCACCTCCACGCCCTCGCGCGCCCAGGCTGTGGGAGTGGCCAGCGCGCCCAGCAGCAGCGCGGCCCCAGCGCAGCCTTTCAAAAACCAATTGCCCATTGCCATGACCGACGTTCCCCTTTTATCTGCCAAAACCCAGCGGCTATTATTCCCCCGATGTCCGCAGCACCGCCACCCACCCCCGCCCATGCGGAAAATCTGCCCGCCCAACCCGGCTGGCTCCAAACGCTTAAGGTCTACGCCGAACCGGCGTCGCTGCGCATGCTGTCCTTGGGTTTTTCTGCCGGCTTGCCGCTCTTGCTGGTGTTTGGAACCTTGGGCTTTTGGCTGCGCGAGGCCGGCATTGACCGCACCACCATCGGCTTTTTAAGCTGGGTGGGTTTGGCCTATGGCTTCAAATGGGTCTGGTCGCCGCTGGTGGACCGCATGCCGATTCCGCTGCTCACGCGCGCGCTGGGACGCAGGCGCAGTTGGTTGTTGGCGTCGCAGGCGGTGATCATGGCCGCGCTGGTGTGCATGGCGCTGACCGACCCGCAGCTCTCGCTCGCACCCATGGTGTGGTGCGCGGTAGCGGTGGCGGTGGGTTCGGCTACGCAAGACATTGCGCTGGACGCCTTTCGCATCGAATCGGCCGACACCGGACACCAGGCCGCGCTGGCCGCCACCTACCAAACCGGCTACCGCCTGGCCATGATCTGGGCCGGTGCGGGCGCCCTGTGGATTGCCGCGCGCGCCGAAGTACCGGCGGCTGTGGCCGGAGCTGCGGCGCCCTACCAGCATGGCCCCTGGCAAACCGCGTATTTGGTGATGGCGCTGAGCATGCTGCCCGGCGTGCTGACGGTGCTGTTTTCGCAAGAGCCGGTACCCGCGCCCGTGCCGGCGGCCAGAAACCTGCGTGAGTGGCTGCGCGGCGCGCTGGTGGCGCCCTTTGCCGACTTTTTGGGCCGCTACGGCTGGCACGCGGCGCTGATCTTGGCGCTGATTGCTACCTACCGTATCAGCGACGTGGTGATGGGCATCATGGCCAACCCGTTTTATGTAGACATGGGTTTTAGCAAGGACGAGGTGGCCGCCGTCACCAAAGTGTTTGGCGTGGTCATGACGCTGCTGGGCGCCTTTGTCGGCGGCCTGCTGTCGCTGCGCCTGGGCGTGATGCGGGTGATGATGCTGGGCGCCGTGCTGAGTGCGGCCAGCAACCTGCTGTTTGCCTGGCTGAGCACGCGCGGGCACGATGTGACCGCGCTGGTCTGGGTGGTGTCGGCCGACAACCTGGCCGGTGGCATTGCGTCTTCGGCCTTTATTGCCTATTTGTCGTCGCTGACCAATGTGCAGTATTCGGCCACGCAGTACGCGCTCTTGAGCTCCATGATGCTGCTTTTACCCAAGTTTGTGGCCGGCTTTTCGGGCAAATATGTAGACGCCTTTGGTTACGCCCACTTCTTTACCGCCACCGCGTTGTTGGGTGTGCCGGTGCTGCTGCTGGTGGCGCTGGCCACGCGCCTGCAGGTCCGCAGGCCAGGCGCTTAGGGTCGGGACGCAGGGCTCGCCGGTGTTTACGCAACTTTACCCAGGCTTCAGACGCCCTGTACGCCAGGCCGGAACTGCGCCACTAGACTGAGACGATGAAAAAACACCTGTTGATGATCGAAGACGACGCCCGCCTGGCAGCCATGGTGGCGGAGTATTTGCAGCTCAATGACTTCAGCATCGAGCGCGTGGGCGACGGCCTGTCGGGCTTAGCGCGCCTGCGCCAGGCGCCCAACGGCGCGCCGCCCATTGACCTGGTGGTGCTCGACCTGATGCTGCCCGACATTGACGGCCTCGAAGTGTGCCGCCGCATCCGCGCCCTGAGCGGCACGCTGGGGCAAACCCCGGTGCTCATGCTGACTGCCAAGGGCGACCCGATGGACCGCATCGTGGGCCTGGAGCTCGGCGCCGACGACTACCTGCCCAAACCCTTTGAGCCGCGCGAGCTGCTGGCGCGTATCCGTGCCGTGCTGCGCCGCAAGACCGAGCCCGACCACCCGGCGGGCGACCACGCGGTGCTGCAATTCGGCTCGCTGGAGATCGACCGCGACGCCCGCACCGTGACGGTGGCCGGCGTGCCTAGCGAACTCACGTCCTACCAATTTGACCTGCTGGTAACGCTGGCCGAGCGCGCCGGGCGCGTGCTCACGCGCGACCAGATCATGGAGGCGGTGCGTGGGCGCGAGCTTGACGCCTTTGACCGCTCGATTGACGTGCACATGGGCCGTATCCGCGCGGCCATTGAGCAAGACCCCAAAACGCCCAAACGCATCCTGACAGTGCGTGGCGTGGGCTATGTGTTTGCGCGCCAGCAAGACTAGCGCGCTGACTACCTGACCATGCTGCAAAAACTCTATGTGCGCATCTGGCTAGCCGTGGTGCTGGCCGTGGCCATGCTCAGTTTGCTGGTGGGCATGGTCTGGCGCATGGCCGCCGAGCCGCCGCTGCGCGAAGTGGTGGTGCGCAACACCCAAGGAGACGTGATTGGCAGCGGCAGCGCCCACGCCATGCGACCGGGCAGCTTCCACCATGACGAGGAAGACCACAAACACACCGACTACGGCCCCGCCGTGCAAACACCGCCCGACACCCCGAAGGCCGAAGCACCTGATGCGGCCGACGAACCCGTTGGCCATTTCGGCCGTGGCCCGGAGTTTGTGGTGCGCCTGCAAGATGGGCAAACCATCCATTTGCACCTGCCACGCCCCCCGCGCAACCCGTGGATAGCGCCGTTTGGTTTCTTCTGGGCCCTCACGCTGGTGGCCGCCGCAGTCGCGCTGGCCACCTACCCCATCGTGCGCCGCCTCACGCGCCGGCTGGAAAGCCTGCAAGCTGGCGTGCAGCGCTGGGGCGATGGCGACCTGACAGTGCGCGTGCAGGTGGAAGGCGACGACGAGGTGGGCTTTCTAGCCCAGCGCTTTAACCACGCGGCAGCGCAAATCGAAAACCTGGTCAAGGCGCGCGATGCGCTGTTGGCCTCGCAAAAATCGCTCTTGGCCAATGCCTCGCACGAGCTGCGTTCGCCGCTGACCCGTATCCGCATGGGGCTGGAGCTGATGGGCCAGGGTTCGCCCGAGGCACTGACCCAGCGCAAACCCGAGATCGAGCGCAACCTGGCCGAACTTGACCAGCTCATCGACGAAATTTTGCTCGCCAGCCGCCTGGACGCCCGCGAAGCCGATGTCGGCACCGTAGAGCCGGTTGATCTGGTGGGCCTGGCGGCCGAAGAATGCGCGCGCAGCGGCGCCACGCTCGACACCCAGGCCGCCGTGCTGCTGGTGCCCGGCATTGCCAAACTGCTGCGCCGCGCGGTGCGCAACCTGCTGGAAAACGCCTGCCGCCACGCGGCTACATCGGCCGAACTGGCGCTGTACCAGGACGGTGACTTTGCCGTGATGGAGGTCAAAGACCAGGGCCCGGGCGTGCCAGAGGCCTTGCAGGCACGCATTTTTGAGCCCTTTTACCGACTCCCCGGCGCGTCCGAACAAGACGGCGGCGTGGGCCTGGGGCTGGCACTGGTGCAATCGATTGCGCTGCGCCACGGCGGCACCGCCAGTTGCCACAACCGCACTGGCGGCGGCGCCTGTTTTACGCTGCGCCTGCCACTGGCTGCGGCTCCCGCCCCGGCTACGCCATTGCCTTAAGGAACAAGTCGCGGTCCGGGGCAAAGTTCTCATGCAGGGGCAATAACGCGCCACCGAGCGCGCGCGCGTCTGAGCCAATGTCCCCCGCAATCAGCCGGGTGCGCCAAAGACCTTCCCAGTTGTAGTCTTCCAGCGCCCGCGTGGTCTGCGCCAGCAGCCGCGCGAGCATGGCGCGCGAGAACGAGCCGTCAATCACCACCGCGTCCAGGTCCAAAAAGGCGGTGCCACTGACCACACACTGCGCCAGGCCGCGTGCCGCGTTGCCAATCCATAGCTCGGTGTGTTCTAGATACGGTGCGCTGGTGGCACGGTCGTCATAGGCTGCCGTGGGTTCCAGCCCGGCAGCGCCAAAGCGCTGCTCGAGCTCCCACAGCGAGGCGTGGCCAATCAGTTGCTCGGGCGCGGCGGCGGCTTGCGCGCCCGCCCGCTCGGGCGCCAGTTGCAGGGGCAGCGACGCCACCGCCCCGGCGTTGCCGTGCACGCCGCCATGCAAATGCGAGTTGATCACCACGCCGCCGCCGACAAAGGTGTCCACAAACAGGTACAAAAAGCTCTTCAGGTCGCGCCCGCGCCCGGCCACCAGCTCGGCCACGCAGGCGGCCTGGGTGTCTTTGGCAAAGCTGACCGGCGTGCTGGTCATAGCCTGCACTTCGGCGGCCAGATCGATGCGGTTCCACTGGTCCGAGCTCGCCTGCGACAAGCCCAGCATCTTGTGCCAGCCGCCCAGATTGAAGGGCGCCGCCACGCCCACGCCTACCAGGCGCGAAGCGAGTTCGCCCATGCCGCCCTCAATGGCCTTGATGCGCGCCGCAATCGTGGGCAGCAGACTGGCGGCGTCCGGAAAGTCATAGGCCACGGTTTCACGCTGGCGCACCTGGCCGGTAAAGTCCACCAGCAGGCAATCGGTGCTGCGCCGACCGAGCTTGATGCCCAAGGCAAAAGCGCCGTCGGGGTTCAGCGCCAGCGGCACCGAGGGCTGGCCAATGCGCCCGCGCACCGGGGCGCAGCGCAGCAGCAAGCCGTCGTCTTCCAGCCGGGTGGTGATCAGGCCAATGGTCTGGGCGCTCAAGCCCGTCAGGCGCGCCAGCTCGGCCTTGGGCACGCTTGCGTGCAAACGCACCGCCTGCAGCACCACACGCTCATTGAACTGGCGCATGCCCACATGGTTGGAGCCGCGCGGACGCAATATTTGGGGAGTGGCACCCGGCTCTGGCGCGGGAGGGGAATCGGTTTTTTTCATTGTGGGCCGATTTTCGCTCATCCCTTGATTTAGTCCCCCTGCCCCCGATAGGCACGGAAATAACAGCAAAAAGAGGCCAAAAATCCCCCGTTTGGGGGATGTGCGCGCCGGAAACCCTTGCCTACAGTTACCGACATCGCTGTCACGCAGTCAATGACGCAAAGCACCAAAATGGCGCAGCAACGGCCACCTAGCTCAACCAGTTCCAACGAAGTCTCCTCGGAGGCATTTACAAGTCACCTTCGGGTGACTTTTTTTTGGCCCTTAGGCTTGCAATAGAGCAAGTACGCGCTGTGGAGCCACGTCGTTCAGGCAGCGGGTGTGCCCGAGCGGGCATTCGCGGGAAAAACAGGGCGCGCAGTCCAGCGGCGGCTGGTAGTTGGGGTCGTCTTTGAGCCAAATCACATGCGCCTGCGGGCTCAGGGGCGGCGTATGCAGCGGGCTCGACGAGCCAAAAATCGCCACCTGCGGCACGCCAAAGGCGGCAGCCACATGCATCATGCCGGAGTCGTTGCTCACCACGCCGCACGCGGCGCTGACCAGCGCCAGCGCGTCCGTCAGCCCGGTGCGCCCGGCCAAGTCCAGACAGCGCCCAGACCCGGCCTGCTGCACCGCCTGGGCAATGTCTGCACAGACCGGCGCGTCTTTGCCCGAGCCCAGCAAAACCACGGTGCGCCCGGTGTGCTGCCCCAGTTCTTGCGCCAGCGTGGCGAAATGGGCTGTGGGCCAGCGCTTGGCAGGCCCATATTCGGCGCCGGGCACCAGCACGTAGTAGCCCGCGCGCTGCAAATCCAGCGGCGCCAGCGCGGCGTCTACCGCCGTCTGCGCGATGGAGAGTTGTGGCCTCTCAGAGTCAAAACCCGCCTCGCCGCTTAAGGCCCCATAAAACGCCACCATGGGCGGACGTTGGATTTTGGAAGGGTTGGGCAGGCGCTTTGTGAGCAAACCCCAGCGCGCCTCGCCCTGGTAGCCCACGCGCTCGGCGATGCCAGCCCACCAGGGAATCAGCGCGCTTTTGAGTGAATTGGGGCAGACCACCGCGCGGTCAAACTGGCCGCGCAACTGGCGCGCCAGCGCGCGGCGCGCCGCCCACTGCAAGCCGCCGTGGGCAAAAGGAAACTCAATCACCCGCTCCACCACCGCCATGGCCCGGTACACCGGCGCCACCCAAGGCAGCGCCCCCACGGTAATGCGCTCGCCCCGCGCGTGCAAGCGGCGCAAAAGCGGCTCGGTCATCACCGCGTCGCCAATCCATTGGGGCGCGATTACCAACGTAGAAGTCATGGCCTAAACCCCCTCGGGGGGCAGCGACCCACACGCAGTGGGGGAGCGTGGGGGCACCACCCCTTGCGCTGGGCCGCCCCAAGCAAGGGGCACCCCCTCGGGGGGCAGCGACCCCAACGCAGTGGGGGAGCGTGGGGGCACCAACTTAATGGGCTTCGAAATGCTCGCCGTCCTTGAGCTGGTACACCGTGCCGCAGTAGGGGCACTTGGCGTGACCGGTGTGGGCCACGTCGAGGTAGACCTTGGGGTGGGTGTTCCAGGTTTTCATGTCCGCCAGGGGGCTGGGGCAGAACACGCCACCTTGGGGGTTGAGGTCTTTGGCCAGTAGGGTGACGAGCGATTTGGACATAGCGGTATTCGGTGCGTAAAGGGGGTTGCCGCTCTTAGACCAAAGTCAGCCAGTGCGCGTACTTGGGGTTGCGGCCGTTGACGATGTCAAAGAAGGCCGCCTGGATTTTTTCGGTGATCGGGCCGCGCGTGCCAACGTAGTCGTCCTTGCCCAGGGCGATGCGGTCGAGTTCACGGATAGGCGTTACTTCGGCGGCGGTGCCGGTGAAGAAGGCTTCGTCGCAGATATAGACCTCGTCGCGGGTGATGCGCTTTTGCACCAGTTCCAGCCCTAAGTCTTTGCAGATGTGCATGACGGTGTTGCGGGTGATGCCGTTCAAGGCGCCGGCCGACAAGTCGGGCGTGTAAACCACGCCGTCTTTCACCACAAACAGGTTTTCGCCCGCGCCTTCGGACACAAAGCCGTTGGTGTCGAGCAGCATGGCTTCGTCGTAGCCGTCGTCGGTGGCTTCCATATTGGCCAGGATGGAGTTGGTGTAGTTGGACACCGCCTTGGCCTGGGTCATGGTGATATTGACGTGGTGGCGGGTGTAGCTCGAAATCTTGACGCGGATGCCGCGTTTCATGCCCTCTTCGCCCAAATAAGCGCCCCAAGCCCAGGCCGCGACCATCAGGTGGATGGTGTTGCCCTTGGGCGAGACGCCGAGCTTTTTGTCACCAATCCAGGTGAGCGGGCGCAGGTAGCAGCTCTCGAGCTTGTTGTCGCGCACCACGGCTTTTTGCGCTTCCATCACCTGTTCTTTGGTGAACGGAATGTTCATGCGCAAAATCTTGGCGCTGTTAAACAGCCGCTCGGTGTGTTCGGCCAGGCGAAAAATGGCGGTGCCCTGGGCGGTGTTGTAGGCGCGCACGCCTTCAAAGGCGCCGCAGCCGTAGTGCAGGGTGTGGCTGAGCACGTGGATCTTGGCGTCGCGCCAGTCAACCATCTGGCCGTCCATCCAGATTTTTCCGTCGCGGTCAGACATGGATGGGGGCATGGCGGTCATTGCAGAGATCCTTTGATGGGTTAGACAAGCTGGCAAAAGAGCTGATTTTACGGGGCTGCGTCTGCTGGGTCGGCGCTGGGTCGCTGCAGGCGCCAGTTTTTCAGGCGGCCGTTCACAAATTCACAGTGCACACTGGACTGGGAACCATCGGTCCAGCGGAATATTTCGGGTTGCACGTCCGGTGGCGTGAGCGGCTCGCCCAGGGCCTGCGTCATGGCCAAGATGTGCAAGAGCGGCATGTCTGCGCGCAGCTTGGCGTTGAACATGACAGCGCTGTCCACATAGCCGGGCGGGCGGTTAGCGGCGCGGCGCATCACCTGCAGCAGGCGCGACACTTGCAAAAGCGCCCACATCACCAGCGCACCCAAGGCGCCGACCACACCTAGCCCGCCGTAGCGGACATAGGCCAAAACCAGAAAACCGACGGCGCCCAGCGGCGCCAGGACTTTTTGAATCGAATAAAACGAAGGCAGTTGCATGGGACTGATTTTCACCGCAGTCGCCTGCGCGGCAAAGGGCGCCGCCTTTGCGGCGGTTGCGGCGGCGGACCCGACTACAGTGGCCGCTTCAGCCACTTTTTGCATTGCGCCGCCATGACCCACTCCCAGCAACGCGTTTTGATTACCGCCGCCGCCTCGGGCATTGGCCTGGCCATGGCCGACGCCTTTATGGCCGCAGGCGCCCGGGTGTTTATTTGTGACGTCAACGCCGCCGCGCTGCAAGCCACCTTGGCGGCACGCCCGTCGCTGGCGGGCCGGGTTTGCGACGTGAGCGATGAGGCGCAAGTGGCCGATTTTTTTGCCGCTGGCACGGCGCACCTGGGCGGGCTGGACATTTTGGTCAGCAACGCCGGGGTGGCCGGACCCACCGCGAATGTGGAAGACATCAGCCTGGCGGACTGGCGCCACTGCCTGGCCGTCAACCTGGATTCTGCGTTTTTGTGCGCGCGCCTGGCCGCGCCGCTATTGCGCGCCCAGGGCAGTGGCTCGATCATCAATATGTCGTCCACCGCCGGGCTGTTTGGATTTCCCCGGCGCGCTCCTTATGCCTCGGCCAAATGGGCCATCCGGGGACTGACGCGCACCTTGGCGCAAGAGCTCGGGCCCGCTGGCGTGCGGGTCAACTGCATTTGCCCGGGTTCGGTCTCGGGCGAGCGCATTGACCGGGTGATTGCCGCCGAAGCGCTCAAAACCGGGCGCAGCGAGGCCGAAGTGCGCCGCGAAGCGGTGCTGGCCGCGTCGCTCAAAACCTTTGTCTCGCCCGAAGACATCGCAGCGCTGGCGCTGTTTATCACCTCAAGCGCAGGCGCGCGCATCTCGGGCCAGGAACTGACCGTGGACGGCCACACCGAGACTTTGTAGGCTAAAACGCCTCCGTCGGCGCACCAAACCTCCATAAAGCTATGCGGCTTTTGCATAACTATTGCCCGTAATCGCTTGGTAACTTCGTAACCGCTTCCTAGAATCAGAGCCCCATGCCCATTTGGCAAGGGCGCGTTGGCCGTTTGGCGCCCCACCGGCGCCGCGCCCCAGCGGTTTTTTCAAAGGCCACGCCCCGCTGCCCCTGCCGCGCCTGGTTTTTAAAAAGACGATTTTTAAACTTAGGAGCTTTTCGATGAACTCACCTGCGATGCAAGGGCTGCAACTCAATACCCCAGACTTCGTCAAACACCCGCGCCTGATTGCCTGGGTGGCCGACATGGCCGCGCTGTGCAAGCCCGCCGCCATCCACTGGTGCGACGGCTCGCAAGAGGAATACCAGGCGCTGTGCCAGCAACTGGTGGACGCCGGCACCTTTACCAAACTCAACCCCGCCAAGCGCCCCAACAGCTTCTTGGCCTGCTCGGACCCCAGCGACGTGGCCCGCGTGGAAGACCGCACCTATATTTGCAGCGCACGCAAAGAGGACGCGGGCCCGACCAACAACTGGATGGAACCCGCCGAGATGCGCGCCACCCTGGGGCCGCTGTTTGACGGCTGCATGGCCGGACGCACCATGTACGTGGTGCCGTTTTCCATGGGCCCGCTGGGTTCGCACATTGCGCACATTGGTATCGAAATCAGCGACAGCGCTTACGTGGCGGTCAACCAGCGCATCATGACGCGCATGGGCCGCGCGGTGTACGACGTGCTGGGCGTGGACGGCGCCTTTGTGCCTTGCATGCACACCGTGGGCGCACCGCTGGCCGCAGGCCAGGCCGACGTGAAATGGCCATGCAACAAGACCAAATACATCGTGCACTTTCCTGAGACGCGTGAGATCTGGTCGTATGGCTCGGGCTACGGCGGCAACGCCTTGCTGGGCAAAAAGTGTTTTGCGCTGCGCATTGCGTCCACCATGGGCCGTGACCAAGGTTGGCTGGCCGAACACATGCTCATTTTGGGCGTGACCAACCCGCAGGGCAAAAAGTACCACGTGGCCGCCGCTTTCCCGAGTGCCTGCGGCAAGACCAATTTTTCGATGCTGGTACCGCCCGAGGGCTTTGCCGGCTGGAAAGTCACCACCATTGGTGACGACATTGCCTGGGTCAAGCCGCATTCGGACGGTAAGCTCTACGCCATCAACCCCGAGGCTGGCTATTTTGGCGTGGCCCCTGGCACCAACTACCACACCAACCCCAACTGCATGGCCAGCCTGGGCCACGACGTGATCTTTACCAACGTGGCGCTCACCGATGACGGCGACGTCTGGTGGGAAGGCATGGAAAAAGACACGGGTACCACGCCCGACCACCTAATCGACTGGCAAGGCAAGGACTGGACGCCGCAAATCGCCCGCGAAACCGGCGCCAAGGCAGCCCACCCTAATTCCCGCTTCACCGTGGCAGCCGGCAACAACCCGGCGCTGGACCCCGCGTGGGACGACGCTGCAGGCGTGCCGATTGACGCCTTCATTTTTGGTGGCCGCCGCTCCACCACCGTGCCGCTGGTGACTGAGGCGCGCAACTGGGTCGAAGGCGTCTACATGGCCGCCACCATGGGCTCCGAGACAACGGCCGCCGCCGTGGGCCAACAAGGCGTGGTGCGGCGCGACCCGTTTGCCATGCTGCCGTTTACCGGCTACAACGTGAGCGACTACTTCCAGCACTGGCTCAATATGGGCAACAAGCTCAGCGCCGCGGGCGCCAAGCTGCCCGCCATTTACTGCGTCAACTGGTTCCGCAAGGGCGCCGACGGCAAGTTTGTCTGGCCCGGTTATGGCGAAAACATGCGCGTGCTCAAATGGATGATTGACCGCCTCGAAGGCACGGCCAAGGGCACCGAGACCGGCTTTGGCGTCAGCCCCACTTACGGCGAAATCACCTGGGACGGCCTGGACTTCACACCGGCCCAGTTTGACACCGTCACCAGCCTGGACAAAGCCGACTGGAAGCAGGAAATTGCGCTGCACACCGAGCTTTTCACGCAACTGGCCTACCACCTGCCGGCCGAACTGGCTGCCACCAAGGTAGCACTGGAACAGCGCCTGGCGGCCTGAGCGCGCCGACCCGGCGTCTGGCTTAACTGCGAATCCGCCGGGGCGCGACCACCACCTGGTTGCGACCCTGGCGCTTGGCCTGGTACAGGGCGCCGTCTGCGGCGCGCAGCAGCGCGTCCAGCGGGGCCAGGTGGTCCCAATTAGCCACTCCAATCGACACGCTGATGGGCAGGGTCTCGCCCGCCCCCAGCGTGAACGGCTCCTGGGTGACGGCAGCGCAAATGCGCTGGGCGATGCGCGCAGCGCGGACCGCATCCACCTCGGGCAGCAAGACACAAAACTCTTCACCACCATAGCGGGCGCACAAATCGCCGGGGCGCAGCGCAACCTCAATGCGCCGCGCCGTCTGGCACAGCACCTGGTCCCCCACCGGGTGGCCGTGCGCATCGTTGACGCGTTTGAAGTGGTCAATGTCAATCATCAAAATGGACACCGAACGGGGCGGCGACAGGGAGCGGCACAAGGTACGCGGATAGGTGCGCTCCATCCAGCGTCGGTTGTGCAAGCCAGTCAGGGCGTCGGTTTCGGCGTCGTGGGCCAGGCGCTGCTGGTGGTCCATAGCTTCGCTCAGTCCAGCGTTGGCGTTGCGCATGCGGGTCGACAGCAGACGCAACAAGTTCAACGCAATTTGGGGCGCTGCCTGCATGGACTGGCGCACCATGGTGGCGGGCACCGCCAACACCTGCGAATCCTGTTCGGCAATAGCCCAGGCATTGGGCGCCTGGCCATCGATCAGCGACTGTTCGCCCACCGATTCCCCCGGCGCAATGCGTGCGACCTCTTTGCGCACCAGCGCTGACGCAGGCGGGGTGACACTGGCCACCGATGCCGATCCGGGCACCGAGTCCAGCCAAACGGACAACTGGCCGCTGAGGAGCAAAAACAAGGTGTCATGCGCGGTGCCGCTGCGGATCAGGGGCTCACCACACTTGAGCGCCCGCACGGGGGCGCAATGCAACCAGTCTTGCACCGCAGCGTAAGGCACGCCGTTGAGCAAAGGCGACCGCAGCAAGAGCACCCGCTGCGCCGGGGTCAACGACACGGGGCGCCGTGCTGGCGCCGCAGTGCCGGCCAAAGACGTGTGTCGGCGCTCGGTGTGGTCGTTCATAAAATCCCCGGACCTCTTGTTGCGTTGGTGGATGCATGGCAGTTACCAGGCATCAGCCGCACCGCGCAATGCGCCACCGTGTCGGCTGCAGCCCAGCATCGTACTACTACTCAAATTTATGATGAAATACATTTAGATATTCAGCTCAGGCATCGGACCCGTCGCGGGCACTGCCGACCGCTTGGACCTGCGACAGGTCGCACGGCACTTGAAAGGGCCTAAACCCCCGTTACACAGGCCTAGGGACAAACCCGTAACAGCAGCTTCACCCGGACCACTGCGACACACCCGACCCAAGGCGATGTCCTCCAATGAAAAGGGCACCGTTTTGCACCATAAACTGGCACTAGAAAGGTGCAAATCTGGCCCGAGTCTGGCACTACAAAGGCATGCATCTGGCTCTACTCCCAGGGTGCCGCGCCAGACAAACTCATGTGCTCATGCGGTTGGGTTATGAAACGAGCGTTAGCATGGGACTCGCTCCATCCGCACATTTTTTTATTGAAAGGGTATCTGTATGAAAAAGACTTTGCTTCCCGTCCTGGCCAAGACCTTGGTCGGCTTTTTGGCCGTTGTTGGCGTTTCCTCGGCTTTTGCACAAGCCAAAAAAGAGGTCACCTTTGCGCACCAGGATATGGTGCTGCCCTACCGCATCGTGATGGAATCGGCTGAGCTGGAAAAAGCCACCGGTTACAAAATCAACTGGCGCATGTTTGGCGGCGGCGGCGACGTGATCAAGGCCATGGCCTCGGGTGACGTGCAAGTCGGTGAAGCGGGTTCAAGCCCCTTGGCGGCTGCCGTAAGCCAGGGCCAGGACCTCAAGCTGGTCTGGATTCTGGACGACATCGCCGCATCTGACACCTTGGTGGCGCGCAACGGCTCCGGCATCAATGGCTGGAAAGACCTGGTTGGCAAGAAAGTCGCGGTGCCTTTCGTCTCTACCGCCCATTACTCGCTGATGGTTGGCATGAAGCTCGAAGGCGTGGACGCCAAGTCGGTTAACGTGATGAACATGCGCCCTCCAGAAATCGCTGCAGCCTGGGAGCGCGGTGACATTGACGCCTCCTTCATCTGGGACCCGGTTCTGTCCAAAATCCGCCACACCGGCAAAGCCATTGCCAACTCAGGCGATGTGGGCAAAAAAGGCTATCCCACATTTGACGGCCTGGTCGTCAACGCTAAATGGGCCGCTGAAAACCGCGACTTCGTGGTGGCCATGGTCAAGGCCATTTCCAAAGCCGATGCCAACTACCGCGCCAACACCGCCAAGTGGACCGCCACTTCGCCCGAAGTGAAAGCCGTGGCCAAGTGGACCAAAGCGGACGAAAAAGAAGTGCCTGCCGCGATGGCCGCTTTTGTGTTCCCCGACACCGCAGCCCAAATGTCGGCCACCTGGCTGGGCGGCGGCGCAGCCAAAACCCTGGCCAACACCTCGACCTTCCTGAAGGAACAGGGCCGCATCCAGGAAGTCAAACCTGACTACGGCACTTTCGTGGACAGCAGCTACTTGCGCGATGCAATGAAGTAATCTGCGCTCGCTGGTCACGGCACGGGCACGCCGCCCGTTGCCTGGGCTGCATGCCACCAGAGGGGCAACTTTCAAAAAGTTCGCCCCTTTTTTCTTGAATCGATGTTTTCCCCGGATTGTTATGCCCACATTGCAAATCAAAGACCTGACGGTGAACTACGCCGTCAAAGGCGGCACCCTGCAGGCACTCGCGCCTGTCAACCTGGAAATGAAGGGCGGCGACTTTGTCGTCGCGCTCGGCGCTTCCGGTTGCGGCAAGACGACGCTGCTCAACTGCATAGCCGGTTTCTTGCCCCCGTCCAGCGGCGAAGTGCTGCTCAACGGCGAGCACGTGGAAGGCCCGGGCGCCGACCGCGGCGTGGTGTTTCAGAAACACGCGCTCATGCCTTGGCTGAGCGTGATTGACAACGTCTGCCTGGGCTTGCGCATGCGCGGCGTGGGCACCTTGGAGCGCCGGCGCATTGGCGAAGAAAAACTGGCGCTGGTGGGCCTGGAAAAATACGCCGACCGCGCGGTGTACGAACTCTCGGGCGGCATGCAGCAGCGCGTGGGCATTGCCCGCGCCCTGGCCAGCGACCCCGCCGTGCTTCTCATGGACGAACCCATGGGCGCGCTCGACGCCTTCACACGCGAGACGGTGCAAGAAATCCTATTGCACGCCTGGTCGGCGTCCAACAAGATGGTGTTCTTCATTACCCACTCGGTGGAAGAAGCGCTGTTTTTGTCCACCCGATTGATCGTGATGAGCCCCAGCCCCGGCCGCATCACCCACATTTACGAGGACGTGCCGTTCTCGCGCCAGTTTCTGGAACACGGCGACACCCGAAAGGTGAAGTCCGAGCCCGAGTTCATCCGCATGCGCGAAGAAGTGCTGTCCATCATCCACCAACGCGAGGCCGCCCATGTCTAAGCCATCTACTGCAGCGCTCAAGACCAGCGCCTTCAAAATTCCGGGCCAAGGCTCCAGTGCGGTCATTACGACCGTCACGATTACGGCCTTTTTTGCCATCTGGCTTGCCGCCACGAATTTAGGCTGGATCAAGCCGATTTTTCTGCCCTCGCCACAAGCCACATACCAGCAGTTTTACGAATACCTGACCGGTGCGGCCAACGACAAGCCACTGTGGCAGCACTTCGTGGCTAGCCTGTTGCGGGTGTTCAGCGCCTTTTTGTTGGCGTGCTTGATCGCCATTCCTGTGGGCATCGCCATGGGCATGTCGCGCTTTTGGCGCGGGATTTTTGACCCCCCCATCGAACTGCTGCGCCCGCTGCCGCCGCTGGCGTATTTGCCGCTGATCATCATCTGGTTTGGCATTGACGAGCTGCCCAAGGTATTGCTGATTTACCTGAGCTGCTTTGCACCACTGGCCATGGCCGCGCGCTCGGGCATGCGCAGCGCCTCGCAAGAGCAGATGAACGCCGCCTACTCCATGGGCGCGAGCTACAGCCAGGTAATCTGGCACGTGGTGCTGCCGGCGGCCATGCCCGAGATTTTGGTGGGCATGCGCATCGCCATCGGCTTTGGCTGGAGCACGCTGGTGGCTGCGGAAATGGTGGCCGCCAATGTGGGCCTGGGCCAGATGGTGCTTAATGCCTCTAATTTCTTGCGGACCGACATTGTGGTGATGGGCATCATCGTGATCGGCTCGGTAGCTTTTGCCTTTGACCTGCTCATGCGCTGGGTCGAGAAGAAAGTGGTTCCATGGAGGGGACGGATGTGACTGCAGCACCTGGATTTTTCAAACCGATTACCGGCTCGGTGATGCCGCGCTTTGCCGGCCTGGCCACGCTGATGCGCCTGCCCTATGTGCAAGCGCACGACCCCGAGTTTGCCGACGTAGAAATTGGCCTGGTCGGCATTCCCTGGGACGGCGGCACCACCAACCGCCCTGGTGCCCGCCACGGCCCGCGCCAGGTGCGTGACATTTCCACCATGATCCGCAACGTCAACCGCGCCAGCGGCATCGCGCCGTTTTCGCTGTGCAACTGCGCCGACCTAGGCGACACCCCGGTCAACCCGGTGGACCTGATGGATTCGCTCGCGCGCATCGAAACGTTCTTTAACGGCGTCTGCGGCGCGGGCATTGCACCCCTGTCGGTGGGTGGCGACCATTTGGTGTCGCTGCCGGTAATGCGCGCCATCGTCAAGCAAACCGGCCCCCTGGGCATGGTGCACTTTGACGCCCACACCGACACCTGGGACGGCTACTTCGGCGGCTTCAAGTACACCCACGGCACGCCCTTTCGCCGCGCCGTAGAAGAAGGCCTGCTCGACCCCAAGCGCACGGTGCAAATCGGTATTCGCGGCGCGCTGTACAGCGACGCCGAAGACACCTGGGGCCAGGAACAAGGCATCCGCGTGATCGACATCGACGAGTTCAACGCCCTGGGCGTCGAAGGCACGATTGCCGAGGCGAGGCGCGTGGTGGGTGATGGCGCAACGTATTTGAGTTTTGACGTGGACGCGCTTGACCCGGTCTACGCCCCTGGCACCGGCACGCCCGAGATCGGTGGCATGACCACCCTGCAAGCCCAGCACGTGGTGCGCGGCCTGCAAGGCCTGAACCTGGTGGGTGGCGATGTGGTCGAAGTCTCGCCCCCGTTTGACCCCAGCGGCAATACCGCCCTGGTGGGCGCGACGATGATGTTTGAGATTCTGTGCGTGCTGGCGGACAGCGTGCGCAAACGCCGGGGCTAAGACGGATGATTGAAATTTGACAAGCCTGCGGGCTAGGGGTTCTTAGCCTACGAGCTTGTCATATTCGCCATGCGTACCGATCCAGAACCAATGCACGCCACCTGCTACGGGAATACCCAGTGCACGGTAGTAGAGACCGACGCGAACGCTATGAAATCGTCCATTTGCAACGGTCTTGAAATGCAATGACGGATGGTTTGGATCGGCTTTAAGCTGCGCGAAGTTGCGGTGAGCGACGGCTTGAATTTCAGCAGGTAAGGCGTCAAGACACTGCCAGAACCGCTTTGATGCGGTGTGTTTCGGGCTCAAAGTGGCCTCGCAGAACCTTCACGGTAGTCGGCAAGTGCTTCCTGAGCCAGCAGGTCGAGCTTGCCAGCGGCAGCATCTTGCGCGAGCTGGTGATCCCACGCCTTGCTGTCAAACTCGGCAAACCACTGCCGAAATTCCGCCAATTCCATTGGCGGTAGAGATTGAACGGCTTTTTCAATCGATTTCACATTTCCCATTTTTAGCTCCCTTGTCACAGGAACTTAGAATTATGCAGGTACAGCGGCCCGGCCGCTACCCTTGTTTTTTGCAAGGCCGATAGACTCATGCCTCATCACGCAATACGCCCCCTCGCTTAGCCATCTTCCCCGCCCGGATTTGGAGTCCACCATGAACCGCCACCACATAAGCTCCGGCTCGCGCTTTGAAGCCGAAATCGGTTATTCGCGCGCCGTGGTCGCCGGCGACTGGGTGTTCGTGTCGGGCACCACCGGTTTTGACTACGCCACCATGGCCATCTCGGACGATGTGCGCGAACAGGCCGCGCAGTGCTTCAAAAACATCGCCGCCGCCCTGGCCCAGGCCGACGCCAGCCTGGACGATGTGGTGCGCGTGAACTACATCGCTCCCCACACCGCCGACTTTGAACCCTGCTGGCCGGTGCTGCGCCAGTACTTGGGGAAAGCGCGCCCGGCGGCGACCATGGTGAGCGCGGGGCTGCTGGACGCGCGAATGAAGATTGAGATTGAGGTGACGGCGATGCGAAGGGGAGCTGCGGGTTGATTCGTTCCAAGTCTTGACATGCTACGTGAGGGCTTGCCCAAAGGAATTTTGGGCCCGCATGCTTTGGCTTGATAAATGAGCTACTTCACTCCTTTTATGGCGCCTCAAGGTAGGCCGCAACCGTCATCCTCAACTGATCCGCATAGTTGTAAATATCGTCAACTGAATCGAGCGTAAATTGCTCTTCTTCTTTTTTGCTGTTGAAGATTCCAATGCGCAGCTTCAGCAGGTTATTAAACCGAAGACGGCAAATTGGTTTTCGATTGTTGTCATCTAGCAATATCGCGCAGTAGGTCTGTGCGTCTCGCATGGTTACGCGTTTTGAGGCAACGCTGCTGCGCACGATGGCCCGGATGGTGTGAAAACCCTCTAACTCTTCGGGAGTGATCTGTGTGGATGGTTCTGTGGAAACAGTCAATGCCTCAGCAACAAGTAGACTGGAAGGCGCAGGCTCCGACACAGTAATCGACTCCGGCGTCATAGCACCCTTAAGGCGATCATTGATTTTTTCCCCAATAAGTTGCTCGAACGCACGCCTTGTTATTGCCCCAAATTGTTCTTTGATTTGCGGAGTAAAGCGCTTGCTGCCAAGCAGTTCTGCCGACACCAAGCGAACGAAATCGTCACTCGGGGAAAGTATCCACTCTGCCAGTTTCGCCTGAATCGCTCGGGTGTACTTCAATTCATTGGCGGTCGTCAGAATCGCCTCAAGGTCGAACACGGATTTTGCAAATTTTTTTAGCTCTTCAACATCTCGCTCCTTAAAGTCCAGGACATTGAACTCAAAGAATGGCTTCTCATCCATCTTGTTTGGTTGCTCGAGGTCGGTGAAGAATCGATATACCAAGCCGTTCGTCAAGATGCCGAAGCGTGCTGCTGTTACGTGGAAATATCGAAAGAGTTGGCTCGCATGGTTGATGTGGAGATCGGCGCCAGCCTTCTTACATTCAAACAGAATGATCGGCTGCCCATTGCTGAGAATCGCGTAATCGACCTTCTCACCTTTCTTGGTTCCGATGTCCGCGACCAATTCTGGCGTCACTTCTAAGGGATCGAAAACGTTGTATCCGAGTATTTGAATGAACGGCATGATCATCGCGTTCTTCGTCGCTTCCTCCGTCTGAATCATGCTTTTTGTATTCAATATCCGAGTTGAAAGAACGCGCAGTTGATCGATGAAGTCCATTGGGAAGCTCCTGGGTGGTTGTTTGAGGTTTGCTGTATCGCCGCGCAGGGGTGGTCGAGCTCGTGGGCCTTTGACGCAAAAAGTCGGAAATGGTCAACCCGATCACTTCTATCTCGTCTGAATCCTGCGGGAAAAAGTTTCCTAGACGACCAGTTCTCGGCGGCCCAATTCGGCAGCACTTTACACCTCAAATAGCAATAAATTACTTTATTGATTAATACTTTTCACTCTACGTTGGCGGCCCTTCCACAATACCCGCCCGCAGTTTGCTGATTCACACGTCCCGCTCAACCCCAATCGCCTGCACCACCGCTCCCAGTCCGGTGTGAAATGTGCCCTCCACCACCTCGCGTTTCAGCTCCAGCAGGTGCACAAAATCCAGGCCGGGCAGCTCGGCGCGCAGCGAGGCTGCTGTTTGCATCAGCTCCACCGATTTGCCGCCGCCGGTGCCGTGCTTGATTTGCTCGGGCGTGTAGGCTTCGAGCAGAAACACGCCACCGGGCTTGAGCGCGGCCAGCACCTTGCGGTACAGCGCCTGGCGGATGGCGCTCGGCAGGGGGCAGAAGATGGAGACGATGGCGTCCCAGGCGTTTACGCCCAGTTCATAGTCAGCCAAATCGGCGCACACCAACTCCACCGCCACGCCCTTGGCGTCGGCCAGCGCTTGGGCCTTGTCGAGGCCGACTTGCGAGCCATCTACGGCGGTGACCGTGTAACCCTGCTGGGCCAGAAACACCGCGTTGCGCCCTTCGCCCTCTGCCAGGCTCAGGACGCGCCCCTTGGGCAGGTGCGCAAAGTGGGCGGCTAAGAAGGTGTTGGGCTCGGTGCCGTAGGCGTATTCTTTGGCGCTGTAGCGTTCATTCCACATGCTGTGTTCCTTCAGTAATTTCCCAAAGGCGTGTTCCTGCGCTTCAGGGTTTTGGGCCATCAATCACTTTGCTGTACGCAAAATACACATCGTCGCGCACCCAGCCCAGCGCTTCATAGGCGGCTTGGGCGGGGATGTTGGTCTTGGCGGTGGTCAGGTCCAAGCGGCACATGCCGTGGTCGCGGGCGGTTTGCTCGGCAGCCAGCAAAAGCTGCTTGCCTATGCCCGCGCCCCGGGCTGCTGGCGCCACATACAGGTCGTAGAGCGCGTAAATGGGCTTGGCCTCCAGCGAGCAAAACGTGGGATAAAGCTGGCAAAAGCCCAGCGCGGCGCCTGCGCCATCACGCGCCAGCAAGATCACCGACTCGCCTTTTTCCAGGCGCTGCGCGATGTAGGTGCTGGCCAGGACCAGGTCGCTGGGGTATTGGTAAAACTGCCGGTAGGCGTCAAACAGTTGCGCCACCGGTTCCAGGTCGGGCAGAGTGGCGGTATGGATGTGGGGCTGCATTGGCGTGTCTGTCATGCCAGGCGCAAACTCACGCGGCGCGGCGCCCCACGCGCGCGGGCCAGTTCGTCCACCGCCAGGCCCAGGGCCTTGATGCCGGGGCCGATTTGTTCGGCGGCAATCGACGACAGGCGCAGCCGGAAATACGAACAGGGATAAGGCGGCTGCATGAAAAACACCTCGCCGGCCTCAATCAGCACGCCATGGTTGCGGGCAATCAGGGCGAGTTCGGCCGAATCCACCCAAGCCGGGGCCCGCACCCAGACCGAGGCGCCGCCCGAAGGCAAAGTGAAGTCAAAGTCGGGCAAATGGGTGCGCAGGGCGCGCGCCACCAGCGCCATGCGTTCTTGCATGGCCTGGTTGACGCGCCGGGCGTGGGCATCGTGGTGGCCGAGCGACAAAAACAGGGCAAAGGTGTGCTGCAAAAACGCACTGGGGTGGCGCACCATGGCGTGGCGCAGGCCGCGCAACTCGGCAATCAGGGCGCGTGGCGCCACGATATAGCCCAGGCGCAAAGACGGCGACAGGCTCTTGGACACCGAGCCCACGTAAATGACGCGCCCCACTTTGTCCAGGCTTTTGAGCGCGGGCATGGGGTCGCCCTCATAGAGGTTTTCGGCCTCGTAGTCGTCTTCGATGACCACAAAGTTCTGGTCTTCGGCCTGCTGCAGCAGGCGCCGGCGCCGCTCCAAGCCCAGGGTGCCAGTGGTGGGGCTTTGGTGCGAGGGGGTAACAAACACATAGTCCAGCGCAGGCAAGTGTTCCACCACCAGGCCCTGGTCGTCCACCGGCAGCGGCACGCACTGCGGCTGGCGCAGGGCGAAGCTGTTGCGGGCGTGCGGGTGGCCAGGCTCTTCCAGGCCCACGCGCTGGCTGGCGTCAAACAAGGCCTCGGCCAGGAGGTAATAAGCGTGCTGGGCGCCCACGGTAATCAAGATCTCTTCGGGCAGCGCAAATACACCGCGCTTGGGCAGCAGGCGCAAGCGAATTTGCTCGATCAGCTCGGGCACATCGCCCAGCTCAAAGTCGGGCGTCCAGTGCGGCAAGTGGGCACGCGCCAGGCTGTGCACGCAGCATTCGCGAAAGGCCTCGGACGGAAACAGCTGCGGGTCGTAGGTGCCGTAGACAAACGGGTAGGCATAACGGCGCCACTGGTCGGGCTTGGCCAGGGTGCGCTGGTCTGAGAGCGAGCGCAGCACCCGGGCCGACCAGTCGGGCTGGGCGGTGACACCGGCCCCGCTTATCGGGCTGGGGGGGGGCGGCGCATCAGGGCGCGCACCAGCACGGGCGGGCACGGCGTGCGCCTGGTTGGTAACAAAGACGCCGCTGCGCGGGCGCGACTCAATAAAGCCGTCGTCCATCAGGTGCTGGTAGGCGGCAGTGACGGTGTTGCGGCTCAGGCCGAGTACCTGCGCCAGTTCGCGCGACGAGGGCAGCAGCGCGCCCACCGGCAGGCGTCCGTCCAAAATGGCTTGCACCACGGACAGGCGCAGGCGCTGCTGCAGCGGCAGCGCCGGTTTGTCGGGCAAAGCGAACAAGCTTTCCCATTGGGCGTCTTTGGTGCGGTGGAGCGGGGTCATGGGCGTGGCAAATGGTGCCAAACCAGTATACGCAGGGCCAGACAGGGCCAGTGCGGCACAGCGAGCCTGGCTGCTGGCTTGGCCGAATCTGCCCATCTGGCTCTAGCCCGATGGTGCCAAGCGGCCTATCCTGCGGCGCTTGTCTGCAACCAACCTGGAGCGCCCTTTGACCACCGCCACCGTTACCGAATCCACCCTGGCCGCCTTTAGCGAAGCCTGGAACCGCCACGACGTGGACGGTCTGATGTCCTTTATGAGCGATGACTGCGTGTTCATGACCGCCGGAGGCCCCGACGCCTGCGGCGCGCGCCACGTGGGCCGCGAGGCCGTTGCCAAAGCCTTTGCCGGTGCCTGGGGCGCCTTGCCCGATGCCAAGTGGACCAAGGGCGTGCATTTTGTGCAGGGCGACTTTGGTGTCTCGCAATGGACCTTTAGCGGTACCGCTGCGGACGGCACGCGCGTGGAAACCGACGGCGTGGACATCTTCACTTTCAAGGACGGCAAGATTGCGGTGAAAAACGCCTTCCGCAAAGCCCGCCCCAACCTGCCCGCCCTCAAATAAAACCGCACACCGCCATGACTAGCGCCTTGCACACCCAGGGTGGCGACACCCGCTACGACCCGCAATACGACCCGCTGGTGGCCGCCAACCCCGGCGCCGGACGCGACTACGCCCCCACCTACTGGGTGGCCAGCGCAGGCACGCCGCCCGAGGACGACGGCCCGGTCACACACGACTTTGACGTGGACGTGGTGGTGATCGGCTCGGGCTCGACCGGCATGTCTACCGCGCTGTACCTGGCGCAAGACCACGGCATTTCGGCGGTGGTGTTGGAGGCCAACCAGACCGCCTGGGGCTGTTCGAGCCGCAGCGGCGGGCAGGGCCAAAACGCCAGCGGGCGCCTGACGCGCTCGCAGTGGATTGAACGCTGGGGCCTGGACACGGCCAAAGCGCTGGACACCGAAATCCGCACCGGCTTTGAAAACTTCAAGGCGCTCACGCAAGTGATTGACTGCGACGCCATTGACGGCGGCCATTTGTACGTGGCGCACCGCAAAGAAAAAGTAGCCTACCTGGAAGAGCAAACCCGGGTGCGGCGCGACATTTTTGGCTACAAGGCCAAGATGCTGACGGCATCTGAGTTTCGCGAGCAGTATTGCGACGAGCGCGATGCCCATGCAGCCATGTGGGAGCCTGATGGCGTGGGCGTGCATCCGCTCAAATTCACCTTCGGCCTGATGCGCAAGGCGCGCGCCCTGGGCGTGAAAGTGCACACCGCCAGCCCGGTGCAAGGTTGGAAAACGGTAGGCGGCATCCACCACCTGCAAACCCCTGGCGGCGTGGTGCGCGCCAAGCGGGTGGCCGTTTGCACCGGCGGCTACACGGGCCAAGCGCTCAACCCGCTGCTCAAGAACAAGATTTTGCCCATCCTGTCCAACTCGGTCACCACGCGGGTGCTCACCGCCGCCGAGTTGGCGGCCTGCAACTTCCGTTCGCACACCTTCATGACGGACACGCGCACGCTGCGCTTTTACTACCGTCTCTTGCCTGACAACCGGCTGCAGCTCGGCAGCCGCAGTTCGATATCGGGTGCGGACGCCGAGGACCCCGGGCACCTCAAGCTGCTGACCGACGCGATTGCGCGCAAGTTTCCGCCGCTCGCCGGCATTGCCATCGAGCATTCCTGGTGGGGCTGGGTGGACGTGAGCCACGACATGATGCCGCGCATTGTCCGGCCCGACCCGGCGCAAACCGTGTGGCACGCGCTGGGCTACGGCGGCAACGGCGTGTCGTTTTCTACCTGGGCGGGCAAACGCCTGGCGCAGCGGGTGGTCGGCAAGGACGGAAATGACGCGGTGTTCAAACTGCCGATCTACCACGCGGCGCTGGAATACCCCAATCTGTTCAACGTGGTGCGTTCGCAAGCCTTTGCACCGTTTCGCCGCTTTGGCCAGTTCTTTTTGTACAAGTGGTACTGGATGCAGGACGAGTTGTAAGCACCTCTTGCAGGTTTTGGTGAGCAGCACGCTGCCTTTCGTGGTTAGTATCCGACTTCCATTCAACTTTTAGCAAAGCTGCACTATGAACCTCTTGAACCTTTCGCGCCGCAATGCGCTGGCCCTGGCCATGCTGGCGGGCTTGCCTGCTGCGCACACGCTGGCCGCCACCGACGCCCCCACACGCGGCGGCACCTTGGTCATTGGTTCGACGCAGGCTTTGCGCCACGTGAACGGCGCCGTGCAATCCGGCATTGCCACAGCCGTGCCCAGCACCCAGATTTTTGCCAGCCCGCTGCGCTTTGACGACAAGTGGAACGCACAGCCCTACTTGGCAGAGAAATGGTCGCTGGCCGCCGACGGCAAGTCGCTGACCCTGAACCTGCGCAAGGGCGCAGTGTTCCACGACGGCAAGCCCATCACCTCAGAAGACGTGGCTTTTTCGATCATGGCCATCAAGGCCAACCACCCGTTTACCACCATGATGGGCCCGGTAGAAAAGGTGGAAACGCCCGACCCCTACACCGCCATCATCCGCATGAGCACGCCGCACCCGGCCATCGTGCTGGCCATGTCGCCCGCACTGTGCCCGATCATGCCCAAGCATATCTACGGCGACGGCACCGACCTCAAGCTGCACCCGCGCAACAGCACTGACGTGGTGGGCTCGGGCCCGTTTCGCCTGACCGAATTCAAGGCCGGGCAGCGCATCGTGCTGGAGCGCTTTGACAAGTTCTTTTTGGCCGGCAAGCCCTACCTGGACAAGATCATCATCAACATCAACCCCGACTCCAACAGCCTGCTGATGGGCCTAGAGCGCGGCGAAATTCAGATGATTCCCTACGCTACCAACTCCACCGAACTCAAGCGCGTGGCCGCCAACCCGGCGCTCAACCTGACGAACAAGGGCTTTGACGGCATTGGCGCCATCAACTGGCTGGCTTTCAACACCGCCAAAAAACCCCTCAACGATGTGAACGTGCGCAAAGCCATTGCCATGACCATCGACAAGAAGTTCATCAGCAAAGCCCTGCACGGCGGCTTTTCGCAGCCGGCCGACGGCCCCATCGTGGCGGGCAGCCCGTTTGCCATTCCGGACCTGATTACCTACCCGCTGGACCTGAAGAAAGCCGCCGAGATGCTGGACGCCGCCGGCTACAAGGCAGGGGCCAATGGCGAACGCTTCAAGCTCACCATTGACTACCTGCCCGGCCAAGACGAGCAGCAAAAGAATGTGGCCGAATACATCCGCGCGCAACTCAAAAAAGTGGGCGTGATGGTGGACGTGCGGGCCTCGGCCGACTTCCCGTCCTGGGCCAAGCGCATGGCCACGCACGACTTTGACCTGTCCATGGACGTGGTGTTCAACTGGGGCGACCCCATCATCGGCGTGCACCGCACCTACCTGTCCACCAACATCCGCCCGATTGTCTGGACCAACACCCAGTCCTACAACAACCCCAAGGTGGACGAGTTGCTCAACACCGCCGGGGGCTTGCTGGACCCCACCAAACGCAAGGCCTACTACGCCACGTTCCAGAAGATCGTGACCGACGAGTTGCCCATCCACTTCATCAACAACACGCCCTACCACACGGCCAGCAGCAAAAAAGTGATGAACGTCCCGACCACCATCTGGGGACCGGCCTCGCCTTACGACGAGGTCTACCTCAAGTAATTGCGCAGCGCTAACTGCCCATGCATGCGCTAAAGCTTGTGGTGTCCCGACTAGCCCAGGGCCTGGCCCTGGTGCTGGCCGTGGTGGTGCTTAACTTTATGCTGGTGCATGCCGCGCCCGGTGACCCGGTGGAAACCATTGCCGGGGCCAGCGGCGGCATGGACGAAAAGCTGCAAGCCGAGTTGCGCGCCCAGTACGGCCTGGACCAGCCCCTGCCGGTGCAACTGGGCATCTACCTGGGCAAGGTACTACACGGCGACCTGGGTTATTCCTATTTCTTCAACCTGCCGGTGTCGGGCCTGATTGCCGAGCGCGTGCCTGCCACCTTGTCCCTAGTGCTGAGCGCGGTACTAGCGGCGTTTTTGATTGGCACCACGCTGGGCGTCTTGTCCGCCCGCCGGCCCAATGGCTGGCTGTCGCAGACCATCAACGTGCTGTCACTGGTGGGCTTTGCTGCGCCGGTGTTTTGGCTGGGCATGCTGCTGGTGATATTGCTGGCCAGCGTGTTTCCGGTATTTCCGGTATCAGGCATGCGCGGCATTGAATCCGATGGCCGGGGTTGGGCCGATGTGCTTGATGTGCTGCACCACCTGGTGCTGCCTTCGCTCACCTTGGGGCTGGTTTACCTGGCGCAGTACAGCCGCCTGTCGCGCGCGGCCATGCTGGACGTGCTGGGCGCGGACTACATTCGCACCGCGCGCGCCAAGGGCTTGAGCGAGCGCGTGGTGCTCTACAAGCACGCGCTGCGCAACGCGGTGCTGCCGGTGGTCACGGTGCTGGGCCTGCAGTTTGGTAATGTGCTGGCCGGGGCGATTGTGGTGGAGACGGTGTTCAACTGGCCCGGCCTGGGGCGCCTGGCCTATGAGTCGGTGCTGCGGCGCGACTACCCCAGCATTTTGGGCGTGCTGCTGTTCTCGTCGGTGGTGGTGGTGGTGATGAACCAGCTCACCGACCTGTGCTACCGCCTGATTGACCCCCGGATCAAAACCGCATGACACCCCACTACCAGCCCGAGGGGCCATGGCGCGAGGCGCTGCGCATGTTTGCGCGCAACCCCTCGGCCATTGCAGGCATGCTGATGCTGGGCGCGGTGCTGCTGGTGGCGCTGGGCGGCCCGTGGCTGATGGGGGCGGACCCATTTGAGATCACCGCCGCACCCATGACGCCGCCGTTTTCTGAAGACGCATTGTTGGGCACCGACTATTTGGGGCGCGACGTGCTCACCACCTTGGTCTATGGCGGGCGCGCCACCTTGCTGGTGGGGGCGGTGGCGGCGTTTTTGTCTGTGGCCATTGGCATCACGCTGGGCGCTATGGCCGGCTATTACGGTGGCCGGGTGGACGCGGTGCTGATGCGCGTGACCGAGTTCTTTCAGGTGCTGCCCGCCCTCTTGTTTGCCATGGTGGTGGTGACCCTGTTTTCGCCCACGCTTGTGACCATCACCCTGGCCATTGGCGTGGTGAGCTGGACCGGCACCGCGCGCCTGACGCGCGCCGAGTTCATGAAATACCGCAGCCTGGAATTTGTGCGCGCCGAACGCGCCATTGGCGCGAGCCATGCGCGCATCATCTGGCGCGTGATTTTGCCCAACGCCTTGCCGCCGCTCATCGTCTCAGCCACGCTGGCCATTGGCTCGGCAATTCTGTTTGAAGCGGCGCTGTCCTTTTTGGGCCTGGGCGACCAAAACCGCATGAGCTGGGGCCTGATGATTGGTGCGAGCCGCCAGTACGTACTGAGCTGCTGGTGGGCGGTGGCCTTTCCAGGCGCGGCCATTTTTGTCACAGTGCTGGCCGTCAGCCTGATTGGCGACGGCCTGAATGACGCGCTCAACCCCAAGCTGAGAGAACGCTGATGCCCACGCCGCAGCCCCTCTTGGAAGTGCGCGACTTGCGCGTGGAATTCAAAACCCGGCGCGGCACGGCGCTGGTGCTGGGCGGCGTTGATCTGGCGCTGCACGCGGGTGAGACCCTGTGCGTGGTGGGCGAATCGGGCTGCGGCAAAAGCATGACGGCGCTGGCGCTCTTGCGCCTGATACCGACGCCGCCCGGGCGCATCAGCGCGGGCCAGGTGCTGTTCCAAGGTGAAGACTTGCTGCAAGCCAGCGAAGAACGCATGCGCGCGGTGCGGGGCAACCGCATCTCGATGATTTTCCAAGAGCCCATGACCTCGCTCAACCCGGTGTTTACCGTGGGCGACCAGATTGGCGAATCGCTGCGCCTGCACGCCGGTCTGGACGGCGCCGCTGCCCGCGCGCAAGCCATTGAGATGCTGCGCCAGGTGGGCATTGCGGCGCCCGAGCGGCGGGTGGACGAATACCCGCACCAGCTCTCGGGCGGCATGCGCCAACGCGTGATGATTGCCATGGCGCTGGCCTGCCGCCCTGACATCCTGATTGCCGACGAGCCCACCACCGCGCTGGACGTAACAGTGCAAGCCCAGATTTTTGACCTGCTGCGCGCGCTGCAACGCGACAAGGGCACGGCCATTGTGCTGATTACCCACGACATGGGCGCCGTGGCAGAAATGGCCGACCGGGTGCTGGTGATGTACGCCGGGCGCGTGGTCGAAGAGGGCCACACCGCCCAGGTGCTAAGCCAGCCCGGCCACCCCTATACGCAAGGCCTGATTGACTGCCTGCCCGAACTCGGCAGCAGCCAGCAAAGCGAGCGCCACGACCTGGCCGAGATCGCCGGCATGGTGCCGTCCATTTGGGAACTGGGCGCGGGCTGCGCCTTTCGCGAGCGCTGCCCGCAGGCGCTGGCGCGTTGCGCGCACGAGGTGCCGCCCATGTTTGCGCTGCCCGACAGCACGGTGGCCGCACCGCACCGCAGCGCCTGCTGGCTGCGCCAAGAGGGCAGCACATGAGCGCGCCCAAAGCACCGTTGGGCCCAGCCACCCCCTTGCTGCAGGTGAACGACCTGCAAGTGCATTTCCCGCTGCCCAAGACCGGCTGGTTTGCGCCGCCCGAAGTGGTGCGGGCAGTGGACGGCGTGAGCTTTTCCATACCGCGCGGCACCACGCTGGCGCTGGTGGGCGAGTCCGGCTCGGGCAAGACCACCACAGCGCTGGCGGTGATGCGCCTGGCGCCCATTACCGCAGGCCAGGTGCAACTGGGCGACGTGACGCTGGGCACGTTGCAGGGCGAGGACTTGCGCGCGGCGCGCAGGCGTTTTCAGATCATTTTCCAGGACCCTTTTTCGTCCCTCAACCCGCGTGAGCGGGCGGGCGCTGCAGTGCGCGCGCCGCTGGACCTGATGCAGGTCGGCACGCCGCAAGAGCGCGCGGCCCGCGTGGCCGAACTGTTCCAGGCCGTGGGCCTGCGCCCCGAGCAGCAGCAGCTTTTTCCGCACCAGTTCTCGGGCGGCCAGCGCCAGCGCATCAACATTGCCCGCGCCCTGGCCACCAACCCCGAGCTGGTGGTCTGCGACGAGCCGGTGTCGGCGCTGGACATTGCCATTCGCGCGCAAATTTTGAACCTGCTGGTGCGCCTGCAAAAAGAGCGCGGCCTGACCTATTTGTTCATCTCGCACGACATGGCGGTGGTGGAACACATCTGCGACGAGATCGCGGTGATGTACCTGGGCCAGATCGTAGAACGCGCCCCGCGCCAAGCCTTTTTTGCCCGACCGCTGCACCCCTACAGCGTGGCGCTGATGTCGGCCGTGCCCACGGTGCACGGTGGGCGGGCCCGCGCGGCGCAACGCATCAAACTCAGCGGCGACCCACCCAGCCCCATCAACCCGCCACCGGGCTGCCGCTTTGCCGGACGCTGCCCGGTGGCCGAACCCGCGTGCAGCGCCGAGCTGCCGCCCCTGCGCGAGATTGCGCCGGGGCATTGGGTACGCTGCCGCCGCGTCGAGCTGGTGGACGGCCAGCCGCTAGCGCCGCTGCAGTTGCCGCAAAAGTGAGTTTTTCCGCCTTCCCTTGTATTTTTGGAGGATCGCGGCTGATGCAGCTTGGTAAGCTGTAGCTTGATAAATGAATAAAACAATATGCTGCTAACTGATATCGCCGTCGAGCACACGCTACTGTCCAAAAAGAATGGGGCTCGTCAGACCTTCTTGCTGCATCCGTTTACCAACACGCAGCGCGATACACTGGGTAAATTTGAAATCGTTCGTAACATCAGCGAGCCGGGGCTCAAAGAAGTGAAGCGCTCAACCTTCGTGTCGTTTCAACAATTGGCTGAGTTGTATGCAAAAGGCGTGCTCGACGAATTCGGGTTTTCGGTTCGCATGTGCCCGGGGCAGGGCACGTACCCCACTGTGAATCCTCTAAAAAAGCTCCTGCCAACCAGCATCAAGCCCGGCTCACCGTTTGATTTGACTGTGCAAAAAGTGGATGTTTCACAAGCTGCCAATCGCGAATTGAGAACAGCGTTGCTTCGCGTCAACGTCAAGCTGTAAGGGTCATCACTTGAAGACCGGTGGCGCTATCAAATAGGGGTGTTCCTTTGAATCCAACCGTGGCCCATGCGGAACTCATCGCCACTTTCCAGCGGGCGCAAGCTGATGCCGATCACAAGTCCGGATTGATCAAAGCGGCTGCGCAAAAGGGCCCCAAGGCAGTCCAGGCGGCCACCGAAACAGCGGCAAAGGCAACAAAACGCAGGGACTCGTATGCAAAGAAACTGGATGCCTTGGGAGTGAGCCTCAAGGATTGAGCGCGGCCCGGCGGATTGCCCGGCGCCAAGCGGTGGCAGCCAGCGACCCATTGCAGCCCGTCGACTTCCAAAACTGCCCGCTCCAAACCGGGCGTACGAATCGCAAATTGAGTTGGTTTTTCGGCGATGGTGCGCGCTGGGGGACGCTTTAGGGTTTGTGTGCGGGCTGTGGCCGGGTATTGACCGGCCAGCACAGAAGGGCCGTCAACAGCGCAAGCGCCACATGGCAGATATACACCGGAACGAAACTTCCATGGGTCAGCCCTGTATGACCCAGCAGCAGCACTGTGATGGCTACGCCCATGACCGAGCCGATCTGGCGCGTAGCCTGGTTGATGGCGCTACCCACGGCGTACTGCGCGGCCGGCAGACGGTTCACCGCAGCCGCCGAGAGCGAGGGCAGGACGAGTCCCACTCCCATGCCGGATAGCAGCAAACCTGGTAGCCATTGGCTCAAATAGGCGGGCTGTGCCCCGGGCACCA
This sequence comes from Comamonadaceae bacterium, assembly GCA_947372865.1. Classification (GTDB taxonomy): domain Bacteria; phylum Pseudomonadota; class Gammaproteobacteria; order Burkholderiales; family Burkholderiaceae_C; genus Allorhodoferax. The sequence continues at coordinate 36,175 of CANBVJ010000027.1, forward strand.
GTAAGAACCACAGACCGCTCAATGCATAGACCAGCGCCCCGCCCACCAGAAAAGGACGATGCCCAAACCTGCCCGCCAAGCGACCGGACAGGACTGCAAATGGGATCACCAGCAAGGGGCCGGGCGTGATGGCCAAACCTGCCTGCGGCAACGTGTAGTGCCAGACCTCGGTCGTGTAGAAAAAGAAGGCGAAAAACATCATCGAGAAGGCAATGCCAAAAGCCAGAGTTGCCAGGTTCACATAGGTGTAGGTGCGATTTTGAAACAACCGAAAATCCACAAGCGGCGCTGGCGTGGCGTGAGCCCAGACCACAAAGCCAACCAACGTGATGGCGCTGAGGCTGGCCGCTGCTCTCAGCTCGCCGGCGCTCCAGTTCGGCGACTGTAATTGAACGATGCATAGGGCGAGTGCGCCAACTCCCACGATCAGCAATGCCATGCCAAGGCCATCAACCGCTCGCCGGTTCTCCGGCCGCTTGGCTTCCTTCAGCAGTTCGGCACCGCGCCACAACGATATCGCACCCAACGGCAGATTAAGGTAAAAAGCCCATTGCCAACCGAGCATGTCAATCACGAACGATCCCAGGCTAGGACCTACAGCGGCTGCCAGGGCGCTGACAGCGCCCCACAGGCTGACCGCCACTGCGCGTTTACTCAAGGGAAAAGCGTCTAACAGGATGGACAAGGAGGCAGGGGTCAGCATCGCCGCACCCACCGCCTGTGCCACGCGCGCAGCAATCAGCCAACCGACCGTGCCCGCCATGCCGCAAGCAGCAGAGGCGGCCAAAAACAGCGTGACACCCAATAGGAACACTCTCTTGCGTCCATGGCTGTCGGCCAAGCCGCCGGCTGGAATAAGCATAGCGGCATAAACCACCGTATAGGCGTTCAGCACCCAAGACATATCGGCTGCCGATGTGCCCGGGAAGCCCGCTTTTATGGTCTGAAACCCGGCAAACAGCATGGTGCTGTCCATAGAGACCAGAAATACTGCGATGCTGGCAATCCAGAATACAGGCCAAGGTGACGTCTCGTTGGCTGTTATCGACGTTAGATCGATCTCAGCCTCCGAGGCGCAAGCATCGTTAAGTGAAGTGGGATTTGAAGTACGCATAGTGTATATGATGGCCGTAATATTTAATGACGAACAGAAGGCCGAAGGCTATATAGTTTGAAAGTTAGTGGAGGGAAACGGGCTGATGCTTCAGGATCAGCGCTTCGCGCGTTTGTGCAAGCAAGGCACGACCGGCATTGCCGCCCAGCGTACGGGCGAGTTGAAGGGCTCCGACCATGGTGGCGGTAATGACCTCGGCTTGCACGGGATCGACTCCTTCAGGCAATGCCGAACGCACAAATTCAACCAGGTAAGTGACTCGGCGACGCGCTTCTTGTTGCACCGCATCGCCTTGGCGAGTCATTTCCGAAGCCAAAGCTGCAACGACACACCCATTCTCTGCCCGCTCCAAGTGCGCGTCATGAAGATACGCCCAAATGAGCGCGGAAAACCGGGAGTAGCCTTTGGCCATTCGCCGGGCCATCGACTTCGAAAGTGCAGCCTGGTTGTCGCGACTTGCCTGTTGCATTGCTTCGACCAAAAGTGCGTCACGCGAAGCAAAGTGAGCATAGAAGCCGCCGTGCGTGAGACCTGCTTCTTTCATGATGTCAGCAACCCCAACGCCACGGTAGCCAGTTCGACGAATTGCGCGTGCTGCCACTTCAACGATGCGCTCGTGGCTTTGTTCTTTACGCGTTAGGTTTGTGCTCATGACGGATTAATATTACGGTCATCATATTAGATTGTCAAGTACGGCCGATGCGTTGCGCCGTCGCGCACGATGGCCATGCTGACCTCATGGGACGTGAAGGGTGATTCTTCAATCACGCGTTTCTTGAGTTCCGGACAAAGCCTGAACGCTGGGAATGACCGTTTATCCCCACTCCCAATGACGGAAATCGGATAGAAGCCAGTCGTTGGGCTCATTGCAAAGTCCGCTCCCAGCCTGATCTTGCGCTGGACATGGGGATTGGCCTCTGCAACAGGCAGTTGCTAGGCAGCTGTTTACCCTTAGCCCACGCAAGGTACGCCCCATCTAAACTTGGCCCCCACCAAGCCTGGATTGCACCGTACGCCTGCTTTTCCTTTTCCCCCCTTTTGTGAGTTCCCCCATGCCCATCACCATCTACGCCGCCCGCAACATCATCACCATGAACCCGATGCAGCCGCAGGCCACGCACGTGGCTGTGCGAGACGGGCGCATTCTGGGCGTGGGCGACCTGGCCACGCTGGCGCAGTGGGGGCAGCACACGCTGGACACGCGCTTTGCCGACCAGGTGCTCATGCCCGGCCTGGTGGAAGGCCACTGCCACCTGAAGGAAGGCAGCATGTGGGACATGCACTACCTGGGCTGGTTTGACCGGCGCGATCCGCAGGGCAAGGTCTGGAGCGGCCTGCGCTCGATGGAAGCGGTGGTCAACCGGCTCGCGGCTATTGACGCGCAAATGCGCGCGGAGGGCAAAAGCGCCACCGAGCCGCTGATTGCCTGGGGCTTTGACCCGATTTACTTTGGTGGCGAACGCATGACGGTCGAGCACCTGGACCGCGCCAGCAGCGCGCGCCCCATCGTCATTGCCCACGCCAACGGCCACCTGATGAACGTCAACTCCGCCATGCTCACGCTGGCCGGTGTGGACGCGGACAACGAAGTCGAAGGCGTGGTCAAGTTTGCCCATGGGCCACTGGCCGGCCAGCCCACCGGCGAACTGCAAGAGCCCGCCGCCATGTTCTTGGTGATCCGCAAGGTGGGTGACGCCGGGCTGCTGTCGCCCATGACGGTGCAAGGCGTCAAGTCGTTTGCCGCGCTGGCCTGCATGCAGGGCGTCACTACCGCCACCGACTTAGTGAACAAACTCACCGACGCCGACTGCCAGACCCTCGAAGCCGCGCTGGTGCAAGACGACTGCGGCGTGCGCATCTTGCCGGCCTTTCAGGCCTTTCATGGCACGCACGGCGCGGCGCTGGGCGCAGCCCACGTGCAGCAGCTCATGGCGCGCAACACCGACCGCCTGCGCTATGGCCTGGTCAAGATGATGCTTGACGGCTCCATCCAAGGCTTTAGCGCGCGCCTGCGCTGGCCGGGCTATTTCAACGGCGCGCCCAACGGCATCTGGGTTACCGCGCCGGCCCAGTACGAGGCCGACTTTGAAACCTACCACCGCGCCGGCCTGCTGATCCACACCCACACCAACGGCGACGAGGCCAGCGAAGTAGCCATTGACGCCATCGAGCGCGTGCTAACCAAAGCGCCACGCGCCGACCACCGCCACACCCTGCAGCACGCGCAGATGGTGGACGCGCCGCTGTTTCGCCGCATGGCGGCACTCGGCCTGTGCGCCAATCTGTTTGCCAACCACCTGTGGTACTGGGGTGACCAGCATTACGAAGCCACCATGGGCCCGGACCGCGCCAACCGACTTGACGGCTGCGCCAGCGCGCTGGCCGCTGGCGTCCATTTGGCCATCCATTCGGACGCGCCGGTCACGCCGCTGGGGCCACTGTTTACTGCCTGGTGTGCGGTGCACCGCATCACGCCGCAGGGCCGGGTGCTGGGCGAGGGCGAGCGCATCAGCGTGGCCCAGGCGCTGCACGCCATCACCCTGGGTGCGGCCTGGACGCTCAAGCTCGACCATGAGATTGGCAGCATCGAATGCGGCAAGCGCGCCGACTTTTGCGTTCTAGCCGAAGACCCGCTGGCGATCGATCCCATGCGCCTCAAAGACGTGGCGGTCTGGGGCACGGTGCTCTCGGGTCGGGTATTTCAGGCGCGTGGTGGCTGAGGCAAGCAGCGCCAGCGCTCCGCGCACCGTAGCGCCCCGGCGCCTGCCGCTCACCGTCATTGGCGGCTTTTTGGGCGCGGGCAAAACCACGCTTTTGCAGCACTGGCTGCGCCACGCGGACGGCCTGCGGCTGGCGATTTTGGTCAACGACTTTGGCGCCATGAACCTGGACGCCGCGCTGATTGCCGCGCACGAGGGCGACACCTTTGCCCTGACCAATGGCTGCGTGTGCTGCCAGATTGGCGACGACATGGGCCGCGCCCTGGGCCAGGTGCTAGACCGCGCGCAAGATTTTGACGCGGTGGTCATTGAGGCCAGCGGCGTGTCCGACCCCTGGCGCATTGCACAGCTCGGCCGCGCCGACCCCGGCCTCGCGCTGGACGGCGTGGTAGTGGTGCTCGACGCGAGCTGCGCTTTGGCCCAGGCGCACGATCCGCTGCTGGCCGATACCGTGCTGCGCCAGGTGCGCGCGGCCGACCAGTTGGTGCTCAACCACGCCGACCAGGCCAGTGCTGCCGAGTTGCAGGCCGTGCAAGACTGGCTGCACAGCGCAGCCCCCGGCGTCGCCCAGTGGCCCACCACGCAGGGGCAACTGCCGCTGGCGGTGCTCAGCAGCACCGCGCTGCCTGGCGGCCCTCGCTGGGTGGCGGCCAGCAGCGTGCCCGGGCCCTTGCTGGGCGCAGGGCCTGCGCCGCAGCACGGCCAGCAGTTCGCCAGTTGGTCTTGCCAACCGCAGCGGCGCTTTGCGCTCGCCGCCCTGCAAGCCTGGCTCAAAGCAACGCCGCCGGGCCTGCTACGCTTGAAGGGCTTCCTGCGCCTGGACCAGGATGCGGCGCCCCAATGGGCAGAACTGCAATTTGCAGGGCGCCAGGGCAGCGTGCGCAAATGCGCCGCGCCCGCCGGTGGCGCGGCGCTGGTGGCCATCGGCCTGGCAGGTCAGCTGCCGGTTGACGCCCTGAACACTTTTTTTGGAGATACCGAACATGGCAACAGTACAGATTCTTGACGGCGGCATGGGCCGCGAGCTCAAGCGCATGGGCGCGCCGTTTCAGCAACCCGAATGGTCGGCTTTGGCGCTGATGCAGGGGCCGCAGTTTGTGCGCCAGGCGCATGACGCTTTTGTGCAGGGTGGCGCGCAAA
>CANBVJ010000028.1 GCA_947372865.1 Comamonadaceae bacterium
GTGGCCAGCCGCGTCATGGGCAGGGTCACGGCAAAGATCGCCACGCCCAGCACGCCTAGCCACAGGCCCAGAGTTTCTTGTTTGGTATTCATGCGCCAACTGTAGCGGCATGAAAGGACGCATCACTGAAGCCTTGCTTGCGCCCGATCTCATCCGCACCCCGCATGAACCCGGCCTTTTGCAGCCAAAGGATCCTGATATAAATTCATACGGAACCGCATTTGCGTACGATTTCATTTATTAAAACCATTACTATATGAGTGTTCTTTGATTTATTCCCACGGCCCCCGGGCCGACCTGCCTTGCTCACACCCCACCAAGCCAAGTACATCGCGCACGAGCCCACAGCCCAACACGGCGGTGGGGCCATGGCCGGCGCATGGCCCCAAGGCGAATCTGAAACGGTTGAACTCAAAACCAGTCTGGCCGAACTCAAGCAGGGCCTGACATCACTGGTGGCCATGCTCAACAAACATGGGCAAGGCGATCTGTGGTTTGGCGTTTCCCCCAGCGGGCAGCCGGTGGGCCTGATGGTCACCGACAAAACCCTGCGCGACGTGTCGCAAGCGCTGGCCGCGCACATCGAGCCCCGGGTCTACCCCGAAATCACATCGCTTGAAGCGGCAGGCAAGGTTTGCCTGCGCGTGCAAGCCGCAGGCCACCAAAAGCCGTATTTCGCCTACGGCCGCGCCTACATGCGCGCGGCCGACGAAGACCGGCAAATGAGCGCCCGCGAACTAGAGAGCCTAATCTTGAGCCGCAACAGCGCCGCCCTGCGCTGGGACAACGAACCCAGCACCACGGCCCTGGCTGACCTGAGCGAAACCAAAATTCGCCGCTTTGTGGAGCGGGCCGGGTTGCCATGGGACAACACCGCCAATGCGCTGGCCAAACTAGGCCTTGTGCAAGACGGGCAACTGCTCAACGCCGCCCGGCTGTTCTTTGCCGACCAACCCATCCAGCTTCGCTGCGCCGTGTTTGCCAGCACCACCAGCGCCACCATCATCGACCGCCACGACTTTGACGGCGACGTCCTGGAGCTGATTGACGAGGCAGAAAAATACATCCTCAAAAACATCCACATCGGCATGCGCCTGGAAGGCATGCGCCGGGTGGACGTGCCCGAAATCTCGCGTGCGGCCCTGCGCGAAGCCGTCATCAACGCCTTTTGCCACCGCGACTGGCGTGACCCGGACTACATCCAGATCGCCATTTACAAAAACCGGGTCGAAATCCGCAACCCCGGCGGCTTGTTCGATGGCCTGACCTTTGAAGCCATGCGCCGGGGCAACGTCTCGCACCGCCGCAACCCGCTGATTGCGGACCTGTTCAGGCGCATTGACATGGTCGAAGCCTGGGGGCGCGGCATGCCATTGATTTTGGAAAACGCCCCCAGTGTGGAGTTCCGAGAAATCGCCAGGCTGTTTGTCGCCAGTTTTGAGCGGCCCAGCGCGAGCCTAGTCAGCACCCCAGAAACAAGCCCAGTTACACCAGAAAACACCAAAGAAACGCCAGAGAAAAACCAAAGAAACACCAAGGAACTGCTGATGCAAGCCCTGCAAGCGCAGCCCTGCCTGACCGTCAAAGCCTTGGCACTGGCCATGCACTTGAGCGACGCCAGTGTTCGGCACCACCTGCGCGTGCTGCAAGCAGACAAAAAGCTCCGCCACGTCGGCCCCACCAAAGGCGGGCACTGGGAAGTGACCGCACCAGACCCAAAAGAAAACCCATGAAAACCAACAACACAGCCGCCGCTGCAACCAACGCCGCCGCCGCCCAAGCCCTTGGCCACAGCCCCGACGCCCTGGCCCAGCGCAAGGCCGAACTGCTCGCTATGTTGCGCCAAACCGCGCCTGAACTCATCAGCGACAACCAACTCAACCTGGACAAGCTCAAAGACCTGCTGGAGCCGGACCGCATCGCCGACCCGCTAGAACACTACGAACTGTCATGGGCTGGCAAAACCGCCGCCCGCCGCGAGATCCAGAAAACCAGCAGCCACACCCTGCGGCCTGACCCGAGCAACCCGGCCCAGGCGCAGCACATGTTGATCGAGGGCGAGAACCTCGAAGTGCTGCGCGTGCTGCAAAAAAGCTACTACGGCAAGGTCAAGATGATTTACATCGACCCGCCCTACAACACCGGCAACGACAGCTTTGTGTACCCCGACAACTACTCCGAGACGCTGGACGAATACCAGCGGCGCACGGGCGAGAAAAACGAAGCGGGGTTTTTGAACAAGCAAAACCTCTGGAAAAAGAACAGCAAGGAAAGCGGGCAGTACCACAGCACTTGGTTGTCGATGATGTATCCGCGTTTGTATTTGGCGCGGAATCTGTTGCGTGATGACGGGATCATTTTTATCAGTATTGATGACAACGAAGCGGCTAATTTAAAAGTGCTTTGCGATGAAATATTCGGTAACGATAATTTTGTGGAACAAATTGCATGGAAAAATAAATATGGATCCGGAGCACTTACAAAAGGCTTTGCAAATGTCCACGAATACATTTTTGCCTATACAAAATCACCACTAATAAATATAGCATCACCCCTAAATGATGAGCAAAGATTGGCTTATAAATTAAAGGATGAAAAATATGAGCTGCGCGGTGGTTACATTACGCAACCACTATCCACAAACAGCAAAGATGATCGGCACAATTTGCAATATCCCATAATTCACAATGGGATAACAATAAATCCCGAGAAACAGTGGATTTGGTCTAGGGAAAGATTTTTGGAGGCGTATAAAAATAATGAAATTGTGATTAATGAAACCAATGGAAAATACAGTGTTCGATCAAAGCAATATTTACGGGACGAGAGAGGAGTCGAGCGACTTGGCAAGCCAATTTCGATTATGGATGGGCCATTCAACCAAGAAGGAACCAAAGAAATTAAGTCGCTATTTAACGGGAAACAAGTTTTCGGGTTTCCCAAGCCAACTGCATTAATAAAATATTTAATGTCGTTTGTTTTAAATGACAAAGATGAATTTGATTTCATTGCACTGGACTTTTTCGCTGGCTCGGGTTCCTGCGCGCAAGCCGTGATGAAACTGAACACCAAAGACGGCGGCAACCGCCGATCCATCTCGGTCCAAATGCCCGAAGTCATCGACGAAGACAGCGAGGCCTACAAAGCCGGTTACCGCACCATCGCCGACATCACCCGCGCCCGCATCGACAAGGTCATCGCCAAGCTCAAAGCCGAGCACCCGGACAAAACCGCCGACTTGGCCTGCGCCCACTTCACGCTGGCGCCGTCCAACTTCAAGGTCTGGCGGGGTAACGCTAGCAGTGCGGGGGCGCTGCGCGAGCAACTGGCGCTATTTCGCAGTGCGGAGAAGACGGACCCTTCGACGGGCGCAGAGCGAACGGACAAGGAGCAAGCGCAAGCCGCCATGTTGGCCGAGCTGCTGCTCAAGCACGGCTTGGGCGCATTGGGCGTGCACGCCATCAGCAAACCCATGCAAGTGGCCGGGGCCACGGTGCACCGTGTGCGCATGCCCAACGACAAAACCATGTGGCTGTGCTTTGACCCCTACACCGAAGCACTGAAAGGCGAAATAGTCAAAGCCGCTCCTGCACAAGTGGTCCTGCTGAACTCTTGCTTTGGGGGCAGCAAGGCCGACGAACTGCTGTCCAACCTGCAGCTAGAACTGGCCGGACTGGAAATTGGCCTGACGGTGATTTGAGGAGCGGCCATGGCCAAAAAAGTACCTGCCCATGCGCTTGAAGCGCTTGCACAACCAGTGCTGGACGATTTGCGTCTGTTGATCCAACAGGCACGCAGCCACGTGGCCAGCACCGTCAACAGCGCGCAAACCTTGCTGTATTGGCGGGTCGGCAGCCGCGTTCGACGGGAGGTGTTGGGGCAAGCCCGCGCGGAATATGGCGAGCAAATTGTGTCGACGCTGTCGACACAATTGGTTCGCGAGTACGGCGCAGGGTTTGGGCTGCGCAGTCTGCGGCGCATGGTTCAGTTTTCCGACCTTTTTCCAGACGCTCAAATCGTTGCGACCTTGTCACAAGTATTGCGGTGGAGCCATTTCATTGAAATTCTCCCGCTTAAAGCGCCGCTGGAGCGCGAGTTTTATGCCGAGATGTGCCGCGTCGAACGCTGGCCTGTGCATGTGCTGAGGCAGCGCATCGCCAGCCAGCTGTACCTGCGCTCGGCCATAGCCAAAAAGCCCGAATCGGTGATTACCAGCGAACTGAACCAGTTGCGTGAGGGTGGGCAGGTTACCCCCGACATGGTGTTTCGCGACCCCTACATGCTGGACTTTTTGGGCCTGCCCGACGGCTACAGCGAGCGTGACCTGGAAAGCGCCATCTTGCGCGACATGGAGCGCTTTTTATTGGAGCTGGGCGCGGGCTTCACGTTTGTGGCGCGGCAAAAGCGCATTTCCGTGGGCGCGGACGATTTTTACCTGGACCTGCTTTTCTACCACCGCCACCTGCGCCGCCTGATTGCGGTGGAGCTGAAGCTGGAGAAGTTTTCGCCCTCGCACAAAGGCCAGATGGATCTGTACCTGCGCTGGCTGGACCGCCACGACAGGGCCGAGGGTGAGGCTTCGCCCATCGGCCTGATTTTGTGCGCCAGCGCTGACGCCGAACAGGTGGAGCTGATGGACCTGGACAGCGCCAACATCCGCGTGGCGCAGTACCTGCACGCCTTGCCCGAGCTGCAAGTGCTGCAAACCCAACTGCACCGCGTGGTGCAACTGACGCGCGAGCGGCAGGCTAGTTCAGACCAGCCAGACACCAAGGAATAAACATGACGATGCAACTGCAATTTACCCACCAGGACTACCAAAAGAAGGCGGTCGATGCGGTGGTGAAGGTGTTTGACGGCCAACCACTGGCCAAAGGCGAGTTTGCGCTGGCAGGCCAAAACGCCAGCGTGCGCTACGCGGCCGACGGCACCATTGGCAACGCCCTGCATTTGTCTGACGAGCAATTGCTGGCCAATGTGCAACAGGTACAACTGGCCCATTTGCGCAACGCCAGTGGCGAACCTGACACTAGCCAAGTCAGCCAAACGCTGCTGGGTGACGAGGTGCAGCATGTGCGCGACGGTGTGACTACCCGCCGAATCGTGCCGCATTTGTCGCTGGATATGGAAACCGGCACGGGCAAGACCTACACCTTCATCAAGACCATGTACGAGCTGAACAAGCAGTACGGCTTCAAGAAGTTTGTGGTGGTGGTGCCCAGCGTGGCTATTCGTGAAGGCACCATCAAAAACCTGGAGGTCACGCGCAGCCACTTTGCGGGCGACTATGCCAACGTGCCCTGCGTGCCCATCTTGTACGACAGCAGCAAGTTGTCGGCCTTGCGCGATTTCGCCATGAGTGACGCGCTGAGCGTGCTGGTGATCAACATCGACAGCTTTGCCAAAGACAACGTGCGCATCAAGCAAAAGGGCGAGCGGGCGTTTGCGCCCATTGAGTACATCCAGGCGGTCAATCCGGTGGTGATCGTGGACGAGCCGCAAAACTTTGAAACCGAGTTGCGCCGCACCGCCCTGCTGGATTTGAATCCGCTGTGCACGCTGCGCTATTCGGCCACGCACCGAAACCCGTACAACCTGCTGTATTCGCTCAACCCGGTGCAGGCTTATGACCTGGGGCTGGTCAAGCAAATTGAGGTGGATGGCGTGCTGGCCGATGCCGATCAAAACCAGGCTTTTATTGAGCTGCTGAGCATTGAGGCCAAGGCCAAAAGCATCCGCGCCAAGGTGGCGATTGATGTGAATACCAAAACGGGTGTGAAACGCTCCGAGCTGTCGCTGAAGCTGGGCGACGACTTGTTTGAAAAATCCAAACAGCGCGAGGCGTACCAAGACGGCTACATCCTGAACGAGATACGCGCCGAGACGGGTGAGATCGAGTTTTCGGGCGGGCGGGTTTTGAAGCTGTACGAAAAGCAAGGCGGCTTGACCGACGCCGTGATGCGCTACCAGATTGAGCGTACCGTGGCGGCGCACTTTGCCAAGCTCAAAAACTTGCAGCCCATTGGGGTGAAGGTGCTGAGTTTGTTCTTTATAGACAGGGTGGCCAATTACCGCACCTTTGATGCGGATGGCGAACCCACCACGGGCAAGTTTGGGCTGTGGTTTGAAGAGGCTTTCAACACCTACGCCAACAAGCCGCAATACCGGGGTTTGATTCCGCACGCGGCCAGCCAGGTGCACGACGGCTATTTTTCAGGCGAGAAAAAGGGCAAGGGCGTGAAAGCCAAAACCGTGTGGGTGGACACCTCGGGGCAGGTGGCCAAAGACGACAGCACTTACCACCTGATCATGAAGCACAAGGAAAGGCTGCTGTCAACGGCAGAGCCGCTGCAGTTTTTGTTCAGCCACACGGCGCTGCGCGAAGGCTGGGACAACCCCAATGTGTTCCAGATTTGCACGCTCAATGAAACCAAAAGCGCCATGAAAAAGCGCCAGGAAATTGGCCGAGGCCTGCGCCTGTGCGTGAACCAGTCCGGCGAGCGGGTGCTGGACAAGCGGGTGAACGTGCTGACGGTGATCCCCAATGAAAGTTATGAGGCCTTTGCCAAGTCTTTGCAGCAAGAGATTGAAGACGAAACCGGCGTGTCATTTACCGGCCGCGTGAAGAACGCCCGCGCCAAGGTGAAGGTGCAAACCAAAACGCTGGATGCCGAAGAAGCTGCGCTGTTTGAGGCGATCTGGCAAAAGATCCGCTACCAAACGCGCTACAGCGTGAAGCTGGACACGCCCGAGTTGATTAAAAAATGCACGGCCGCGCTGGCCGACACCAACCAATACCCCAAGGTGCAGGCGCCCAAAATCCGCTCGGCCAAGGCCAGAATCGTGCTGGGGCCAGACGGGGTGCACGGCGTGCAGTCGGGCGTTGCCGTCACCGATGTAATGGACTACAACGTCGCGGTGCCCGATGTGTATGCCTACATCCAGAACCGGGTGTATCTGTCGCGGGCCACCTTGTTTGCCATTTTGGACGGCTCGGGCCGACTGGCTGAAGTGCTCATCAACCCCCAAGCGTTTTTGGACACTGCCATCGCGGCCATCAAAAACAGCTTGCAGGCCCTGCTGGTGCAAGGCATTGAGTACCACGAGATCAACGGCCAGCGCTATGAAATGACGTTGTGGGACGAAGTGGAAACCTACCTCAGCAGCGTATACCCACCCGCCGCCGATAGCCTGACGCCACCGGTGAGCAAAACCATCTTGCAGGCGCAGCCGCTGGACGACCACAAAGACGCGATGGGCAATGCGTTCTCCTGCGTTTTGACCGACAGCAGCGTAGAAAGCAAATTCGCCCAAGACTGCAGCGACGACGAGCGCGTGCGCTTCTTCTTCAAGCTGCCCAGCCGCTTCAAAATCCCGACCCCGCTGGGCACCTACAACCCGGACTGGGCCGTGGTGTTTGAGGGCGACGCCCGCGTTTACTTTGTGGCCGAAACCAAATCCAGCACCATCGAAAAAGACCGCCGCCAAGAGGAAAACCTAAAGATCGACTGCGGGCGCAAGCACTTTGCGCTTTCGAAGGATGTGGTGTTTAGGGATGTGGTGGCTTTGGAGGGGTTGGTGGTATGAGATTGGGGGTTGGGGGTTGGGGGTTGGGGGTTGGGGGTTGGGCAGATGGTGGGAGTCGTTGGTAGTTTCTTAAGACCGGGGGACTCATTTGCAGCGATTGCTGCCGCTGAGAACAGAGCCGACAAATTGATGCTGACTGGCAGGGAGCAAACGCTGAGGAGCGGCGCGGACTCGTGTTACGTCCACTCCGCCAAAAACTTTAAGGGCCTGAGTCGACAGGTCCATTTGTTTTTTGCCGTCTGGCTGATGAGCCATGTCGGTGCTCCATTTCGGTTCACTTCATAAAAGTTCAATTTAAGCGGCCTAGCTGGGCAAGTGCTTTCTCCTGCCGGCCGTGGCTTTAACAATAACGAATGCGATGTCTTCAGTAACTCGTGCGCAAGATGCAATAGCGTTGCGACATAAATAGGTGAGAGTAGGGAATGACGAAGATTGCGAAGGTGACCATAAAGCGGTTCAAGCAGCTGAAGGAGTTTGAACTCGATCTCACAAATACCACCGTCCTTATCGGTGCCAATAACTCAGGAAAGAGCAGCGCACTTCAGGCCCTGCACTTTGCTGTCTCTGTCGCGCAAACCGCGAGGCAAATTGGCGTCGGCGTTAAGTGGGGTGCAGACAAGTTTGAGCTTTCCTTTAACCCATCGCAATTGCTTTACTCACCTATCGCGGACGTTCTCGCCCTTGCGTACGGCGGGCAGCTTTATGAGAACGCCACCGGTCAGATCGAAGTCGAGGTGGTGATGTCCGACGGCAACGCATGTCGGATCGCGGTCAGGCGAGGGCGAAATCGGAATATTGCGGTATCCCTGACCGGGAAGCTTGTGGGCGAACGTCTAATGAATTTTGACCGCCCTTTTACGGTTTATGCGCCAGGGCTAGCAGGTATTGCTAAGGACGAGCGCTATATGTCGCCCGGCATTGTCAGACGTATTGTGGCGCGCGGCGACGCCAATCTTGTGCTGAGAAACGTACTGTTGATGATCGCTGAGGTTAACTCACGAGAAGAAGCCGAAATTCAGCGCAAATTGAAGGATAGCTACGACAAGCATAAAGCCGAGGGAAAGGGCGTCCCGCATTGGGATATCGAGTTCAAAAAATGGCGCGGACCCCTTGACCAATTTCAGGAAGACATGGGTGCGCTCTTCCCTGGTATAAAGTTTGAGATCGAGTTCGACAGGGAAAGGGACGAGAACATACAAGTTTTCTTCACACGCCCTGGAGTCCCACGCCTGCCCATCGACGCGGCGGGCACGTCGATCTTGCAAGCGAGCCAAATACTTGCTTACATAACACTCTTCCAGCCCGAAGTTCTCATTCTCGACGAGCCCGACTCGCACCTTCATCCGAATAACCAACGTGCGCTGTGCGAACTGATTACGAGCCTGGCAGAGAGTCGAGGTTTCCGTGCTCTACTCAGCACACACTCACGGCACGTATTAGATGCCCTGCGAGATCACGCCCAAGTTGTGTGGGTCAGCGACGGGGTAATGGTTGATTACGACTCTTTTTCCACTCCTTCAATGCTGATGGAGCTCGGCGCGCTCGACTCAGTGGACTACTTCGCGAAGGGGCACTTCTCATGTCTCGTGGCGACGGAGGACAGCAAGAAAGAATCATTGGGCGCCCTGAAGGCTTTGCTGAGCAGCAATGACTTCCCCGTTCAGGAGCTTGATGTCCGATCCTATGCTGGTTGCTCAAAGCTGGATGCGGCCAAGGTACTCCGGAATTTCCTGCTCGACAAGGCACCTAACGTTAGGTTCCTGTTACACAGGGATCGAGACTATCTTGACGACGATACAGTTGCCAAGCTGGAAGGAGCCCTTACGAAAATGAACGCGATCGCCTTCGTAACCGCACACAGCGACATAGAGGGATACTTCCTGAATGCAGCGCACATCGCGCACCTCAACCCAGCGCTAACGGTGGAGAGGACGCAACAACTCATCGACGAGGCCACCGAGAACACGCGCGAAAAGTCGATCAACGCGCTGATCAACATCAGGACGCAGCTTGCTATCGCCAACCGCAACGGGGGGCCGTCGCACAACGCGGGCGAACTTGCAATGAAGGCATGCGCAGACTACGACGAGGGCCCTACCCGGTGGCGTCGGGGCAAGGTCGTTCTTGGAGAACTGAAATCCCTCCTTCACAAGGAGCTCAAAGTCCAGGCAATTCTGCATGCTTCCTCGAATCACCTCAGGTGTCAAGAGTTGCAAGCCATCAAGGCTGCGATATGGCCAAACCCTGCTTGCGCAGCGACTCAGTAAGGTTTGTGCACCACCCCCAACCCACTGGTCGCTCTGGTCCAATCCGTAGTCTTCACCGCCAACAACCACCGAACCCAAAGGCGCAAGGACGACAAGACGCTAACCAAGGAAAGGGGTTCCAAATGACAGATCTCAAAATCACCAAAGGCAGCGCCAACGTGTTTGCGGACCTTGGCTTTGGACCGCAGGAGTCGCAAAACCTGCTGTTGCGTTCGCAAACCATGGTCGCTTTGGTGCAGTGGTTCAATGCCAGCGGTTTGACGCAAGCGGCTGCCGCCAAGGCGCTGGGCGTAACGCCATGTAAACGAAAAATGAGCAGCGCTGCCCTTACAGCGTCGCCATCCAGGCGGCAGTCGCCACCAGCACCGCCGCCATGGCCCGGTTAAACCAGCGCAGGCGCTGCGCCGTGGCCACGCCGTCCACCACCGGGCCGCTCAGCCACTCGCGCAGCAGCGAGCCCATGGCCGCGTACAGCAGGTTGCTAAAAAAGCCAAAGGCCAGCATCAGCGGCAGGGTAATGGCAAAACGCTCCAACGCGTCGTCGCGCCCGGCCAGCCAGCCGGCCACCACCGTAAGCGCCAGCATCCAGGCCTTGATGTTCAAAAACTGCAGCGCCACACCTTGCGTGAACGTGACCTGCAAGCGCGCCATGTCGGCCTGGGCCAGCGCACGCGCACCCAGCAGCTTGAAGGCGAGCCACAGCAAATAGGCCACACCCGTGGCCTGAATCGCCAGCCGCAGCCCTGGCACCGCCACCACCACCGCGCCCAAGCCGGCCGCGCACAGCGTAAACAGCAAACCCCAGCCCACAGGCACCGCGCAGACAAAGCGCAGCGCGTGCTTGAGCCCCAGATTGGCACCCAGGGCGGTGGACAAGGTGGTATTGGGTCCGGGGGAGAAACTGGCGGCGGTGGACAGCAGCAGCAAGGCAGTAAGTTCGGCAGGGGGCATGGAGATAGACTGTAGCGGCAAATCCCGCCGGTCTTGGGCCTGAGCGGCGGCAGGCGCCTTTGGCGGCGATTTGCTTGACGCAGGCAGAACCAGTTGGGGCGCAAATACGCGCCATTGCGCCGACCAAGGCAGGCAAGATCGCTGCGCCTTCGCAGTAGTATTGGCCCAATTTTTTGCCCTAGCCCTACCAGACCACCATGTCCACCAGCCCCACCAAACGCCCCCACATCCTGTTCATCATGGCCGACCAGATGGCCGCGCCCTTGTTGCCGCTGCATGACCCGGCGTCCAAAGTGCAGATGCCGCACTTGTCCAAGCTGGCCGCCCAAGGCGTGACTTTTGATTCGGCCTATTGCAACAGCCCGCTGTGCGCGCCCTCGCGCTTTAGCCTAGTCAGCGGCCAGCTGCCTTCGCGCATTGGCGGCTTTGACAATGCAGCCGACTTCCCCGCCGACGTGCCCACCTACGCGCACTACCTGCGCAACCTGGGCTACCGCACGGCGCTCTCGGGCAAGATGCATTTTTGCGGCCCCGACCAGTTGCACGGCTACGAGGAACGCCTGACCAGCGACATTTACCCCGCCGACTACGGTTGGGCCGTCAACTGGGACGAACTGGAAAAGCGCCCAAGCTGGTACCACAACATGGCCTCGGTGCTGCAAGCGGGCCCCTGTGTGCGCAGCAACCAGCTCGACTTTGACGAAGAAGTGGTGTTCAAGGCGCGCCAGTACCTGTATGACCATGTGCGCAACACGCCCGAGCAGCCGTTTTGCCTGACCGTGTCCATGACGCATCCGCACGACCCGTACACCATTCCCGCCGAATACTGGGACTTGTACGAGGGCGTGGACATTCCCATGCCGCGCACCGTGATCGCCCAAGCCAACCAGGACGCGCATTCCAAGCGCTTGCTCAAGGTGATTGACCTGTGGGACAAGCCCCTGCCTGACGAGGCGATTGCCCGCGCACGGCGCGCCTACTTTGGCGCCTGCAGCTATGTGGACAGCCAGATTGGCGCGCTGCTCAAGACCCTGGACGACTGCGGCCTGCGCGAGGACACCATCGTCGTGTTCTCGGGCGACCACGGCGACATGCTGGGCGAGCGCGGCCTTTGGTACAAGATGCATTGGTACGAGATGGCCGCGCGCGTGCCCCTGGTCATCCACGCGCCAAAGCGCTTTGCCGCGCACAAGGTGGCAAACAGCGTGTCCACCATTGACCTGTTACCCACGTTTGTTGAACTGGCTGGTGGCACGCTGGACGCTAACTTGCACCTGGACGGCCGCTCGCTGTTGCCGCACCTGCACAACCTGCCGGGCTCCCCCGGCCACGACGAGGTGATCGGCGAATACATGGCCGAAGGCAGCAAAACCCCGCTGGTGATGATCCGCCGCGGGCCCTGGAAGTTCATGTATTCGCAAGATGACATCCGCCTGCTTTACAACTTGGAAACCGACCCCGACGAACTGCACAACCTGGCCGCTGTGCCTGCGCACCAGGCGGTGCTCAGCGCCTTTGTTCAAGAAGTGTCCCAGCGCTGGGACTTGCCCGCCCTGCACCAGCAGGTGCTCGCCAGCCAGCGGCGCCGCCGCCTGGTGGGCCAGGCATTGACCAAAGGCAAGCTCACGTCCTGGGACCACCAGCCCATGGTCAAGGCCAGCGAGCAGTACATGCGCAACCACATGGACCTGGACGACCTGGAGCGCCGGGCGCGCTACCCCAAGGTGTCTTGAAGGGCGCCGGGCAGGGCTTGGCTGCCCGCGCCGTCAAGCGGCCAGTAGCGGCGCACCGTATCGACGCTCACACCCACCTTGGACAGCACGCTTTCGATCAGCGGGCGGCGCTGGCGCACCGTGTCCGTGTCGCGGTAATGCCAGCCCAAGGCCGCCAGCATCATGGCGGCCACCAGAAGATTGAGGAGTTTTCCAAACATCGAAGTACCCGTTTGCAACAGACAGACTGTGTTGTACTCCAAAAACTCGCCTATTTGCGCATTAAAGTGCTTTTACCAAACAAGGATTCCACCAAATCGACCGCCAGCTCGGCGGTGCGGTTGCGCTCGTCCAGGGCGGGGTTGAGTTCCATGATGTCCAAAGAGGCCAGTAAACCGGTGTCCGCAATCATTTCCATGCACAGCTGCGCCTCACGGTAATTGGGGCCGCCGCGCACCGTGGTGCCCACGCCCGGCGCAATGGCGGGGTCCAGAAAATCAACGTCAAAGCTCACGTGCAGGTGGGTGTCGGCGTCCAGGTCAGCCAGCGCCATGTGCATGGTGGCGCGCATGCCTTGCTCGTCGATAAAGCGCATGTCAAACACCTCCAGGTTGTGCGCGTGCACCAGCCGCTTTTCGCCCGCGTCCACGCTGCGAATGCCGATCTGGCGCAGCCAGGCGGCCTCCATCGCGGGCACCTGGCCGCCGATGCCGGTGAGCGCCTCTGGCCCCAGGCCGCACAGGCAGGCCACCGGCATGCCGTGGATATTGCCGCTGGGCGTGAGTGTGTTGGTGTTGAAGTCGGCGTGCGCATCGAGCCACAGCACGCGCAGCTTTTTGCCCGCGTCGCGGCAGTGGCGCGCCACTGCGCTGATCGAGCCAATGGCCAGGCAATGGTCGCCGCCCAGCACGATGGGCAGGCGCGCCAGACCGAGTTGGGCGTACACGGCGGCGTGCAGCGCCTGGTTCCAGGCCACCACCTCACTCAGGTGGCGGTAGCCGTCCATAGGCGCTTGCCAGGGGTTGCGCGGGCCGGCCACGTCGCCGCAGTCGTGCACTTGCAGGCCCTGGGCTTGCAGCACCGCAGCCAGACCCGCCACGCGCAAGGCCTCGGGCCCCATGCTGGCGCCGCGCATGCCCGCGCCGATGTCGGTGGGCGCGCCAATGAGGCTGACGGCGGGGTGCGTGTGGTTCATGGGGCGGGGCGCGGCTTCAGGCCGGGATTTGTAGGCGGAAGCAGGCGTCACGCGCACCCACGCTGATGCCGCGCGGGTTGATGATGGGCTGGGCGCGCCAGGGCTGCAGCGCCTCGCGCTGCGCCGTGTCCAGCCAGCCGAGTTGCTCGAGCGCCTCGACGGTGGCGGCGTACAGCGCGGTTTTGTTGCCGTCGCTGATCTTGACGGCCAGCGCCTCGCCCCGGCTCTTGCTGGCCACCACTTGCACGCCATCGGCGCCGATTTTGGTGACCCAGTCGCCCCGGCCAATGTGCATAAAGGCCAGGTCGTTGCGCCCGGTGCCGCTGACCATCTCGGGGTAGGCGGTCATGGCTTCGCCGAGCTGCGCAAAGCTGCTGCCAAACTGCGCGTCTTGCGCGCCGCTGGCCAGGCGTGCGTAGCCATAGGCCAATTTAGACAGGGGCATGGCGTAGTTGGGCGCCGAGCAGCCGTCAATGCCCATTTTGAGGTCTTGCACGTCCATGCCCACGGCGGCGGCCACGTCACGCGCAATGGCTTGCTGCAGCGGGTGGTCCGGGGCGATGTAGTCCTCCAGGCTCCAGCCGTTTTGCACGCAGTGCGCCACAAAACCGGCGTGCTTGCCACTGCAGTTGTTGTGGCGTTCGTCGTAATAAATGCCGTCTGGCGCGGTCTTATCCATCAGCATGTACGTGCCGGGCACGTGGCAGCCGCAGCGCAGCACCTTGTAGTCTTGCCCAGCTTTGGCCAGCATGGACTCGGCCGCCTGCACATGCATGTCCTCGCCGTTGTGGCTGGCGCACAGCATGGCCACTTCGGGCTGGGTCAGGCCAAATTCCTGCGCGCCGCCCGCCTGCATAAAGGGCAGCGCCTGCAAGGCCTTGAGGGTGGAGCGGGTAAAGCTCATCATGTGCGGCTTGCCGACAAAGGCCTGCAATTCGTCACGCGCATTGACCACCGCCAGCGCGCCAAAATGCACGCATTCGGTCAGGCCGCCACGGCTGAGCTGGATGAGGGGGGCGAAATCGCTGGGGGTCATACAAAGGGCTTTCTTGGGGCGCAGGCTAAGGAAAAAAAGGCGCGCTCCCAAGGCGGGGGCGTCGCGGCAAGGACAAGCATAACGCCTGCCCCAGGCTGACGCTCTCTATACTGTTTTGGCCCTGTCGCCCGCCTTGGCGCGACGCCTAAATCCCTTTGCCGCCTACCGGCCACACCACCATGTTTGAACTGCACGCCCCCTTGCAAGCCCACATCGCCCACTGCCTGGCCCACGTCGGCGACACGGTGCAGGCCGGACAAGTGCTGTTGGTGTTGGAGGCCATGAAGATGGAACACGAAATCGTGGCGCCGCACGCAGGCGTGGTGCGCGAATGCTTCTTCATGGCGGGCGAAACGGTAATGCCGGGCGACGTGCTGCTGGTGCTGCAACGCGGGGCGGCTGCGCCTGCTGGCCCACCTTCGCCCTCCTCCGCGCCAACCGGCCCTAACGTCTCGGTGCGTCCCGACCTGGCCCGAGTGCAAGCGCGCCACGCCTTCACCCAAGACGCCAAACGCCCCGAGGCCGTGGCCAAACGCCACGCCCTGGGCCTGCGCACCGCACGTGAAAACCTGGCCGACCTGTGCGACGCGGACAGCTTTTCTGAATACGGCGCCCTGGCCGTGGCCGCACAAAGCCAGCGCCGCAGCTTGGAAGACCTGGTGCGCAACACCCCGGCCGACGGCATGGTCTGCGGCACCGCCACCGTGGGCGGCGCGCCGTGTGTGGTGATGGCCTATGACGCCACCGTGCTGGCGGGCACCCAAGGCATGCGCAACCACCAAAAGACCGACCGCATGCTGGGGCTGGCGCTCGCGCACAAGCTGCCCGTGGTCTTGTTTGCCGAAGGCGGCGGCGGGCGACCGGGCGATGTGGATATGCCTATCGTGGCCGGTTTGCACGTGGCCACGTTTGCAAGCTTTGCCCGCCTGAACGGCCAGGTGCCGGTGCTGGGCATCACGACCGGGCGCTGTTTTGCCGGCAACGCCGCGCTCTTGGGCTGCTGCGACGTGGTGATTGCCACCCGCAGCAGCAACATCGGCATGGGCGGCCCGGCCATGGTGGAGGGCGGCGGCTTGGGCGTGTTCAAGCCCGAGCAGATTGGACCCAGCCAGGTGCAACACGCCAACGGTGTGATCGACCTGCTGGTGGAGGACGAGGCACAGGCTGTAGCTGCGGCCAAGCACTACCTGGGCTTTTTTACCGGCACCCCGACCACCTGGCAGGCGCCCGACGCACTGGTGCTGCGCGCCGTGGTGCCCGAGAACCGCCTGCGCGTTTACGACAGCCGCGCCGCCTTGCACGGCCTGGCCGACGCGGGCAGCGTGCTGGAACTGCGCAGCGGCTTTGGCTTAGGGATCCACACCGCGCTGGCGCGCATTGAGGGCTGCGCCGTGGGCGTGCTGGCCAACAACCCGCAGCACCTGGGCGGCGCCATTGACGCCGATGCCGCCGACAAGGCCGCGCGCTTTATGCAACTGTGCAACGCGCACGGCCTACCGCTGGTAAGCCTGGTGGACACGCCCGGCTTTATGGTCGGGCCCGACACCGAAGCCACGGCGCAGGTGCGCCATGTGAGCCGCATGTTCATTGCCGCCGCGCACTTGCGCGTGCCGTTTTTGAGCGTGGTCTTGCGCAAGGGCTACGGGCTGGGCGCCATGGCTATGACGGCCGGGGGCTTTCATGCGCCGCTGTGCACCGTGGCCTGGCCCAGCGCCGAGTTTGGCGCCATGGGGCTGGAAGGCGCGGTGCGCCTGGGGTTTAAGAAAGAACTCGAAGCCGTGCCCGAGGGAGCTGCACGCGATGCCCTGTTTGCCAAGCTGCTAGCGCAGCAGGTAGACAACGGCAGCGCCCTGGCCATGGCCAGCAGCCTGGAAATTGACGCCGTGATTGACCCGGCCGACACACGGGCCTGGCTGGTGCGCGGACTGGCTGCTGGGCGGGTGGGCGCATTGCGCGGGGCGGCAATCGACGCCTGGTAGGGCGCGCCCTGGGGCCTAGCCCAGCGTGCTCAGCGCGGCTTCAGTCCGCTTGCGGCAAGTGGGTTAAGCAGTCGTCCAGTGCGTCGATAAAGAAGTCCACATGCTCACGCTGCAGCACCAAAGGCGGGCGGATTTTGAGCACATTGGCGCGCGGGCTGCAGGCGCTGATCAGCACACCGCGCGCCTTCATGCCGTTGACCACGCGGGTGGTAAAGCCCGCCGCCGGGCGGCTGGGGTCGCCGCCTTGCACCAACTCCACACCCAGAAACAGACCAAACTGCCGCACGTCGCCAATGCAATCGTGGCGCTGCGCCAGGGCTTGCAGGCACTGGCCAAAGTACTGGCCCTGCGCCTGGGCGTTTTGCAGCAAGTGTTCGCCCTCCAGCACATCCAACACCGCCATGCCCACGGCGGCGCTCACCGTGTTGCCGCCAAAGGTGTTGAAGTAGCGCGTCTCGCGGGCAAAAGCGTCGAGCAGGTCGTGGCGCGCGCACAGGCCGGCCAGCGGGTGGCCGTTGCCCATGGGTTTGCCCAGGGTAACGATGTCGGGCGCAATGGCGTGGCGCTGGTAGCCCCACATATGCGTGCCGGTGCGGCCAAAGCCGGGTTGCACCTCATCGGCAATCACCACCATACCCGCCGCCCGGGCACGCGCCACGGCGGCGGCCAAGAAGCCTGCGGGCGCGCCATAGACGCCGTCACTGGTAAACAGCGAATCGAACAAAAACGCCGCCGGGCGCACGCCATCAGCCTGCATGCGCGCCAGTGCCACGTCCACGCCTGCGGCAAAGGCGGCGCCCACATCGGCTCCAGGCACGCCATAAGCCCGGGGCGCGGGCACGGTGTAGACCTGCGGCAGCCCGCTGGCGATATTGCCCAGCGAAGGCGAACAGGCCGAGGTGGTTTGCGTCACCCCGTGGTAAGCCCATTCGGTGACGATGACGCCGGTGCCGCCGGTGTGGAACTGTGCCAGGCGCAGTGCCAGGTCATTGGCTTCGCTGCCGGTGCAGGTGAACATGATGCGGTTCAGGCTGGCGTGGTGGGTGGCGAGCAGGCGCTCCGCGTAGTCCAGCAAGGTCTCGTTCAGGTAGCGGGTGTGGGTGTTGAGCAGCGCGGCCTGGGTTTGCAGGGCCTGCAGCACCTGCGGGTGGCAGTGGCCCAAAGACACCACGTTGTTGTAGGCGTCCAGGTAGCGCTTGCCCTCGGCGTCCCACACCCACACGCCTTCGCCGCGCACCAGTTCGACCGGGTCTTGGTAAAACAGCCGGTAGGCGGGCCCGAGCAGCGCTTCGCGCCGACGGATCAGGGCTTGGCGGCGCGCGGGCAGATCGCCCATTGCGGCAGGGTCAAAGGCGTTGATGGTTTTCATAAGTCCTTCGTTTCTTGCGCGGGGTGCAGATGCTGCAGCAAGGCGTCTGCGGCAGCGTCCAGCCCCGGCTCCATGAGCGCGCGCAGGCCTGCGCTGGCCACGGCATGGTTGCGCAAAATGTAGACGCGGTTCTCAGGAAACCACAGCGCACGCTGCTCGGTAATGCACAAGGTCATGGCGCAGCGCACCGCCGCGAGCAAGGGCAAGAGTTGCAGTTCGCCCCGAGACAGCGGGTTGGCAGCCTGGTAGCCCTGCGCAAAGTCAACCATATTGCCCAGGCTGGGCTGGCCGGCCTCACACCCCTGGTAGGACATGGCCACCGCCACGTCAAACACGCGCGGGCCGTGCACCATGTCGCCAAAGTCCAGCACGCCGCAGACCTGGCGCGGGTCTACCGGGTGCACCAGCAGGTTGTAGGGGTTGAAGTCGTTGTGCAAATACTGCTGCGCCAGCGTGGGCAGCAGCGGCTGCACGTCTTGCACATACCGGCCAAACACCAGCTCGCCCCAGGCGCGCGACTGCGGGTCGGCAATGGCGGGCAGCCAAGCCTGCAACTCGGGCGTGCGGTGGATGTCCCACAGCAAAGCGGGGTTGCTCACCAGTGGGTAGTCAAACCCGGCCAGCGCCCGGTCCAACGCGCCCAGGGAGGCGCCGATGGATTGGCGCTGCGCGGCGCTGGCCGGCGCCTCATGCAGCGGCAGGCCCGGCAAGTAGCCCAGCATGCGGGCGTAGCAAACACCGTCTGGCCCCGGTATGGCCAGCAGATGCGCGCCGCCCTGCCAGCGGTGAATGCGCTGCACCGGCAACTGCGGCGCGTGCTGGGCCAGGTGCTCCAGCGTGGCGTTTTGCAAGGCCAGTGCGGCCGGGTTTTCTTGGCTGTCGCTGACCTTAAGGACGTAGCGCACAGGTGCAGCCTGCGCGGGCGCCTCCATCTTCACCAAAAAGTTCAGATCCCGCTCGCCACTGAGATGGCGCACCGACGTGGCGTGTGGGAAAAACTGCGCGCGCACCAGCGCCAGGAGTTGCGCCAGGTCAGTGGAGGGGGTGGCGGGGGGTAGCACGGAGGGATAAGCGGGGCTGCGGGTTGTGAATGAGCATAGCGCATGGGGCTTGCGCCGCTGGGAGGATGCAGGCGGCGCCGTTCGGGTACAGTGACTTTCCCATGCTGTTTTGCGCTGGCGACGAAGTGGCGCGTTCTGCAAAGAAAATCCTGCCCGGCATTTAAAAATGGACCGATCTGCAACACCCGAGAGATCACCTTGATGATTAAAAAATCCTTGCTATTTATCCTTGGCGCTTTGCTCTTATTGATCGCAGTGCTTGCCATCAACACCCTGCGAAAGACGTCGCACCAATTGCAGGTGCCCGCGCTGGCGCCGCTGGACATTGACAAGCCAGCAGCGGCGGACCGCTTGGCACAGGTCGTTCGGATCAGCACCGTGTCATCGCGCGATGACGCCCAGCTCAATGCCGACAAATTTCGGCAATTGCACGCCTTGCTGCAAGCCAAGTTCCCGCTGATTCATGCCAAGCTCAAGCGCGAGGAAGTGGCTGGCCTGAGCCTTTTGTACACCTGGCAAGGCAGCGACGCGCAGGCCCAGCCCATCCTGCTCATGGCCCACCAGGACGTGGTGCCTGTCGCACCAGGCACCGAGGGCGACTGGCAGGTGCCGCCGTTTGCGGGTGAAGTGAAAGATGGCTTTGTGTGGGGCCGTGGCTCTTGGGACAACAAGGGCAATTTGATGTCCCAAATGGAAGCGGTGGAAATGCTGTTGGCCAGCGGCTTTGCACCGAAGCGCACGGTGTACCTGGCTTTTGGCGCGGACGAAGAGGTGGGCGGCTTGCGCGGCGCGGCAAAGATTGCCGCCCTCTTGGCCGAGCGCAAAGTGCATCTTGATTTTGTGATTGACGAGGGATTGTTGGTGTTGGATGGCGTCATGCCGGGGCTCAAACAACCGGCCGCTCTGATCGGTGTGGCAGAGAAGGGCTATATGTCTGTGGTGCTAAAAATGTCCGCCACACCAGGACACGCCTCCATGCCGCCCAAACCGGGCACCAGCGCCATTGCCATGATGAGCGCTGCCTTGAAGCGCTTAGACGACGAGCAGTTGCCCGGAGGCATTCGCGGCGTTGCGGGGGAAATGTTTGAGGCCCTGGCCCCTGAGATGGGTGGCTTCTCGCGGGTCGCGCTCTCGAACCTGTGGCTGTTCGGCCCGGTCGTGCAAAAGCAGCTCGAAGGCGCGGGCAGCACCAACGCCATGATGCGCACGACCACCGCCTTGACGATTGTCAACGCCGGCAACAAGGAAAATGTACTGCCGGGCCGCGCCGAGGCGACGGTCAACTTCCGTATCTTGCCGGGCGACACCAAAGAGCAGGTGATGGAGCACATGCGCAACAAAGTGGCGCAGGCGACGGGCTCCTCGTCGTTTGAGTTGTTGGCGCTGCCCGGCGCGGTCAATTCGTCCAAGATCGCCCCTACCAACTCAGCCCAATACGCCGTTCTCAACAAGACCATCCGCGAAATATTTCCAGACGCCTTGGTCGCCCCTGGGCTGATGGTGGCGGGCACCGACTCGATCCACTACGGCCCGATCAGTGACCACATCTTCAAGTTCTCGCCGGTGCGGGCCAACGCGGAAGACCTCAAGCGCTTCCACGGAACCAACGAGCGGCTGGGTGTGGACAACTATGCGGACGCGATCCGCTTTTACCATCGCCTGATCAGCGAAGTCTCAGCAGCACCTTTGCCCTAAGCCTGATCGCGCCTTAACGCCAATCCCCATGAATCTGTTCACCCCACTCCCACTGCCCAATGGCACGACCCTTCCCAACCGCATTGCCAAAGCCGCCATGGAAGAAAACATGTGCGACGCCAACCATGCACCATCCGCCGCCTTGTTGCGTTTGTACCAAGCGTGGGCTGACGGCGGCGCGGGCCTGGTATTGACTGGGAACGTGATGGTCGATCGCCGCGCCATGACCGGCCCTGGTGGCGTGGTGCTGGAAGACGACAGCCACCTCGACCAGTTCAAGCAATGGGCGCAGGTGGCCCGCGCTAGGGGTGCACAGGTGTGGATGCAAATCAGCCATCCAGGCCGGCAAATGATGGCGGCGCTGGGACAGGAAACCTGGTCTGCCTCGGCGGTGCCCCTGGATATGGGCAATTTGTCGAACAAGTTTTCTGTGCCCAAAGCCATGACTGCGGCCGATATCCATGAAATTGAGCAGCGCTTTGTTCGCACCGCGCAACTGGCCGAGCAGGCCGGTTTCAATGGCGTGCAAATCCATGCGGCGCATGGCTATTTGTTGAGCCAGTTTCTCTCGCCTATTTCCAACCAACGGCAAGACGCCTGGGGTGGCAGCATCGAAAACCGTGCCCGGCTATTGGTCGATATCGTCAAGGCGGTTCGGGCCGTGGTGGCGCCGCAGTTTGCGGTGGCCGTCAAGTTGAATTCGGCCGACTTTCAGCGCGGCGGCTTCAGCCTGCAGGACGCGCAAGAGGTGGTGCAAATGCTCAACGCTTTGAACCTCGACGTCATCGAGGTCTCGGGCGGCAGCTATGAGGCGCCCGCCATGCAGGGCCAAGCCCGAGACGGCCGCACGCTGGCGCGGGAAGCCTACTTTTTGGAGTTTGCGCAAGACATGCTGACATTAGCCCAGATGCCACTCATGGTGACTGGCGGAATTCGCCGCAAAGCCGTCGCCGACAAGGTGCTGCGCAGCGGTGTGGCGCTGGTGGGCATCGCCACTGCCTTGGCCATCGACCCTTCGCTTCCCAATGCCTGGCGCGCAGGTGAGGATGTGGCGCCGGCGTTGAGCCCCATCACCTGGAAAAACAAAATGATGGCGTCGCTGGCCACCATGGCGCGGGTGAAATACCAGCTTAAGCGCCTGAGCCAGGGGCGCTCTACTAACCCACGCATTTCACCATTGTGGGCCTTGGTTTCGCAGCAGCTCATGACGGGCCGGCAGTCCAAACATTACCGTCAATGGATGGTAAGCCGTAGCACTTAATTTTTTGCAGGCGCCGGGCTTTGCGCTCTGCGCTGGCGCAAGCGCACCACCATGTAGGCCACCACAGCAAGGTTCAACACCAGAACGCCGGCGTTGATCCATGTGGTGCTGTGGAACAGGTGGCTCACCTCCAGCGGCAGATACAAGGCGCCAGACACTGCGGCCAGCCATTCCGCACAGGCCCGGTCTTTCCATAAGCCATAGGCCTCGCTGAGCCGAATGCCTGCATAGGCCCACAGCAGGAGCACCACCTGGCGCAGATTGGCATTGGCCAGCAGCGTTGCATCGTCCAAGAGCATGCGCGGATAGTGGGCTTCGGGGTCCAGATGGAAGTGCCCCACCAGGGCGTGCGCAGTGGCCTGTATGTCGTGGTGCATCAGGCTCAGCAAGCCTAGGCTGCCGACGATTGCGGCCAAGCCCTTGAGCGCTTCAAAAAGCGCAATGAGGTGGAGCGTAGTAGCCCGCGCTTGGGAAGAGTGGTTTGGCATGCGCTTGGGGAAGTACACCATCAACCCAGATGTTTTGCAGCCTCGCGGCGCGTCAGGCCCGACAGATGCTGCGCGTGCTGCGCCAAAAAGGCGCGCACCGCTTCAGGCCGGGTGCGGGCATGGTCGCGCAGCGCCCAGCCAATGGCCTTGCGGATAAAGAAGTCAGGCTCAGGGGCCAGAGCCAGCGCGTAGCGCAACAGCCGCACCTCGTCGGTTTGCGCCTTCCAACCCAGTTGGTGCAGCATGGCCACGCGGCGCACCCACAGGCTGGGGTGGCCCAGGCACGCATCCATGGCGCGCTGCACATCGGGCTGGCTTGGGCGCGCACGCAGCAAGATATCGCCCACCACACCGGCCAGACCGTCCACCGTGTCCCACCACGGTTTGCGCTGCACCAGTTGCAGCAAGTGCGCCACGTTGTCGGGGCCTAACTGCCGGTGGTATTTGGCCAGCAAGTCCACCGCGGCGTACTGAAATTCACGCTCAGGTAAATCCCACAACTTGTCGGCCAAGGCCAGCAGATCGGGCGCAGCCCAGCCGCTTAACTTGGGCAAGTCGCGCAAGGCCTGGCGGCGCGGCGTGGCGCGGATGCCCAAAAACGCAAACTGCTCCAGCATGTAGGCGCGCATGGGCGCAGCTTGCTGCCCACAGGCCAGGGGGCGCAGGGCGGCTTCAATTTGCGAGAGCAGGGCTGCTACGGGTAGGGTGCTCATAGGGTGCGCAAAACGGCTGAAATTACCACAGAGTAAGGTAGAAAAAGGCTGACCCAGGCTTGAGGCCAAGGTAAATCGCTGGCCACCCCCTTCGTACCGCAGGGCCCGCAGTGATGGCATTGGCGCCTGTGTCTGTCACAGAGTCGTCTGTATTCGCCAGAGCTTATAAGAAATTACACCTGCAGCAAAAGCAAGATGTCGATACGGCGGTCGAGGGGATCGTGTCAAATCCGCAGGCAGGCGCGGCCAAGCGAGGCGATCTTGCCGGGGTCTCTATGTACAAGTTCAAGAGCCAAGTCCAAGTGGTGCTGCTGGCCTATGCGTTTGAACCGCAGACTCGCCATCTATTGCTACTTGGCTCACACGAAAACACCTATCGGGAACTGAAGCGCTGAAGCGGTTTTTGAAGGTAGTAAGGGCTGGACGCGGACCATCACTTCGAGAAAAGGATCGGCAGCAGCGACACAAAGCGGACAGTCGCCGGGCTGCCTTGGGTGGCGGTGATGCAGCTTTTCCAGCCATTCAAAATGGCGCGTTTTACAAAATTGAAAGCGCATACGGTTAAGAAACTTTTCTTCTCGATTGCAGCCATAGGAAGAAACTGATTTCCAGGTAGGGGTAGTTCGTCTGGGAATTTCGACGCCCGACTCCCCGGAGTTCAGGAAATCGTGTTGGCACTTAGGTGCGTGACATCAAGTAGGTTTGAAGTTTTTATTAGATCGACCAGGTTAGCCTCAATTACGGCTTTAACTTCGCCGCTTGCCTAATGCTAAGAGACAGCGACTTGGCCCATCAATGCGGCGTAATGCTCCAGTGCCGGTGTAACTTGTCCGGGCACTTTAGCCAGGTCGTCATAGCGGCGCAGGCGCACCGCTTCGGCATAAAAGGTCAGGTCTTCAAACGCGCGTACTTGCGCATCGTCGTAGCGCCCGCCCTGCAATTCCAGGCTGTGCTTGGACGCGGGTGACAGGCCTGCCCAATAGCCGGAATCGACCGCGCACAAATAGCGTTTGGCGTCCACGTGCAGCTTGATGGGTTCGAGCACCGCGTCAGGAAACAGGCCGCGCAAAAACGGCAATGCAACAAACTGGTGCAAATCGTCCTGGGTTGGCGCGCCATCTTCATCGGCCGCAGCGTCGCGGCTAGCGCCAAGCATGTGACCCAGATCGTGCAAAAGCGCGGCCACGACGGAAGCAGGCGCTTCGTTCGCCAGTTCAGCCAGGTGCGCGCATTGCAGCGCATGTTCAAGTTGGCTCACCGCCTCTTGGCCGTACCAGGTGGTGGCGCGGCTGCCGAGTAGATCAACTATTTCTGGGATGGCCAGTGACATGTAACTCTCCGGTTGGGTCTGTACAGTGCGGACGTGCAATTAACGGGCTCGCACACCAATGATGGCGAAGCGGATCCTGGAGCAAAAATAGTCGATCAGTGAAACTGTGGCCCAGATCAGAAGGATCACAAAGGCCATTTGCTGCAACTCCAGTGTGCGGATTTGCTCCGACAAAATCAGGCCAATGCCGCCGGCGCCCACAATGCCTATGATGGACGCGCTGCGGGTGTTGGACTCAAAGGCATACAGCACTTGGCTCAAGAGCACGGGCAGCATTTGGGGCAAGATGCCAAAGCGCACTGCAGTGAGCCCTGAGCCGCCGGTGGACAGCACACCCTCCACCGGTTTTTCGTCCGCCGCCTCAATGGCTTCGGAAAACAATTTGCCAAAGCTGCCCAAGTCTGACATGAACAGCGCCAGCACCCCGGCAAACGGCCCCAAGCCCACGACGTTGATCCAGATCAGCGCCCAGATCAGGATGTCGACGCCGCGCAAGGTGTCGAAACTGCGCCGCGCAAAGAACTGCACCACACGATTGAGCGTGGTGTTGCGCGCCGCCAGAAACCCCAACGGAAAGGCAACGATGGCGGCCATAAGCGTTCCCAGCAGTGCAATGGCCATTGTCTCCAGCATGGCGTATGCATAAATCCCCGCCAGCGACCAGCTGCCCGGTTCCGGCGGCAGCATACGCAGCACCATAGCCCCGAGTTCGCCTAGGCCGCCCGCGAAGCGTGCGTAAGACATGTCCAGGCTGCGCGCGCCGTAGATGAATACTGCAATTGCCACAAAAGTAAAAAACAAGCTGCGCAGGCGCCCGCGATAAAAGGGCTGAAAGTGCACGCCATAGCGCTGGCGTAAAGTGACAGAAAGCTCGGAAGCAGGTAATTGCGCGCTCACGATTGGCCCTCTTGTCCCAACAGGCGATGGCGTACACGCTCGGTCAGGGCGTCAATCACCATGACGCTGCCAATAATGAGGACCAGCAGGGCGCTGACATCTGCGTAGTAAAACTTGCGGATCACTTCCAGCAGCGTTTGCCCGATGCCTCCGGCCCCCACAAAGCCCAGTACAGCGGCGCCGCGCACATTGATCTCAAAGCGCAGCAAGGCGTAGCTGGCAAAGTTGGATGCCACTTGCGGTAGCACCGCAAAGCGCACTTTTTGCAGCCAGTTGCCGCCTGTGGCCAGCACGCCGTCCACCGGCTTCATGTCGATGTTTTCCACTACCTCGGCAAACAACTTGCCCAAAGCGCCGGTGGTATGAATGGCCAATGCCAGGATGCCAGGCATTGGCCCCAGGCTGAATGCGGCCACAAAAATCAGCGCAAAAACCATCTCGGGAACGGTGCGCGCGAACTCCAGGAAGCGTCGAGTGGCGAATACCATCCAGTTGCCCTGCGCCATGTTCTTGCTGGCAAAGAAGCAAAACACCAGCGCAGCAGCAGCTCCCAGCACTGTTCCCACATAGGCCATGAGCAGCGTTTCGGCCATCAGGCCCAGCCACCTTTTCCAACCCCAGAACCATTCCAGCGGGTCGCTCAAGACCCATTGCCCACTTTCGAGGTGGCTGATGCGGTAGATGTAGTTGCCAAAGTTGCCGATGTTGTCGGTGAGTTTGGCGAACGATATCTCGGCCGCTTTGCCCGATAAGAGCACACATATGCCAAGCACCAGCAGTCCCAGCCACACCTGGCGGCGCTTGGCCGCCACGGCTTGGGCGTAGGCGGCGCCCGTGCTGCTTGGCGGGTTCATTCCTGCTTACTTCTTGCGCAGCACGTCGACGAACTTGTTGAGTTCGATGACCGGCAGGTAGGCTTCGTGCGTAACAGATTGGAAGGGTTCGTACTTGCCACCAGAATACTTGTCAAAGGCCGCCTTGTCCTTCTTGGCAAAGTCAAAAAAAGCTTGTTCGATTTTCTTTTTCAGGTCGGAAGGCAGGCTGTCGAGGTACGCGATCGGCGAGTTAACGATCTGATCGGACTTGTAGATAACACGGAAGTCTTCTTTTTTGACCATGCCTTTTTCGGCCATGCGGGTCACTTCAGAGTCGGTATCGCTAAACCATTGGTTGGCTGCCACGTCCACCGTGCCTTGGTTGAGCGCCATGATGGCGTTGGTGTGGCTGCCGCTGTAAACCACTTTGCCGAAGAAGTCTTCGGGCTTGATGCCCATTCTGTCCAAGGCGTAGCGTGGTACGTTGTTGCCCGAGGTGGAATTGGGGTCGACAAAAGCGATGTTCTTGCCCTTGAGGTCTTCCACTTTTTGGTAGGGTGAGTTGGATTTCACCCAGAGTACCGAGTAATAGCCCTTGATCCCGCCCTTGTTCACCTCAATTGCAAACGGGGTCGTCTTGACGCCAATCATGCGGGCACGGGCATAGGCGGCCGGGCCGTAGTAAGCAATGTGGATTTGCTCAGCGCGCTGGCCTTCGATCACTGCTGCGTAGTCGCCGGCGATGCGCAGCTTGACGGGCACACCGATTTCACGCGACAGATAAGCAGCGAAGTCGCTGAATTGTTCCGTCACGGCAGCGGCGTTTTCGGCAGGGATGCTGGCGAAAACCAGCTCAGGGTATTTGGCTTTCCAGTCTTGGGCCTGCGCTGAAGCCATCAGGGCGCTGGAGGCGGCTAGTGCAAGGAGAACGCGGCGATTGAACATAAAGGGTCCTTAATGAGAGAGAAAGGGAAAAAGAAAAATGGTTCAGGCGGTCTGGGCGGCGCGCACAAAAGGCAGCACGGTTGCGCGGTGGGACGAAGGCATATGCATGACCTGCGACGCTTCCAGGCCGTAGAGGTTTTGCACCACGTGGTCTGTGAGTTCGGCCGGCACGCCGTCAAACACCACGCGCCCAGCCGACATGCCCACCAGGCGGTCACAGTAGTTACGCGCCACATCCAGCGCATGCAAATTGCAAAGCACGGTAATCCCCAGGTCGCGGTTGATGCTTGCTAGCGCGTCCATCACCACTTGGGTGTTGCGCGGGTCGAGTGAGGCGATGGGCTCGTCAGCGAGAATGATTTTGGGCTGCTGCACCAAGGCGCGGCAAATGGCCACGCGCTGCTGTTGCCCGCCCGAGAGCTGGTCGCAGCGTTGGGCGGCAAAGTCGGCCATGCCAAAACGGTCTAGTGCCTCCAGGGCGGCAAGTTTGTCGGCGTCGCTCCACAGCGTGAGCAGTGAGCGCCAAGTGGGCACACTGGTCAGGCGGCCCATCATCACATTGGTGAGCACGTCAAGGCGCCCGATCAGATTGAACTGCTGAAACACCATGGCGCAGTTGCGTCGCCACTGGCGCAGGGCCTGGCCCTGCAGATCGGTGACGACGGCGCCCTCAAATTCCACCGATCCCGCAGAGGGTTCATTGAGGCGGTTGATCATGCGCAGCAGCGTGGACTTGCCCGCACCCGAGCGGCCGATGATGCCCACAAAACTACCCGCTTGTACCGCCAGCGACACGCCGTCCACGGCGGTGGTGTTGCCAAAGCGTTTGCTGAGATTGTGTAGACGAAGTGTGTGCATGGGCGTTCCTGGCATGGCGGGCGCCGTCCCTTGGACGGCGGCTTGCGCGAGCTTAGGCAGCATGTGTGTCAACGCAGTGACGGCGCCTACGCCACACGCACGCCGCCGCGCCACACGGCGCGTACCACGGGCTGCTGGCGCCCGTCGGCCAGAGCGGTCATGCGCACCTGCACCAGGTCTGCGCGCATGTCCTGGGCAATGGTGCCGCGGTCGTGCAGGCCGATGGACTGCGCCGGCTTGCGACTCACCAGCGCCACGGCTTGTGGCAGGCTCAGGCCCGCTGTCTCGGTCAGGCGCACCGTGGCCGAGAGCAAGCTGCCGGGCACATAGTCTGACGACAAGATGTCCACCAGCCCCAAGCGTGCGAGTTCAATGGCCGACACATTGCCCGAATGCGAGCCGCCACGCACCACGTTGGGCCCGCCCATGATGGTGGCCATATTGCGTGCGCGCGCTGCTTGCGCTGCGGCAACGGTGGTCGGGAATTCGCTCACGGTGGCACCTTCGGCATAGGCTTTTTCCACGTGCGCCACTGTGGTGTCGTCGTGGCTGGCCAGGGTGATGCCGTGTTGCTTGCAATAGGCTGTGAAATAGGCGCGGTGCGGTTGGGCGTAGCGGGCCTGGTGTTCTTTGGACTGGGCTACGCGCTCTTCAAACTTGGCCTGGCTCCAACCTTTTTTACCCGTAAAGTAAATCCAGGCGTGCTCGATGTTCTCCCATTGACGCTGACCCGGCGTGTGGTCCATCAGGGACACCATGCGTACCAGCGGGTTGTCGATAAACGGCGCAAAAAGTTCTAGCGTGTTGGGCGCGGGAAGCTCGCAGCGCACATGGAGCAAGTGGTCAGCGCGCAGCACGCCACGCGCAGAAAAATCGCGCAGGCATTCAAGCACCGTATCCCACTCGCTGCCGCGCACGCTGTCGGGGTCAGACTCGCCCACACCCAGCGCGTCGAGCACCGTGGTGATTCCTGCCGCCGCAATTTCGGCGTCGTGCGCCAGCAGCGCGGGCGCATCATCCCAGCGCACCTTGGGACGCGGCATCAGGTGGCGCTCAAAATTGTCGGTGTGTACTTCCACCATGCCGGGGATCAGGTAGTCGCCTTGCAGGTCGATGGCGCCACCGATGGCGCTGTCGCCCTGGTCTACGGTCCGGATCATGCCGCTTTGGCACGAGAGGCTGCCGTGCACGACTTCATCGGCCAGCACCATCCGGGCGTTGGTGAAGGTGATCGGTGTGCTTGTAGGGGTGTTCATGGTGCGGGGGGGATAAGTTGCATGGCCACGGTGCGGCTGGACACCGCTTGGGCGACCACCTGGTCGTGAAAGATTCCGAGAATGCCGACGCCTTGGGCGCGCGCCTCTGCGATCAGCTCGATCACGGTTTGGGTGTTTTCGGGGTCGAGCGAAGCCGTGGGTTCGTCCAACAGCAGCAGGGGCCGGGGCTTGATAAAGCTGCGTGCGATATTGATGCGTTGCTGCTCGCCACCTGAGAATGTGGCCGGTGGCAGCTGCCACAGCGAGGGCGCAATGCGCAGCCGTTGCAGCCACAGGGCCGCCAACTCGCGCGCCTGGGCTGGTGTGAATTGCGCGCCGCCGCCTTCAAGCAGGGGTTCAGCCACGATGTCAATGGCCGCTACGCGCGGAATCACCCGCAAGAACTGGCTCACATAGCCCATGGACTGGCTGCGCAAGCGCAGTACGGTGCGGGCGTTGGCTTGGGTGATGTCAACCATCTCGCCCTGCGTGGAGCGCACCAAAATCTGACCTGCCGTGGCGCGGTAGTTGCCAAAGGCGAGCTTGAGCACCGTGCTCTTGCCCATGCCCGAGGGGCCGCTCAGGCGCACGCATTCGCCGGGCATGAGCTTCAGGTCAAAGTCTTGCAGCACTGAGAGCGATGTGCTGTTTTGCAGGTGCAAGACAAACTGTTTGCTGACCGCTTGCATGTGCAGCAAGGGCGTGTAAAGGGCAAGAGAGGTCATGGTTGCAGCACCGAGGAAACCAGAAGTTGGGTGTAAGGGTGCTGGGGGTCGTCCAGCACCTGGTCGGTCAGGCCGGTCTCGACTGCCACGCCACCTTGCATGACCAGCATGCGCTGCGCCAAGAGGCGCGCCACTGCCAGATCGTGGGTGACGATGATGGCGGCCAGGCCCATCTGGCGCGTCAGCATGCGCAGCATGTCCAAGAGGCGCGCTTGCACCGACACGTCCAGCCCCGAGGTGGGTTCGTCCATGAACACCAGGCGCGGCTGGGTAATCAAATTTCGCGCAATCTGCAGGCGCTGACGCATGCCGCCCGAGAAGGTGTCGGGCCGGTCGTCGATACGGCTGGGGCTGATTTCCACACGCTCAAGCCAGTCGGTGGCCTGCGCGCGCAAGTTGCCGTAGTGACGCTGGCCCAGGGCCATCAGGCGCTCGGCCACATTGGCCCCGGCCGACACATTCATGCGCAGGCCGTCGGCCGCGTTCTGGTGCACAAAGCCCCAGTCGGTGCGGGCCAGCATGCGCCGCTGGGCCTCGGTCATGGCATAAATGTCTTGCAGGTCGCCATCCTTGAGCGCAAACGCCACCTGGCCTGTGCTGGGCGTATGGCGCGCGGCCACCGCATTGAGCAAGGTACTCTTGCCCGAGCCCGATTCGCCCACCACGGCCAGCACTTCGCCGGGCCACAGGTCAAAAGAAATCTCGCGCACCACGGTGCGCGCGCCGTAGGCGCAGCCCAGGTTTTGCACCCGCAGCAGCGGTGGCAGATTGTCGATGTGCGTCATGGTGCGCCAAGCCCCGCCGTTGCCAGGCTGGCTGCGGCCAGCAACGCGCCTTGGCGCTTGCTGCAGTAGTCGCTGTCCGAGCAAACGAACATACGTCCTCCCTGGTCGTCCATCAGCACTTCGTCCAGGTAGCTCTCATTCGATCCGCACAGCTCGCAGGCGTGGTCCCAGCGCTGCACCTCGAAGGGGTGGTCTTCAAAGCCCAGGCTTTCCACCGGCGTGTAGGGCGGCACCGCGTAGATGCGCTTTTCACGCCCCGCGCCAAACAGTTGCAAGGCGGGGTTCTGGTGCATCTTGGGGTTGTCAAATTTCGGGATCGGCGAGGGCGACATGATGTAGCGGCCATTAACCAACACCGGATAGTCGTAGGTGGTGGCAATGTGGCCGTAGCGGGCCAGGTCTTCAAACAGGTTCACGTGCATCAGGCCGTACTCTTGCAGGGCGTGCAGCTTGCGGGTTTCCACCTCGCGCGGCTCCAGGTGTTGCATGGGCTCGGGCACCGGCACCTGGTAAACCAGCACCTGGCCTTCGCGCAAGGGCGTCTCGGGAATGCGGTGGCGCGTCTGGATGATGCTGGCGCTCAAGGTATCGGTCGTCACTTCCACGCCGGTGGTGCGCTGAAAAAAGCGCCGAATATTGACGGCGTTGACCGTGTCGTCCGAACCCTGGTCAATCACCTTGAGCACATCGTCTGGCCCGATGATGGACGCCGTGACCTGGATGCCGCCCGTGCCCCAGCCATAGGGCAGCGGCATTTCACGCGAACCAAAAGGCACCTGGTAACCGGGAATGCCCACCGCTTTGAGGATGGCGCGCCGGATCATGCGCTTGGTGCGCTCGTCCAGGTAGGCGAAGTTGATATTGGGGTCGCGCGCTGGTGCCGCGCCAGGTAAGTCAGTTGGCTGCATCTGCGGGCCCTTGGTTGGCAAAAGTCTGGCGCATCTTGCGCACCAGGTCGAGCTCGGACTGGAAGTCCACGTAGTGCGGCAGCTTCAGGTGCTGCACAAAGCCCGAGCTCTCCAGGCTGTCGCTGTGCGACATCACAAACTCCTGCATCTGGGCGGGCGATATGACTGCTTCACCGAGTTCGTCGGCCCGTAGCGCGCGGTCTACCAGGCTCATGGCCATGGCCTTGCGCTCGCTGTGGCCAAAAGCCAGGCCATAACCGCACGTGAACTGAGGCGGCTGGGTCTGGCTGCCCTGGAACTGGTTGATCATCTGGCACTCGGTCACCGCCAGGTCACCGATCGAGATAGAGAAACCCAGCTCTTCGGGGGTGATGCAAAGCTCCACCGTGCCAAAGCGGATTTCGCCGACAAAAGGATGGGTTTCCGAGTAGCCGCGCTGGGTGGAATAGGCCATGGCTAGCAAAAATCCTTCGTCGGCGCGGGCCAGGTTTTGCAAGCGTGCCGACCGGTCTGCCGGAAAACGCAGGGGCTGGCGTGTCAGGTCAAAGGGATCGGGGTCGCCAGCGGGGGGCTGCTGGGTTTCGAGCAGGCTTTCGTGGTGCAAAAGGTCCACCACGCGCGGTGTCGCTTCGGTGCTGACTGCCGCCTGACGTGGCTCGGGCAAGGTGGCGCCGGTGGCCAGCAGGCTGAAGTCGAGCAGGCGCTGGGTGTAGTCATAGGTGGGCCCCAGCACCTGGCCGCCGGGCAGGTCTTTGAAGGCCGCAGAAATGCGGCGCTCAATCTGCATGGCGCCCGTGTCCAGTGCTTCGCTGTAACCCAGGCGCGGGAGGGTGGCGCGGTAGGCGCGCAGCAAGAAGATGGCTTCGACCAGGTCGCCCGCGCTTTGCTTGATAGCCAAGGCGGCGAGTTCTGGGTCGTAGACCGAGCCTTCGGTCATCACCCGGTCTACTGCCAGGCGCAGTTGTTCGCAGATTTGCGCAATGCTGAGCTCGGCCACTGCCGGGTCGCCCCGGCGCTGCTGGGCCAGCAAATCGTAGCTGGCCAGAATGGCCGATTCGCCCCCTTTGACGGCAACGTACATAGGGTTAGCCTTCTATCAAGGTAGAGCGTGGCAGGCCCACAAAGGCCTCGCCCTGCGTGAAAAAGAAATCCACGCCGCAGGGGAAATGCGTCTGGCCCATGCGCCACTGCGCAGCAAATTCCGATGCAAGTCCGTCGATGTGCAACTGCGTGCTTCCCTTAATGCCCGGGCCGCGCAGGGTCCAGGCTGGTGTCGGCGAATCCAGGCTTTCCACTTGGACGATGCAGGTGGCGGACTGGTCAGGGTATTCGGCGCTGCCTTGGGCGAAAACCTCCAGTGCGGGCAATTCGGACGCCGAGGCAATCCAGGCAAAGTCGGCCAGCGCCGCGTCTACCACGACAAGGCAACCGGTGTGAAAGCGCAGCCAGGCCGCTGCGTCGCCCTGGGCCAATCCCGGCGACAACCATAGCTTGCAATCCTGGTCCAGCAAAGCCAGCAACAGGGCCGCTGCCGCCGGGTTCGCCCCTTGCGGCGCTTGCATTCCTTGCAGCCCGCCCGAGGCGCCAAGCGTCTGCACGCGCCCGGGCAGCGAGAGCGCGTCCAGCGCGTGGCGAAACACGGTCTGGCTGCACAGTGCGGGCTCTGCAAAGCCGCGCCCTAAGTCTTTGAGTTGCTGTTGCATCAGAAATCGCCCTCATCGTCCGGGCCGCTACCCGCTTCGCGGGCCACGGTAAAAAATTCAACGCGGGTGGCCTGGGCCTGGGCATTTTTTTGCTGGGCCTGTGCGTCTTGTATTTGCTGCAGAGGCTGCAGCAGCGCGCTGCTCCAGTGGGCGTGCAGCGCGGGCTCTTGCAGCAAGGCGTCGGCCAGCGCAGCGAGTTGCGCATGGCGGTGCGAGCCGCCCATCACATAGGCCACGCCGACCTGCTGGCAGCCGGTGTGCGCCGCATCGGGCTTGAGCACGCAGCGGGTCACGCGCACCTCGCCCAGATTGAAGCGCTGCCCGCTGCCTCCGGCGCGGCCTTGGACCATCATCAGACCGGTCTCAAGGGGGCGCAGCCACTGCACATCGCCCTCGCACTGGGTGGCCAAATGGGTTTCCAGCCAAGGCAACGGCGCGCGTGCCAGCAAGGCCATCCACCGCTGGCGGGGCACAGTGCGGGTTTGCGTGCTAGTTTCTGTGGTGGTGTAATCGTGGTGCAACATGCGTGGGCTATCGTTCTTGCAGCGCACTTTAGGGCGCAGATATTTCCCTTTTGTGACCACCAGCGCTGTCCTTGACCATGAACGATCTTCAAAACGCCTACCGCCACGCGGCCTACTTTGCGCCGGCGCCCGACAGCGCTGCCTGGCGCCTGGGTACGCAGTGGCTGGGCCGTTGTCCGCACAGTGGTCAAGAGCTTGCACAGCCCTTGCCGGCTGGATGGGACGCAGATGCCTTTGCGCTGCGCACGCGCGAGCCCCGGCGTTACGGTTGGCACGCCACCTTGAAAGCACCGTTTGCGCTGGGCGGCGACGGCAGTACAGTCTTCTTGCGCACAGGCTTTTCAGACTTGGCCGCTGGCGTGCGTTCACCATTCACCCTGGCGCTAACACTGGCACAGGTGGGCAACTTTTTGGCGCTGGTGCCGCGCGAGCCTTGCGCACCATTGCAGGCCTTGGCAGACGCCTGCGTGCGCCAGTTGCACCCCTTTGCCGCGTCTTTGCCACCTGCTGAAATCGCACGCCGAAGCCGTGGCGGCCTGAGTGCGCGCCAGCAAGAAATGCTGGCGCAATGGGGCTACCCCTATGTTTTGCAGGACTTTGCCTTTCACATGACCCTGACCGACACCCTGGACGGCTTGTCCGAAGCGCAGACTGCCCAGTTGGTGCAGCACGCCACACACTGGTTTGCACCACTGCTGTCTGACGGTTTGCAGATTGATGCGGTGTCATGGTTTGCCGAAGACGCACCGGGGGCGGATTTTCGGTGGGTGGAGCGCTTCGGGTTTGCACCATGAGCGCCTCGCTGATCTACGTCATGGGGCCCTCTGGCGTGGGCAAGGACAGCTTGCTCAACTGGCTGCGCGCGCATGTGCGCAGCTTGCAAAACCCACCCGTTTTGCACTTTGCACGGCGCACGGTGACGCGCAGCCTGGACAAGTCCAACGAAGACCATGAGTCGGTAGATTTCGATGCGTTTGGGCGGCTCCAGCAGGCGGGTGCTTTTGCTTTGCAATGGCAGGCCCATGGTCTGCATTACGGGGTGCGCCACGCAGAAATTACGGGTCGCAGTGGCTGGGTGATAGTCAATGGTTCACGTGCCTATGCAGCGCAGGCACGTGCCCTTTTCCCGGGCATGACGGTGTTGCATGTGAGCGCGCCCGAGGCAGTGGTACGTGTACGCCTGACCGCGCGCCAGCGTGAAACACCGGCAGAAGTGGAGGCGCGCATCCAGCGCTCGCAATCCGCCGATGTAGCCCTGGCGCCGGGTGACCTGCACATTGTCAATGCCGGCTCGCTGGAAGCCACTGCGAGCGTGTTGTGCGACATCCTGCAACTCCGCACCGGCTTGCGACTCGTCCATCCGACTTAAATCGGTTTCGCAGGGGCCGCGGCGGCGGGTTGTGTTCATCATTCGGTCATACAACCTGAATACGCTTCAAGCCGGTCGTATGGAGGCGTGCCTGATTCTTGGGTAGCGCCCCGCAAATCTGTATCAACGAGGACCGGATGCATTACCGAGCCGTATTTATTTCTGACCTGCATCTGGGCACGCCCGGCTGCCAGGCCGAGGCCTTGATCGAGTTTCTGAAGTCCCACACCAGCGACTACCTCTATCTGGTTGGCGACATCGTCGACGGCTGGCAGTTGCGCCGCAAATGGTATTGGCCGCAGGCCCACAACGACGTAGTGCAAAAGCTGCTGCGCCGGGCGCGCAAGGGCTGCCACGTGGTTTATATCCCCGGCAACCACGACGAGTTCGCACGCGGCTTTGTCGGCCACCATTTTGGTGGCATCGAGGTGACCGAAGAGGCCAGCCATACCCTGGTCGATGGCCGCAAACTGCTGCTCATCCACGGCGACTACTTTGATGCCGTCGTCAAGTACGCCAAGTGGCTGGCCTATGTGGGCGACAATTTGTACGAACTGGCATTGCGCCTGAACCGCCACCTCAACCGGGTGCGCGCGCGCATGGGCTTGCCGTATTGGTCTTTGTCAGCCTTTCTTAAAAGCAAGGTGAAGAAGGCGCTGAACTTTATTGCAGATTTTGAAAAAGCCCTGGCCCATGAGGCGCACAAGCGCGGCTACCAGGGCGTGGTGTGCGGCCATATCCACCGCGCCGAAATTCGCATGATTGATGGCGTGCTGTACTGCAACGACGGCGACTGGGTGGAAAGCCGTTCGGCCTTGGTGGAGCATGTGGACGGGCGCCTGGAGCTGATTTACTGGGACCAGCTGCTGGATTTTCTGCCAATCGTGAGCCCCATCGCCAGCTCCTTGCCACGGGTGCCCGAAGCCGTGCCTGCTGCGGAAGGCGCCTAAAGCGCGGCACCTGGCTGGCACCACCGGGGCGCTATCGGTTTAAGCGCCACCTTTGCTAGGTGGCAGGCGCAGCAAAGCCTGGCCCATGCGCAGGGGCGTGCCCTCGGCGATGCCCGGCGCAAAGTCAAAGCCTTTGGGCGCAAACACCAAGATGGTGGATCCGTGCTGGAACCAGCCCATTTCCTCCCCTTTGCGGTAGCGGGCGTCGCAGTCCCTATGGCCCGGGCCTTCATAACGCGAATCGAGCAGTTCCTTCAGTGCGTGTAAGCGGATGCTGGCCACCAGCACGGCGGCCACCGGTACCAGGGCCACAGGGTAGCGCTCGGCGCCTACTTCTACCTGCAGCAGTGCACGCTCGTTTTTGCAAAACAGCTTTTCCACCCGCTTGAGCGCCACCGGGTTCACGTTCCAGGTATCACCGGCAAAGTAGTCCACATCGTGCAGGCGCAGGTCAAACGGCGCATGGAAGCGGTGGTACATGGACGAGGTGATGCGAATGGTCACAAACACACCATCCTGCCAGGGGCTATTGGCGCCGAGCGGACCCAGCAAATCGGTCAGCGTATACGGAAAGCCCTTGGCTTGGTAGACCCGATCACCCTCGACCCGGCCCATGGCGCCCACGATGCCGTCACAGGGGCTCACCAGCGTGCGCGGGTCGGCGTCCACCGTACGTGCGCCGGGTTTGAGCTCGCGAATAAAGCAGTCGTGCATGCTGTCAAAGCGCTGTTTCTTGGCCTCGGACAAATCCAGATCAGCAAACAGCTTCCATGCGCCTATGGACAGGTCGCGCACCCAAGGGTTGGTGCGCTGGCTAAACCACCCCATAAAACGCGTGAGCGCCAGGCGGGGAATGCGGTTGGTCAGCAAAAAGTTCAGGTCTTCGTTGGCGCCGATGGCGTGCAGTGCTTTTTTGATAGTCATCATTTTTTAACCTTGAAGTCATACAAACAAGGCTTTACCAAGGGGTTGAAGTTATGGACGGTTCTGAAACATTCATGTCGGCGGCGGTTTGGGCTGGCGTGGCCTCGCTGAGCTACCTGGCCCTTCCCAGGGCGTGGCAACGGCTGCAACTGTCGGTGGCCAAATACCCATCTTTGGGTGGGCATTTGCGCATGGCCAAGCGCGTCTCCAAACTGATTCCCAACTACGCTTATCCCGACAAAACCTGGTTTGCGATCGATGGCGCACCGCTGGCGGTAGAGCAACGCCGCCGCCTTGCCTTGGCGCAGCTTGGCAATAGCCTCAAAGACCAAAGCCCGCAGACCTTGGCGCAAAGCGACACCGTGCGGCCCATGCTCTCGGACTTGCAACTCATCAGCCAGTACCGCGTGCCTTACCAATTTCGGGAGTTGCTGGCCCAGTACGTCAAGCTTGGAAACTTCTGGCGCGAGAGCAGTGGCGTGTGGCTGACCGACTTGGACGGCAAGCGCTTTATCGACGTCACCGGATCTTACGGCGTCAACCTGTTTGGCTCGGACTTTTACAAAGCCTCCATGGCCGAGGGCGCCGCCATGGCGCAGCCCTTGGGCCTGGTGCTGGGCTCTTACCATCCCAGCGTGCTGGACAACGTGCAGCGCCTGTGCGAGATTTCGGGCATGGACGAGGTGTCCTTCCACATGTCGGGCACCGAGGCGGTGATGCAAGCCGTGCGCCTGGCGCGCTACCACACGCGCCGACCAAAAATAGTGCGCTTTACCGGTGCCTACCACGGCTGGTGG
Organism: Comamonadaceae bacterium; assembly: GCA_947372865.1. GTDB lineage: Bacteria > Pseudomonadota > Gammaproteobacteria > Burkholderiales > Burkholderiaceae_C > Allorhodoferax. The sequence continues at coordinate 38,101 of CANBVJ010000028.1, forward strand.
GACGATGTGCAGCCTGGCCCGGGCAACCCCATGCCGCCGTCCAAAGACACGCTGACGCTCAACGAGATGCACCCCAACACGCTGCGGGTTTTGCGCAACCGCACCGACATTGCCTGCGTGCTGATAAATCCCTTGCAAGCCATGCACCCCAACCGCGCGGCACCCACCGACTCCACGCTGATCGACGGCACACGCCACGTGGTTTACGACCGCGCGGCCTACGCGGCCTGGCTGGCCGAGCTGCGCTCCGTGTGTACCGCCAAAGGCATTGCGTTGATTCTGGATGAGGTGTTTTTGGGCTTCCGCTTGGCGCCCGGTGGCGCGCAAGAATACTTTGGCGTGAAGGCTGATTTGGTGACCTACGGCAAGACGCTCGGTGGCGGGCTGCCGGTGGGCGTGATCTGCGGGAAATCCCAATGGATGAAACGCTTTCAGGATGACAAGCCGGGCGACATCTGCTTTGCCCGCGGCACATTCAATGCCCACCCGTATGTGATGTGCGCGATGAACGTGTTCCTGCAGTCGCTGGACAAGCCCGAGGTTCAGGCCTTGTACGCGGCAGCGTCGCAGACGTGGAGCGAGCGCCAAAGCGTGCTCAACGCCAAGTTGCGCGCCGCCCAGGTGCCGGTGCGCATTGCTGGCATGGAGACCGTGTGGTCCGTGTTGTACGACGTGCCCAGCCGCTACAACTGGCTGCTGCAATACTATTTGCGTGCGCAAGGAATTGCCCTGAGTTGGGTGGGAACAGGCCGCATGATTTTCAGCTTCAACTTCGATGATGCGGCGTTTGAGGATTTTTGCCAGCGCTTTGTCTTGGCCACCCAAGCCATGCAGGCCGACGGCTGGTGGTGGGTGCCCGAGGCGCAGAGCGGAAAGAAAATTCGCTGCCAGATTCTGAAAGAAATGCTGGCAGCGAAATTCGCTACTCTTTAGTGGTGGGCGCCTTTGACGTGGTCCATGGGGTCTAGCCACTGGCCTTTGAGCAAATACACCGGCGACTTGTAGTACATCTTGATGTCGTGCAGCGGGTCGGTGATGATCTTGAACCCCCAGGCCAGGCCGGCCATCAGGCTGTCTTGCTTCCAGAGTTGCAGAACGCGAAAGCACAGGCCCGCAGCGCCCAAGATGAGCCAGACCATGGCGGTCATGCGCATGGGCGTGTCTTCATAGGCCTGGGGTACCGCCCATTGCAGGTACTGGGGCATCCAATACGCCAACACCGGAATGGCTGCACAAATGCTCAAGAGTACAATTTTTCGTTGCAGGTTGTAACCTACCTTGATGTCTTCCTTGTGTTCATGCGTGGCTTGGTTGACTTCGTCGTAGCCGGTGGGCTCAAAGAAGAAATGGCCGATCTGGCGTGTGCTCATGGACACCAGCCAGGCAATCAGGGCCGAGACCACCGGGTCAATGAACAGAAACACATAAGCTACCAAAAACGACAGGGCGCTGATCAGGTGCAGGAACTGGTTGATCCGGCTGTGGTGGTAGTAGCGGTGGTCATCCCAGCGCTGAACGTTGACGAGTTCAAAAAAAGATTGCATGGAGTCTCCTGGTTGAAAAGGCAAAGGCAGGGGGCTGTAGCGCCCACACGCTTTAGCATAGAAATGTCACCGTTTTGCGTGAAAATTTGGTGACAGCGCGTGGCGACTTTCCCCTGGAGGCGGGAACGTCATGCGGATGTCACTGACGCTTCATGAAACAGTCGCAAAGCAGCGGCAAAGTAAGACCATGAATATCGAAGCACAGATCCAGGTCGAGCGCATCAGCAACACGCAAGCCGCGCTGAACATCGCGGTGGTGACCGAGACCTACCCGCCCGACATCAACGGCGTGGCGCACACCCTGTCCAAAATCGTGCAAGGCCTACAGGCGCGCGGCCATGTGATCTGGCTCGTGCGCCCACGCCAGCCCGGCGTGGACGTGGCCTTGGTCAACAGCAGCTACCAGGAAATGCTGGTGCGAGGTCTGCCCATTCCGTTTTACAGGCAGTTGCGTTTGGGGCTGCCGGCCAAGCGTGAGCTGCTGCGGCTTTGGACCCGGCAGCGGCCCGACATCGTGCACATTGCTACCGAAGGTCCTTTGGGCTGGTCGGCGCTGCAAGTGGCGCGCAAACTTAAATTGCCCATCAGCACCGATTTCAGGACCAATTTCCACGCTTACAGCCAGCACTACGGCATTGGATGGTTGCGCGGCGCCATCCTGGCCTACATGAAAAAGTTCCATAACGCGGCGCATGCCACCATGGTTCCGACGACCGCCCTGGAAGGTGAGCTGGCAGGCAGCGGCTTCAAGCGTTTGTCCGTGGTACCGCGCGGTATCGACACCGGGCTGTTTTCGCCAACGCAGCGCCAAGCGCAACTGCGCAGTAGCTGG
>CANBVJ010000029.1 GCA_947372865.1 Comamonadaceae bacterium
GGCGGGTTCTGGATCCCGAGATCCCGCAACCGAAGCACTGATCAAGGTGCACGAGGCACTCCCCAGTGGATGGACCGCTGTCAAAAACAACAATGTTTACGTTACCTATGGACCGCTGGGTACCCCCAGCGGTGTGAACAATTTCACCCTGGCGATCTGTGCTGCCTCGGTGGCCTGCACGACATCAACGACGTCGAGCCAATCCAACGTCGTAATGAACTCTGTCGGTCGGGTGCGGATAGACAGTTACAACTGACGCCCTAAGGCCTTACGTCCAACACCCCCATCACCTCCGCCAGCACCTGCCGAGTCGTTTGCCCGGTCAAGTCCAGCACCGTGCTGCGCTGGTAATAGGCTCTCAGGTCCAAGCCCACGCCAACGCCGCGCAGCTCTATTTGGCCTTGGACTTCGATGTGCGCGGCAGTGGCTTGTAAATGGCGGTCCAGGTAATGCGGGTCGTTGGCCAGGGCGGTGGCGCCGTCCATGGGGCTGCCATCGCTGACCACCAGCAAGATGCGCCGGCGCACGTCTTGCGCCAGCAGGCGCGCGCTGGCCCAGCGCAGGGCTTCGCCGTCCACGCATTCGCGAAACAGCTCGGGCTTGAGTAAGGCCGCCAGGCTCTGCCGCGCGCTGCGGTAGGGGCTGGCCTGGTCTTTGAAGACGATGTAGCACAGCTCGTTGAGCCGCCCAGGCGCCGCCGGTTTGCCTGCGCGGCGCCAGTCACGCAGGGCGCGCCCGCCGTTCCAGGCGCCGGTGGTGTAGCCCAGCAGCTCTGTCTGCACGCCGGCGCGCTCCAGCGCGCGCAGCAGCACGTCCAGCGCCGTGGCCAGCGCCAGCGCGTGGGTTTTCATGGAGCCCGAACAGTCCACCAGCACGCTCAAGGCGCAGTCGGTGTGCGCAGCGATGTGCTCGGTGCGAAACAGGCGGCGCTCTTGCGGGCTGGCAATGAGCTGGCCCAGGCGGCTGCCATCAATGCGCCCGGACTCCTGGCCGCTGTCCCAGCCGTCCACCTCGGGCAGCGCCAGGCGCGCTTGCAACTGGCGCGCCAGCAAGCCGGGGCTGACCGCCGCCTGTGCCACGGAAACGTCTAGCGTGGCGCGCAGGCTGGCCAGTTGCTCGGTGCGCACCAGGGCGCTGGCGTCCACCACACGGTCATAGGCGGTGGTGAACACGCGATAGGCGTCAGGCGCGCCCTCGGGCGCGCCACGGGCGGAAAGCGCGCTGGCAAAGCCGGGTTCACTGTCGGCCTCAAAGTCCACCCAGATTTGCAGCCAGGCGTCTTCTTCGCCGTCTTCCTCGCGGGCGCGGGCGGCGGGCTTGCTGCTGTCCGCCTGCGTGTCCACCAGCCCCGCCACCACGGCGCCAATGGCCAGCGCGTGCACCGCGTAGTCGGCCTGGCTGTGGCGGCTGCGGCGCAAGCCCGCCAGGGCGTGGCCAATGCGCGGCGCCAGGCCAAAACGGGTGCCTTCCAGCAGGTCTTGCAGCGCCTCGGGCACGGGGTCGCCCGTCACGCGGGCGCGGCAGATATTGGCCACGGTGAGCAACAAAATGCCCTGCGCCGATTCGTGCAGTCGGGCGCGCACAAAGGCTTGCGACCAGGCCTCAAAGCGGTGGCGCATATTGGCGCGCACGCCGGGCCAGGCCTCGGGCACCATGGCCTCAGTGCGGTATTGCTCGAGCAGGTCAAACACCCGGCGGGCCATGGGCAGCGCCGGGCGCAATTGTTGGTGCAAGGCGCGGTCGCTAAAGCGCAGGCGCAGCGCCACGCCGTCGGCGGCACCACGAAAAGAGGCCAGGTCGTCGGCGGAGGCGGCGCTCGCGTCCGTTGGTGTACCGGCACCCGGGTTGCCGCTGTCGCTGGCGGGCGCAACCCCGGCCTGCGGATGCAAATGCGGCGCAAAACTGGGCAAAAGCGTGTGGCCTTGCCAGAGTTTGCGGCCCCGGTAGTGCAGGCCACTGTGGCCGCTCAGGGCCCGCAAGGTGGCGGCGCACAAGGCGTCAAGCCGCTGTTGGGTGCGCACCTGCGCTTGCACGCTGGGCGCGGTGCTACCCGCTTGCGCTGTGTCAGGCATGTGCGCCGTTGCCGTCGGCAAGCAGCGGCTGGTCAAAGCAGCGCTGAAAGTACTCGGCCACGGTGGCGCGTTCGGCCTCATCGCATTTGTTGACAAAAGACAGGCGCAGCGCCAGCGCCACGTCCTTGAAGATTTCCAGGTTTTCGGCCCAAGTGATCACCGTGCGCGGCGACATGACGGTGGACAGGTCGCCCAGCGCAAAGCCTTTGCGCGTGAGGTCAGCCACGGCCACCATTTGCGCCAGCAGGGTCTGGTGCTCGGGCCCGGCCAGCGCGGGCACGCGGGCGGCAACGATGGCGATTTCTTCGGCCGCGCTCAGGTAGTTCAGGGCGGCCACCAAGTTCCAGCGGTCCAACTGCGCGTGGTTCAGGCGCTGGGCGCCGTGGTACAGGCCATTCAAGTTGCCCAGGCCCAGGGTGTTGCTGGTGGCAAATAGCCGAAACTGCGGGTGCGCGCGCAGCACGGTGTTTTGGTCGAGCAGGGTGAACTGGCCTTCGCGCTCCAAGAGGCGCTGGATGACAAACATCACGTCGGGCCGACCGGCGTCGTATTCGTCAAAGATCAGGGCCATGGGCCGCTGCAGCGCCCAGGGCACCATGCCTTGCTGGAACTCGGTGACTTGCTGGCCCTCGCGCAGCACCACGGCGTCGCGCCCCACCAGATCAAGGCGGCTGATGTGGCCATCCAAATTGATTCGCACGCAGGGCCAGTTCAGGCGCGCGGCCACTTGCTCGATGTGGGTGGATTTGCCGGTGCCGTGCAGGCCTTGCACCAGCACCCGCCGGTTGTGGCTAAAGCCAGCCAAGAGCGCCAGCGTCACTTCGGGGTTAAAGCGGTAGGCGGTATCGACCTCGGGCACGTGTTCGCTGGGCTCGGTAAAGGCGGGCACCTGCAAAGATGAATCAATGCCAAACACGCTGCGCACCGAGACCTGTTGCATGGGAATGGCAGCCGGCGCCGCAGTGGTGGACGCGCTCATGCGCCGGCCACCGCTGCAAGCGCGGCGCCCACGCCCGGGGTGGGCGTGGCGTCGGTCTCAATGCGGCTCAGGGCGACGGCGGCGCGCTGCAGCGCGGGCAACAAGGCCAGCGCCTTGTCGGCCGTCAGGCGCATCATGGGGGCTTGCACCGCCACGCACAGGTTGGAACGGCCTGCAGACGACGGCACGGCCATGGCGACGCACAGCAGGCCGGGCAAAAATTCTTCGTTGTCCAGCGCAAAGCCCTGGCGGCGCACATTGCGTACTTCAGCCTCCAGAGCGTCCAGATCGGTCAGGGTTTTGGGGGTAAAGGCCTCCAGCGTCGCGTTGCCCAACAGGCGTTGGCGCTGGCCCGGGGCCATCTGGCTCAAAAACACCTTGCCGCTGGCCGAGCAATGCACCGGCACGCGCGAGCCCGGGTGCAAATAAAAGCGCAGTGGCGCGGGGGTTTCCACCCGGTCCAGGTAAATCACCTCGCTGCCGCTGAGCGCGGTCAGGTTGCAGCTTTCGCCCACTTCGGCCACCAGGTTGCGCAGTACCGCGTGGCGGGCGCCGTGCGCCGTATCGTTCATGAGCAGGTTTTCAGCCAGGCGGCGCAGGCGCACACCGGTGCCGTACTGGCGTCCGTCACCGCTGCGTTCCAGTAAATGGGCGTTTTCTAGCTGCTGCAGCATGCGGTGCAGCGTGGGCTTGGGCACGTCGGTTTCGTCGGCCAGGCTTTGCAGCGAAAAATACTGGTCTTTGGAAGCAATCACCTCAAGGAGCGCGAACAGGCGCAGCGTGGGCGTGTCGCCGCTGACTTCCACAGGATCGGCTTTGGGTGGGGGAGCAAGAACTGGCATGGCGCGGATGATAGACCAAAGCGCAGCAACCTGCAATTTAATGGAACAAAGCCTATCGAATAATGCATTTTAGACTTGCATCACCAGGGATTCATGGCTATAGTTTGCCTCAATTCCATTTTTCGGAACGCTTTGTTTCACAACCATTGGGTTTTGATGCAATGCAGCAATTTTGCGCAGCCGCTGCCGGTGGCTGCTTTTAACGCCTCTTTTTTACTTTCAGGAGACTTATTCCATGAGCCAAGCCCCCAAAGACACCCGCACCGTCGTGAGCGGCATGCAAAAAATGACCCCCTCCGAGGCCTTTGTCGAGACCATGGTCGCCAACGGCGTGACCGACATCTTCGGCATCATGGGCTCGGCCTTCATGGACGCGATGGATATTTTTGCCCCCGCCGGTATCCGCCTGGTGCCCGTGGTGCATGAGCAGGGCGGCGCCCACATGGCCGACGGTTATGCCCGCGTGTCCGGTCGCCACGGCGTGGTGATTGGCCAAAACGGCCCCGGCATCAGCAACTGCGTGACCGCCATTGCTGCGGCCTATTGGGCGCACAGCCCGGTGGTGATGATCACGCCCGAGACCGGCACCATGGGCATGGGTCTAGGTGGCTTTCAAGAAGCCAACCAGCTGCCCATGTTTCAAGAGTTCACCAAATACCAGGGCCATGTGAACAACCCCAAGCGCATGGCCGAGTTCACCGGTCGCTGCTTCGACCGCGCCATGTCCGAGATGGCACCCACGCAGCTCAACATTCCACGCGACCATTTCTATGGCGAAATCACCTGCGAGATCCCCAAGCCCATGCGCGTGGAGCGCGGTTCGGGCGGCGAAAACAGCCTGGCTGCGGCCGTGGAACTGCTGGCCAACGCCAAGTTCCCCATCATCCTGTCCGGTGGTGGTGTGGTGATGGGCGACGCGGTGCCTGAGTGCATTGCGCTGGCCGAACGCCTGGGCTCGCCGGTGGCCAATGGCTACCTGCGAAACGATTCCTTCCCCGCCAGCCACCCGCTGTGGGCCGGCCCCCTGGGTTATCAGGGCTCCAAAGCCGCCATGAAACTGATGGCGCAAGCCGACGTGGTGATCGCCCTGGGCTCGCGCATGGGCCCGTTTGGCACGCTGCCCCAGCACGGCATGGACTACTGGCCCAAAGACGCCAAGATCATCCAGGTCGAAGCCGACCACACCAACCTCGGTTTGGTGAAAAAAATCACCGTGGGCATCCATGGCGACGCCAAGGCTGTGGCCAAAGAACTGCTCAAACGCCTGGCCGACCGCACCCTGGCCTGTGACGCCACCAAGGCCGAACGCGCCGCCACCGTCAAGGCCGAAAAAGACGCCTGGGAAAAAGAACTCGACGCCTGGACCCACGAGCGCGACCCCTACAGCCTGGACATGATCGACGAAGCCAAGGGCGAACGCACACCCACCGGTGGCACCTACCTGCACCCCCGCCAAGTGCTGCGCGAGCTGGAAAAAGCCATGCCCAAGCGCGTGATGGTGTCCACCGACATCGGCAACATCAACGCCGTGGCCAACAGCTACCTGCGCTTTGACGAGCCGCGCAGCTTCTTCGCGCCCATGAGCTTTGGCAACTGCGGCTACTCGCTGCCCACCATGATCGGCGCCAAGGCCGCCGCCATGGACCGCCCCGCCGTGGCCTACGCCGGTGACGGCGCCTGGGGCATGAGCATGTCCGAACTGATGACCGCCGTGCGCCACGACATTCCGGTGACCGCTGTGGTCTTCCACAACCGCCAGTGGGGCGCCGAGAAGAAAAACCAAGTGGACTTCTACAACCGCCGCTTTGTGGCTGGTGAGCTGGAAAGCGAAAGCTTTGCCGGTATCGCAATTGCCATGGGTGCCGAAGGCATCGTGGTGGACAAGTTGGAAGACGTGGGCCCGGCCTTCAAGCGCGCCATCGACATGCAGATGAACGAAGGAAAAACCTGCGTCATCGAGATCATGTGCACCCGCGAACTCGGCGACCCCTTCCGCCGCGACGCGTTGGCCAAGCCCGTGCGCTTTTTGGACAAGTACAAGGACTACGTCTAAGCCCCGGCCTGAAGGAGCCGCCATGAGCGCTACCCCCGACGGCCAGGCCAGTCATCCCCGTTTGGACCGTCTGGTGGTGCAAGCCACAGCGCGCGCCGGCAACACGCCGGGTGCGCTGGCCATGGTCTACCCCTGCGACGCGCTGGCCATGGATGCGGCTGCCCGCATTCTGGACAGCGGCATGGCGTGCCCGGTGCTCATCGGCCCCGCCGACCTGATCGCCAAAGCCGCGGCGCTTGCTGGTGTGGACGTGCGCCTTTTTGAAGTGGTGGACACCGGCCCCCACGCGCCGGACGCCGCCCTGCGCGCCACCACCTTGGCACGCAGCGGCGCGGTCAGCGCGCTGATGAAAGGCTCGCTGCACACCGACGAGCTGATGAGCGCCGTGGTCAACAAGGCCACCGGCCTGCGCGGCACCGCGCGCATCAGCCACGCCTTTGTGTTTGACCTGCCGCGCTACCCCAAGCTGCTGGCGCTGGCCGACTGCGTGGTCAATATCGCGCCCGACCTGAAAACCAAAAAAGACATTTTGGGCAACGCCGTGGCCTTGTTGCAGACGCTGGGCATTGCGCACCCCAAAGTGGGCATCGTGACCGCGGTAGAAACCGTGAACCCTGCTATTCCCGCCACACTGGACGCGCGCGACCTGGTAGCCATGGCCCATGCCGGTGCCTGGCCGGGCGCGATTGTGGAAGGCCCGTTGGGCTTTGACAACGCGATTTCGGCCGAGGCTGCGCGCATCAAAAAAATCCAGTCGCAAGTGGCTGGCGACGCCGACCTGCTAGTGGTGCCGGATCTGAACGCCGGCAACATGCTCTACAAAAGCTTCAATTACATCGGCGGGGGCGACTGCGCCGGGCTGGTGCTGGGCGCGACCGTGCCCATTGTGTTGACCTCCCGCGCGGACAGCCTGCAGTCGCGCCTGGCCTCGGTGGCGCTGGCGGTGCTGTGCGCGCGGGCCCGGCAGCCAGTCATTAAGCCCGGTCTGAACTTCCTCTGAACCAAGGATTCCCACGTGTTCAAATTTCTATCTTCCGAGCCGGTGCACCAGCCGCTCAAGGCGCCCACGCCCACGGCCGAGACCACCATCAAGTGCACCACTTGCTATATGTGCGCCTGCCGCTGCGGCATCCGCGTGCATTTGCGCGAGGGCGAGAACGGCCCCGAGGTGCGCTACATCGACGGCAACCCGAACCACCCGCTCAACCAGGGCGTGATTTGCGCCAAGGGTTCCTCGGGCATCATGAAACAGATCTCGCCCGCGCGCCTGACGCAGCCCCTGTTGCGCAAGCCCGGCAGCGAGCGTGGCGCCTCCGAGTTTGAAGCCATCAGTTGGGAAAAAGCCTACGAGATATTGACCGATCGGCTGCAAAAAATCCGCTCCACCGACCCCAAGAAATTTGCCCTGTTCACCGGGCGCGACCAGATGCAGGCTTTGACCGGCTTATTCGCCCGGCAATTCGGCACGCCCAATTACGCGGCGCACGGCGGCTTTTGCTCGGTCAATATGGCCGCGGGCATGATCTACACCATAGGCGGCAGCTTCTGGGAATTTGGCGGCCCCGACCTGGACCGCTCCAAGGTGTTTGTGATGCTGGGCACGGCGGAGGACCACCACAGCAACCCGATGAAGATTGCGCTGTCCAAGTTCAAGCGCAGCGGCGGGCGCTTCATCTCCATCAACCCGATTCGCACTGGCTATTCGGCCATTGCCGACGAGTGGATTCCCATCAAGCCCGGCACCGATGGCGCGCTCTTGATGGCGTTGCTGCACGTGCTGATCAAAACCGACCAGCTCGACCACGCCTTCTTGAAGCGCTTTACCAACGCACCGCAGCTCGTCGTGCTGGACGAAGGTGCGCGCGAAGGCCTGTTTGCGTTCGATGCCAACCCCGAAAAAGGCCCGCCGGGCGACGGTCGCCATCCGCACAACAAACTGGTCTTCGACAAGACCAGCGGCACGGTGTTGAACGCTTATCCCGAAGGCATTGCCGACGGTTGCGACCCAGCGCTCGAAGCCCCGCCCGAAGGATTCTTCACCCTGGCCGACGGCACGCGCGTGACCCCCGCTTTTCAGTTGCTGCGCGACCGCGTGGCGAGCTGCACGCCCGAATGGGCTGCGGCCATTACCGGCATTGACGCTGCGCGCATTGTCAAGCTGGCCCACGAGATGGGCGACGCGGCACTCACGCAAGCATTTGAGCTGCCCATTCCGTGGACTGATGCCTGGGGCAAAGTGCACCTGACCACGCAGGCGCGGCCCTTGGCTTTTCACGCCATGCGCGGGCTGGCGGCGCATTCCAACGGCTTTCAAACCGTGCGTGCGCTGGCGGTGTTGATGAGCGTGCTGGGCACGATTGATGCGCCCGGCGGCTTTCGGCACAAGGCGCCGTACCCGCGCCACATCGTGCCCAATTACCGCGCCTTCAATTCGCCCGAGATGATCCAGCCCAACACGCCGCTCAATGCCGCGCCGCTGGGCTTCCCCGCCCACCCGGACGAGCTGGCTATTAACCCCGACGGCACGCCGATCCGCATTGACCACGCCTTCTCCTGGGAGCATCCGCTGTCGGCCCACGGCATGATGCACAACGTGATTACCAACGCGGCCAAGGGCGACCCGTATCGCATCGACACGCTGATGATCTTCATGGCCAATATGGCCTGGAACAGTTCCATGAACACCATGGGCGTGCGCGAAATGCTCAACCGCAAGGACGAGAAGGGCGAACACGTGATTCCGTTTTTGGTGGTGTGTGACGCCTTCCAGAGTGAGACCGTGGCCTTTGCCGATCTGGTGCTGCCCGATACAACGTACCTGGAACGCCACGACGTGATGGGCATGCTGGACCGCCCGATTTCGGAATTTGACGGCCCGGTGGATTCGGTGCGCATTCCAGTGGTGAAGCCCCTGGGCGAATGCAGGCCTTTCCAGGAAGTGCTGATTGAGCTCGCAGGGCGCCTCAAATTCCCCGCCTTCACCACGGCCGAAGGCACGCGTAAATTCACCGGCTACCCGGACTTTGTGGTGAATTTTCAGCCGCAACCCGGCATTGGCTTTTTGATGGGCTGGCGAGGCAAGGACGGCGACCAACATTTGCGCGGCGAGCCCAATCCCAAGCAGTGGGAAGCCTATGAGAAGAACGGCTGCGTGTTCCAGTACCACATGCCCGAGACCATGCACTACATGCGCAACTGGAACCGCGAGTACCTGGACTTTGCCAAAGACAAAGGCTGGCGCCAGAAGAACGATCCGGTGCAACTCGCCATTTATTCCGACACCTTGCAGGCCTTTCGCCTGGCCGCGCAAGGCAAGTCTGAGGGCCGCCAGCCGCCCGAGCATCTGCGCGAACGTATCGACACCTACTTTGACCCGCTGCCGTTTTGGTACGCACCGCTCGAAGAAGACGCCACCGATCTGGCAGCCTATCCGCTCAACGCGATTACCCAGCGGCCCATGGCGATGTACCACTCGTGGGATTCGCAAAACGCCTGGCTGCGCCAGATCCACAGCCACAACTACCTGCATGTGAACCCGCGCACCGCACAGGCCGCAGGCATTGCCGACGGCGGCTGGGCCTGGGTGGAAAGCCAATGGGGCCAGGTGCGCTGCATGCTGCGCTACAGCGAGGCGGTGGAGCCCGGCACGGTCTGGACCTGGAACGCGATTGGCAAGGCCGATGGCGCCTGGCAGCTCGCCCCCGGCGCGGACGAGGCGCGCAAGGGCTTTTTGCTCAACCACCTGATCTCCGAGGAGCTGCCCATGCAGGGCACGGCCAGCGGGCGCATTAGCAACTCCGACCCCATCACCGGCCAGGCCGGCTGGTACGACGTGCGCGTGCGCATCCGGCCCGCCGAGCCCGAGGAGCCACACGAGACCTTCCCGCAAATGGCCAGCATGCCCGCCGTACCCGGCGTGCTGGGCAAGGCGGCGCAGGTTTTGACTTACTTTGCGGGCAAGAAAAAGAACGCCGGAGGCACAACACCATGATCCAGTGGCTCAAGGATTTGTTGCAATCCAACCTGGTGGAGAGCAGCCCCGGCGCGCGCGCCAACACGCCTGCCGCGTCCACCCCTCCCAAGCGGGTGCGCGCCGAACAGGGCGAGACGCTGGCCAAGCAGCTCGCGCTGGTGATTGACCTGAACGTGTGCGTGGGCTGCCACGCCTGCGTCACGTCTTGCAAGCAATGGAACACCTCGGGCAGCGCAGGCCCGCTGGCCGACTTTGCGCCCTACGGTGCCAACCCCACCGGCACCTTTTTCAACCGGGTGCAAACCTACGAGGCGGGCGAGTTTCCGGGCACCGACACCATCCACTTCCCCAAAAGTTGTCTGCATTGTGAAGACCCGCCCTGCGTGCCGGTCTGCCCCACGGGCGCGAGCTACAAGCGCGCGGAAGACGGCATCGTGTTGGTGGACTACGACAAGTGCATCGGCTGCAAATACTGCGCCTGGGCCTGCCCCTACGGCGCGCGTGAGATCGACGAAGAGCGCCAGGTGATGACCAAGTGCACACTGTGCGTGGACCGCATTTACGACGAAGAGCTGCCAGTCGAAGACCGCAAGCCCGCGTGTGTGAAAGCCTGCCCTACCAACGCGCGCCTGTTTGGCGACGTGAAAGACCCGAACTCCGAGGTGAGCATCGCCATTCGCGAGCGCGGCGGCTACTCGCTCATGCCCGAGTGGGAAACCAGCCCGGCCAACCAGTACCTGCCGCGCCAGATCACGCCCATGGCGCATGCAGCGGCGTCTATTGCGCCCAAGGCCACACCTCCCGCGTTTCGTTCCAGCCCCCAGGATTGACCCACCATGCATCCCGCTTTTTCGATTCTGTTTTTTACCACCTTGGCCGGCGCGGCGCAGGGCCTGGTCGTGGCTTTGGCGCTGGCGCTGTTGGCCGGCGTGGCCATGGACGCCGCCTTTGTGCTGCAGGCGCTGGCCGTGGGCGAAGTGCTGCTGATCGCAGGCCTGGGCGCCTCGTTTTTGCACCTGGGTCACAAGATGCGGGCCTGGCGCGCAGTGCTGATGTGGCGCACCTCGTGGATGTCGCGCGAGGTGATTGTGCTGCCCGCCTTTATCGGTCTGGTAGGCGCGTGGTGGCTGAGTTTGTGGGCGGGCATCAGCGGCCCCTGGGCGCAGGCTTTGCCGCTGCTGGTGGTGGCCGGTGCGCTGCTGCTGTGGTACTGCACCGCCATGATTTACGCCTGCCTGCGCTTTATTCAGGAATGGGCGCACTGGCTCACGGTGGCCAATTTCACGCTGATCGGCCTGTCCTCGGGCAGCATGCTGGTCTGTGCGCTGGCAGCACTCAACCAGCAAGACGCGCTGCTGCAGGTGCTGGCGCCCTGGGCGACCGAGATCACCCTGCTGGCGGGCCTGGCCCGCTGGGCCAGCCTGCGCCGCAACGCAGATTTGCGCGCCATCTCGACCTTGCAATCGGCCACCGGCATCAAGGCGTCCAAATTGGTGCAAAAGTCCATGGGCATGTCGGCCGGGTCTTTCAACACCCGCGAGTTTTTCCACGGCGCCAGCCTGGTTGTGCTGCGCAATATGCGCTGGGCGTTTTCCTTGGGCCTGTTTGTGCTGCCGCTGGCGTTGGCCTGGTGGGCCTTTTCCAGTGCCGCGCTTTGGCCCTGGGTGCTGGCATCGGTGCTGCAAGCGCCGTCACTGATCGCCGAGCGCTGGGTGTTTTTTGCCCAGGCCAAGCATCCGCAAAATTTGTATTACCAGACGGTGGGGTAAAGCATGTTGATGAAAACCTGCTGTGTGATGCAAATAGCCTCTAAACACCTCGATGATCTTGAATGGACTGCGTGGCCTGCCGATCAGGTCGCCACGCGCGGAAAGGCGCAATGGAAAGAGCTGCTTGGCAGTGCTTCTGGATGTCAAAACAACATGACCATGGGCGTGGTTCGCCTCAGAAAAGGGGAGTCGCTCGAGCCCCATCGCCATGCGCAGCCTGAAACCTATTTCACCCTGTCAGGACGCGGAACGGTGACCATTGAGGGCGTAGTACATGGCGTCGAACCGGGAAGACTGCTGTTCATTCCGGGCAACGCACAGCACCAGATCAACAACGTTTTTGAAGAGGATCTGACGATTCTTTATGCGTTTGCGGTCCGTGATTTCAGCACCATCCAATACGACTTCTAAGCCAGTCCGGTTGCTCGCCCTTGCGGTCTTCACACCACAGGACTCGGGTGCGATACTGGTGCGTTGACGACCGCACATGCTACCGCAACCCACCCGAGAAACGCCCCCATGGACACCTCCACCAAGGCGGCATCTGATTTGCGCGCACCCCACAGCCGCGCACTGGCCAATTTTTTGTGCATGCTGTCCATGCTGGTCTGGGCGCTGGGGCTGCCGGCGGCCGACCTGCTGATTGGCCCGGTACCGGCCTTGCCGCTCACCGCCGCGCGCATGGTGATGGCCGCACTGTGTCTGCTGCCGCTATGGTGGTGGATGGAAGGCCCGCAGGCGCTGCGCGCCGCGCACTGGGGTAAGGGCGTGCTGGTGGGCGGTGGCGGCATTGGCATTGGCGCTTTCATGCTGGTGCTGGGCCAGGGCCGCACCAATATGGTGACGGTGGCGGTGATCTCGGCTGCCATGCCGGTGGTGGGCATTGCCATTGAGGTGGCGCTGGACGGACGCAAGATAACGCTGGCCTTGGTACTGGGCGTGTTGCTCAGCCTGGTAGGTGGGGTGATGGCGCTGGGCGGCGCGGGCGACGGGCTCGGCATGGGCTTGGGCGCGTTGCTGTGCTTTGGCTCCATCGTGCTGTACACGCTGGGCTCGCGCATGACGGTCACGTCCTTTCCCACACTCACGCCGCTGGGGCGCACCACGGTCACGCTCACCGGCGCAGCCCTGGCCACCAGTGTGGCGGCGGCGGCCAACGCGCTGCTCGGCGGCGCGGGTCCCGACTGGAATGTGCTGGGCCTGAAAGAACTCGGTGCGCTGGCGGTATTTGCCATTGGCGGCCTAGCCATCAGCCAGGTGCTGTGGATCATGTCGATTGGCAGCCTGGGCATTGCCATGTCGTCGCTGCACATCAACGCCACGCCGTTTTACGTGATGCTGATCTTGTTTGCGCTGGGCGGGGCCTGGGACTGGACGCAGGCGCTGGCCGCCGCCGTGGTGGGCCTGGGCGTGCTGATTGCGCAAGGCATCGTGCCACTGGGGCGGCGTCCGGCGCCTGTCGCCAGCGCAACCCATGACCGGGCGCAAGGGCATTAAGGTGGTGCCGGGATAAGGTTCGGCGTGTTTCTCCGGCCACGTCCTTCACCGCAAGGAGTTCCATGCTGCAATGCGCCTTTATCGCCTCGGCCTTGGTTTGGGGCCTGATTTCTTTACCAGGACCCGCCATGGCCCAAGCCAACCGCATTGACACCATTCGGTCCGATGCACCGCAGCTCGCGGCCTATGGCGGCGCCGTGGGCGTGACCACGCGCACCGTCACCAACCCCGGCCAACTCGATATCGCCCACTACAAGGCGGGCGCACCCATGCCGGTCTACGACCGTGCGTTGACGCTCGAAATCTGGTACCCGGCGCTGCTGGCCGCAGGCCAGAGCGGCGGCGGCAGCTACCGCGCACTCACCCGCGACGGAAAGACCGAAGTCACCCTGCACGGGCAGGCCGTGCGCGATGCCGCGCCCCTGCCTGCAGGCAGCCCCTACCCGCTGCTGATCGTCTCGCACGGCTACCCGGGCAACCGCTTTTTGCTCAGCCACCTGGCAGAAAACCTGGCCAGCAAGGGCTATGTGGTGGCCTCAATCGACCACGCCGACAGCACCTACGACCGCCAAGGCCCCTTTGGCAGCACGCTGCTCAACCGTTCGCTGGATCAGCTTTTTGTGCTCAACGAGATGGCGCGCCTGGGCCGCAGCGACGCCACGCTCCAAGGCCTGGTCAACGCCGACCAAACCGCCTTGATTGGTTATTCCATGGGCGGCTTTGGCGTGCTCAACACCATAGGCGCTGGATTTACCGCAGCCAGCGTGGGCTATGCCTGGGGCACGCCCAACGGCGCACTGGCGCAGCGCCAGGCCGGCAACCCGGCGTATGTGGCCAGCATGGACCCGCGCATCAAGGCGGCCATTGCCTTTGCGCCCTGGGGATGGAACGCTGGCTTTTGGGACGCTGCGGGCCTGGCCGGCATCAAGACGCCGGTGCTGTTTGTGGCGGGCAGCTTGGACGACGTGTCGGGCTATTCGCCCGGCGTGCGCAACCTGTTTGAAGGCGCGGTCAACGCCCCGCGCTACCTGCTGACCTATGAGAACGCCAACCACAACGCCGGCGCGCCCATACCCCCGCCGCAAGAAACCTGGACGCCCGTGCCCCAGCTCGACTTTGTGCCCGCCGAACATTACAGCGACGCGGTGTGGGACAACGTGCGCATGAACAACATCGCCCAGCACTTTGCCACCGCCTTCCTTGGCAAATTCCTCCAGCGCGACGCGTCCATGGACGGCTACCTGAACCTGGTGAAATACGCCAAAGACGGCAAGATGTCGCTGGAGAAAGACGGCAGCCCCAAGCCTGACCACAGCTACTGGAAAGGCTTTCCGGCCCGCAGCGCCGTGGGCTTGCGCCTGGAGCAGCGCGCGCCCTAAAGACGCCGACCCGAGCGCCGCAGCGGCAAAACTGCCAGCGGCTCAGGGCAAGGTTGCAGGCAGCACCTCACGCCGGTGTTCGCGCCGGGCAATCCATACGGTAGACGCCAAAATCACCAGAGCGCCCAGCAAAGTGGTGTGACTGGGCACGTCGGCAAACACCAGCCAGCCCATCAACGCCGCCCACACCAGGTCTAAAAAGCGCAGCGACTGGGTGGCAGAAATATCGGTGGCACGAAAGCCGCGCGTGAGCAGGTAGTGGCCCAGCGCGCCCATCAGCCCGGCGGCCACAAAGCCCAGCCACTGCCAGGGCGTGGGCGTGGTCCAGTGCAACAGCCCCAAGGGCAAACTCAGCACCGTGACCGACAACGCCTGCCACAGCACGATGACGCCGGGCGACTCGGTGCGGGTGAGGCTTTTGGTCATCAGGAATGACGCGGCAAAAATGGGCGACGAGGCCAGCATGATGAGCGGGTACCAGCCACCCTGGCCGGTGAGCTTGGGCGCAATCACCACCAGCACCCCGGCAAAGCCAAAAAGTGCCGCCACCCAGCGGTCGGTGCGCATGGTTTCGCCCAAAAACCAGGACGCGCCCAGCATGATGAAAATCGGCCCGGTAAAGCCAATGGCCGTGGTATCCGCCAGCCCCAGGTGCGGCAGCGCGGTAAACCAAAACATCAGCCCCAGCGTGTGCACCGCGCCGCGCCAGAGCTGGCCCGCCATATTGACCGGCCAGTAGCTACGCCAACCCTGGCGCAGCAGCAGCGGCAGCATGATGATCACGCTAAACAGGTAGCGCAAAAACTGCGCCTCAAAAGGATCGATGGACAGCGTGATGGCACGCACCAGGGTGTTGAGCAAGGTAAACGCCACGCCGCTGAGCGCCACCCAGAACATGCCGCGCCACACGTCGGGCATCAAGTGGCCGCGCATGCGCGCGTGGCGCAACCACAACGCCAAGCGGCGCGTGGAAAAGGCGGGGGTGGAGCGCGAGGCGCTCATGGGCGCGGGCCAAGAAAAAGTAAAAGCACGGCCCGAGTATCCGGCCCCGGGCGGCCAGCACCAGTCTCCCAACCGACACGCGCCGTCTGCTACTCGCCGACGCGGGCGTCTGAGCGCCCCAGGGTCCAGGTCAGGCCCAGGCCCAGTGAGGGACTGCTGTTTTGCAGGTGCAGCGGGCTGGCGGTATTGGCGCTCAGGCCGTAATAGTCCATGCGCGCATAGCCAAACACCCGCACATCCGGGCTCAGGCTCTTGCTGGCGCCCAGGCTGGCGCGTGCGCTCATGAGCCCGGACTGCGCCTCAAAAGCGGGGCGCAGCGCGGTGGCGTAGGCCGGGGCCACGCCGTAAAAATACTGGTTGACCTGCTGGTCGCCCCAGGCCAGGCCGGCCTTGGCCGACAGGCTCCAGCCGCCACCCAGGTTGTCCATGTCCAGCGCCAGGGTGGGCTCAAAAACCAGGCCCTGGCCACGCGTGCCGCCGCTGACTTCAAACACTTCGCGCAGTGGCAGGTCCAGGCCCAAGCGCAAGCCGGGCCCTGGGCTGGGCAGTTTGACTTTCAGGCGCGGGCCAAATTCCAGCAGCGTGCCCAGGTCGGGCATGCCCTGGCGTACGGCGATGTCATTGGACGTGGCCGGAAACGAGCCGCTGACGCCCAGGTCCAGTTCGTAGTCGGACGCCAGGCGCAGGCGCGCGTCAATGCCGTCGCGGTCCACGCTCAGGCGCTCGCCCCGGTAAATAAAGTAGGGCAAGACCAGGCTGCGGTTAAAGCGCTCGGTCGATGCGGGATAGGCCGGCGTCGTGAGCGAGCCAGCAAAACCGCCCACTTCCCACAGCGGCAAACCGCTGGGCTGCGCCAGCGCGCTGCCAGCCCACGGGCACAACAATAGCGCAAGGGCCGCCCACAGCGGGCGCGGAGTAAAGCGAAAAGCGTGGTGCATGGAAAGCCTCAAGACGTGGTGGAGTGCGGGTTCGGGCACATTTTGGCCGACATAGCGCCCTGTTGTGCCAAAAATGGTGAAATTAGGCCGCAATTAACCAAACAACTGACCGCGCGCGGCGTCGGTAATGGCCACCACGCAAGGGTGGGTGATGCGCCGCTCCACCGAGACGGCAAAAAACTCCTCCACCAGCTCTTCGCTGCGGCCCACGCACTGCACGCCAAACTGCGCCAGCGTCTCGGCCTCCATCACACTGGGCACCATGAACACGCCGCGGCCCTGGCGGCCAAAGGCCGTCATCAGGGCGCCGTCATCAAACTCGCCGACGATGCGCGGCGTAATACCGTGGCGCGTAAACCAGGCCTCCAACTGCTGGCGTACTGAGGCCTGGGCACCTGCAATCAGCATCGGCATGCCGCTCAGGCAGGCCGGAAACGGCCTCTGCAACTGCGCTGCCAAGGCCGGCGTGGCAAAAAAGGCCATGGTGCTGCGCCCCAGCGGATGGTTAAAGGCGCGCACGTTGATGCGCCGCGACATGGGCTCGTCGGCAATCACCAGGTCCAGGCGGTTGAGCGCGAGTTGCGACAGCAGCTCGGGGAACTTGCCCTCGCTGGCCACCATGCGCACCGGCACGTCCAGGCCCAGGGCGGGTTCGAGCAGCCGGTAGGCCACCGATTTGTTGACCGCGTCTGCCACTCCCACCCGAAACTCCAGCACCGGTTGGCCGCCGTGGGCCTGACGCACGGCGGTTTCCAGTTCGCCACCCAGGGTAAATATCTGGTCAGCGTAGCCCAGCGCCAGCCGACCGGCTTCGGTCAACTCCATGGTGCGGCCGCTTTTTTGGAACAGCTTGCGGCCCAGGTCTTCTTCAAGCAGGCGGATTTGCCCGGACAAGGTTTGCGGCGTGGTGTGCAACTGCGCGCCCGCGCGCATCACGCCACCGGCCTTGGCGGTGACCCAGAAGTAGTGCAAATGTTTGAAGTTCATGGCGGACCGTCGGGCGGTAGGTGGGGTAGCGAACAAACACTTCGGTTTATCCGAAGTCAAATTCTTAAAAATACGAATTTACGCGAAGAATAAACGCTTTTACAGTCGAAGCCTTTGGGGCGCACCACGCCGCCCCGTACCGGACACCGTTGGTGTTTTTTTTTGAAGGAGATGGGTATGCGATTGAGTACACGAGGCCGTTTTGCCATCAACGCCATGATTGACCTGGCCTTGCGCCAACGCCATTGCCCGGTGCCGCTGAGCGAGCTGGCGCTGCGCCACGGCATTTCGCTGTCTTACCTGGAACAGGTGTTTGCCAAGCTGCGCCAGCACGGGCTGGTGGAAAGCACGCGCGGGCCCGGTGGCGGTTACACGCTGGGTTTTCGGGGCGACACCATTTCGGTGGCCGATATCGTTAACGCCATTGAAGGAAGCGCCCCCGGCCCGCAAGAAGACGAGGCTTCAGCAGGCAGCCCCACCGACATGACGCAGGCGCTGTGGGAGCAATTGCACACCGCGCTGATGGCGCACATGCAAACCATCAGCCTGCGCAGCCTGGCGCTGGAGCAGCGGGCCAAGGGCTTTGCGGTGCAAGAGCGCAAAACCGGCAAAAAGGGAATACTCAAAAACCCGGCTTCGAGCCTGGCACGCCCCAGCGCACCCAACTCCGTGTTCGCGCTGGGACAGTGGCTGCCGGGTCGGGTCTAAGCTAGGCTTAGTTTTTGAAGGGTGGCGTGGGTCCGAGACAGCGCCATCCCGGGGTGTGAATTTTTTTTGATTTCGCAGTGAAAAAATAGGCGACGATTTTCGGCAATTGCATTCGCCTTTAGGGGTTTACCCCATTTTTGGGGCGTTCCCACCTCACTACATTGATGAAGGCCAAGGACAAATTGTTGCCCTTGCTGAAGGCATACCAATACTGCTTTTAATCAACTAAAGAGGAACACCGTGAAAATCAACAGACTCACATCACTTGCTGTAGCTGTAGCAGCGCTAAGTGCAGCTTCGGCTTTTGCGCAAGACGCCAATTTGTCGACGCTGCAGCGCATGGGCAACACTGCCACCAACATGAACATTCCTTCTATTCCCCAAGAAGGCAAAAATGCGGACGCCATTCGCGCCAACCTGAAAAAAGTCAAGCTGCCGGAAGGCTTCAAGATCGACCTGTACGCCGTGGTGCCTGACGCCCGCTACATGGCCGTCGCACCCTCGACCAACATGCTGTTTGTCGGCACGCGCAAGACCAACGTCTATGCCGTGACCAACCGCAACAACGGCGACGCAGCGACCGAAGTCAAAGCGTTTGCACCGTCCATCAAGTTCAGCAATCCCAATGGCGTTTGCTTTACCGCTGACGGCTTCCTGGTGGTTGCCGAGTCCAACCGCATCCTGCACTTCCCCGCTGCTGAATACTTCTACGAAGGCCCGGACGTTGCTGTGGGCGTGGTCGTTCCTGAAGGCAAGCTGATCCCGGTCGAAGAGCAATCTTTCAACCACACCGGCCGCGTTTGCAAGGTCGACAAAGACGGCAAGATTTTTGTCACCATGGGCCAGCCCTACAACGTGCAGCCAGCAGACAAGGTGGCCTTGTTCGAGAGCTTGGGCATTGGCGGCGTTCTGCGCTTTAACGGTCTGGACGGATCCGGTCGCACGGTTTACTCCAAGGGCATGCGCAACCCAGCGGGCATCACGATTGGGCCAAAGGGCGACATCTGGACCACGGACAACCAGGTCGACGGTTTGGGTGACGACATCCCACCAGGCGAGTTGAACAAACTCACCAAGGCCGGCGAACACTTCGGCTTCCCTTATTACAACGGCCACTTCAAGGTGGCAGGTTCTCCTGCTGCAGAAGACCTGAAGGACATGAAAGAGCCCGCAGGCGCGATCTTCCCGCAAGTGGAGTTCCCCGCCCACCAGGCGCAACTGGGCCTGACCCATTACACCGGCAAGGCCTTCCCCGCGAAGTACCAAAGCGGCATGTTCGTGGCGTCGCACGGTTCCTGGAACCGCACGACACCTAGCGGCTACCTGATCAACTTCGTGCCAATCAAGGCCGATGGCAACGCAGGCCCTGCCGAAGTGTTTGCAGACGGCTTCCTGGACAAGAAAACCGGACGCGCTTTGGCTCGCCCCGTGGACGTGGCCAACCTGCCGGACGGCTCCATTCTGGTGTCGGACGACTACGCTGGCGCGATCTATCGCATCAGCTACACCGGCATGTAATTCGGTACGGCGGTACGGGCCTGGTGCCCGTACGTCCAACGGTACCGGGGCCCTTTCGGGGGCCCCTTTTTTTATACAGTTCCACCATGAAAAACTTTTTTATTGCCGTGCTGGCTTTTGCTGCATTCAGCGCTTATGCCGACGATGTTGCTGAAGGTCGGGCAAAAGCAGAAATCGCGTGTGCCCTGTGCCACGGACCGACCGGACAGGCAACGCTGCCCAACGCTCCAAATCTGGCGGGGCAACAGGCTCTTTACCTGAGCGAGCAGTTGCGAAATTACCGCAGCGGAAAAAGACAGAATGAAGTCATGAACATGATCGCAAAGCCACTGACCGATGCGGACATTTCCCACTTGGCCGCTTGGTTCAGTGCAGTCAAAGTGACCGTAGAAGCGCCCTGACGCAGCGCATTTAACTACCCCCTTCGCCAGACCCGTATGTCTCTCCTGTTCAAGCACATCCCCCACACGGCACCAGCCATTGCACTTTTCGCCAGCCTGCTGGCGCCTGCCTGCGCGCAAACGTTGGACGAAGTAGTCGTCAGCGCGTCGCGGGCGCAGGCACGCAGTTTTGACGCCCCAGCGGCCATCCAGTCGGTGGACCGCAGCACGATTCAAAACGGCGGGCCGCAGGTCAATCTGTCCGAGTCGCTGGTGCGGGTGCCGGGCCTGACTGTGCTGGACCGCAGCAACTACGCGCAGGATTTGCAGCTCTCGATCCGCGGCTTTGGCGCGCGCGCGGCCTTTGGCATTCGCGGCATCCGCCTGCTGATTGACGGCATTCCGGCCACCACGCCCGACGGCCAGGGCCAGGGCTCGTCGGTCAGCCTGACCTCCATGGAGCGCATCGAGGTCTTGCGCGGGCCGCTGGCGCAGCTCTACGGCAACGCCTCGGGCGGCGTGATCCAGGCCTTTACCAAACCCGCGTCCAAAGTGCCGCTGATGGACTACCAGTACTACGTGGGCGACTACGGCCTGCACCGTGCCGATTACCAGTTCTCAGACACCGTGGGCGACTACGGCCTGGTGGCCGACTACAGCACCTTCACCATCGACGGCTACCGTGACAACAGCCGCACCGAACGCAAACAGTTCAACGGCAAGCTCGACTTCAACACCAACGAACAAACGCGCGTCAACCTGGTGTTCAACCAGTTCGACATGCCGCTGGCGCAAGACCCGCTGGGTTTGACGGCGGTGCAGTGGGCGGCGAATCCGCAGCAGCAGGGCAGAAATTCAACAGCCACCAAAACCGCCGCCGAATTTGGCGTGCGTAAAACGATTTTGCAAAACCAGCTCGGCGGCTCGGCGGTCTACACCATCGACAAAGACCGCGCCGTCACCAGCCGCGCCTACTACGGCACGCGCGACAACCTGCAATTTCAGGTCGGAACCACGGGCATCAATGCCAATGGCGCCTGGACCGGCCTGAATCGCGCGTACTACGGATTAGGCGTGCAGTACAACGAGAAGATGCTGGTTGCAGACACGGCCGTGCAGTGGGTTGCAGGGTATGAATTTGACCGTTCCAGGGAGTTGCGCAAGGCAGGCACTGCCTTAAGGGGACAACAAGATGCGACCAACCGTAACGAAGAGAACCAAGCCGAAAACAGTGATTTATTTGCCCAGGCGACCGCCCAGGTGTCGGAATCAATTGCGGTGGTAGGGGGACTGCGCTCCAGCAATGTGCGGTTTGCCAGTACTGATTACCAAACCAATGGCGCTGCGTCCGGTGACGTGAACTACGGTGCGACCAGCCCGGTGTTAGGCCTGGCCTACTTTGCCACCGACCATTGGAACCTTTACGCCAATTACGGGCAGGGCTTTGAGACCCCCACCCTGGCCGAAGTCGCCTACAAAAACACCGCTGGCAGCCCGGTGGGCGCCTTCAACCCGCGCTTGAATGCTTCGACCAGCCGCCACTTTGAGATCGGCAGCAAATGGGTGCCCAATCGCAGCTCACGGCTTGATTTCGCCTTGTTCCAGATCAACTCGACCGACGAGATCGTGGTGGACGTGACCTCCGGCGGAAAAACCGCCTACAAGAGCGCGCCCGGCACCTCGCGCAATGGCTTTGAACTTGGAGGCAGCACGCTGCTGACGCCTAACGTATCGGCTTCGCTGGCGGCCTCGATGATCGACGCACAGTATTCCCAGGCCTTCACATCCGCCACGGTCGCGGGCACCACCTCGATCGCGGCGGGTAACAAGATTCCGGGCATTCCCCAAACCTCGGTGTTCTCCGAGCTGGCCTGGACCAGCGCAGCAGTCACACCAGGGGCCAAATCGGCGGCGCCGGGCAGCCGGCTGGCGATTGAGATGGTGCAGTCCGGTCGCATTTATGCCAACGACACCAATACCGCATCGGTGGACGGCCACACGGTGTTCAACCTGAGCGCCAGCCAGCGCTGGACGGTGGACAAGGCCGCCGTCACCTTGTACGGACGCCTGAACAACGCCAGCGATGAGCGCTACGTGGGCTCGGTCATCGTCAACAGCTTGCAGTACATCGAACCAGGCCTGCCGCGCAACTGGATGGTCGGCGTCTCCGTCTCTGCGCCGCTCTAAGGCCAGCGCCGCTGGGGAACTATTCCACCAGCACCGGCACGCGCTGCGCCAGCGCGCACATCAGCTCATAGCCCAGGGTTTGCGCGCAGGCGGCGACTTCGTCGATGCACAGCACCTCGCCCGTGGACGCGGCGCCCCAGAGCGTGACTTCGCTGCCCAAATCGGCGCCGGGCAGCGCGCTCAAGTCCACGGCCAGCATGTCCATGCTGACGCGGCCCACGGTGCGGCTGCGCGCGCCGTCCACCAGCACGGGCGTGCCGGTGGGGCAGATGCGGGGGTAGCCGTCGGCATAACCGCAGGCCACCACGCCAATGCGCATGGCGCGCTCGGCCACAAAACCCGAGCCGTAGCCCACGGTGTCACCCGGCAACAGGTCTTGGGTGGCAATGATTTGTGCGCGCAGGCTCATGGTGGGCTGCAGGCCCCAGTGGGCGGCCCGGTGCTCGGGGTGGTCCGGGGCGCTGCCGTACAGGGCGATGCCGATGCGCACCCAGTCGTTGGCGCATTGCGCGTGGCGCAGGGTGGCCGCGCTGTTGCTGATGCAGCGCTCACCGGGCAAATCCAGGCTGGCGGCCTCAAACGCCGCGAGCTGCTTAGCCACGCCAATCGGGCCGTCGGCATCACTGAAATGCGTCATGAGCGAGATCTCGTCCACCTGGGGCAGGGCGTTCAGGCGCGTCCAGGCGGCGCGGTAGTGCTCGGGGCGAAAGCCCAGGCGGTTCATGCCGCTGTTCATTTTCAGGAACACGCGCTGCGGCACATTGGTTTTGTGGGCGGCGAGCATGTCAATTTGCGCCTCGTGGTGCACCGTGTGCCACAGGTCCAGGCGCGAGCACCACTCCAGGTCGCGCAGCTCGAATACGCCTTCGAGCAACAAAATCGGTCCGCGCCAGCCCAGAGCGCGCAGGCGTTGGGCCTCGTCCAGGTCGAGCAGCGCAAAGCCGTCGGCGCCGCGCAGGCCCTCAAACGCGCGCTCGATGCCGTGGCCATAGGCGTTGGCCTTGACCACCGCCCAGGCGCGGGCGTCCGGGGCGCGGGCACGCGCACTCTGGAGGTTGTGGCGCAAGGCCTGGGTATGGATGGTGGCTTGGATAGGACGTGGCATGGTGCAACTGTAGCCGCGCCGGGCCTGCATGGACACGGCCAGCGCACGGCTGCGTGCTATAACCCACGCACTTTGCTGACTGACCGACCTCACCCCACCGCCATTCCTATTTAGCGACTCGTACTCTTTTTGATGAAACGCGGTTTTTTCACCATCATGGCGGCGCAGTTTTTCAGCTCGCTGGCCGACAACGCCTTGTTTGTAGGCGCCGTGCAATTGCTGCGCAGCGCCCACGCCCCCGAATGGCAGCAAGCGGCGCTGGTGCCCATGTTTGCGCTGTTTTACGTGGTGCTGGCGCCTTTCGTGGGCGCCTATGCCGACGCCTACCCCAAGGGCAGGGTGATGCTGGTAAGCAATGGCATCAAGATTGCCGGCTGCCTGCTGATGCTATTTGGCAGCCACCCGCTGATGGCTTACGCCGTGGTGGGCCTGGGCGCGGCGGCCTATTCGCCGGCCAAATACGGCATCCTGACCGAGCTGCTGCCGGCCTCGCAACTGGTCAAGGCCAATGGCTGGATTGAGGGGCTGACGATTGCTTCCATCATTTTGGGCGTGCTGCTGGGCGGGCAACTGGTGGGGCCGCAGATTGCACCGTTTTTGCTGTCGTTTGACGTGCCCTTCATCGACACCGGCATTGACACCGCGCCCGAGGCGGCGATTAGCCTGCTGATTTTGGTGTACCTGGCGGCGGCCTGGTTCAACACCCGCATTCCTTTGACCGGCGTGGAAATGCGGCCCTTGCCGCACCGCATCATTAGCCTGCTGCCCGATTTTTGGACTTGCAATACCCGGCTCTGGGGCGACCGGCTGGGGCAGATTTCGCTGGCCACCACCACCTTGTTTTGGGGCGTGAGCGGCAATCTGCGCTACATCGTGCTGGCCTGGGCGGCCGCCGCGCTGGGCTATAGCGTCACCCAAGCTTCGTCTTTGGTCGGCGTGGTGGCGGTGGGTACGGCCGTGGGCGCGGTGGTGGCGTCCTTGCGCATGCGCCTGGAAGTGGCCACGCGCGTGATTCCGCTGGGCATTGCCATGGGCGTGCTGGTGATTTTGCTCAACTTCATCTCCAACGTCTGGGTGGCGGCGCCGTTTTTGGTTTTGCTCGGCGGCCTGGGCGGCTTTTTGGTGGTGCCCATGAACGCCTTGCTGCAGCACCGCGGCCACAACCTGATGGGCGCCGGGCGTTCGATTGCGGTGCAAAACTTCAACGAACAGACCTGTATTTTGGTGCTGGGCGGCTTGTACAGCCTGTCGGCGGGCATGGGCGTGTCGGCCTTTGGCGCCATCAGCGTTTTTGGCGTGCTGGTGGCCGGTTGCATGTGGCTGATCAAGCGTTGGCATGAGCGCAACTGCCGTGAGCATGGCGACGAAGTGGACCACCTGCTGGAGATCGCGCGCAACGACAACCTGCACGGCTAGGCCACTCCCGCCATGGTGTCGTCCAAGCAGTCGCTGGTGTTTGGCTTTGTGGTGGTACCGAATTTTTCGCTCATTGCGCTGAGCGCCTGCGTGGACCCGCTGCGCATTGCCAATGCGGTGCTGGGGCGCGCCACCTACCGTTCGGTGCTGCTCTCCGTAGACGGCGGGCTGGTGGCGTCGAGCGACGGCATCCAGGTGATGACGCAGCACAGCCTGACGGACGCCCCGCCGCTGGACGTGGTGTTTGTGATTGGCCCCAACCCGATTCCCAGCCGCGGCCTGCGGGCCCTCACGCTATGGCTGAAAAAAATGGCCGCCCAGGGCCTGCCGCTGGGCGGCATTGACACCGGCGCCTACCTGATGGCGCAGGCCGGCCTGCTCAATGGCTACCGCAGCACCATCCACTGGGAAGACCACGGAGCGCTGGCCGAACAGTTTCCGCAAGTGATCGTGACCCAGCATTTTTTTGAAGTGGACCGCGACCGCTACACCTGCAGCGGCGGCGTGGCGCCGCTGGACCTGATGACCTACCTGCTGACGCAAGCGCCAGGCAGCCGCCAACTGGCCAACGAGGTGGCCAATCTGCTGGTGGTGGAGCGGCGCAGCCTGACCGATGTGCAAACCGTGTCCATCATCCACCAGGAGCGCGTCACCCACCCAGCAGCGGTGGAGGCGCTGCGCCTGATGGAGGCCAATGTGGGCGAGCCGCTCACCATTACCGAGATCGCGCAGTTCGCCGGCATGCCCTTGCGCAGTTTGCAGCGGCTTTTTCGCCAGCAGTTTGCCAAGTCGGCCGAACGCATCTATTTGGACATTCGGCTCTCGCATGCGCGCATTTTGGTGCAGCGCAGCGACAAAAGCATCCGCGACATTGCCCTGGAGACCGGATTCGCCTCGCCCTCGCACCTGACTGCGCGGTACACGCCCCGTTTTGGGGCGCCACCGCAAAAAGACCGCGCAAATCGCCAGCAAGGACTGGCATTTAAGGATAGATTGGTGTCGTAATTCGCAAGGCTTGGCCATGGCTTTGCCTTAATACTCGGGGTCATTGCAAGCAACCCTCGGAGAACCACTATGACCATGCCCAACCTGATCACCATCGACAACGGCGAGCGCGTACGCCACAGTTTTTCGGACGCCGAATACGCCAATCGCATCCGCAAACTGCGCGCCATGATGGCGCAGCGTTCGGTAGACACGGTGATTTTCACCAGCTACCACAACATCAATTACTACAGCGACTTTCTGTACTGCTCGTTTGGCCGTTTCTACAGTCTGGTGGTCACACAAGACAAAGCGGTCATCATTGCCGCCAACATTGACGGCGGCCAACCCTGGCGCAAAGGCGTGTGCGACCGCGCCGTGATTTACACCGACTGGCAAAGCGGCAACTACTTCCGCGCCATTGCGCAAGAAGTGCCCAACCATGGCCGCGTCGGCCTGGAATACGACCACCTGCCGCTCGAGCGCATGGACAAGATCAAGTCGGTGCTCACGCATGTGGAATTCACCAACATCGCCAACGATTGCATGAAGCTGCGCATGGTCAAGTCAGCCGAAGAAATCGAGTTCATCAAGAACGGCGCGCAGGTCTGCGACATTGGCGCGGCCGCCCTGGTGGCTGCGGTGCACGAAGGCGTGCCCGAGTACGAAGTGGCGCTGGCCTCGACCCAGGCCATGGTGCGCGAGATTGCCAAACGCTACCCGCACACCGAGCTGATGGACAGTTGGACCTGGTTCCAGTCGGGCATCAACACCGACGGCGCGCACAACCCGGTGACCACGCGCAAAGTGCAAAAGGGCGACATCCTGAGCCTGAACTGCTTTTCCATGATTTCGGGCTACTACACGGCGCTGGAACGCACCCTGTTTTTCGGCGAAGTGGACGCGGCGTCCCTCAAGCTGTGGGAAGTCAATGTGCGCGTGCACGAAGAAGGCCAAAAGCTGGTCAAGCCCGGCATGCGCTGCTGCGACGTGGCGCTGGAGCTCAACAAAATCTACGAAGAGTACGGCCTGCTGAAGTACCGCACCTTCGGCTACGGGCACTCTTTTGGCGTGCTGTCGCACTACTATGGGCGCGAAGCCGGACTCGAATTCCGCGAAGACATCGAGACCGTGCTCGAGCCCGGCATGGTGGTGTCGATCGAGCCCATGATCATGCTGCCCGAGGGTTTGCCCGGTGCCGGCGGGTACCGGGAACACGATATATTGGTGGTCACTGAAACCGGACACCAAAACATCACGGGCTTCCCTTACGGCCCCAAACACAACGTCATTCCGGCATAGGCACAAAACCTGCTTATCTCTCGGACTTAACCTGAATCTGGAACCCGACCCCCATGCAACAGCCCTATGTCCGCTTCGACCACGTAGAAAAAAGCTACGACGGTCGGCAGCTCGTGGTGCAAGACCTCAATCTTGATATTGCCCAGGGCGAGTTCCTGACCTTGCTCGGACCCTCGGGTTCAGGCAAAACCACCACGCTGATGATGCTCGCGGGCTTTGAGACCGCTACTGCCGGCGAGATTTATCTCGACGGCAAGCCGATCAACCGCATTGCCCCCGAGCACCGCAATATTGGCATGGTGTTTCAGAGCTACGCGCTGTTTCCGCACATGACGGTGGCCGAGAACGTGGGCTTTCCTTTGAGCGTGCGCGGTGTCACCGGCCACGAGGCGCATGCGCGCGTCATGCGGGCGCTGGACAAGGTGGGTCTGAAGGGCTTTGAGTCGCGCCGCCCGGCGCAAATGTCCGGTGGACAACAGCAGCGTGTGGCCGTGGCCCGTGCGCTGGTGTTTGAGCCGCAATTGGTGCTGATGGACGAGCCGCTCTCAGCCCTGGACAAACAACTGCGCGAGCAACTGCAGTACGAAATCAAGCGCTTGCACAACGAGTTGGGCATCACCATCGTCTACGTCACGCATGACCAGACCGAGGCGCTGGCCATGTCCGACCGCGTGGCGGTGTTCCACCACGGCCGCATTCAGCAGATTGACACACCCACGCAGCTCTATGAGCGCCCGTCCAACGCCTTTGTGGCGCAGTTCATTGGCGAAAACAACACGCTGCACGGGCATGTGAGCGCCATCTCGGGCGGCAGTTGCGAAGTCACGCTGGCCGATGGCCTGCGCCTAGCGGCGCAAGCGGTGGCGGTCGACAAGGTCGGCCAGGCCACGCGCCTGTCGATCCGGCCTGAGCGTATTCACCTGAATCCGCCCAATGGCGCAGTTCAGACCACGGTCAGTGGCACGGTGGTCGATGTGACCTACCTGGGCCGCTACGCCCGCCTGCGCATGAATGCCTGCGGACTTGAAGATTTCATCGTTACGCTGCCCAACGATGGACGCGACCTCAGCCTGCAAGCCGGAAGCACTGCCACCCTCGGGTGGAATGTGGCCGATTGCCGGGCTCTGGACGGCGTGTAAGGGCGGCATTCATTCATCCAACAGGAAAACCGCATGTTCAAGAAGATTCACTTAAGCGCACTTACGGTCGTTAGCGCCGCCGTCATTGCCGTCCTGCCAACCACCGGCGCTGCCGAACAAGCGCTGACGATCGCCTCCTGGGGCGGTGCCTACACCACCAGCCAGATCGAGGCCTACCACAAGCCCTATACCGCCAAGACCGGCACCAAGATCACTTCGGTGGACTGGGGCGGCACCTTGGGCGAAATCAGCGCCCAGGTCAAGTCGGGCAACATCAAGTGGGACGTCGTGGACTTGGAGCCTGCTGAAGCCCTCAAAGGTTGCGAAGAAGGCCTGTTGGAAAAAATCGACCCCAGCAAGCTGCCCGCTGGCGCTGACGGCACCCCGGCTGCCAAAGACTTCTCCACCGGCATGATCCTGCCTTGCGCGATTGGCGTCATCACCTACGCCAACATCGTGGCCTATGACAAAGCCAAAATGGGCGCCAACGGCCCCAAGACGCTGGAAGACTTCTTCAACGTCACCAAGTTCCCTGGCAAGCGCGGCGTCAAGAAAGACCCCAGCGTGATTCTGGAGTGGGCGTTGATGGCTGATGGCGTGGCTGCGGCCGACGTCTACAAAGTGTTGGGCACACCCGCTGGTGTGGACCGCGCGTTCAAGAAGCTCGACACCATCAAGAGCAGCATTGTCTGGTGGACCGCTGGTGCGCAGCCGCCCCAGTTGCTGGCTGCCGGTGAAGTCGTCATGACCCACGCCTGGCACGGTCGCATCGTCGACGCCAACACCAAAGAAAAGAAAGACTTTGGCGTGATGTGGGACGGCCAGGTGCAGATCCCTGACCTGTACGCCATCCTCAAAGGCACCAAGAACCTGGACGCCGCGCAAGACTTCATCCGTTTTGCCAGCAGCAGCCAGCCTTTGGCGGACCAGGCGAAGTACATTCCTTACGCGCCTACCCGCAAGTCGTCTTTGGCCTTGATTCCTGCGTCCAACCCCTACAAAGCCTGGTTGCCCAATGCCGACCACCCTGGCCGCGTGGTGCCCACCAACGCACAGTTCTGGATGGAAAACCAGGATGACCTGAACAAGAAGTTCGCAGCCTGGTTGGCGAAGTAAGAACATGACAGCAATCAGCACGTCAGACCTGGGGCGACGCCTGCGCAAAGCAGAGCGCCGTGGCCATCTATGGGCCTACGCGCTGATTGCGCCACTGTTCATTTTTGTCGCCTTGAGCTTTCTCTTGCCCCTGGGCACGGTATTGCTCAACAGCGTCTATGACCCGATCGTTCCAGACAACCTGGCGCGCACCGTGCGCGCCCTGGATGCCTGGAATGGTCCGCGGTCTGAGATTCCGCCAGAGCCGGTCTTCGCCGCCCTGGCCCTGGACATGAAAGAGGCGGTGCAAGAGCAAAAAGCCGGCTCCATTGCCAACCGCCTGAATATTGAAGAGTCTGGCCTGCGCACCGTCTTCATGCACGCCGCGCGCCGCGTGGCCAGCCAAGAAGAGGGCCCCTGGGCCCCGTTTTTTGAAGACGCAGATCCCGCCTGGGCGCAAACGCCCATCTGGGGCACGATCCGCAACCTGTCCTCCCCCACCCATTCCCTGTTTTTCTTGTCTGCCCTCGATGCCCGGCGCCTGCCCGACGGCAGCATCACGGCGCAACCCGAAGACCAGCGCATCCACGTCACCATTTACCTGCGCACGCTGGGCGTGGCGCTCACCGTCACCGTGATGTGCATTTTGCTGGGCTTTCCGCTGTCCTACCTGCTGGCACACCTGCGTGACAAGACCGCCAATTTGTTGCTGATTCTGGTGCTGCTGCCGTTTTGGACTTCGCTCTTGGTGCGCACCACCGCCTGGATGGTGGTGCTGCAAAAAGAAGGCGTCATCAACTCGGTGCTGCAAGCGCTGGGGCTGATTGCCGAGCCGCTGCCACTGGTGTTCAACCGCTTTGGTGTGGTGGCAGCCATGACGCACATCCTGCTGCCCTTCATGATTTTGCCGATGTACTCGGTGATGCGGCAAATTCCGCCCTCTTATGTGCGCGCCGCGCGTTCGCTTGGCGCCAGCCCCAGCACCGCGTTTTTGCGGGTGTATTTGCCCCAGTGCGTGCCGGGCGTGGGCGCCGGCGCCTTGCTGGTGTTCATTTTGGCGCTGGGCTACTACATCACCCCGGCGCTCTTGGGCGGATCGACCGACCAGATGATCAGCTACTTTGTCGCCGACAACATGGGCCGTTCGCTGAACTGGGGCCTGGCCTCGGCGCTGGCCGCCATTTTGCTGGGTGCAGTCTTGGTGCTGTACGCGCTGTATGACCGCATTGCCGGCCCTGGAAACCTGAAACTCGGATGAGCCACTCCACCCTTCCCCTTTACACCACCCCGGTGCAGCGCATCGGGCACTGGACGCTGCAGCTTTTTTGCGCAGCGGTCTTGCTGTTCCTGATTGCACCGGTGTTGGTGGTGGTGCCGCTGGCCTTTAACAGCGAGCCGTATTTCCACTTTCCCATCCAGGAATACAGCCTGCGCTGGTTTCGTGACCTGTTTGGCAACCCGGTGTGGCTGCACGCCATTTACAACAGCGTGGTCACCGCCGTGCTGGCCACGCTGCTGGCCACCTCGCTGGGCACACTGGCGGCCGTGGGCCTGAACCACAACAACCTGCCGGGCAAGCGCTTCATCATGGCGGTGCTGGTCTCGCCCATGATCGTGCCGGTGGTGGTGCTGGCGGTGGGCTCGTATTTCTTCTTCTCCAAGCTGGGCATTGCCAACAACCTGCTGGGCATTGTGCTGGTGCATGCCGTTTTGGGCATGCCTTTTGTGGTGATCACCGTCACCGCCACGCTGGGCGGCTTTGACATGAACCTGATGCGCGCCGCGCGCAGCCTGGGCGCTTCGCAGTTTCTGGCCTTTCGCAAGGTGATGCTGCCCATCGTCTGGCCGGGTGTGCTCTCGGGCGCGTTGTTTGCCTTTGCTACCTCGTTTGACGAAGTGGTGGTGGTCTTGTTCCTGGGCGGGCCAGAGCAAACCACCTTGCCGCGCCAGATGTGGACCGGCCTGCGCGAGCAGCTCTCGCCCACCATTTTGTCGGCTGCCTTCATGCTCATTTTGTTCGCTATCAGCATGCTCTTGCTGCTGGAGCTGCTGCGCCGGCGCAGCGTGGCCTTGCGCGGGGTTGTGGAATAAGCCACGCCACCATGGTCGACAAGCGGGTCGCGGATCTGGCCGACCACCCGAGCGCCCCTCCGGCGCAGGCGCTGCGCTTTGGCTTTGTACTCGCGCCCAAATTCACCCTGGTGGCCTTTGCCGCCTTTGTTGACACCTTGCGCTTAGCCGCCGACGACGGCGACCGCAGCCGCCCCATCGAATGCACCTGGACGGTGGTCAGCCACGACATGCAGCCCATCGCGTCGAGCTGCGGCGTGCTGGTGCACCCCACTGGCGGTTTGCTGGACCCGTCGGGACTGGACTATCTGGTGGTGGTGGGCGGCCTGTTGGACGCGCTGCATTTGCCCATGCAACTGCAGCACTACCTGGCGCACTGCGACACCTTTGGCGTGCCGCTGGTGGGCGTATGCACTGGCAGCTTTGTGCTGGCGCAGCTCGGTTTGCTGCAAGGCTACCGCGCCTGCGTGAGCTGGTTCCACGTGGCCGAATTCCAGCGCCGCCATCCGCACATTGCCGCCAGCGCCGAAACCCTGTACCTGGTGGACCGCAAGCGCCTCACCTGCGCGGGCGGAACCAGCGTGGTGCACCTGGCCGCGCACCTTTTGGGCCAGCATGACGGCGCAGTGCGAGCGCAAAAGGCCTTGCGCATCATGATTGCCGAAACACCGCTGCCGTCCAAAGCCACCCAGCCCCAGCCCCAAGTGGGTGTGCAAACGCAAGAGGCGCGGGTGCGCAAGGTGATGCTGCTGCTCGAGCGCAACCTGAGCCGCCCCCTGCCCACCGAATACCTGGCACGCCACGTGGGCTTGAGCGTGCGCCAGTTGCAGCGCCTGTTCAAGCTGGAGCTCGGCATGGGGCCGACCGAATTTGCCCTCAAGCTGCGCCTGGCCCACGCCCACCAGCAAATCAGCCACAGCCAGGCCACGCTCTTGGAGGTGGCGCGCCAGTGCGGCTTTACCAACCCCTCGCACTTCACGCGCAGCTTTCGCGCTGCCTACGGCCAAAGCCCGGGCGTGCTGCGCAAGCGCGGGGCCGCTCGCGCGGATTCAGCCCGCGCTTAGGGACGAACTGAGGGCCGTGTCCAGCACTTCCACCCAGTGGCGCACCGGCGTGTCGGTGCCGCTTTGCAGGTGGGTGATGCAGCCGATGTTGGCGCTGCAAATGCCCTGGGGCTGCAGCGCCTGCAGGTTGCCGAGTTTGCGGTCACGCAGCTCGTAGGCAATCTTGGGGTTGAGCACCGAATACGTGCCCGCCGAGCCGCAGCACAGGTGTGCCTCGGTGTTGGCCACTTGCACCGCAAAGCCCAAGGCGGCCAGATGGGCTTCCACACCGCCGCGCAATTTTTGACCATGCTGCAAGGTGCACGGCGGATGAAAGGCCTGCACGCCAGCGGCCTGGGCAGCCGCCGCGCTGATGCGGGGCTTGAGCGCGTCCACCAGCTCAGGCAGCAGCTCGCTCAGGTCCCGGGTGAGTTCGCTCACGCGCTGGGCTTTGGCGGCGTACACCGGGTCGTCGTGCAGCACGTGGCCGTAGTCCTTGACCATCACGCCGCAGCCCGAGGCGTTCATCACAATCGCCTCGACTCCGGCGCCAGATGCGGGCGCAATATGTGGCCACCAGGCGTCGATGTTGGCGCGCATGGCGTCGCGGGCGCCGTCCTGGTCGTTCAAGTGGAACTTGACCGCGCCGCAACACCCGGCTTTGGGCGCGACCACGGTCTGGATGCCAGCGGCGTCGAGCACGCGGGCAGTGGCGCTGTTGATATTGGGCGACATGGACGGCTGCACACAACCGGCGAGCATCAGCACCTTGCGCGCATGCACGGCTACGGGTGTGACCCCTGCGTCCTGCGCGGCAGGGACCTTGGAGCGAATGGCCTGTGGCAACACGCCGCGCACCGCCTGCCCGAGCTTCATGGCCACGCCAAACAGGGGCGAAGGCAGGCCTTCTTTGAGCGCCCAGCGCACCGCCCGCTCGGGCAAGGGGCGCGGCACTTTGGCGTCCACCAGCTTGCGGCCCAGATCGATCAGATGACCGTATTCCACGCCGCTGGGGCAGGTGGATTCGCAGTTGCGGCAGGTCAGGCAGCGGTCCAGGTGCTGCTGGGTCTTGCGGGTGGGCTCGGCGCCTTCAAGCACTTGCTTGATCAGGTAGATGCGGCCACGCGGGCCGTCAAGCTCGTCGCCCAGCAACTGGTAGGTGGGGCAGGTGGCAGTGCAAAAGCCGCAGTGCACGCAGTTGCGCACAATGGCTTCGGCCGCTTGGCCGTCGGCCGTGTGTTGGTACTCGGAAGAAAGCGTGGTTTGCATGGCGGGCGTCGGTTCTCGGGGCTTAAACCACGGAGTGCAGACGGCGCGTATTGAACACGCCGTCTGGGTCAAATTGGTGTTGCAAGGCGATTTGGATACGGGTTTGCGTCGCGTCCAGGGCGGCAAACACGGGCGCGCCCGCATCCCCATCGGCCAACGCGCCCGCAGGACGGCGAAACAAGGTGGCATGGCCACCGGCGCGCTGCGCCAGCGCCTGCAACTGCGCAGCCGCCGAGGCAGGCGCCCACAGCCAGCGCTGGCCGCCGTGCCACTCCACAAACTGGGCGTAGGGCAGCGCCAGCACTGGCGTGGTTTGCGCCACCGACAGGCGCCACAGGCACAGATCGGGCGCAGGCGGCACGCTGAAAAAGGGCAAGCGCTGGTCGCGCGCAGCCGCCCAG
Organism: Comamonadaceae bacterium; assembly: GCA_947372865.1. Lineage (GTDB taxonomy): Bacteria > Pseudomonadota > Gammaproteobacteria > Burkholderiales > Burkholderiaceae_C > Allorhodoferax. Next base: position 34,109 of record CANBVJ010000029.1, read on the forward strand.
TCAGGGCCCGCCTGGGCGTTGTCCATCACCTCGGCGGCACCGCCGAGGGCCAGCACGTCGGCGCGCATGCGGGGCAGCGCCGCCTGCACCGCCGCCACGGCGCCGCGCAGGCGCACAAAGAGTTTGTCGCCGCCTGTGGCACCTTCCGCCGGGTCATGCACCCAGCAACTGGCGTTCAGGGGCAAGGGCTGGCCACCCCAGCGCTGCAAAAGATCCAGCGCTGGCGCCTGGGCCAGATCGCACACCAGTGTGGCCTCGCAGGGGGCAAAAGCCAGCACCTTGAGCGACACCTCGGTGATCAGCCCAAGCGTGCCCCAGCTACCGGCCAGCAGGCGGCTCACGTCGTAGCCGGCTACGTTTTTCATTACCTGGCCGCCAAAAGTGAGGTGCTCGCCGCGGCCATTGACGCAGCGCAGGCCCAGGACAAAGTCCTTGGCCGCACCGGCGCTGGCGCGGGCCGGGCCGCTCAAGCCCGTCGCCACCATGCCACCGACCGTGGCCCCGCTGGCGTGGGTGGCGCCAAAGTGCGGGGGTTCAAAGGGCAGGCATTGGTTTTTTTCCAGGAGCGCGGCTTCGAGTTCGGCCAGCGGCGTGCCGGCTTGCACCGTCACCACCAGCTCGGTGGGCTCGTAGCTCAGGATGCCGCACAAGGCGCCAGTGTCCACCACCGCGCCTTGCAGGCTGGCGCCCACAAAGTCTTTGCTGCCGCCGCCACGCAAGCGCAGCAGCCGGTCTTCGGGGCGGGCCAGGGTGCGCGCGTGGCGGATTTGGTCAATAAGTGCGGCAAGCGCAGAAGAGGAGGATGACATAGCACGCATGGTAAATGGCCCCACAGGCCCGGGCCGTGAATTTTTTGAACATGCGCTGGTTGAAAACTTGCGCCGCCCAGCGCCACAGCGGCCCGCCACACGGGACAATGGGCGCGCGTATTGCAATACCACCCGCCCCACCATGCCGCATTTACCCACCCCACCTCAGGTGCCAGCCGCCCAGCCCAACGCGCCCACGGTAATCATCCTGGCCGCCGGCCGCAGCGAGCGCTATCGCGCCGCCAGCGGTGGCAGTGACAAGCTCGAAGCCCCGCTGCACGGGCGCCGGGTGCGCGACTGGGTGCTGGCCGCGGTGCAACAAAGTGGCCTGCCCTGGCACGTGGTGGAGCGCAGCCACACCGCGCATCTGGCTGTGCCCGGCATGGGCGACAGCATTGCCTGCGGCGTGGCCGCCACAGCGCAGGCACAAGGCTGGCTGGTGCTGCCCGCCGACCTGCCCCTGGTCCAGCCCGAGACCTTGCTGCAAGTGGCCCAGGCGCTGCAAACGCAGGCGGTGGTGGTGCCGACGTGGCAGGGTGCACGCGGCCACCCGGTCGGGTTTGCCGCCAGTTGCCGGGACGCTCTGCTGGCACTTAGCGGTGACACGGGCGCGCGCACCGTGGTGCAGCGCTACAGCGCGCACCTGCTGCCGGTAGACGACGCAGGTTGCGTGCACGACGTGGACACGCCGCAAGCGCTTGAAGAGGCGCGCCAACGCCTGGCCTGAAGGCGAAAAAGTGGGAAGGGCGCGCCGCGCTCAGGCGCCCGCGAAAAAGTTCACCGGCAGACCTGGCACGTCCACCTGCATAAAAAACACGCAGCCCGACTGCGGATACTGCGCCAGCTCGGGCGCGCTGCGGCCGTGGCGGGCGGTGGTGATGAACAGGGTTTGCAGATCGGGGCCGCCAAAGCACGGCATGGTCGGGCACTGCGCGGGCGTGGCGTACTGCGCCAGCAGCGTGCCGTCCGGGGCGAACTGGCAGATGCGCGCGCCCTCAAACATCGACACCCAGTAGTTGCCCTGCACGTCTACCGCCGCGCCGTCGGGCCGGCCCTGGTAGCTGGCATCCTGAAACGTCCAGCCTGCGGGCTTGGGCGCGAACTGCAGGTGCGTGCGGTGCGCGCTCAAAGCATTGGCATCCAAAGCGTAGTCCCAGGCGTGAACGATATGGTTTGGCGTGTCAGACCAATAGACGGTGCGGTTGTCCGGCGCCCAGGCCAGGCCGTTGCCGGTGAGCGCGTCTGCCGCCTGCTGCTGGACCACCGGCGCACCCGGGGCGCGCGCGTCAATGCTGAACAGCGCGGCGGCGTGGCGGGCTTTGGGCTCGTCAATCGTGCCGACCCAAAAACGCCCGAGTGCATCGCATTTGCCGTCATTGGCGCGCACCGTGGCGCTGTCGTAAGGCAGCACGGCGAGTGCTTCGAGTGCGCCGCCCCAAGTGCGGGCGCTAAACACGCCGTGGCGCAGCGCCAGCACCAGGCCCCCGGTTTGCGCCGGGGCAATGCAACCGGGCTCGGTGGGCATATCCCAGGCCTGCAAGGCGCTGCCGTCAGCGCGCGCGCGCAAGACTTTTTTGCCCGGGATGTCCACCCAGTACAGCATCTGCTCCTGCGGGTGCCAAAACGGGGATTCACCCAGTTCGTAGGGCGCGGGATGCAGGGTTTTCCAAGCGGGATGGATCATGGTGGGATGGCTATGAAAGAAACAAGAATGGGCCGCATTGTGACGCGCGCACCCGGCGCACAAACAAAACCGCCCGGCAAAACCAAAGTCGTGCCGGGCGGTGTGTAAGCACACCAGGGGCCAGGCCCCTGGATGCCATAACCGGATTAGCGGTTGTAAGCGGTTTCGCCGTGCGAGCTGATGTCCAGGCCTTCGCGTTCGTCTTCTTCGCTAACGCGCAGACCGATGGTCATGTCCACCAGCTTGAATGCAACGATGGACACCACGCCGGACCAGACCACCGTGGTCAACACGGCCTTGGTTTGAATCCAGACTTGGGCGGCAATCGAGTAGTCCGCAGTGGTCACCATGGAAGCAGTCACCCAGTCAGCCACGTAGCCAGGTCCGCCCAGGGCGGGCGAGTTGAACACGCCCGTCAGGATCGCACCCAAGATACCGCAGACGCCGTGCACACCAAACACGTCGAGCGTGTCGTCCGCGCCCAGCAGTTTCTTCAGACCATTCACGCCCCACAGGCCGGCAAAGCCCGACAGGAAACCGATCACCAAGGCGCCGCCGATACCGACGTTGCCTGCGGCTGGCGTGATAGCCACCAGACCGGCCACAGCACCCGAAGCGGCACCCAGCATGGAAGCCTTGCCACGCATCAGTGTTTCACCGACGCACCAGGCCAGCACCGCCGCAGCCGTTGCACCAAAGGTGTTGATGAAGGCCAGAGCAGCGAAGCCATTGGCTTCCAAAGCGGAGCCGGCGTTGAAACCAAACCAGCCCACCCACAGGAGCGATGCGCCCACCATGGTCAAAGTCAGGCTGTGAGGCGCCATGGCTTCTTTGCCGTAACCAATGCGCTTGCCCACCATGTAGGCGCCCACCAAGCCAGCCACAGCGGCGTTGATGTGCACCACGGTGCCGCCAGCAAAGTCCAGCGCGCCACTCTGCCACAGGTAACCTGCTTTGGCGTTCATGGCGTCAACCACTTCTTTGCCGGTATAGGCGTCCGGGCCCATCCAGAACCAGACCATGTGGGCGATGGGGGCGTAGCTGAACGTGAACCACAGCACCATGAAAGCCAGCACGGCGGAGAACTTCATGCGTTCGGCAAAGGCGCCCACGATCAGGGCACCGGTGATACCGGCAAACGTGGCCTGGAAGGCGGCAAACACGATCTCAGGAATGACCACGCCCTTGCTGAAGGTCGCAGCGTTGGCGAAAGTGCCCGCCGCGTTGTCCCAAATGCCCTTCATGAACAGGCGATCCCAGCCACCAAAGAAGGCGCCGCCTTCGGTGAAAGCCAGGCTGTAGCCGTAAATGAACCACAGCACCACGATCAGCGAGAAGGTGACCATGACCTGCATGAGCACCGACAGCATGTTCTTGCTGCGCACCAGGCCGCCGTAGAACAGGGCCAGGCCAGGCACGGTCATCAGAATCACCAACAGGGTGGAGACCATCATCCAGGCGGTGTCACCTTTGTTGGGCACGGCCACGGGGGCCGATGCGTCAGCGGCCGCAGGCGCGGCTTCAACAGCGGCAGCGGGCGCGGCAGCCGGGGCGGGTGCCGCAGCTTTGGCTTCAGAAGCGGCCGCAGCGGGCGCCTCGGTTTGGGCCAGCGCGAACGAGCCTGCGGTCAACAGACCCAGACCAAGCGCGAGGGAGAGAAGTAGTTTTTTCATCATGGATTCCTTTCGGTGCGGGGCTTTACAGCGCTTCTTTGCCGGTTTCACCCGTACGGATACGCACGACCTGTTCGAGGTCGTACACGAAAATCTTGCCGTCACCGATCTTGCCGGTGCGGGCCGCGCCTTCGATGGCTTCAATCACGCGGTCCAGGAGCGCGGAATCGATGGCGGCTTCGATCTTGACCTTGGGCAAGAAATCGACCACGTATTCAGCACCCCGGTACAACTCGGTGTGGCCTTTTTGGCGGCCAAAGCCTTTGACTTCGGTCACAGTGATGCCCTGCACGCCAATGCTGGACAAGGCTTCGCGCACCTCGTCAAGCTTGAACGGTTTAATGATGGCCGTAACTAACTTCATGTGTTCACCTCAGCTTCAAAAGAGTGGTTTGCAGGCACACCGGATTACTGCGCTGCCCTCTCCACGGATGTGGGAGATGGGCTTACTTAGCAGAAGCCGTGCCAAGTACGGCGCAAATAGGCCTCTTCCCCAGCCTGGCACCCCCTGTTCAAAGCTTGCAAATTGCGGTATCGTTACTGTACAAATAAACAGCATGCACACAAATAGTGCGGCGGCGGACGTTGGAATTTCTATTCACGCACCGTTTCAGGGAGTTGTCACATGGGTTTGTCTTTGGTTCAAAGCCGCGTCTTGCTGGGGCTGGATGC
>CANBVJ010000030.1 GCA_947372865.1 Comamonadaceae bacterium
TCAGCGACGCCCCCAGCGCCGACGGCCAGGATTGGCTGAAGGCGACACCCCGTTCCAAAGACGGCAGCCTGCAAAGCGTGCGCGTGGGCTTCAAGGGCGGCGTGCTGGCCACGCTGGAAATTTTGGACAGTTTTGGCCAGCGCTCGGTCTTGCAGTTCAGCGCTTTTGAGCTCAATGCCGCGTTGGACGCCAGCGCCTTTGCGTTCAAACCCCCGGCGGGGGTGGATGTGGTGCGGCAATAAGGCGCAGGCCCAGCGCCGCACTCGCATGTCCGATCTTTTCCAGGCCAAACCCACGCCCCCGCTGGCCGAAGCGCTGCGCCCGCAAACGCTGGCCGACGTCATTGGCCAGAGCGATTTGCTGGGCCCGGGCAAGCCGCTGCAACTGGCATTTGCCTCGGGCAAGCCGCATTCCATGATCTTATGGGGGCCGCCGGGCGTGGGCAAAACCACGCTGGCGCGCCTGACTGCGCAAAGCTTTGGCTGCCAGTTCATCGCTTTGTCGGCGGTGTTCGCGGGCGTCAAAGACATACGCACTGCCATGGAACAGGCCCAGGCCAATTTGGCGCAGGGCCAGCACACGATTTTGTTTGTGGACGAAATCCACCGCTTCAACAAGTCGCAGCAAGACGCGCTCTTGCCCTACGCGGAGTCGGGTCTGGTCACGCTGATTGGCGCCACCACCGAGAACCCTTCGTTTGAGGTGAACTCGGCGCTCCTGTCGCGTGCGCAGGTCTATGTGCTCAAGTCGCTCACCGACGACGAGTTGCGCCTCTTGCTGGCGCGCGCGCAAGAAAAGGTGCTGGGCCATTTGCAGTTTGACGAGCGCGCTATTTCGACCCTGGTGGGTTATGCCGACGGCGACGCCCGGCGCCTGCTCAACCTGCTGGAACAGTGCAACACGGCAGCGGGCGCAGCGGGCATTAGCCACATTGACGCGGCTTTTATCGAAAACGCCCTGGCCATCAACGCCAAGCGCTTTGACAAAGGCGGCGACAATTTTTACGACCAGATTTCGGCCCTGCACAAATCGGTGCGCGGCTCCAGCCCGGACGCGGCGCTGTACTGGCTGTGCCGCATGTTGGACGGCGGTGCCGACCCCAAATACCTGTCCCGGCGCATTGTGCGCATGGCCTGGGAAGACATTGGCCTGGCCGACCCGCGCGCCATGCAAATAGCCAACGACGCCGCGCTCACCTTTGAGCGCCTGGGCTCGCCCGAAGGCGAACTCGCCCTGGGCCAGGCCGTGGTCTACCTGGCCGTGGCCGCCAAAAGCAACGCTGGCTACAACGCGTACAACAAGGCCCGCGCCTTTGTCAAAACCGACAAAAGCCGCGAAGTGCCGGTGCACCTGCGCAACGCCCCCACCAAACTCATGAAAGAGCTGGGCTACGGCCACGAATACCGCTACGCCCACGACGAACCCCACGCCTACGCCGCCGGAGAAAGCTACCTGCCCGAAGGCATGCAAGAGCCCGCCTGGTACCAACCCGTGCCGCGCGGGCTGGAGGGGAAGATTGGGGAAAAGATGGCTTTTTTGAAAAGCTTGGATGCGGGGGCGGGGAAGGGCTGAATGTTTTGGGTGGGCTTATTTGGGCACTGCGGATTGCGACTGCGAAGGGCCTGAGCGGTCGTTGGCGAATGTCTGCTGCCGGAACAGTGCGGTGTTCAAACACTGATTCCAAGAGCCCGCGCATGCGGGCCACTTAGCAAGGAGTCGATTCCCCTATGATTCCCTTGCTTTCTCGCTAATTTCAATGGAGACAATTCATGCGTAGGATCCTTTCAGCTTGCGTTCTCATTTGTGCATTCAGTTCAGCCGCCATTGCTGCACCCAAGGAAGACGCCCTCCAGGTGGTTGACCTATGGGCAAAGTCGTTTACAGCCGCCGACGTTGAGACGATTGTGGCTCTATATGCTCCCGATGCCGTCTTTATGGGCACCGGAAGCAAAACTATCGTTACCCAACCCGAGGCGATAAGAAAGTATTTTGAGGCGACCCTGCTTGGAAACCGAAAGTGGGTTGCGTCGTTGATGGACACTTCAGTCGTCCAGCTAAACGACACCACGGTAGTCGTAACGGGTTTGGACAAGCTCGTCGTTACAACTGATGGCAAATCACAGGACGTTTTCGGGCGTGTGACCTTTGTTCTGTCCAAAAGAGATTCAGGCTGGAAAATTGTTCACTTCCATCGTTCCGCGATGCCTGGGTGAAATCCAGGTCACGTCACAAAGACATAAGTCGGGCGGGCGCTTTCGGCTGACGCTTGCAACCGCTTTGGGCCAATACCCGCTGCACAGCGTGCTATCCTCCGCTAATGCTTTTCAATTCCGCAACCAATCGACTATACGCCAATAACCTGGCACGTTCGTTGGTGCCCGTGACCATACGGGCGATGGACGAAAGCATTACCACCATTACCAACACGGCCGCCTGAGCGTCGTGCAGGTGGCCGTTCCGGCTGCCTACTGGTGTGACTCTGAACAGATCCAGCAAAGGCAGCTGGATCCTTAACTGTTCGGAGAACTTGATGTACCAGAATCACATTGCCAAGCCTTTCAACCACCCATCTGCCCTTGCGTCCGCGACGATTCAGCCACCCTTGCGTGTAGGGCTGCTCGGCTTAGGCACCGTTGGGGGTGGCACATACCGTGTGTTGCGGCGCAATGCCCAGTTGATTGCAGACCGCGCAGGGCGACATATCAAGATTTGCATGGTCGCTGTGCGCGATCTGGAGCGCGCTGCGGTGCTCGTAGACGGCGACGTTGTCTTGACGGACGACCCTTTTCAGCTCGTTCAAAACCCTAACCTTGACGTGATCGTGGAGTCGATTGGCGGGACCACGATTGCCCGTGAACTGGTGATGCTGTCAATTGCGGCGGGCAAGCACGTGGTCACAGCCAACAAGGCCTTGCTCGCCTTGCACGGCACAGAGATATTTTCTGCTGCGTGCGCCAATGGAATGATGGTGGCCTATGAGGGCGCAGTGGCAGTCACCATTCCCATCATCAAAGCCCTGCGCGAAGGCCTGACGGCCAATCGCGTCAACTGGGTGGCGGGCATCATCAATGGCACGACCAATTTCGTCCTTTCTGAGATGGATTCCAACGGTTTGGACTTCGACACCGCCCTGAAGGAAGCGCAGCGGAAAGGCTATGCAGAGCAAGCCCCCACATTCGACGTTGACGGTATAGATGCGGCCCACAAATTGGCGCTGTTGGCTTCCAACGCGTTTGGGATACCCCTGCAATTTGATTGCGTTCACGTGGAAGGCATTCGGGCGGTGGAGCAACGCGACGTGGAGTTTGCAAAGCGTCTGGGCTTCTCTATCAAGCTGTTGGGTGTTGCGCAGCGCACGGCACGTGGAATCTCACTGCGGGTGCATCCTGCGCTTATTGCAAGCAGTAACTTACTTGCCCATGTTGAAGGTTCCATGAACGCTGTCATGGTGCATGGTGATGCAGCCGGTTTGACCATGTACTACGGCGCAGGCGCGGGAGCCGAACAGACCGCTTCGGCGGTCATTGCTGACTTGGTCGATGTGTCCCGATTTATGGGCCTTGCGCCCCAGAACCGGGTTCCCTATCTCGCGTTTCAGGAATCAGCGATGGCAAGCCAGCCCATGGTCGCACTTGCCGACATTTGCTTTTCGTACTACCTGCGGGTTGATCTATGCCGTGGCACCCACGGACTTGACGGGCTAGCCCCGTTGCTTGAGGTTGCCGATGTTCAGTTGGTACAAAGCGAATTGCTGGAAAACCCGGGTACATCCGAATATGCAACTTTGCTGCTTTTGACCGCATCAGGTCCGCAGCAAAATATTGACGCGCTCGTTACTTCTATTGAACAGCAAGCTGGCGTACTCGGTCCTGTCAAACGGATGCGGATTGAATGCCTTGACTAAAGGGCGCGGTCGTAGTCGGAATCGGTGTGCCGTTTGAAAAACCTCACTTTCCGCTTCCCGCAACCGGTCGTTGGCCAAAGTCGGCATCTGGCCCAAAGCAGCCCTTAGCAGTCGTTGATACGAACGGCTGCTCTCGCTGCATCACCGCCACACACGGCATAGAAGCGATCGTCCGCGAGGCCCATCAAAACCTCAATCCCCCGACCCCGCCCGCAAATACTGCCCCACCTGCACCAGCCGCACCCGCGGGTCCTTCTCCGCCAGCAGCGCCAGTTTTTCTTCTGCGGTCAGCGGCAGCAGCTCCGCCCAGCGGTTCGCAACCCAGCCGCATTCGTCGAGCCGGTAGGGCGCTTGCAGGGGCAGTTGGTCGAGCAGCTTGTCTGATTGGGCTTGGGCGATGCCTTTGCCCAGGCGATTGGCCAGAGGCTGCAGGTCTGGCGGAATGGCGAGGGGCAGGTCTTCGGGCAGGTATTCGACCTCGCCGTACCACACGCCAAAAGGACCGGCTTCGATGGCGCCTAGTTTGAAGCGCCGTCCGCCCACGCAGCGCACCCGCAAGAGCGCGGCTTGCACCGTCTGCAGGTCTTCGATGTGGGCCAGCGTGCCCATGGGGTGCAGGCGGGGAATTTGGCCGGGCACCGCCACTTCATTGCCTTGCGCAAGCCACGCCACGCCAAAAGGCGTGTTTTCGCGGTGGCAGCGCCGGATCAAGTCCAGGTAGAGCACCTCAAATATCTGCAGGCGCAGCACGCCGTCGGGAAAGACGCCGTGGGAAAGAGGAAAAAGGGGAATGCGTTCCATGGGGGCAAGTTGGTGAGTGCCGATCAGGCGAAAAGCTGTTTGTAACCTGCATTGGATTTTGCAGGGCGCCAGGGGCTTTGCAGATGGGCCCCAAGCCTGCAGTACCATGGCGCCGCCTCAGGACGCGCAGAATTTGGCGCACTGAGCACGTGCAACGCTTTCACCCCATTTTCAAAAGGATGCAGCCCATGGCCGATGCTTCAAAACGCAGTCTCTTGCAATCAGGCGGCTTGATGACCGCCGGCGCCTTGTTGGGCTGCGCTACCCCGGGCATTTCGCAAACTGGCGTCAAAACCCCGTTTGCGGTGCCTGCGGTTTATATCCCCATCGTTGGGTCGGATGAGATGTACCCGGTGCGCCGCGTGTACTGCATTGGCCGCAACTACGCGGCGCACGCCCGCGAGATGGGCTCGGACCCCACGCGTGAGCCACCGTTTTTCTTTCAAAAACCCACCGATGCGATCCAGAACGTGGCCTCCGGCACCGTGGCCGACCACCCCTATCCCACGCTGACCAAAAACTACCACTACGAGGCCGAACTGGTGGCTGCCTTGGGCAAGGGCGGGCGCAATATTCCGGTGGACAAGGCGCTGGAGCATGTTTACGCCTATACGCTGGGCCTGGACATGACCCGGCGCGACCTGCAGCGCGCCATGGGCGACGAGAAAAAACCGTGGGAAATTGGGAAAAGCTTTGACCGATCCGCCCCCATCGGGCCGCTGCATAAAGTAGCTTCTACCGGTCACTTTACGCAGGGTGCGATTTGGCTCAGGGTGAATGGTCAAACCAAGCAAAGCGCCAATTTGAACCAGATGATCTGGTCGGTGGCCGAGCAAATTGCCAAGTTGTCAGAGGCGTTTGAGCTTTTTCCCGGCGACATCATCTATTCGGGCACGCCGGAAAACGTGGGGCCGGTGGTGCGGGGCGATGTGATTGAAATGCACATCGACGGATTGCCCAACCTGAGCGTCAAGATCGTCTAAGGCGCACGGGGGCCAGGGCGCGGCAGGCCTGCCGCGTTTAAGCGTCTTCAGGCCGACAGGTCAAACAAGCGCCCGGTTAGGCCGCCAATAAAACCTTTGTGTTCGGGCGCCTTGGCGTGGGCGGGGTCGCTCACGCGCACTTGCACGGTGGCGTGCTTGAAAGCCGGGGCGTGGCCGAGCTGCATCTCTTGGGCTACGCGCAAGGCGGCCACCAGGTTGCTGCTTTGCAGGGCTGAGCCGATGCGGGTGAGGCTGGGGTGGTGGGCGAGTTCCAGGTCGTGCGCCACCAGCGCGGTAAACGCCAGGCGGGCGGCGTCAATCGGCCCGGTTTGCAGGGACGACAGCAGGGCGCGCAGGCGCTGCTCACGGCGATGCTGGCGCTCGTCGGCGCTGTGGTTGTGGCCGTTGGCACCGCTGTCGCGGTCTAAGGCCTTGATTTCGAAGTCATTTGCCATGGTGGCTGCTCCTGAAGATTCCTGCTGCCGAAATGGAAGCACGGTTCGCCCGAAAACTCCGGCTGCACCCCTGCAAGGGTCTGCACAACAGGCCAGTCCTGGGTGTCAAAACACCGACATTCCTACCCTGCCTACACATGAATCGTGCCAACAAATGGGCGCGGCCGGGGCCCCGGCCCGTGCGCCACGTCAATTTGTGCGTGGCTTGCGCGCCATCTGCGGCAAAATCAAAAACATGCAGCCCATTGCCCGCCCTGTTTCCTTGCTTCCCCCTGATGACGTGCTGCGCGCCCCGCTGCACAACGAAGTGCACGCCCGCCCCCCGGCAAGCCTGCAACTGCCCGCGCTGGTGGTGTTTGTGGCGGTGCTCAATGCGGGTGTCTCGCGCCAGCAGGAGTGGGAGCATTTGCGCCAGTTGCCCGGCCAGGGCGATTTGCCGCAGGATAGCCTGGCGGACAACTTCTTGCGCCTGCGCCTGGACGGCTACACCGTCAAATGGGAGCGCCACACCGAATTCACCCGCTACTCCATCGTGCAGCAGTTGCCGTCGTCCGACGTGATGCACAGCGCAGCCGACCTGGGCGCCCAGCTCGCGCTGCCGCCCGAGTGGCTGCGGCGCATTCCCGGCCCCACGGTGGCGGCGGTGGCGCTGGCCATGGTGCACGGAGATTTGGCGCAAGACGGCGCCTTGATGGAGCAGGCCCGCCACTGGCTGGGCGGCACCCAAGTGGTGGCTTCGCTGCTGGGTAACGGGCACTCCTGCGCATTGACCGAGTTTCGGATTGGCGAGGACGGCTTTGAGCGCATGCTGGTGGTGGCGCCCTTGGGCACCAGTCCGGCGCGCGCCGGACGCATTTCGCAGCGCCTGCTGGAGATGGAGACCTACCGCCTGATGGCCCTGCGCGGCCTGCCGGTGGCCAAAGAGTTGGGCCCCATGCTGGCGCAGGCAGAGAGTGCGCTGGCCGACATGACCGCGCGACTGGAGGGTAAATCCGCCTCTGACCAGGAGCTGCTGGACGATTTGGTGGCCTTGGCCGCCCGCGTGGAGCGCGCGATTGCCGAACACAGCTACCGCTTTTCGGCCACCCAAGCCTATTACACGCTGGTGGGCCAGCGCATTGCTGAATTGCGTGAAAAAGTGGTGCCCGGCACCCAGACGATAGGCGGCTTCATGCAGCGGCGTCTGTCGCCGGCCATGGCCACGGTGGCGGCTACGGCACAGCGCCTGGCCACGCTGTCCGAGCGGGTGTCGCGCACCAGCGCGCTGTTGCGCACGCGGGTGGACATCGCCACCGAGCAGCAAAACCAGCAGTTGCTGGAAAAACTCACCCGCGGCCAGGATATGCAACTGCGCCTGCAAACCACGGTGGAGGGGCTGTCCATTGCGGCCATCTCGTATTACGTGGTCAGCCTGCTGTACTACGGCGCCAAGGCGCTGAAGTTTGCGGGCCTGCCCGTCAACCCCGAGATTGCCGCCGGGGCCGTGATGCCGCTGGTGCTGTGGGGTGTGTGGCGCATGACGCGGCGCATCCACGCAGCCTTGCAGCCCAAATAAGCGGGCGCCGCATGCGGCTTGGCCGCCTTAGTGGGCGCCGTAGCCCATGGTTTGCGGCAGCCACAACACGATTTGCGGGAAAAACGTCATGGCCAGCAGTAGCGCCAGCAGCATGACGAGAAAGGGCCAGCCCTCGCGCATCATTTCGCCAATCGGGATGCCGGTCAGGGCCTTGGTCACAAACAGCAGCATGCCAAAGGGCGGGTGGATCAGGCCGATCATCATGTTCAGCACGACGAGCACGCCAAAGTGCACCAGGTCCACGCCCAACAGCGTGGCCGCAGGCAAGAGCATTGGCACAAACACCAGCAGCAGCACCGACACGTCCAAAAAGCAGCCCAGCACCAAAAACAGCAGGTTCACCAGCAGCAAAAACTGGATTTGCGAGAGTTGCATGCCTGAGACCCACTGCGCCATGGCCTGGGGCACGCCCTCGGCAGTGAGTGCGTAATTGAGCATGAAAGAGCCCGCCAAAATAAGCGTGATGACCGCGCTGCCACGCGCCGACTCCAGCACCACGGCCCAAAAGCCGCGCCAGTCCAGCGCGCGAAACACCAGCGTGGACAAAATTAGCGCATGCAAGGCCGCCACGGCCGCCGCTTCGGTGGGGGTGAAGGCGCCCGAATAAATTCCGCCAAGCAAAACAAGGGGCATGGACAAGGGCAGGGCGCCACGAAAGGCCAGCCCCGCCCATTCCGAGCGGGGCACGGGCGCCTCGCGCGGCATATTGCGCCGCACCGCGATCCAGTGCACCACCAGCATCATCAGGCCCGCCATCAAAAAACCCGGCACCACGCCGCCCAAGAACAGCGCGCCCACCGAGGTGCCTGACACCAGCGCATAAATCACCATGGGAATGGACGGTGGAATGATGGGCCCCAGCGTGGCGCTGGCCACCACCACCGCACCAGCAAAGCCGCGCGAATACTCGGGTTTTTTCAGCATTTGCCGAATGGTGACCAGGCCGGGGCCAGCCGCGTCGGCAATGGCGCTGCCGCTCATGCCCGAAAAAATGACGCTGACCAAAATGTCCACCTGCGCCAGGCCACCGCGCATGGGGCCGACCAGAATGCGGCAAAAGTCAAATATCCGCTCGCTCACCGTGCCCGCGTTCATCAGGTTGGCGGCAAACACAAAGAGCGGCACGGCCAGCAGCACATAGCTGTTGTACAGGCCGTTGCACACCTGTTCTGCCACCAGACCTAAGTCTTGGTGCGTGGCCAGAAGATAAGCAACGCCAGCGGCCAGCATGCCAAAGCCAATGGGCATGCGCAGCAGCAAGGCGGCCACCAGCACGCCCACCAAAACCAGCATGCCGACGGTCATGGAGCGCCGCTCATAGCCGCAGCTCGGTGTCCAGCCCGCGCCCTTGCACGGCCTGCACAATGGCCCAGGCGCTGCGCGCGCCCACGGCCACCAAGAGCATCACAAAAGGCAGGTAAATCCACATAAACGAGATGCCCAGCACCGGCGAGCCCTCGCGGCCCATAAAGTGCACATAGTCCCAGCTCGCGGGCAGGGCCACGCAGGCCAGGCCGCCCACCAGCAGGTTGCCCGCAACGCGCATGGCCTGGCGGGTGCGCAGATTGGCGCTGTTCCACAGGAGGTCAAACACCACGTGCTCGCGCTCAGGCACCACCCAGGCTGCAGTCCACAAAATCACCCAAAGGTACAAGATGACGGCAGCCTCGTCGGTCCAGGGCAGGGGCTTGTTGAAGCCAAAGCGCGCGGTGATCTGGACGATAAAGACGCCAAACAAGGCCAAAAACAGCAGGCCTGCAACCGTGTTGGTGGCGCGGCGCCAGGCCTTGCCTATTGCGGCGGCCCAGCTTGCTGGCAATGGAGTGGGAGCCATGCGACTTAACGCACCGCGTTGATGCGCTCCACCAGCCCGGCGGGCCAGGCTTTGGCGTAGTCCGAGTTTTGGTAGCTGTGCTGCACCGATTTGTGAAAAGCATCCAGGTCGGGCGTGGTGATTTGCAGGCCTTCTTTACGGAAAAATTCGACCAGTTGCGCCTCTTCCTTGATGCGGTTTTCGTTGTTGTAGGCGGCAGCGGCTTGCGCGGCGGCTGTTACTTTTTGGCGCTGGGCGGGCGCCATGGCGGCCAGGCTTTTATTGGAAATGGCGATAAACAGGCTGTCTACCAAATGGCTGGTGAGCACGATTTGTTTGGTCACCTCGTAAAACTTGGCCGCGCGCACCGAGGGCAGCGGGTTGTCCTGGCCGTCGATGGTGCCGGTTTTCAGGCCCAGATACACCTCGCCAAACGCCAGCGGCGTTGCCGTGGCGCCCAGGGCCTCGCCCAAAAACAGCCACTCTTTGGAGCCGGGCATGCGCAGCTTCACGCCCTTGAGGTCGGCGGGGGTGTTGACCTTGCGCATCTCGCGCAGATTGAGCTGGCGCGTGCCCAGATAGGCGGTGGCCAGGGGCGTGACGTCCATTTTCTCGGACACCAGTTTGAACATCTCAGCGCCAATTGGGCCCTGGAAAATCTTTTGCTGCTGCGCCGGGTCGCGCACCATATAGCCCGCCGTAAACACCGAAAACGCCGGCACGAACTTGGCAATATCAAACGACGACAGGGTGCTGAGTTCCAGGTTGCCGCGCGCCATGGCGGCAGATTCGGCGCCTTGTTTGAACAGCGAGGCGTTGAGGTTGATTTGCACGTCAAACTCACCGGGCGCGCTTTTTTCCAGGCTGTCTTTGAACACGGTCCACATCTTGGCGTGCCAGTCTTCGGGCACGGCCGGGCTGGAAATGCGCAACACCACCTTGCTTTGCGCCAGCACGGGCAGCGCGCTGGCACCCAGGGCTGCGGTGGCCGCCAGCAGGCGGCGGCGGTTCAGGGCGGGCGTGGCTCGGTCTTGCATGTTGTGTCTCCGTCTTTATGGAATGTGTTGCCGCTTTGGCGCGGCTATTGTGTCAGTAGGCCAGCGCTTCGAGCAGCTCGGTTTCAATCGCGATCTGGGTTTTGTTGTGCTGCAACTGGGCGCCGTGGACCAAAAAGGTGTCCTCCACCCGCTCGCCCAAGGTGGCGACTTTGGCCAGGTGCACCGCTACCTGGTGGCGCGCCAGCACCAGCGCCACCGAATACAAAAGGCCAGGCCGGTCGCTGGCCGAGATATTGAGCAGCCAGTTTTGCGCCTTCTCGTCCGGACGCAGGGTGACGCGCGGCGCAATCGGAAAGCTCTTGACCCGGCGCGACACCCGGCCTTTGGACGGTTTGGGCAGCGGCCCGGCCGTCGCGATGGTCAGCGCAAGCTCGGTCTCCAGCATGCTGGTTAGGGCCTGGTAATGCTCTTCCATGCCTGCCGAGGTCACCACTTCAAAGGTGTCCAGCGCGTAGCCGGTTTGCGTGGTGTGAATCCGGGCGTCCACGATGCTGAAGGACGCCTGGTCAAAGTAGCCGCAAATGCGGGCAAACAAATCCGGCTGGTCGGGCGTGTAGACCAGCACTTGCAGGCCTTCGCCAATGGTGGAGCGGCGCGCGCGCACCACCGGCGTGGTGGTTTGCACATGGCGCGAGAGCTGTTTGGTGTGCCAGGCGATGTCGGCGGCGTCGTGGCGCATGAAGTAGCTCACGTCCAGCGTGGCCCACAGCGCCTTGTGCGCCTCGAAGGGCAGGGCGTAGAGCGCCAGGTTGACCAGGGCTTCGCGCTTGCGGCTTTCTACTTCGGCGTCGGCGTCCGGCGCGCGGCCACCGAGTACGCGCATGGTGTAGCGGTACAGGTCTTCGAGCAGTTTGCCTTTCCAGGCGTTCCACACCTTGGGCGAGGTGCCGCGGATGTCGGCCACCGTGAGCAGGTACAGGGCGGTCAGATTGCGCTCGTTGCCCACGCGCTGGGCAAATTTGGCAATCACCGTGCTGTCGCTCAGGTCGGACTTTTGTGCTATCCGGCTCATGGTCAGGTGTTCGCCCACCAAAAATTCGATCAGCGCCGTGTCCTCGGCGTTAATGCCGTGTTGCTTGCAAAAGCGCCGCGCCTCCACACAGCCCAGTTCGGAATGGTCGCCGCCGCGCCCTTTGGCAATGTCGTGGAAGAGGGCGGCCACATACAGCAGCCAGGGCTTGTCCCAGCCTGCGGCCAGTTGCGAGCAAAACGGGTATTCGTGCGCGTGCTCGACGATAAAGAAGCGCCGCATATTGCGCAGCACCGTCAGGATGTGCTGGTCCACCGTGTAGACGTGGAACAGGTCGTGCTGCATTTGCCCAACGATGCGCCGAAACACCCACAAATAGCGCCCCAGCACCGAAGTCTGGTTCATCAGGCGCATGGCGTGGGTGATGCCGCCGGGCTGCATCAGGATGGACATGAACGTGGCGCGGTTCACCGGGTCGCTGCGAAAGCCGCTGTCCATCAGGCCGCGCGCGTTGTAGAGCGCGCGCAGGGTGCGGGCGGACAAACCCTTCACACCCACAGTGGTCTGGTAGAGCAAAAAGGTTTCCAAAATCGCGTGCGGCTCGCGCTGGTACAGATCGTCGCTGGCCACGTCCAGCATGCCGGCCTTGTCGTTGAAGCGTTCGTTGATCGGGCGCAGCGCGTGGGTCGAGGGGTTGAGCCGTTCCTCGATGTTCATCAGCAAAATCAGGTTGAGCTGCGTTACCGCCTTTGCGGCCCAGTAGTAGCGCTTCATCAGCGCCTCGCTGGCGCGCACCATGGTGCTGGTGCCGGTGGTGCCGCTGCTGGTAGCCACATAGCCAAAGGACTCGGCCACCGGCGTTTGCAGGTCAAACACCAGCCTGTCTTCGCGCCGCTTGGCGGTGGCGTGCAACCGGGCGCGGATCAAAAACAGCAGCGACTCGTTGTGCTGGATTTGCTGCGTCTCAAAAGCCGTGGCCAGACCCACCTTGGCCAGATCGGCCCAGGTTTGCCCAAGGCGCGCAGCCTTGGCGACCCACAAAATGGCTTGCAAATCGCGAATGCCGCCGGGCGACTCTTTGCAGTTGGGTTCCAGCGAATAGGGCGTGTCTTCAAACTTGGTGTGGCGCTGGCGCAACTCCAGCGTTTTGGCCACAAAAAAAGCTTTGGGGTCCAGCGCCTCAAAAAAGGCGGTTTTGAACTGCGCCACCAAAGCAGCGTCACCCGCGACCAGGCGGCATTCCAGCAGCGCGGTTTGCACCGTCACGTCTTTGCTGGCTTCGCTCACGCAGTCGGGCACGGTACGCACGCTCGAACCGATCTCCAGCCCCGCGTCCCAGCAGCTGCCAATGAACAGCTCCACGCGCTGCGACAGCGCCGCGTCGTCCTGCGCCCCTTCGGGCAGCAGCACCAGCACGTCCACATCAGAGTACGGAAACAGCTCGGCGCGGCCATAGCCGCCCACGGCCAGCAGCGCGCAGGGCGCCGCCAGGCCAGACTGGGTCCACAGCGTGACCAGCAAATCGTCCGCCAGGCCAGAGAACTGGCGCAGCACCTTGTGGATGCCGCGCGGCGAAAAGCCCGGTGCCTGCAGGCGCTGCAGGATTTGCGCTTTTTGCGCGCGGTAAGCGGCGCGCAGCACCTGCAAATCGGTCATGGGAACGGAACCGGAGAGCGGCGCGGGCTCAGGCCTGGGCGCTGACGAAGGCCGGAATCGGCGGGCTGCCCGCCGACAGCGTCAGCACCTCGTAGCCCGTGGGCGTGACCAGCACCGTGTGTTCCCACTGCGCCGAGAGCGAGCGGTCTTGGGTGACGATGGTCCAGCCGTCTTTTTCGGGGCCTTCCTTGATTTCTTTGCGCCCGGCGTTGATCATGGGCTCAATCGTAAAAGTCATGCCCTCGACCAATTTTTCCAGCGTGCCGGGGCGGCCGTAGTGCAGCACCTGCGGCTCTTCATGGAACACCTGGCCGATACCGTGGCCGCAAAATTCGCGCACCACGCTAAAGCCATGGCCTTCGGCAAAGCGCTGAATTGCGTGGCCAATGTCGCCCAAATGGATGCCGGGCTTGACCATTTTGATGCCGTGCCACATCGCCTCGTAGGTGATGTGCGCCAGGCGTTTGGCAGCGATGGAGGCCTCGCCCACAAAGAACATGCGGCTGGTGTCACCATGCCAGCTGTCTTTGATGACGGTCACGTCGATATTGACCACGTCGCCTTTTTTAAGCTGCTTGTCGTTGGGAATGCCGTGGCAGACCTGGTGGTTGACCGAGGTGCAGATCGACTTGGGGTAGGGAATCTTGCCCCCGCCGGTGTAGTTCAACGGCGCCGGAATGCCGCCTTGCACGTTGACGATGTAGTCGTAGGCCAGTTTGTCCAGCGCGTTGGTGGTCACACCGGGCACGACGAAGGGGGTCAGGTAGTCCAGAACCTCAGAGGCGAGCTTGCCCGCAATGCGCATGCCCGCAATACCTTGGGCGTCTTTGTAAGTGATAGTCATTGCCCGATTATCCCAAGGTTTGGCTTGCGGGGCTGCGCGCCTGTGCGGTAGGTAAAATTCCGTGCTGTTTCCACCCCCACCAAAGCCTTCCCCGTGACCCTGCACCTCTCCACCTTCGACGGCGGCAACGCGCTCAGCCGTTTCCGCGCCGCCTCTCTTTTGACCGCTTTGCAGGGAGTTCACGACAAGATCAGCGGCGTATCCGGCCGTTATGTGCATTGGGTGGCCAGCACGGGCGCGCCTGACGCGGCCCTGAGCGCGCAACTCAGCGCCTTGCTGCAGTATGGCGAACCCTATGTGGGCGGCTTGGATGGCACGCTTTTGCTGGTGTCGCCTCGCCTGGGCACCTTGTCGCCCTGGGCGTCCAAGGCCACGGACATTGCGCACAACTGCGGCTTGGCCGTCAAACGCGTAGAGCGCATGGTGGAATACCGGCTCACGCTCAAAAGCGGTTTGCTGTCCAAAGCCAGCTTGTCTGCCGAACAGCTCCAGGCCTGCGCCGCCTTGCTGCACGACCGCATGACCGAGAGCGTGTTTACCGACCGCGTGCAGGCCGAGGCCCTGTTTGGCGCCCTGCCGGCGGCCCCATTGGACACCTGCGACGTGCTCGGTGGCGGGCGCGCTGCGCTACTTGAAGCCAATGTGCGCTTTGGCCTGGCGCTGGCCGACGACGAGATCGACTACCTGGTGCACGCCTTTACCGGCTTGCAGCGCAACCCCACCGACGTGGAGCTGATGATGTTCGCCCAAGCGAACAGCGAACACTGCCGCCACAAAATCTTCAACGCCGAATTCACCATCGACGGTGTGGCCCAGACCAGCAGCATGTTTGGCATGATCCGCTACACCCACCAAACCCACCCTCAGCACATGCTGGTGGCGTATTCAGACAACGCGTCTGTGATGGAAGGCGGCCAAGTCGAGCGCTTTTCAGCCTCGGCCAGCACTGCGGCCCAGGGCGTGCAGTCGCCCGCGTACCAAAAGTCGCAGGCCACCCAGCACATCTTGATGAAGGTGGAAACCCACAACCACCCCACAGCCATTTCTCCCTTCCCCGGCGCCTCCACCGGCGCGGGCGGCGAGATCCGCGACGAAGGTGCTACCGGGCGCGGCTCCAAACCCAAAGCCGGCCTGACTGGCTTTACCGTCTCCACAATTAATTGGGGTCAGATTCCAATTAATTCCAAGGCGAACGCCACGTACGGCAAGCCCGAGCACATCGCCAGCCCCTTGCAGATCATGATCGAAGGCCCCTTGGGCGGTGCGGCGTTCAACAACGAGTTTGGGCGGCCCAATTTGCTGGGCTACTTTCGGGAATACGAGCAAAGCGTTTCCAGCAGCACGGACACGGTGCAGCGCGGCTACCACAAGCCCATCATGATTGCCGGCGGCCTGGGCGTGATTGACGCCACGCAGACCCACAAGATCGAGTTTCCGGCCGGCAGCTTGCTGATTCAGCTCGGCGGACCGGGCATGCGCATTGGCATGGGCGGCAGCGCGGCAAGCTCCATGGCCACCGGGGCCAACGCCGCCGACCTGGACTTTGACTCAGTGCAACGCGGCAACCCCGAAATGGAACGCCGCGCGCAAGAGGTGATCAACCAGTGCTGGATCTTGGGCCAAGATAGTGGCGCCGGTGGCATGGGCAACCCGATTTTGGCGATCCACGACGTGGGAGCCGGCGGCTTGTCCAACGCCTTCCCCGAGCTGACCAACGACGCCGGCCGGGGCGCCCGCTTTGACCTGCGCGCCGTGCCGTTGGAAGAAAGCGGCTTGGCGCCCAAAGAAATCTGGTGCAACGAAAGCCAAGAACGCTACGTCCTGGCCATCGCCCCTGAATCGCTGGCGCTGTTTACCGCCCTGTGCGAGCGCGAACGCTGCCCGTTTGCGGTGGTAGGCGTGGCTACCGAGGAGCGCCAACTGGTGTTGGCCGATAGCGCGGCTAAGGCCGATGCATCAGCTCCAGTCAATATGCCCATGAACGTGTTGCTGGGCAAGCCTCCAAAAATGCACCGCGACGTCAAAACCGTTGAACGTAGCTTTGCGCCCCTGAACTTGACCGGCGTCAGCCTGCAACAAGCCGTCATCGACGTGCTGTCGCACCCCACCGTAGCGTCCAAACGCTTTCTTGTGACCATTGGCGACCGCACCGTGGGCGGCCTCACGCACCGCGACCAGATGGTCGGACCCTGGCAAGTGCCGGTGGCCGATTGCGCGGTCACGCTGGCGGATTACAAGGGCTTTGGCGGCGAGGCCATGGCCATGGGCGAACGCACGCCCATGGCGGCAGTGGACGCCCCGGCCTCGGGCCGTATGGCCGTGGCCGAAGCCATTACCAACTTGCTGGCCGCGCCCATTGAATTGCCACGCGTCAAACTCTCGGCCAACTGGATGGCCGCCTGCGGCGAGCCGGGCGAAGACGCCGCGCTGTACGCCACGGTCAAAGCGGTAGGCCTGGAACTCTGCCCGGCGCTGGGCGTTTCCATCCCCGTGGGCAAAGACTCGTTGTCCATGCGCACGCAGTGGAAGGACACTGAGGGCGCCAAGAAAGTCACCTCGCCGGTGTCGCTCATCGTCACCGCATTTGCCACCTTGGGCGACGTGCGTGCCACGCTCACGCCCCAGCTCGACGCGACCCAAGACACCACGCTGGTGCTCATCGACCTGGGCTACGGCCAAAACCGCATGGCCACCAGCATCCTGGCGCAAACCCTGAACCAAGTGGGCGACCAAGTGCCCGATCTGGACCAAGCGCAAGACCTGGTGGCGCTGGTCAACGCCGTCAACGCCCTGCGCGCGGACGGGAAAATCCTGGCCTACCACGACCGCAGTGACGGTGGTTTGCTTGCCGCTGTGGCCGAGATGGCGTTTGCCGGACGCGTGGGCGTGGCGCTAAACGTGGACATGCTCGTGTTGGAGGGTGACGGTGTGTCCGACAGCCGCATGGACGTGGGTGACAGCAAAAACTGGGCAGGTCAGGTCAGCGCGCGGCGCGAGGAGCTCACGCTCAAGGCCCTGTTCAACGAAGAACTTGGCGTGGTCTTGCAAGTGCGCACCGAAGACCGCAACGCGGTCATGCAAACCCTGCGCACGCACGGCCTGTCCAAGCACAGCCACGTGGTCGGCAAAACCCGCCCTGGTGCACAAGCACAAGGTGAGGCCGGGCCCAGCCTGCAAATCTGGCGCGACGCCAAATCCATCTTCAGCGCGCCCCTGCACGACCTGCACCAGGTCTGGGACAGCGTGAGCTGGAAGATCTGCCAGTTGCGCGACAACCCGGTCTGCGCCGACGCCGAACACGCCGCCGCCGGCGCGCTGGCCGACCCCGGCATGCACGTGCACCTGCCCACCGGCTGGAGCCCCAGCATGGCGGCCCCGGCGCTCCTGCTCAGCCGCCCCAAGGTGGCGGTGCTGCGCGAGCAGGGGGTGAACTCTTATATGGAAATGGCCTACGCCTTTACCGAGGCCGGTTTTGAAGCCTATGACGTGCACATGACCGACTTGCAAAGTGGCCGCGCCAAGCTGGCCGACTTTGCCGGCGTGGTGGCCTGTGGCGGCTTTAGCTACGGCGACACGCTGGGTGCGGGCATTGGCTGGGCGCGCTCTATTACCTTTAACCCGGCGCTGGCCGCGCAGTTCCAGGCCTTTTTTGGCCGCAGCGATACCTTTGGCCTGGGCGTGTGCAACGGCTGCCAGATGTTTGCCGAACTGGCGGACATCATCCCGGGTGCGCAGGCCTGGCCGCGCTTTACCACCAACCAGAGCGAGCGCTTTGAGGCGCGCCTGTCCATGGTCGAGGTGCTGGAATCGCCCTCGTTGTTCTTCAAGGGCATGGCCGGTGCGCGCCTGCCGATTGCGGTGGCGCACGGCGAAGGCTTTGCCAATTTTGCCCACCGGGGCAAGGCCGCGCAGGCGATTGCCGCCATGCGCTACGTGGACAACCAGGGTGCGGCCACCGAGGCCTATCCCTTCAACCCCAACGGCAGCCCCGGCGGCCTGACCGCCGTGACCACCGCCGACGGCCGCTTTACCGCCATGATGCCGCACCCTGAGCGGGTGTTTCGCAACATCCAGATGAGCTGGTCTGACCGCGCGCAGCAAGACCAAAACGCGCACAGCCCCTGGATGGAACTGTGGCGCAACGCCCGCAAGTGGGTGGCCTAAACGCTCGCTATGAAGCACGGTCGCCTGGACGCTGTGGACGCGCTGCGCGGCGCGGCCATGGTGTGGATGACGGCGTTTCACTTTTGCTTTGACCTGAGCAACGCCGGCCTCTTGCAGGCCAATTTTTACCGTGACCCGGTCTGGACTTGGCAGCGCACCTGCATCCTGGGTTTGTTTTTGTTCTGCGCGGGCGCCGGGCAAGCCATAGCGGTGGCGCAAGGCCAAAGTTGGCAGCGCTTTTGGCGGCGTTGGGCGCAGGTTGCCGTGTGTGCGGTAGTGGTGACGCTGGGTTCGCTGCTGATGTTTCCCAAGAGTTTCATTTATTTTGGCGTCTTGCACGGCATGGCGGTGATGCTGGTTCTGGCCCGCCTAAGCGCGGGCTGCGGACGCTGGTTGTGGCCCATGGGCGCAGTGGCGCTGGCGCTCAAATTTGCCGCGCCCTGGATGCTGGATGCGGGCTGGCTGGACGCAGCCTTCAATGCCAAACACCTCAACTGGATTGGCCTGATCAGCGTCAAGCCTATTACCGAAGACTATGTGCCGCTGTTGCCCTGGATGGCGGTGGTGTGGTGGGGCATGGCGGCCACGCAGTGGGTTTTGCGCCGCCTGGCGGTGCGTCCAACGCCGGTGGCCCCAATGCCTTCGGGCTTGCGTCCACTGGCCTTTTTGGGGCGTTGGAGCCTGAGCTACTACATGTTGCACCAGCCGGTGCTGCTGGGCGGCTTGTGGCTGTGGATGCACATCCGACCATAAAAAAACGCGGCCTGTGCCGCGTTTTTTGTTGAAGCGCCAGCGCCCGCCCGGTCTTATTCGACCTTGGCTTTGCTGCGCAGTTCTTCCTGGTATTTGCCCATTTTTTGCTGCATCAGCTGCTGCGCGATCTGGGGTTTGACGTCTTCGAGCTTGGGCAGGGGTGCCTCACGCACGTCGTCCAGGCGGATGATGTGGTAACCAAATTGGCTCTTGACTGGTGTTTCGGTGGTTTTGCCTTTGGTCAGGCCGACCAGGGCGTCAGAGAATTCTTTGACGTAGCTACTGGGGCTGGCCCAATCGAGCTCGCCACCTTTGGCGCCAGAGCCAGGATCTTTGGAAGATTTTTTGGCGATTTCGTCAAATTTCCCGCCTTTTTTGAGCTGGGCGATGATGGCCTTGGCCTGGTCTTCTTTTTCCACCAGGATGTGGCGGGCCTTGTATTCCTTGCCGCTGTTGGCGGCGGCGAACTTGTCGTACTCGGCCTTGATTTCCGCATCGGTAACCGGGTTTTTGGCCTGGAAGTTGGCAAACAGCTCGCGAATCATGACCGACTGGCGCATCAGTTCGATCTGGGTTTTGAAGTCATCGGTGGCGTCCAAGCCCAGCGCCTGGGCTGCTTGGGCAAAAATCTCACGTGCAATGATTTCTTCTTTCAATTGGCCTTGCATATCGGGCGTCACCGGGCGGCCGGACTTGGCCACTTGCTGGGCCAGTGCTTCCATGCGGGCAGTCGGGACCGCCTTGCCATTGACGATGGCGATGTTTTGCGCCATGGCCGATCCTGCAAGCGTCAGCAACACGGCGGCTGCGGTGGCGATAAGTACGTGCTTTTTCATTCGGTTTCCTGTGGGTGCGGTTGGTGTGAAGGGGTGGGCGATTTGCGCCGGGTGGACAGTGCTGCTCAGGGCAGGGGGGAAGGGGTTGGAACGTCGGTCTCTATGGCCAGCGCATGCAGTCCCTGGTCCATGAAATCTTGCACGGCATCATACACAAGGCGATGGCGGGCTACGCGTGATTTGCCGGTAAAGAAGGGTGAAGCAAGACGCACCCGAAAGTGGGTGCCAACGCCGCTTGCGTTGACGCCTGCATGGCCTGCGTGCTGGTAGCTTTCGTCGATCACTTCTAGCGCGGTGGGTATCAGGCGCTCTTGAAGACGGGCCTGCAAATGGGCGGCGGTGGGACTCAAGTCGGCGCTCATGGCGCAGGCCCCGGGCCGCCAGCCTCGTCGTCAGGCGTTTTGAGCTTGACGTGTGGCGCAATATAGAGCCCCTGTCCGATGATGAAAACCAGCGGAAACGCATAGCCCCAGAGCTTGAAGTTGACCCAGTCTTCGGTGCTGTAAAACGCCGCGACATAGCCGTTGATGGCCGCCATAAAGGCGCAATACAACATCCAAATCAGGTTCAGCCGGTGCCACACTTGGTCGGGCAGTTCCATTTGCTGGCCCAGCAAAAGGCGCACCACGTTTTTGCGCGCTATCCACAAGGCATAGGCCAAACCCAGCGTCATGGCACCGTAAAGCACCGTGGGTTTCCACTTGATAAAGCGCTCGTCGTGCAGCCCCAGGGTCAGGGCGCCAAAGCCCAGCACCAGCACCAGCGTCACTTTTTGCATGATTTCCAGCCGCTTTTGGGTCTGGTAAACATAGGCGGTTTGCAGCACGGTGGCAGCCATCAGCACGGCGGTGGCGGTGTAGATGTCGTAAAGCTTGTAGGCCCCAAAGAACAGGAGGATGGGGAAAAAATCGACAAAGGGTTTCATGCTGGCGTGAAGTGTAGCGAGGCCGAATTCATGCAGTAGCGCAGGCCCGTGGGCGCCGGGCCGTCCTCAAACACATGGCCCAGGTGGGCGTTGCAGCCTGAGCAATGCACTTCGGTGCGCTTCATCCACAGCATGCCGTCCACCTTGGTTCCTACGGCCGCCGGGGCAATGGGCGCAAAGTAGCTGGGCCAGCCGGTGCCTGAGTCGTACTTGGTGTCGGACGAAAACAGGGGCTGGTCGCAGCAAATGCAGCTATAGGTGCCGCTTTGTTTGTTGGATTCCCAGCGGCCGGTAAACGCGCGCTCGGTGGATTCGTGGCGCGTCACGTCAAAGGCTTGGGGTTCGGCGCCTTTGGCTTGCAGCAGTTCGCGCCATTGCGCGTCGGTTTTGGTGATCATGGGGTGGCCTTCTTCATAAATGGGGTGTCAGGAGCTACAACTGATTTCAATGCTGGATGCCCAGTCGGGGGCGAAGCCGGCCCATTCCTCAAATGCCGGGTGTTCGGAATAGGGATCGGCCAGCACGGTTTGCAATTGCTGCAAGACCGAAAAATCGCGGGTTTTGGCCGCGCGGATCGCGAGTTCGCCCAAATGGTTGCGCAGCACAAACTTGGGGTTGGTACGCAGCATGCGCTTTGAGGTGGCGGCGCTGTCGAAGCAGTCTTCCTGGGCGTGCAGCGCCCGGAAGTCTGCCAGCCAGGCGTCTGCGGCGGCGCGGTCCACAAACAGGTCGCGCACCGATGGGTTGGCCGCGTCCATGCCTGCGGCCCAGTGGCTCAGGCGCCGCCAGAAGATGGTGAAGTCCACCCGCTCTTGCGCCAGCAGCTTGAGCCCGGTCTCGATCAGGGGGCGCTGGTTTTCATGGGTTTGCGCAAAGCCCAGCTTGTCCGCCATGCGCGCCGCCAGGGCCTGCGGGTAGCGGGTTTTATAGGTTTCTAGCGCGGCGATGGCGTGCTCTTGTTCGCCAATGAGCGGCATGAGCGCCTGGCCCAGGCAAAACAGGTTCCAGTAGGCGACGTTGGGCTGCTTGAAAAAGGCGTAGCGGCCCTGGTTGTCGGAGTGGTTGCAGATGTGCGCCGGGTCGTAGCCGTCCAGAAACTGGAAGGGGCCGTAGTCCAGGGTGAGGCCCAGGATGCTCATGTTGTCGGTGTTCATCACGCCGTGGCAAAAACCCACCGATTGCCAGTGCGCCACCATCTCGGCGGTGCGCCCGGTCACGGCTTGCAGCAGCGCCACATAGGGGCCGTCATCACCTGCCGCCTTGCGGCATTCGGGGTAGAAGTGGTCGATTACATAGTCGGCCAGCGTGCGCAGTTGGGCGTGTTGCTCGGTGTGCGAGAAGTGCTCAAAGTGGCCAAAGCGCACAAAACTGGGCGCCACGCGGGTGACGACGGCTGCGGTTTCTTGCGTCTCGCGCCAAACCGGCGCGTCCGAGCCGGTCACGCACAGGGCACGGGTGGTGGGAATGCCCAGGGCGTGCATGGCTTCGCTGCACAAAAACTCGCGGATCGAGCTGCGCAGCACCGCGCGGCCGTCCCCCCGGCGCGAAAAAGGCGTCGGCCCGGCGCCCTTGAGCTGCACTTCCTGGCCCGCCAACTCGCCCAGCGCGCAGGCCCGCCCGTCACCCAGCTGCCCGGCCCAAACGCCAAACTGGTGGCCGCTGTAGACGCTGGCGGTCTGCGTTGCGCCAACAGGGACCTGGTTGCCGGTAAAGGTGTGCAGCAACGCTTCAGATGCCGTCCAGTCGGTGGAGAGACCGAGCTGAGTCGCCAGTGCGTCATTGCGCCCAACCCAGTAGGGCGCGGGCAGGGGCGAGGGCGTCAGCGGAGTTGCAAAGTCCTTACCCAGAGCCGCGTAACGCTGCGTCCACGGACTGGCGGTGAGCCCGTCCGGGCTGGCGGCTGCAAGGTCTGGAAAAGGGGGGGCTGCGGCGTGAGGCATGGCGACATTTTCCCGTATGTTGCGTTGGCCTTGCAGAATACGGGAAATGCTGCATTGCACCATATGGAGCGGTCTGTCGCTAGGGGTAATATTCGCGCTTCTTGGGGTACAAGCGTCTATCTTGACGGCCGTTTTTTCAGAGGATTTCCTATGCTCGGGTTGATGCAAAGTCAGCAGTTGCTTATTTCTTCGTTGATTGAATTTGCAGATCGACACCACCATGAAGGCGAAATCGTCTCGCGCCGGGTCGAGGGTGACATCCACCGCTGTACCTACCGCGATATTGCCAAGCGCTCCCGCAAGGCGGCCAACGCGCTGGACCAGATGAAGCTGGGCTTTAGCGACCGCGTGGCCACGCTGGCCTGGAACGGCTACCGCCACTTGGAGCTGTATTTCGGCGTGAGCGGTTCGGGCCGGGTCTTGCACACGCTCAACCCCCGCTTGCACCCAGACCAGATTGTCTGGATTGCCAACCATTCCGAAGACCAGGTCTTGTGCTTTGACATGACCTTTTTGCCTATCGTCAAAGCGGTGCATTCGCGCTGCACCACGATCAAGCATTTCATTGCCCTGTGTGACGCCGACAAGCTGCCCACGGATTCGGGCATTCCGGGCCTGCAAAGCTACGAAGCCTGGCTTGCGCCGCAGTCGGATAAGTACGACTGGCCCGAGTTTGACGAGAACTCGGCGTCGAGCATGTGCTACACCAGTGGCACCACGGGCAACCCCAAGGCTGCGCTGTACAGCCACCGCTCCACTATTCTGCACGCCTGGGCTGGCGCCTTGCCCGACGCGCTGAATATGAGCGCGCGCGATAGCGTGCTGCCGGTGGTGCCCATGTTCCACGTCAACGCCTGGGGTCTGCCGTATTCGGCGGCCATGACCGGCGCCAAGATGGTGTTCCCCGGCCCGGCCATGGACGGCAAGTCGATTTTTGAGTTGATTGAGTCCGAAAAAGTGACCTTTGCTGCGGGCGTGCCCACGGTCTGGCAGATGATGCTGGGCCATATGCAACAAGGCGATTTGCGGTTTTCCACGCTTAAGCGCACGGTGATTGGCGGTTCGGCCTGCCCGCCGGCCATGATTACCGCCTTCAACGACGTTTACGGCGTGGAGGTGCTGCACGCCTGGGGAATGACCGAAATGTCGCCCCTGGGCACGGTGTGCACCTTGAAAAACAAGCACATCCCCATGAACGCCGACGAAAAAATGGCGGTACGCCTCAAACAAGGGCGAGCTATCTACGGCGTGGACATGAAAATTGTGGACGACGCGGGCGCTGAGCTGCCCTGGGACGGCAAGGCCTACGGCGATCTGCTGGTCAAGGGCCCCTGGGTGATTGGTGAATACTACAAAGGCGAGGGCGGCTCGCCGCTGGTGGACGGCTGGTTTCCCACCGGCGACGTGGCCACCATTGACGCCGACGGCTACATGCAAATCACCGACCGCAGCAAGGACGTGATCAAGTCCGGCGGCGAGTGGATCAGCTCGATTGACGTGGAAAACATCGCCATGGCGCACCCGGCCGTAGCCATGGCCGCCTGCATTGGCATGAAACACCCCAAATGGGACGAGCGCCCGGTGGTGGTGGTGGTGAAGAAACCCGGCGCTGAAGTGAGCCGCGACGAGCTGCTTGCTTTTTACGAAGGGCGTACCGCCAAATGGCAGATTCCGGACGACGTGGTTTTCATTGATGCTATTCCGCTTGGCGGCACCGGAAAGATGCAGAAAACCAAGTTGCGTGAGACCCTGCGCGACTACCAACTGCCCGGCGTGTAATTGCGCTGCGCTGATGCCGCGCCCAATGTAAAGGTGGTGGACTTTCTATCCCCTAGGTGACTTACCTAGGGTCAACCCGCAGTACCCGGGGCTTCTTTGTCTTGTAGTCTGCAGGGTGTACCAATTAAGGAGTTTTTCATGTCATTTGCGTTGAAATTTACCGCTGCAGCGGTTGTCGTGTTGTGCGCCAGCGGCGCCTTTGCCCAGCAGGGCGAAACCGTCAAGATGGTCCGTATCGACCCCTTGACCGGCTTGCTCGGCCCGGTGGGCGTGAGCCAGTTGAAGGGATACCAGTTTTTTGCTGAAAAATACAGCGGCAAGGGCAACCCGGCTGGTGTGAAGTTTGAAGTGACGGGCATCGACAACAAACTCAGCCCCACCGAGAGCCTGAACGCACTCAAAGCCGCAATCGACCAGGGCGCGCGCTATATCATCCAGGGCAACGGCTCCTCCGTGGCGCTGGCCCTGACCGACGCCGTGACCAAGCACAACGAGCGCAACCCCGGCAAAGAGGTAATCTACCTCAACGACTCCGCCGTGGACCCCGATCTGACCAACAGCAAGTGCAGCTACTGGCACTTCCGCTTTGACGCCGACACTTCCATGAAGATGGAAGCCATGTCGAGCTTCATGGTGGACCAACCCGATATCAAAAAGGTCTACATCCTGGGCCAAAACTACTCGCACGGTGTGCAAGTGGCCAAATACGCCAAGGAAACCCTGGCCCGCAAGCGCCCGGACATCCAGATCGTGGGCGAAGACCTGCACCCGCTGGCCCAGGTGCGTGACTTTGCGCCCTACATCGCCAAGATCAAAGCTGCAGGCGCTGACACGGTGATTACCGGCAACTGGGGCTCGGATCTGTCGCTCTTGATCAAGGCCGCCAATGAGAACGGTTACAACGGCAAGTTCTTCACCTACTACGCAGGCGTGACCGGCACCCCTACGGCTTTGGGCACCAACGGCGCAGGCCGGGTTTACCAAATCGCCTACAGCCACTACAACATGGGTGGCCAGATGGACAAGTGGATGAACGAGTTCAAGGCCAAGTACAACGACGACTTCTACACCGGCTCCACCATCCGTATTTTTGAGACTTTGGGCGCCGCCATGGCCAAAGCGAAATCGACCGATCCGGTGAAAGTGGCCGCAGCGCTGGAAGGCATTGAGGTCAAGAGCTTCAACGGCGAAGTGCAAATGCGCAAGGTGGACCACCAGTTGCAGCAGCCGTTGTACATGACGGTCTGGCAAAAGGCCGACAAAAAGTACCCCTACAGCCCCGAGAACACCGGCATGACGCTGGTGCCGCTGAAAGAGTACCCCAACTACGTCTCCAGCACGCCCACAAGCTGCCAGATGAAACGTCCCGGCTGATCGCTCGGCGTTGACCGTCAAGAGCCCGCGGCGCGGATTGCCGCAGCGGGCTCTTTTGTTTTGTAGGGTGCAAGAATTTGGAGTGCGCAGGGTATGGAGTTTTTTATTATTTCGACGCTCAACGGCATCAGCTACGGGCTGCTGCTGTTCATGCTGAGCTCGGGGCTGACGCTGATTTTCAGCATGATGGGTGTGCTCAATTTTGCGCACGCCAGTTTTTACATGCTGGGCGCCTATATCGGCTACTCGGTGTCGCAGGTGCTGGGCTTTTGGCCGGCGCTGCTGGTGGCACCCCTGATCGTGGGTGCGTTGGGCTCGGTGTTTGAGCGTTACTGCCTGCGCCGGGTGCACAAGTTTGGCCATGTGCCGGAGTTGCTCATTACTTTTGGCCTGACCTACGTGGTGCTGGAGCTGGTCCAGCTCATCTGGGGTCGCATCGCCATTGAATTCAAGCCGCCGGCCGCCCTGCAAGGCCCAGCGTTTACGCTGATCAACGATGCGGCGTCGGGCCTGCGCATGGTCTGGGGCGCTGCCAGCGCCGAGATGTGCAATGCCGCAGATCCGGCTGTGCGGGTCGTGTGCTCGCCTTTCCCCGCCACGCGCGGCTTCATGGTGCTGGTGGCTTTGACCATGCTGGTGTCGATCTGGCTCTTGCTGACCCGCACCCGTGTCGGTCTGGTGATCCAGGCCGCGCTCACCCACCCGGATGCGGTAGAGGCGCTGGGCCACAACGTGCCGCGCGTGCTGATGCTGGTGTTTGGCGCGGGCGCCGCGCTGGCCGGTTTGGCGGGCGTAATTGGTGGCAGTACCTTTTTGACCGAGCCATCGATGGCTGCTACCGTGGGCTCCATCATTTTTGTGGTGGTGGTGGTGGGCGGCATGGGCTCGCTCTCGGGCGCATTCCTTGCCTCGCTGCTGATTGGCACGATCCAGACCTTTGCCGTGGCCTTTGACTACACCTTGCTTGGCGCCTTGCAGCAAGTGGGCGTGGTCGTGGGAAGTTCACTGAGCGCCAATACGCTCTTGACGATGAAGCTCTCGCAAGTGGCGCCGATTCTGCCGTACCTGTTTTTGGTGCTGATTTTGATATTCCGACCCAAGGGTCTTTTGGGTAACCGGGAAGGATGAACACCATGCAACGTTGGAATGCCCGTATCGGGTCGGTGTGGCTTTGGGCCCTTTTTGCAGCTGTATTGCTGCTGGTGCCGCAGGTGTTTACCAGCGGCTTGTCGGTGACCATGCTCTCGCAAATGGGCATCGCCATCATCGCGTGCCTGTCGTACAACATGTTGCTGGGCCAAGGCGGCATGCTCAGCTTTGGCCACGCGGTGTATACCGGCTTGGGCGCTTTTGTGTCTATTCACGCGCTCAATATGTACTCTGGCGCGGGCATGCCCTTGCCGGTATCCATGGTGCCGCTGGTCGGCGGCGTGGCGGGCATGGGCTTCGCCGTGCTGTTTGGCTATGTGACCACGCGCAAATCGGGCACCACTTTTGCCATGATTACTTTGGGCCTGGCCGAGCTGGTGTTTGCCATGTCGCTCATGGTGCCGGAGTTTTTTGGCGGTGAGGGCGGCATTTCGGGCAACCGCATGTCCGGCCCGGCCGTCATGGGCATCACCTTTGGCCCGGCCAAGCAGGTGTACTACCTGATTGCCGCGTACACCCTGGTGTGCGTGGTGCTGATGTACGCATTTACCCAAACGCCGCTGGGGCGGCTCTTGAACGCGGTGCGTGACAACCCCGAGCGGGTGGAGTTCATTGGCTACAACCCGCAGCGGGTGCGTTACACGGCGTTCATCATTGCCGGTTTTTTTGCTGGTATTTCGGGCGGCCTGGGCGCGCTCAATTTTGAGATCGTCAACGCCGAAGTGGTGGGCGCGGCGCGATCGGGGGCCTATTTGCTGTTCACCTTTTTGGGCGGTGCCACCTTCTTCTTTGGGCCCATCATTGGCGCGATTTTGATGGTGATGGCCTTTGTGCTGCTGAGCGAGTTCACCCAGGCCTGGTTGCTGTACCTCGGGCTGGTGTTCATGGTGATGGTCATGTATGCACCCGGCGGCATCGCCAGCCTGATCATGATGAATCTGCGCGTGGCGCGCCACGGCAAGTTGCGCGCGCTGCTGCCGGCCTATGGTGTGCTGGCAGCCGCCGCCCTGGTGTTGCTGGTGGCGGTTGCCGCGCTGGTGGAAATGGTCTACCACCGCCAACTCAACGCCGCCATGGGCTCGGTGGTGAACTTTATGGGCGTGGCGCTGGATACGACCTCTGCGCAATCCTGGTTGGGCCTGTTGGCCGTGCTGGTGCTGGGGGGCTGGGCTTTTTCTCTGGCGCAGCGGCATTTTGGCGCGCAATGGGACGCCGCCCAAGAAGCCATTGAACACGAAACCCTCGCCGCCGGAGGCGCACTATGAACACCGCGACCACAACATCCACCCCCCTGGCGCTGGAATTGCGCGATGTACGCAAGAGTTTTGGCAAGACCGAAATCATCCGAGGCGCGAGCCTGGCGGTGCGCCAAGGCGAGCGCGTGGCCATCATCGGCCCCAACGGTGCTGGCAAGTCCACGCTGTTTAACCTGATCAGCGGGCGCATGGCGCCTACCAGCGGCGACATTGTGCTTAACGGCCAGCAGATCAACGGCAAAAAGCCGTTTGAGATCAACCGCATGGGCTTGTCGCGCAGCTTTCAGATCACCAATATCTTTCCCAAGCTCAGCGTTTTTGAGAACCTGCGCTGCAGCGTGCTCTGGAGCCTGGGCTACGGCTACACGTTTTTGAAGTTTCTGGTGGACCTGGACGACGCCAATGCGCGGGCCCAAGAGCTGATGGAAATGATCGGCCTGGACAAAAAACGCGACGTGGTCGCCTTGAACCTGACCTACGCCGAACAGCGCGCGCTCGAAGTCGGCATCACCATTGCTGGCGGCGCCAACGTCATTTTGTTGGACGAGCCCACGGCCGGCATGAGCAAGAGCGAAACCACCCGGTTTATTGCTTTGATCAAGCAAGTGACCGAGGGCAAAACCCTGCTCACGGTGGAGCACGACATGGGCGTGGTGTTTGGCCTGGCCGACCGCATTGCGGTGCTAGTCTACGGCGAGGTGATCGCCTTTGACACGCCAGACGCGGTGCGCGCCAGCGCCCGTGTGCAAGAGGCGTATTTGGGCTCCACGGTGGCCGATGCCCAGGCCGGCGAATCTGCTCAAGGACATTAAGCATGCTGCAAGTTTCTCAATTACATGCCTTTTACGGCAAAAGCCACGTCCTGCACGGCGTGGACCTGCAGGTGGGCGAGGGCGAAATCGTCGCCTTGCTCGGGCGCAACGGCTCGGGGCGCTCCACCACGGCCAAGGCCATCATGGGCATGGTGGAAAGCCAGGGCTCGGTGCTCTGGAACGGCCAGCAAATCCAGGGCCGCAAGTCCTACGAAATCGCCAATCTGGGCGTGGGCTATGTGCCCGAAAACCGCGATATTTTCCCCAAGCTCACGGTGCACCAAAACCTCTTGCTCGGCCAAAAACGCGCCAACAAGAAGCCGCGCTGGACTTTTGAGGACATGTACGCCATCTTCCCGCGCCTCAAAGAGCGAGAGCACACCGAAGCCGGCGTACTCTCGGGCGGCGAGCAGCAGATGCTGACCCTGTGCCGCACCCTGATGGGCGACCCCGACCTGATCATCATTGACGAGCCCACCGAAGGCCTGGCGCCCAAGATTGTGGAGCTGGTGGCTACCTATTTGCAGACGCTGCGCGCGCGCGGGCTGTCGGTGCTCTTGATTGAGCAAAAGCTCACGATTGCGATGCAAATCTCGGACCGTTGCCTGGTCATGGGCCATGGCAGCATCGTGTTTGACGGCAGTCCGCAGGCCCTGCGCGCCGACACCGCCGTGCGCAAAGAGTGGCTGGAAGTCTAGGTTCGCAGTCTCAATCGTGACAAATCGGGCCAGCACGCGGCCGAAAGCCCCTACAATTTGGAAAAAAAGAACGGTCGTTCTTTTTTGGCCATTCCAGATTTTTTCTTCTCCGTTCATTCACTTCAAGGATTGAAAGCATGACTGCCCACTACCAGGTTCACGGCGATATTGCCGTCATCACACTCGACAACCCGCCGGTCAATGGCTTGGGCTTGTCCACCCGCCAGGGCATCGCCCACGGCATGGAGCAAGCGCTGGCCGACGCTGCTGTGGTGGCCATTGTCATCACGGGAGCGGGCAAGGCCTTCTCGGGCGGCGCCGATATTCGCGAATTTGGCTCGCCCAAGGCCATGCAGGAACCCAACCTCAACAGCGTGATCCAGGTGCTCGAGAAATCGACCAAGCCGGTGGTTGCCGCCATTCACAGCGTCGCCATGGGCGGCGGTCTCGAATTGGCCCTGGGCTGCCACTACCGTGTGGCCGCACCTGGTGCGAGCATTGCGCTGCCTGAAGTCAAGCTCGGGCTGCTGCCCGGCGCCGGTGGCACGCAGCGCCTGCCGCGCGTGCTCGGTGTAGAGCCCGCGCTCAACATGATTGTCAGCGGCGAAGCCATCAAGTCCGAAATGCTGGCCATGCTGCCCGGCCAAAAGTTGTTTGACAAGATTTCTGCCTCTCCCGCCACCCTGGCGGACGAAGCGCTGGCGTTTGCCCGCTCGGTAGCCGCCACGCGTCCTTTGCCACTGGTGCGCAACCTGCCTTGCAAGCACCCGCTGGGCGACGCGTACTTCCAGTTCGCCCGCAATATGGTGGGCGGCATGTCCAAAAACTACCCCGCACCGCTCAAGTGTGTGGACGCGGTCGAAGCAGCCACCAAAGGCAAGTTTGAGGCCGGCATGGCCAAAGAGCGTGAGATTTTCATCAACCTGATGTGGACGTCTGAGAGCCGCGCTTTGCGCCACCTGTTCCTGGGCGAGCGTGCTGCGTCCAAGATTCCAGACGTGCCGGCAGACACCCCGCTGCGCGACATCAAGAGCGTGGCCATCATTGGCGCCGGCACCATGGGCGGCGGCATTGCCATGAACTTCCTGAACGCTGGCGTGCCTGTGAAGATGCTGGAAATGAAGCAAGAAGCATTGGACCGTGGCTTGGCCACGATTCGCGGCAACTACGAAGCCCAGGTCAAAAAAGGCAAGCTCAAGCAAGCCAAATACGACGAACGCATGGCCTTGTTGTCCACCACCCTGAGCTACGACGACCTGAGCAGCACCGACATGGTGATTGAGGCCGTGTTTGAAGAAATCGGCGTCAAAGAAGCCGTGTTCAAAGAACTCGACCGCGTGATGAAGCCCGGCGCCATTCTGGCATCCAACACGTCCACCCTGGATGTGAACAAAATCGCGTCCTTCACCAAGCGTCCCCAAGACGTGGTGGGCCTGCATTTCTTCAGCCCCGCCAACGTGATGAAGCTGCTTGAAGTGGTGCGCGGCGAAAAAACCGCCAAAGACGTCATGGCGACCGTCATGGCCGTAGCCAAGAAAATCCGCAAAACCGCGGTGGTGTCTGGCGTGTGCGACGGCTTTATTGGCAACCGCATGATTGAGCAATACGGCCGCCAGGGTGGCTTTTTGCTGGACGAGGGCTGCACCCCAGAGCAAGTGGACAAAGCCATGGAAAAGTTTGGCATGGCCATGGGCCCCTTCCGCATGGGCGACTTGGCCGGCAACGACATTGGTTGGGCTATTCGCAAGCGCCGCGCCACCGAGCGCGCCAACATGAAGTACAGCAAAACTGCGGATTTGCTCTGCGAAAAAGGCCGCTTTGGCCAAAAAACCGGCGCGGGCTGGTACGACTACAAGCCGGGCAAGCGCGACGCCATCCCGAACGCAGAAGTCGTCAAGATGATTGAAGACTACCGCGCCGCCCAAGGCATCACGCCGCGCAAGATCAGCGACGAAGAAATCGTGCAGCGCCTGGTTTTTGCCTTGGTGAATGAGGCTGCCCATATTTTGGAAGAAGGCATTGCCAACAAGGCCAGCGACATCGACATCTGTTACATCTTTGGCTACGGTTTCCCCCCGTACCGTGGTGGCCCGATGTTGTACGCAGACGAAGTTGGCCTGTTCAACGTGGTGCAAGCCATGCACCGTTTCGCCCAGAACCCGCGCGATGACGCTGAGTTCTGGAAGCCCGCCCCCCTGCTGGCCAAACTGGCCGCCGAAGGCAAGACATTTAACTAAGGAATAGCCATGACTGCTGCTGTAATCGTTTCCACCGCCCGCACGCCCCTGACCAAAAGCTGGAAGGGCGCCCTCAACATGACCCATGGCGCCACCATGGGCGGCCACGCGGTCGAACACGCCATCCTGCGCGCTGGCATTGAAGCCGGTGAAGTGGACGACGTGATCATGGGTTGCGGAACCCCAGAAGGCGCCACCGGCGCCAACATCGCGCGCCAGATTGCCCTGCGCGCAGGCTGCCCCATCACCGTCTCGGGCATGACCATCAACCGCTTTTGCTCTTCAGGCCTGCAAACCATTGCCTCGGCCGCGCAGCGCATCATTGCCAACGAAGGCGACATTTATGTGGCCGGTGGCGTAGAAGCCATTTCCAGCACCGCGCAAGAAATGAACAAGCACATGTTGGCGGACCCTTGGCTTGAGAAAAACAAGCCCGAGGTCTACTGGGCCATGCTGCAAACCGCCGAACAAGTGGCCAAGCGCTACGGCATTGGCCGTGAAGCGATGGACCAGTACGGTGCGTCAAGCCAGCAAAAAGCGTCTGCCGCCCTGGAAAAAGGCCTGTTCAAAGACGAAATCGCGCCGATCACCGTCACCATGGGTGTGGCCGACAAGGTCATGGGCCTGATGACCAAGAAGGTCACGGTCAGCGACGACGAAGGCATTCGCGCGGGCACCACCTACGAAGGCATCATGGGCCTGCGTTCTGCACTGCCGGGCGGCTTGGTGTCGGCGGGTAACGCCAGCCAGCTGTCTGACGGTGCCGGTGCGGTGGTCGTGATGCACGAGAAAGTGGCCGAGCAAAAAGGCCTCAAGCCGCTGGGTCGCTTTTTGGGCTTTGCGGTGGCCGGTTGCGAGCCTGATGAGATGGGCATTGGCCCGGTGTACGCCATCCCCAAGGTGCTCAAGCGCCTGGGCCTGACTATTCAAGACATTGACTTGTGGGAGCTCAACGAGGCTTTCGCCGTGCAGGTTTTGTACTGCCGCGACAAGCTGGGCATTCCCGCTGACAAGCTCAATGTCAATGGCGGCGCCATTGCGGTGGGCCACCCCTTTGGCATGAGCGGTCAGCGCCTCACAGGCCACGCCCTGATCGAAGGCAAGCGCCGTGGCGCCAAGCGCGTGTGCGTGACCATGTGTATTGGTGGCGGCATGGGCGCAGCCGGCGTGTTTGAAGTCTTGTAATTTGGCTGGCGTGGCAACACGCTGCTGCCAAGGCCTGGGCGCTTAGCCCAGCACGGGCGTGTTCTGGTCGATTCGGCCAGCCACGCCCGATTTTTTTGTTTTTTTTGCTGCCCCCTTTTTTTTCTGGAGTCCGCCATGCAATCCCCCCCGCGCCACTTGGCAATGCAAGGCGCCAGCAATTTTCGGGACCTGGGTGGCTACGCGGCGCACGGTGGGCGAAGCGTGCGCTGGCGCGTGCTGTTTCGCTCAGACCACTTGGCAAACCTGACGGACACAGACCTCGGGCAGTTGCAGGCGGTCAAGATCGGGCGCAGCTTTGATTTTCGGGGCCAGCAAGAGAGCGCGGCGCAGGCCTATGAGTGGCCCGGCACGCAGCGCCACAGCCTGTCGATTGAGCCCACGCTGGTGCAGACCTTGCAATGGCAACAGCAAAGCGGCCACAGCGTGACCGTGCAAAGCGCGGTGGAGGCGATGCAAGACACCTACCGCGGCTTTGTGCGCGGCAACTCGGACCGTTTTGCCCAACTGTTTGCGCACCTGTTGGCGCATGACGCGCCCTTGGTGTTTCACTGCACGGCGGGCAAAGACCGCACCGGCCTGGCTGCCGCGCTGATTTTGGCTGCCTTGGGCGTCTCACAGGCCGATATCCTGCAAGACTATTTGCTTACCAACGCGCACTACCGGCGCGAAACCGCCCACCACAGCCCGCTGGCGCCGGAAGTGTTGGCCGTGGTATGGGCCGTGCAAGAGGCGTTTTTAGGCGCCGCCTTGCGGGCTATTGATGCCGACTACGGCTCCATGGCGCAGTACCTGGAGTCTCGCCTGGGCTTGACGCCGCCCGCGCTGGAACGCCTGCGCCAGACCTACCTCGTCTAGGACGCGCGGGCCTTGTCGCGCCCCTTTTGCGGCGTTTTGGCGCGCTGATTGCCCACAGGATTGATATTGCGCAAGGACGGGCACCCCCGGTGCAGTGCCCAATGGGCGAATCGCTACACCGGGAGGCAGCATGGCCCATATCGTGATCGTTGGCGCGGGAATTGGCGGCTTGCCCGCCGCCTATGAAGTGCGCGCGTTGCTTGGCAAAGCACACCGCGTTACCGTGGTTAACGCCACCGATTATTTCCAGTTTGTGCCCAGCAACCCCTGGCTGGCTGTGGGCTGGCGCGAACGCGCGCAGATCACCGTGCCCATCGAACCCTGCCTGGCGCGCAAGGACATCGGCTTCGTCGCCAAGGCGGTCACACACATCGACGCGGCCGCCAGCCGCCTGACGCTCGACGGAGGCGGCACGCTGGACTACGACTATCTGGTCATCACTACCGGCCCCAAGCTGTCGTTTAGCGAGGTGCCCGGTGCCGGGCCGCTGCGCTCGGGCGGGGGCGGTTTTACCCACTCCGTCTGCACGGTTGACCACGCGCAGGCGTTTTTTGCCGATTACGAAAAGTTTCTGGAGCAACCGGGCCCGGTGGTGATCGGCGCCATGCCCGGCGCGAGCTGCTTTGGCCCTGCCTATGAGTTCGCCTTCATCCTGGACACCGACCTGCGCAAACGCAAGCTGCGCCACAAAGTGCCCATCACCTTTGTGACCAGCGAGCCCTATATTGGCCACCTGGGCTTGGGCGGCGTGGGCGACAGCAAATCGATGCTCGAATCTGAGATGCGCAACCGCGACATGAAGTGGATCACCAACGCCAAAACCACCAAGGTCGAAGAAGGCAAGATGTTTGTGACCCAACTCGACGACCTGGGCAATGTCTACAAAGAGCACGAACTGGGCTTTAAGCTGTCCATGATGCTGCCAGCCTTCAAGGGCGTGGACGCGGTAGCTGCGGTGCCCAATTTGTGCAATCCGCGTGGCTTTGTGCTCATTGACGAGTTTCAGCGCAGCAAGGCCTTTAAGAACATCTTCTCAGCCGGCGTGTGCGTGGCCATTCCCCCGGTGGAAGTAACGCCCGTGCCCACCGGCACGCCCAAGACCGGCTACATGATCGAGAGCATGGTGGGCGCCATTTGCCACAATATTGCCGACGAACTGGCTGGCAAACCTGCCCAAGCCAAGGGCACCTGGAACGCCATTTGCCTGGCCGACATGGGTGACACGGGTGCAGCCTTTGTGGCGCTGCCGCAAATACCACCGCGCAACGTCAACTGGTTCAAAAAAGGCAAATGGGTGCATTTGGCCAAAATCGCCTTTGAGAAATACTTTTTGCGCAAAATCCGCAACGGAGACTCGGAACCGGTGTACGAGAAATACGTGCTCAAGGCACTGGGAATCGTCCGCCTGGCAGACAAAAAGCAGGCCTGAGCGCCGCCCGGCGCCGCTGCACCCACCATCCACAAACCACCCCATTGGAAATCCATGAGCGAAACCCTGGTCCACGTCAGCCTGCAGCAACAGCAGGATTACCAATTTAGCGTCAGTTTTGGCGGCACGGTGCCGCCCCTGTTGGCGGACGAGCCCGCGCCCCTGGGCAGCGGCCTGGGGCCGTCACCGGTGCAATTGCTGGCGGCGGCGGTGGGCAACTGCCTGGCCGATTCGCTCTTGTTTGCGCTGCGCAAGTTCAAGCAAAACCCGGAGCCCCTGCGCTGCGAGGTCGAAGCCCAGGTCGGGCGCAATAGCGAAGGCCGCATGCGCGTGCTGCACATCCGCGCGGTGCTGACCTTGGGCGTGCCTGCGGCGTCGCTCGAACACCTGGACCGGGTGCTGGAGCAGTTTGAGAGCTTTTGCACCGTGACCCAAAGCGTGGGGCAGGGGATTGCGGTTGTAATCGAGGTTTTTGACAGCAACCAGCTTCGCCTCAAACCCCGCTGATCCATCCCTTCGAAAGACAACGCCCATGAAAACCGCACACGACCTGGTGGCCCAAGCTAAAGCCCATACCCACGAAATTGCCATCCATCAGGCCGAAGACGCGATTCGCAACGCCGACGTGCTGATCGACGTGCGCGAAGCCGACGAATACGCCGCCGGCCACCTGCCCGGCGCGGTGCACATGTCGCGCGGCCTGTTGGAGTTCAAGATCAGCGGCAGCCCCGAGCTCGCGGCGCGCGACCTGAATATCGTGCTCTACTGCAAAACCAGCGGCCGCGCCGCCCTGGCTGCGGTGCAATTGCAGTCCATGGGCTACCTCAAGGTCACTTCGATTGCCGGGGGCTTTGACGCCTGGGTGGCTGCGGGCAAACCAGTGGCCAAGCCCAACGCCCCGGTATTTGAATAAACCGCGTGCGCCCCTGCATGGGTGCGCCTGGGTGACAGCAAAATCGCGGTTTTTCGGGCGTAATTGCGGGTTTTGAGACTGCGTGCTTGCCGCACGCAGTGCCGCCCAACCACCCGGATTTGCCACCATGAAACTTCGCGCCACCCTGGATTTTTTGCTCAACGACTGGCTCCACACCACCGAGCTTGCGCAGCGCGCGCGTTTTAGCGACCATTCCCGCGAAACCTTTGACGCGGTGCTCGACACCTGCGAGCGCATCGCCCGCGAAAAATTTGCCCCCTTCAACCGCCTGGTCGATGTGCAAGAGCCGCACTTTGATGGCGAAAAAGTCATCCTGCCCCAGGCCACGCACGATGCGGCCAAGGCCTATGCCGAATCAGGCATGCTCAGCGCTGCGCAAGACTTTGAGATGGGCGGCATGCAGTTGCCCTACAGCGTCGAGGCCGCCGCCAACGCGTTTTTCGCCTGCGCGTCGGTCAGCATTGGCTCGGGCATGCTCACCACCGGCAACGCCAATTTGCTCATGGTGCACGGCACCGAATTGCAAAAAACCGTGTTTGCCAAAAACGAGTTCAACGGCCGCTTCTCGGGCACCATGTGCCTGAGCGAGCCCCAGGCCGGCTCCAGCCTGTCGGACATCACCACCCGCGCCGTGCCCGATGGCGCCGACTTTGAAGCCGAAGCCTTGGGCGCACGCTACCGCCTCAAGGGCAACAAGATGTGGATCTCCAGCGGCGAGCACGAGCTGTCCGAGAACATCATCCACCTGGTGCTGGCCAAGATTCCAGACGCCAAGGGCGCGCTCGTGCCCGGCACGCGGGGTATTTCGCTCTTTATCGTGCCCAAAAAGCTGGTGGGCGTGGACGGCCAACTCACTGGCGTGCGCAACGACGTGGCCCTGGCCGGGCTGAACCACAAGCTGGGCTGGCGCGGCACCACCAACACCTTGCTCAATTTTGGCGAGGGCAAATACCCGGTGGCAGGTGAGCCTGGCGCCGTGGGCTACCTGGTCGGCAAGCCCGGCGAAGGCCTGCGCTGCATGTTCCACATGATGAACGAGGCGCGTATCGGCGTGGGCATTGCCGCCACCATGCTCGGGCTGGCCGGTTATTACGCTAGTTTGGACTATGCCAAAAACCGCCCCCAGGGCAGACCCATGGGGGCAGGGGGCAAAGACCCCTCGCAGCCCCAAGTGCGCATCATCGAACACAGCGACGTGCGCCGCATGCTGCTGGCGCAAAAAGCCTATGGCGAAGGCGCGTTGGCCCTGGCCATGTACTGCGCCCGCCTGGTGGACGAGCAACACACCGCTGATGCCGCAGCTGCCGACGAGGCGCGCCTGCTGCTTGAAGTGCTCACGCCGATTGCCAAAAGCTGGCCCAGCGAGTGGTGCCTGGAGGCCAATTCGCTCGCCATTCAGGTGCACGGCGGCTACGGCTACACGCGCGACTTCCCCGTAGAGCAATACTGGCGCGACAACCGCCTCAACATGATCCACGAAGGCGCCCACGGCATCCAGGCCATGGACTTGCTGGGGCGTAAAGTGCTGATGGAAAACGGGCGCGGCATGCAATTGCTGGCCGCGCGCATGCAAACCACCATTGCGCACGCGGCGCCCATCCCGGTGCTCGCGCCCTATGCCGACGCCCTGGGCAAAGCCCTGGCCAAGGTAGGCGCTGCCACGCAAGCGGCTTGGTCTACCGGCGCCCCCAACGAGGCGCTGGCCAATGCCGTGCCTTATATGCAGGCCTTTGGCCACACGGTGCTGGCCTGGGTCTGGTTGGAAGTGGCCCTGGCCACGCTGGAAGCGGACCCGGCGCAAGCCCAGCCCGCAAGCCAGGGCCGCCTGGGTGCGGCACGCTTCTTCTTCCACTACGAGCTGCCCAAAATCGCTGCCTGGCTGAATGTGGTGCAATCACGGGACATGACCTGTGCAACCCTTTCGGAGGACGCTTTCTGATGGCTTTTTTCAAAAAATACAACGGCACCACCGATCAGCGACTGCTGCGCATTGAGCGCTGGACCTGGGTCCTGATCTACGGAGGGCTGCTGGCGAGCGTGC
>CANBVJ010000031.1 GCA_947372865.1 Comamonadaceae bacterium
CTGGTCGACCATTTCCAGGGCGCCGGCGCTTTGGTGAAATTGCTTGCCGGCCATCCGTATCTCGGTGCTGTCGCGCGTTGTGGCGTCGGCGTTGGCGCCGGTTTTCAGGTCCCACACAAAGCGGCGTACCGCGTTGGTGGCGCTGTGAAGTGAGCGGCGCACGTCGTCCAGCACCCACGCCAAAGGTCCGAGGTCCGGCGGCGCAAGCCGCATGGGCAGCGCGGCAGGGAGCATAGGCATGGGCGGAGTGTTCACAGGCGCACGAACAACGGCGGGGGACGCAAGCAGCACGCTAGGCAATCTTGAACCGCGCTACCGACTGGCGCAGCTCCTGCGAAGTGCGGGACAACTCGCGCACTTGGCTGGCATTGGCACGCGTACCTTCGACGGTTTCCTCGGTGACGGCGAAGATGTGCTGAATATTGTCAGCAACGCCGTTGGCCAGGCCCG
The DNA here is from genome assembly GCA_947372865.1 of Comamonadaceae bacterium. Lineage (GTDB taxonomy): Bacteria > Pseudomonadota > Gammaproteobacteria > Burkholderiales > Burkholderiaceae_C > Allorhodoferax. The sequence continues at coordinate 451 of CANBVJ010000031.1, forward strand.
CTTCGCGCAAGGCGGCGTCAGAAATTTTTTCGATTTGCTCGGCCATGCGCCGCGACACCCGGTCGATTTCCGACAGGGCGGTGCCGGCGTTGTCTGACAATTTCGCCCCCGCCACGACTCCTTGTGCGGAACGCTCCATGGCGCCGATAGCGTCTTGGGTGTCGGTCTGAATCGCCTTGACCAGCGCGGCAATCTGCCGGGTGGCGTCGGCCGAGCGTTCGGCCAGGCGTTGCACTTCTTCGGCCACCACCGAAAAGCCGCGTCCCGCTTCCCCGGCGGAGGCCGCCTGAATGGCGGCGTTGAGCGCCAGCACATTGGTTTGCTCGGTAATTTCAGAAATCAGCTCGGTAATCTCACCAATCTCTTGCGAAGACTCCCCCAGGCGCTTCAGGCGTTTGGATGTTTCCTGGATTTGGTCGCGGATGGTGTTCATGCCGCCAATCGCGTTTTGCACCGCGTTGTAGCCAGACTCTGCCGCCTGCAGCGACTGTCGGGCCACCAAGGCGGATTCCTGGGCTTGTGCCGAGACATCATTGATGCGTCCCGCCATTTCCACCACCGAGTGGCCCGCCTCCCGGATCTCCTGTAATTGGGCGTTGGAGGCCAGCAACAAGGCCGAGGAGGTGTTGTCCACCGTGGCGGTGGTCTGGGCCACGCGATCGGCCGTGCTCTGCACATTGCTCACCAGCGAACGCAACTCCTCGACCGTGTAATTGACCGAATCGGCGATAGCGCCGGTAATGTCTTCCGTCACCGTGGCGGCCTGCGTCAAATCGCCCTCGGCCACCGTTTGCAGCTCATTCATCAGACGCAAGATGGCGGTCTGGTTAGCGTCGTTGACCCGCTTGGTCGCTTGCTCCAGCCGCTCGGCCTCGCTGCGGCGTTGCTGCGCCTCCTGGCCTTGCGCCTCTGCCATGCTTTGGCGAAGACGGCTGTCCTGCAACTGCACATAGGCCAAGCCTGCCGCGCAAAGCAGGGCCAGCAGTGTCGCCGCCGCCAGCACCACAGCGGCGGCCAACTCCGTCTGTGACGGGCTCGACAACGTGGTTTGCAAGGACTCCAGCTCCTGGCGCAGCGGCTCGCTGTCCTTAATGATGTTTAATTGCGCCTCCCTCACCGCGACCAAGCCCTGCAAATTATTCAAAATGGCGCCCGCCTGAGTGCGCGTGTCCTCGAACATCTGAATCAACTCGGCCAGCTTGTCGCGGGTGGGCTTGTCCTGCGTCGGGTTAAGCCGCAGGTCGGCGCTACCGTCGAGCAGTCCTTGGGCTATTTCCTTGAACGAGTTGAGGTCCTTGGCCAGCAGAAACACCGCCTCGGGACTGGCGCCTTCAGCGGTCAAAAATTCGTTGGACGACTTGCCAATGCGTTGGGTCAGGGTGGACAACTCGCCGACGGCCGAAATGTCGCCCGGCGCCGCACTTTGTTGCTGCTTCATGGACGACACGGTTTTCGTCAGCTCCAGCAGGTCTTCTGACTGGCGGTTAATGTGGCGCAAGGCCAGGCCAATTTGTTGGAGAATTTTTTGCTGGCCCAAAATCAGGTCGACATTCTTTTGGGTTCGCTCAACCCGTGGCAAGGCTTGCGCAAGCGCGGGCTGCAAGTTATCGGCCAGGGCCTTGAGCCGCACGCTTTCGTCGCCGGTGGCCAAGCCACTGCTGGTCTTGGTCAGTACCTCCGCACTTTCGGCCACATCCACAAACGTTTGCGGTTTGCCCGCCAGCACCTGCGTCACCGACTTGGCCAGGCGCTGCGACTGCATCAGCAACTGGCCTGCGGCCTTGAGCTGCTGGGCCACAACGTCAGAACGGGTCAGGGTGTAATAGGCGGAGCTGACCAGCGCCAGCAATGAAATTGCCAATAAAACACCGAGCAAACGCTGCTGCGCGACCACACTGCGCCGGCCCAAGCCGGGCACAACAACACCGAGAGCATCCGGTGCGCCAGGGGCGTCGCTTGCAGTAGGCGCTGCCGCCGGTGCGGTGCGCGACACCCCTTGGGCAGCAGGCGACATGGCAGCGCCAAACAAGGGTCTGGCGTCCGACGAAGCTTGAGGTTCGAGCTCAGCAACGTCGGACGGATCTTCAGCAAAGGAGCTGGGGTACAAATTGGGGATGACCATGGCGGGTACCTGACTAAGCGCTGATGTTTAAAAACTGGGGTGACTGGGACAGTGTCTGCAGGTTGATCTCTTGCCAGAGCGTCCCATTTGCGTCCAACAACTGGTTGCCGAAATACGTGGGCGCATCGATGGGCGGCGCATGGGACGAGGTGAATGACTCCACCGCCCGCAGACCCGACAAGGCGCTGACTTGCACGGCGCAATTGACTTCCACCAACGGATTGAGCGTGACCACCGTGGGCGCCTCCGGTTCCGCCAGTGCGGGCAGCACCGGCTGTCCGCTAGCGCTGCGGGAATGGGCCACAAATTGTGCCAAATCAACGGTGCCAAACAGACTGCCGCGGACGTTAATCACGCCCAGAAACCAGGGCTTGGCGCGGGGCACGGATTGCAACTGGGTGACGGGCAGAATTTCACCGGCCTGCCGCAGCGGAAAGAGGTAGTTGCCCTCCCCTGCTGTCACAGCCAGCCAGGTGAGCGCCACACTGGACGAGCGGGCCTGCTGCAGGCGTTCTGCCAAGCGCGTTTGCAAGTCCTTCAAAGCTTCCCGATTGGCCATAGGGTGCGCTCAGTCCAGGGCCTTGATCTTTGCCAGCAACTCGGCTACGTCCACCGGCTTGGTGATGTAGTCGCGCGCGCCCTGGCGCAGGCCCCAAACCTTGTCCGTTTCCAGACTTTTGCTGGTGCACAAAATGATAGGAATATGGGCGTACTCCGGCGTGCGGCTGATGGCGCGGGTCAGTTGAAAGCCGCTGCGCCCAGGCATCACCACGTCCATGAGGATGAGTTCCGGTTTTTCCTGGGACATCAGGTCCAGCGCCTGCTCCGCGCCTTGCGCGCTAGAGACAGCGAATCCATTTTTTTGCAACACCTCGGTCATGAACAGCGTCTCGGTTTTCGAGTCATCCACGATCAGCACCTTGCGAACAGCCATCATTGAACCCCTTGCAGCACGTGGCTGAATGTCTGCACTGCGTGCAGTAATTGTTCTTTGGTAAAAGGTTTGGTGATGTAGTGTTCTGCGCCGGCGATGCGACCCCTGGCGCGGTCGAACACGCCATCTTTGGACGACAGCATGACCACCGGCACCGCAGCAAAGCGCGCATTGCGTTTGATGATGGCGCAGGTCTGGTAGCCATCAAGCCGGGGCATCAGGATGTCGCAAAAAATCAGATCCGGTACGACGTCATGGACTTTTGCCAGGGCGTCAAAACCATCCTCGGCCAGAAACACCTTATGTCCGCCGAGCTTGAGAAAAATTTCGGCGCTGCGACGTATGGTGTTGCTGTCGTCCACCACCATCACCCGGCCAGCAAAGTCGGTGCCATTCATTTTTTAACTCCCTGCATTTTGCATTTCTATTTTTATGCAAATGTACATGGTTTTGCAATTGATAAATAAATTGTAAAAGGAAAATTGCAGCACGCTACGGCAGCCCTCGCCGCCGTTGGGCCGCTTAAACCAGCGCGTGTGCCGGTTCGCGCCAGCTGTCTTCGTTGGTGGCGACCAGGCAGGCGGCCTGGGCGTCTAGTTTTTGCGCCAGCGCATTGATCGCTTCGGTGCGACCAGCAATGTGGTCAAGCCGCTGCTCGAAGCCGCCAGCGACACGTTCAATTTTTTTTACCGTTTCCAGCCGACTAGCGAAGTAGGTGCGCCGCAAGCTGATTTGCGTCTCCAACTGCGCCAATACCGATTGGCGCCACTGCTCGGCGTCTGCCCGCGCCACGCCTTGCAAGACCTCCAAACGGCTGGACAGCGCGCGCACCAGGCGACCGATGAACTCAGGTTGCTGCAGGCGAAGGACATTGCGCAGGCCCAGGTAGGACAGGTGGCTGCGCTGCGCCAGCGCGAGGTCCATGGCGCACGCATTGAGCTCCAGCGGCGCCACCGGCTGCAGTGCGAAACCAAACTCGGTGTTGACCTGCGCAAAAGCGCCTGCTTGCAGGGCCGCAAGGTCATTGGCGACCTCTTGGGCCCGCTGCAATTGCAGGCGCAGACGGTCAAAGGTGGCGGCATAGGCCTTTTTCACCCCCCATTTCAGGCCGCGTTGCCCAAGGGTGTCGGCCAGCGCTTGCATTTCCTGCACCAGCAGCTTGGGGTCGAGTTGGTCCAGCAGGTTCTGGAAAATGCGGTTCTGCACAGTTTTGAAAGCGAGTGTCTTGGTACACGCCAGCTCAAACTGCTGCCGTTCGTGGCCAATGCGGTCGCGCAGTTCGTGCAGCACCTGGAGGCTTTTGCCTTGCAGCCCTTGCAGCTCGGCGCGTTGCAGGTCCAAGTCGCGCCGCTGGGTCGCAAGGGTATGTGCCACGGCGGTACGCAAGCCCGCAATGGCCTCGTTGATGGCTGCGGGCAAGAGCACGCGGCGCTCTCCGAGCAGGCCGTCGGCCAGCGCCGCCTCCAGCACCAGCAGGCCGCTTCTTTCCAGCAATGCGGCGTTGTTGCTGACCTTGGCCACCAGGCCTTTTTGGGCAGAAACGGCCAGCACCTGCGCACGCTCCACGCCCAGGGACTGCGCGGTACGGGTTTTTTGCGCATCCATTTGCGCCTGGATCTGCGCCGACGTGCTGAGCTCGTCCCACAACGTGTCCATTTTGTTCAGCACCACCCAGGTTCTGGCGGCCTGCGCCGGCCCCGGCCGCAGATGCTCTTGCCACAGGGCCAGGTCCGAGCGGGTGACACCGGTATCAGCGCCCAGGATGAAGACAAGCGCATGGGCCTGGTCGATCAGTCCGACGGTGAGTTCGGGCTCGGCACCCAGGGCGTTGAGCCCGGGGGTGTCAAGAATGACCAAACCCTGTTTCAGCAAAGGATGGGCGATGTTGATCAGCGCGTGGCGCCATTTGGGCACCTGCACCAGGCCTTGCGCGTCCAGGGGCGGATTGTCTTGCGGCGTCTGGGCGTGCCAAAAGCCCAGGGCCTGCGCCTCTTCCGGTCGGACTTGCACCGTTTCGGTGACATGTGCGAAGCTCTGGGCGAGTTGCTCGGCGCTGTGAACGTTAAGCGCCACCGTGGTCCAGGCCTCAGGCACATTGCGCCAATCCGCCAGCGCTTGCGGCTGCAGGCGGGTCTGGATGGGCAACAACCGCAGGCTGGGCAGAATATCTGGCGAATACGCCAGTTCGGTGGGGCACATGGTGGTGCGTCCTGCGCTGGTGGGCATGATGCGGCGGCCGTAGTCGGCAAAGAAAATGGCGTTGATCATTTCTGACTTGCCGCGCGAAAACTCCGCAACAAAGGCGACCACCACTTTGTCGGACCGCACCCGCTGCTCCAGGCGCTGGATGCGCTCTTGGGCGGCGGCGTCCAACAGCGCGTTGTCCTTCAACCATTGCGAAAACAAGCGCAACAGAAAGGAAAATTCGCGCTGCCACGCACCGTGCTCGGCCCACTGTTCGTTGAATGTCGCTGCCACTATTTTTCTCCCTTGCGCAGGTCAGTATAACTATCCAATTTCATAATTGAAATTCATTTGGATATACAAACAATGCTTGGACTTGGGGTTTGTCGGTTCGGCTGCCGCGCGGCATGGGCCGCATGCCCGGGCGGCAGCGCATGAGTTGCGTACACTTGTCGCCATGCCTGCCACCGGGTGGTTCACCCTGTGGAGCACTTGCACCAGACCCGCCGCCCATCCTGGGCAGACGCGCCTGGCCCGCAAACCCTGACCAAAGCGAACGCTAACGCACACCCACCTATGAATCCCACCCCCTTCACGCCGACCCCTGACGCCCTGAACGCCACCTTTGCGCCGCTGCACAACGACACGTTTTTGCGCGCATGCCTGCGCCAAGCGACGCCCTACACCCCGCTGTGGCTGATGCGTCAGGCTGGGCGGTATTTGCCCGAATACCGTGCCACCCGGGCCCAGGCTGGCAGCTTCATGGGGCTGGCCACTAACCGCGACTACGCCACCGAAGTCACGTTGCAGCCACTGGAGCGCTATCCGCTAGACGCCGCCATTTTGTTCAGCGACATCCTGACCGTGCCCGACGCCATGGGCCTGGGCCTGAGTTTTGCGCTGGGTGAAGGCCCGCGCTTTGCCCACCCGGTGCGCGACGAGGCCGCCGTAGCGCGCCTGGAAGTGCCCGACATGGACAAGCTGCGTTACGTGTTTGACGCTGTCAGCTCGATCCGCAGTGCGTTGAAGCTGTCCGACGGCCGTGGCCGCGTACCCCTGATCGGCTTTTCCGGCAGCCCCTGGACGCTGGCTTGTTACATGGTCGAAGGCGCGGGCTCGGACGACTACCGCCTGGTCAAAACCATGCTCTACGCGCGCCCGGACCTGATGCACCGCATCCTGGCCATCAACGCCGACTCGGTGGCCACTTACCTGAACGCCCAGATTGACGCCGGCGCCCAGGCGGTGATGGTGTTTGACAGTTGGGGCGGGGTGCTGGCCGACGGCGCGTTCCAGACCTTCAGCCTGGCCTACACCGCACGGGTGCTGGCCCAGCTCAAGCGTTTTGGGCCCGACGGCCAAATTATTCCACGCATCGTGTTTACCAAAGGTGGCGGCCTGTGGCTGCAGGACATGGCCGGTCTGGACTGCGACGTGCTGGGTCTGGACTGGACCGTCAACCTGGGCGCGGCGCGCGCGACGGTGGGCGGCACCGTGGGCGGCCCGGGCAAGGCACTGCAAGGCAATATTGACCCCAACGTGCTGTTTGCGCCCCCGGCACAGATTGCCTCCGAGGTGGCGCGCGTGTTGGACAGTTTTGGCACGCCGCACCAGGGTGCGGGCAGCGGGCCGACGCACATCTTTAACCTGGGACACGGCATCAGCCAGCACACGCCGCCTGAGCACGTGACGGCCTTGGTGGAAGCGGTGCACAAACACTCGCGCAGCATGCGCGGCTGATCCCAGGCAGGGCTGCAAGGCGCCGGGGGAACGCCCCCCGCTTGTGGCGTGTGTTCAGGGCCTTATCCATACCACCTTTTTCACCGGTATTTGTAAGGGTTATCGGTAGTTGTGCACAAAAACAGGGGCACGCCCCGGCGGCTTTGCAAGCGGCAACAGCCACTGTGCTCCTAAGCCGATAGCATGCCAAGTGCTTGATTTATAAGGCATTTATTTTTTGCACATTTTCAAGGCAAACTGCCAAAACGCATGATTTCCCCAGTGTGGCGGGTTTGATGCTGAAGATATCAACAAAGTTATCCACAGAAAATGCGAAGAAGACCGAAAACACAGGCAAATCAAGGACTTAGCATGAATTTACACAGTTCACATGAGCCCAGGGATGCAACTCAAAAAACGCCATGCTTTGGCCGCATCCAGGGCTGATTTGCGCAATAGTGCGGTGCAGTCCACGTGGTTCTGAATTGGCGTGGCATTACGTACACCAAAAATACGCCTAAAAAGCCCGATATCGGCTGACTGCCGTGCAGTTATGCACAAAAATGGGGGGCCGTTCATGGCCGGTACCGTCCGACCGGCAAACCCTGCCATTCACCCTGAAAAGCGCCTAAGTGATTGATTTAAAAGAGCTTTACAAAAATGCTGAATTTCTAGGCAAACTAGGAATTCAGGCCTTCTGCGCAGGCAAAACCAGATCTTGGCAGGGATATCAACAAAGTTATCCACAGTATTTGGGGGTAAGCAGCCTTTCCTATACAAATCAAGGACTTAGCACCGGCTCTGTCTTTAAACTATGCAAATGGTGCGCTAGCGCACGAAAACGGGTAGCCATAAGGCGCCGGTTTGTGGCCACGGCATGAGCAACTGGATTTCTGTCTTGGTCCACACCCCGGCGCATGCGGCGCTCGGGCCAGTGCTGACCTACCGCTACGCCACGCCCTTGCCCGCTGGCACGCTGGTGCGTGTGCCCCTGGGCAAACGCGAGACCCTGGGCGTGGTGTGGCAAGACGCGGCGCAAGAATCCAGCGGCGAAATTGACAACGACAAGGTGCGCGAGATCGCCGGCGTGCTCGACACCGTGGCACCCCTGGGCGAAGCCTGGCAGCAACTCATGCGCTTTAGCGCCCAGTACTACCAGCGCTCGCTGGGCGAAGTGGCACTGGCGGCGCTGCCGCCGCAGTTGCGCGATCTCTCGCCCCTGCAGATGCAGCGGCGCTTGCTGCGCAGCCAGCGCGGCGCCGAAAAGGCGGCCAAAGCCACGGCCCCAGCGGCAGAAGCTCCGCAAGAAATGAGCCCTGTGCCTAATGCGGCGCCATCGCCCCCAGGGCTGGCGCTGAGCGCCGAACAAGCCACCGCCGTGGCACAAATTGCCGCCCTCGACGGGCCGTTTTTGCTTTTTGGTGCCACCGGTAGCGGCAAAACCGAGGTCTATTTGCACTGCGTGCAAACCCTGCTGGCGCAAGACCCTGAGGCGCAAGCGCTGGTGATGGTGCCAGAGATCAACCTGACGCCGCAATTGGAGGCCCAGTTTCGCGAGCGCTTTGCGCCCATGCTGGGCGCGCAGGCCGTGGTCAGCCTGCACAGCGGCATGACCAACCCGCAGCGCCTGGCGGCCTGGCTGGCAGCGCACGAGGGCAGCGCGCGCATTGTGTTGGGCACGCGCATGGCGGTGTTTGCCTCCATGCCGCAGCTCAAATTCATCGTGGTCGATGAAGAACACGACCCGAGCTACAAAAGCGGCGAAGGCGCGCGCTACTCGGCCCGCGACCTGGCGGTTTACCGCGGCCGCCTGCAAGGCGCCAAAGTGCTGTTGGGTTCGGCCACGCCTTCGCTGGAGAGCTGGCACCAAAGCCGCCCGGCTCTAGACGGCGGGCGCTACCAGCGCCTCTTGATGCCCGGGCGCATTGGCGCCAGCGCCACTGATTTGCCCTTGGTGCGCCGGGTGGACATGAACCACCAGCCGCGCAAGGCCATTTTTTCGCTGCCGCTGCTCGACGCCATTCGCGCCTGCGTGGCGCGCGGCGAACAAAGCATGGTGTTTTTGAACCGGCGCGGCTACGCCCCGGTGCTGCACTGCGCCGCCTGCGGCTGGAAAAGCGAATGCGCGCACTGCAGCGCCTTTCGGGTTTTCCACAAGGCCGACCGCACGCTGCGCTGCCACCACTGCGGCTTTACCGAGCGCGTGCCCCGCGCCTGCCCCGGCTGCGGTAATGTGGATATCGCGCCGCTGGGCCGAGGCACTGAACAAATCGAGGAGCAGCTCGAAGCGCTGCTGGCCGACATCCGCCGCCCCAATTCGGTCAGCGCCGAATTTCCTGAGGGCGAACCGGTGCGCGTGGCGCGCATTGACGCCGACACCACCCGCCTCAAAGGCAGCCTTCAAACCCAGCTCGCCGCCGTGCATGCGGGTGACGTGGACGTGCTGATCGGCACGCAGATGATTGCCAAGGGCCACGACTTTAGGCGCATCACGCTGGTGGCGGCCATTAACCCGGACGGCGCGCTGTTTTCCAGCGACTTTCGAGCACCTGAGCGCTTATTTAGCCTGCTACTGCAAGCCGCCGGGCGTGCCGGGCGCGATGCCACGCTGGGCAAGGGCAGCGAGGTCTGGATCCAGACCTTTGTGCCCACGCACCCGCTGTACGCCGCGCTCAAGCAATACGACTACCCGGCGTTTGCCCAAAGCCAGCTCGAAGAGCGCGAACAGGCCGGCATGCCGCCGTTTAGCTTTCAGGCCCTGGTACGGGCCGAGGCGCGCAGCCAGGAAGCGGCGCAGGCGTTTTTGAATGCCGCCAGCGCCAACGCCCGCCAGGACATGGCGACCTGGGACGGCTGGGCGGAGGTGCTGGAAAACGTCACGCTGTACAGCGCGGTGCCCATGGCGATAGCGCGGGTGGCCAATGTGGAGCGCGCCCAGATGCTGGTAGAAAGCCCCTCGCGCGGCGCCTTGCAGCGGTTTTTGGCCGGCTGGCAGGGGGTGTTGCACGCCACACGCGCCCAGCCGGAATGCAAGGGGCTGATTCGCTGGGCGATTGATGTGGATCCGCTGGCGATTTGAGTTGTTTTGGCTGGTTGCAGAATTGATGGCTGATTGGTTTGTTTACCCCGCCTATCCCCGGCGGGGAGGAAAGGGGGAGAGAGCGAGGAAAAAAGCTGAAATCCAACCCGACCTCAAAAATCAGAGCCTCAACCAGGACCCAGCACGGTGCCCCGCACCAACCGCAGGGCTAAGCCAGCACCTGCTTGAGCCACTCGGCAAAAGCCGCACATTCCCACCGATCCATCATGCCGGTGCGCCAGCACAGGTAGTGGGCGTGCGGGCTGGGCACGTTGCCGACAAAGGTGTCACTGCTGCCCAGGCGCACCAAAGAGCCGTTTTCAAGCCAAGGCGCGCCCAGCTTCAGGCGCACCAGCGCAATGCCCATGCCCGCGGCCGCGCCGTCGCACATCAAGCCGATGTCGTTGAACTGCGAGCCGTCCACCGGTTCGGGCCAGTCCATCCGGTGGGCGGCAAACCAGGTGCGCCAGGGCTCCAGCGGGCTGCGCAGCAGGGGCATGTTCAGCAGGTCTTGCGGCTCCACAAACGGCCCGTGCTCGCGCACAAAGGCAGGCGAGGCCAGGGGGGTAACCACGTCTTTGGTCAGACAGACGTGCTCCAGATCGGCGTAACGCCCGGCGCCAAAGCGCACGGTCAGGTCGGCGTCCTCGGCCACCACATCCAACAGCGGAATCGACACCTGCATGGTCACGTCGATTTCGGGGTAGGCCTCGGTAAATTCGCGCAGGCGCGGAATGACGATGGAGCGGGCAAACGTGGGCGTGACCGCCAAACGCAGCTTGCGCTTGCCAGGTGCCGCGCTGGCGCTGGGGAACTTTTGCAATATCGCCAGGCCTTCGCGCACATGGGCCAAGTATTCGCTGCCCTCGGTGGTGAGCGAGAAGTCGGCGCGTCCAAACAGCTTGGTGCCGATGATCTGCTCCAACTGCCGCACCCGGTGGCTTACGGCGCTGGGGGTGACGCACAGTTCTTCAGACGCCTGGGTGACGCTGCGCAGGCGCGCCAGGGCCTCAAAAGTCAACAGGCACTGGATGGGGGGGATGCGGGCGGTACTCATAGGGCGCCACTATAGGTCACTCTTTATAATTTCAGCAGCTTCCGACCCACCGGCTCTTCTGGTGCGGTGGGACCCGATTTTCCCCACCGGAGCCGCTGTGTCTGATCGTTTATCGGTATTGCCCCAATACCTGCTGCCCAAGAAGGCGCTCACCACCTTCGCCGGCTGGGTCGCCAGCCGCCGCTGGGGCAGCCTGACCACCCGGCTGATTGCCTGGTTTGTGCAGCGCTACCAGGTCAATATGCTTGAGGCCGCAGAGCCGGACCTGACCAGCTACGCCTGCTTTAACGACTTCTTTACCCGCGCACTGCGTCCAGACGCTCGCCCACTGGCGCCCAGCACCTGGGTGTGCCCGGTGGACGGCGCCATCAGCCAGTTTGGCACGATTGCGCACGACCAAATTTTTCAAGCCAAGGGCCACGCTTACAGCAGCACCGCGCTGGTGGGTGGCGATGCGGCGCTGGCAGCGCAGTTTGACGATGGCGCCTTTGCCACGATTTACCTCAGCCCACGCGACTACCACCGCATCCACATGCCTTGCGACGGGCGCTTGCGCCGCATGATTTACGTGCCGGGCGATCTGTTCTCGGTCAACCCGACCACGGCGCGCGGCGTGCCCGGGCTGTTTGCGCGCAACGAGCGCGTGGTGTGCGTGTTTGACACCGACCACGGCCCGCTGGTGTTGACCTTGGTGGGCGCCACCATCGTGGGCAGCATGGCCACGGTGTGGCACGGGGTGGTCAACCCGCCGCGCCTGCCGCAAGTGACCGAGTGGCATTACGACGAAGGGGCTGTGACCCTGCGCCAGGGCGATGAGATGGGGCGCTTTTTGCTGGGATCGACCGTGGTGCTGCTGTGGCCGCGCGCCACGCTGGGCTGGAATCCGGCCTGGCAGCCCGGCGCGCCGGTGCGCCTGGGCCAGGCGATGGGGCAGCGCGCCAGCGCTTAGACCGCAGGCGGGCCCGGCACCGCGCAGGACGAGTCGGCAAAGCCGGCCGCCACTCCGGCGTTTTTGACCTGCACGATCTCCGCCAATATGGACACCGCAATCTCTGCCGGGGTTTTGGCGCCCAGGCGCAAGCCCACGGGGCCGTGCAGGCGGTCGAGTTCGGTCTCGGTCATGTCAAAGTGTTCGGCTAAGCGCTGCTTGCGCGCTGCCTGCGTGCGGCCCGAGCCCAGTGCGCCCACATAAAACGCGTCGGATTTGAGCGCCTCTAAAAGCGCCATGTCATCGAGCTTGGGGTCATGCGTGAGCGCCACGATGGCGGTGTGCGGGTCGGGCAGCATCTCGCGCACCACGTCGTCGGGCATGCCCATCAGGCGCTGCACTACGCTCAGGTCCAGGGTGACGGCGTAGTCTTCGCGCGGGTCGCACACCAGCACTTCAAAGTCCAGCATGCCGGCCATCTGCGCCACCGCTTGCGAGAGCTGGCCCGCGCCAATCAAAAGCAGGCGCCACTTCGGGCCGAACACGGTGGTCAGGGTGTGGCCGTCGTAGGCGATGTCTTGGCCGCGCTGTGCGCCACCCAGCGTCACCGCGCCGGTGGCCATGCTCAGGCTGCGTGACACCAGTTGGTGCGCGGCGGTGCGCGCCAGCAGCTCGGTGATCCACTGTGCGTCGTGCAGGGGCTCGTGCACCAGTCGCAAGGTGCCGCCGCAGGGCAGGCCAAAGCGGGCGGCTTCTTCTTTGCTCACGCCATAGACGATTTCGCTTGGCAAGTTGCCCGGCTGGGCGGGTGCTGCTGTGGTGGCCGAGTGCGCCACCAGATTGGTAAACGCCGCCTTGGTGCGGGCAATGAGGTCGTCTTCCACACAGCCACCCGAGACCGAGCCGCTGACCAGACCGTCGTCGCGCACAGCCAAGAGTGCGCCAGGCGGGCGCGGCGCGCTGCCCCAGGTTTGCACCACGGTGACCAGGGTGACGGCGTGACCGGCCGAGCGCCAGGCCAGCGCGTCTGACAAGACCCGAATATCCAAACTGTCCATTAAGCGTCCTTGGCAGGGTGGCGATTGCGCAGCGCGAAAAATGCGCGGTACAGGGCGACACTGGCGACCATGCCCCAGGTCATGCCCACAAACATGCCGCCCAGCATACCCGGCAAACTCGATGCCCCACTGGCCACCTGCCAACGCACCAGCCACAGGGCGCCAGCCGTCATGCCCAACAGCATCCAGGCCGAACACAGCAGGTTTTGCGTCAGCAGCGAACACAGATAGCGCCCGCAATGCTGGCGCAGCAAGCGCAGGCTGGGGATGGCCAGCAAGCCGCCGGTCAGCATGCCCGCGTGCATGGCGGGCAAGAAGGCCATGTGCAACTCCAGGCTGTCAAGAAACTCCATGCGCGCCGACTGGCTGCACAAACTCTCCAGCCGCGCCGGACCGCCCAGCAGCAAATCCACCCCCAGGCCCAGCAGCATGCCGCCAAATCCCAGCGACAACATGATGTAAGGCGGCGACAAACCCGCGCGCTGCGGCCGCACCCAAGAGAGCGCTGCGCAGCCAAGCGCCACCAGCAGCAGCGATAAAGCGATCACCGCACCATAAGACGTGACGGTGGCATTGCCCCGTGAGCCAAGGCCCCAGAGCGTGACAGCCACGGCGAGCAATAAAAGAGACGGCGTAATGGCTGCCGAACCCACGCTGCGGGCCAGCCAGTGCGGGGCGGTGGATGGAGTCGTCATGGGCTTGATGGAGGCGGGTGCTTGCAATGCATCATTTGCGCAAAGCTAGGGTAAACACGGTGGCCGAGCCGCCGCGACTCTGCAAAAGTCCTGACTTCAATATTTTCGATAAATACATAAATCGCGTTTTTCAAAGCAAATGTTTTGGTTAAACGCACTGTAACCAGCGCGGCCCTTCCTTGTATTCGCGGTTGAACGAACCGCGCAAAGTTTGCACGAATCTCCGTATGGCGGCATGAGACAGCGCACTTGTCGGGCCGCCAACACTTACTACGATCCTGAGCCATGACCAAAGTCTGCCCTTTCCCGTCTTCTGAGTCCACCAGCGCCACCGGCCCCAATTCCTGGTTGTATTTACTGGAGCGCTTTGACGTTGGAGTAGTCCATTTGGACCAAGCACTCCATGTGGTGGGCATGAACGACTACGCCCGGCGCAGCCTGCCGGTGGGCGACAAGCTGCCGTTTGGCAAGATCGTCACCGACTTCCACCCCGAGGCAGCCAAAGCCAAGGTCAAATTTTTACTCGGCCAGGCCGAATGCCCGGTCAACAATGCGCCGCCCATGGCCATGATGATCAACATTCCCGAGCGGGTGCTCTTGATCAAGGTCTCCAAGATCGGCGATATGCAGGGCGCCACCACCGGCTACACGCTGGTGTTTTACGACATCACCGAAGTAGTGAGCAAGGAAGGCAGCGCCGATTCCAAGCGCAAGATTGCGGATGCTGGCGAAAAGCGCCAGTTGCGCAAGATTCCCACCATCAAACAAAACCGCGTCATGCTGGTGGACGTACCCAGCGTCTCCTTTATCCGCTCCGAGGGCCACTACACCTGGGTGCATACGGCGCAGGGCGGCCAGTTTTGCAACATCACCATTGGCGACCTGGAAAGCCGGCTCGACCCCCATCTGTTTTTGCGCGTGCACCGCAGCTACATCGTCAACCTGGCGCAGGTCGATGAAATCGTGCGCGACGACGGCCGCATGTCGCTGCGCATGATGGGCTCTACGCCGGTGGAAATTCCGGTGTCCCGCGCCAGCATGGCCAAGCTGCTGGACCAACTTGGCCTGACCGACGCGGTACCGGTCAAAAACTAGGGGGTCGCCTTTTTTCGTGCAACGGCGTTGCCGTTCGTGCGAAATAAGAAACGGTTGATTTTATACATTGCCCAAGCCGCAGGGCGCTCGATAGAGTCGCGACTGGCGTTTTTTGAACGTCTTCCAATAAGTAAAGGAGATACCGTGATCCCACCGGCATTTGATTACCACGCCCCCCACACCGTGGCCGAAGCTATCGCCCTGCTGTCTTCGCTGGGCGACGACGCCAAGCTGCTCGCAGGCGGCCACAGCCTGCTGCCCATGATGAAACTGCGCTTTGCCCAACCCGGCGCGCTGATCGACATCAACCGCATCCCCGAGCTGCGCGGCATCAGCGAACAAGGCGGTGTGATCCGCATTGGCGCCATGACCTCGGAAAACGAACTCATCGCCTCGCCCCTGTTGCAAACCAAGCTGCCCCTGCTGGTGGAAGCCGCGCTCTTGATCGCCGACCCCCAGGTGCGCAACCGCGGCACCATTGGCGGCGACATTGCCCACGGCGACCCCGGCAATGACCACCCGGCAATTTCGATGGCGCTGGACGCCACCTTTGTGCTGCAGGGCCCCCAGGGCGAGCGCCAGGTCAAGGCAGTGGACTTTTTCCACGGCACCTACATGACGGCGCTGGCCGAGGACGAAATCCTGACCGCCATCCTGATCGCGCCCTTTGCCGCAGGCACCGGCTCTGCTTACCAAAAGCTCAAACGCAAAACCGGCGACTGGGCCACGGCGGGTGCCGCTGTCGTGTTGCGCATGACAGGCGGCGTGGTCAGCCACGCCAGCATTGGCCTGACCAATGTGGCGTCCACCGCGCTGCGCGCCAGCGACGCCGAAGCTGCGCTGATCGGCAAACCACTGACCGACGCCAGCATTGACGCCGCCGTCCACGCGGTGCGCGCTGTTTGCGACCCCGCAGAAGACCTGCGCGGCGACGTGGAATACAAAACCGCCATGGCCGGGGAAATGACCCGCCGCGCCATCCGCGCCGCTGCCGCCCGCTGCGCCTGAAGCCCCCACCCCGGAAGACACCACCATGAGCAAAAAAATCGTTTCCATGCAGCTCAACGGCAAGACCGTTGAAGAGGCCGTCGAGCCCCGCACCCTGCTGATCCACTTTCTGCGCGAAAAGATGAACCTGACCGGCGCCCACATCGGCTGCGAGACCAGCCACTGCGGCGCCTGCACCGTGGACATTGACGGCCAGTCCGTCAAGTCCTGCACCCACCTGGCGGTGCAGTGCGAAGGCAGCGACGTCAAAACCGTCGAAGGCCTGGCCAACGCCGGCGTGCTGCACGCGGTGCAAGAGGGCTTCTACAAAGAGCACGGCTTGCAATGCGGCTTTTGCACCCCCGGCATGCTGATGCGCGCCTACCGCTTTTTGCAGGACAACCCCAACCCGACCGAGCAGGAAGTGCGCGTGGGCATGTCGGGCAATCTGTGCCGCTGCACCGGCTACCAGAACATCGTCAAAGCCGTGCTGCACGCAGCGGCCACCCTCCAACAACAAGCCGTTGCCGCCTAAGCGCGCAACCCCCAGGAGAACCTTATGAACGCACCACTGAGTGACCGCGAAAAAGCCCTGATGGGCATGGGCGAATCGCGCCTGCGCAAAGAAGATGCCCGTTTCATCCAGGGCAAGGGCAACTATGTCGACGACATCAAGATGCCCAATATGGTCCACATGGACATCGTGCGCTCTAGCGTGGCGCATGCCCGCATCAAGCGCATCAACAAAGAAGCCGCGCTCAAGATTCCCGGCGTCATTGCCGTGCTGACCGCCGAAGACCTCAAGCCCCTCAAACTGCACTGGATGCCCACCCTGGCCGGTGATGTGGCTGCCGTGCTGGCCGACGAAAAAGTGCACTTCCAGATGCAGGAAGTGGCCATCGTCATTGCCGAAGACCGCTACTCGGCGGCCGACGGCGTGGAAGCCGTGGAAGTGGAATACGAAGAGCTGCCGGTGGTGATTGACCCGTTTGATGCCCTCAAGCCCGACGCTCCCGTGCTGCGCGAAGACCTGGCCGGTAAAACCGAAGGCGCGCACGGTAAGCGCTACCACCACAACCACATCTTCACCTGGGACGCGGGCAACAAGGAAACCACCGACGCGGCGTTTGCCAGCGCCCCGGTCACCGTCAAGCAAGACATGCACTACCCGCGCGTGCACCCCTGCCCCCTGGAGACCTGCGGCGCGGTGGCTTCGTTTGACCCGATCCGTGGCGAACTCACCACCTACATCACCAGCCAGGCGCCCCACGTGGTGCGCACCGTGGTGTCCATGCTCTCGGGCATTCCTGAGTCCAAAGTGCGCATCATCTCCCCCGACATCGGCGGCGGTTTTGGCAACAAGGTGGGCATTTACCCCGGCTATGTGTGCGCCATTGTCTCGTCCATCGTGCTGGGCCGTCCGGTGAAATGGGTGGAAGACCGCATTGAGAATTTGTCCTCCACCGCCTTTGCCCGCGACTACCACATGACCGGCGAACTCGCCGCCACCGCCGACGGAAAAATTCTGGCGCTGCGCACCAATGTGATCGCCGACCACGGCGCCTTTGACGCCTGCGCGGACCCGACCAAGTTCCCAGCCGGCATGTTCCACATCGTCTCGGGCAGCTACGACATTCCCACGGCGTACTGCAAGGTCGATGGCGTGTACACCAACAAGGCGCCCGGTGGCGTGGCCTACCGCTGTTCCTTCCGCGTGACCGAAGCGGTCTACCTGGTCGAGCGCATGGTCGACGTGCTGGCGCAAAAGCTGGGCATGGACAAGGCCGAAATCCGCGCCAAGAACTTCATCAAGCGCGAACAGTTCCCCTACACCTCGGCCTTTGGCTTTGAATACGACTCGGGCGACTACCAAACCGCGCTCGATAAAGTGCTCACCGCCGTGGACTACAAAGGCCTGCGCGCCGAACAAGCCGCCAAGCGCGCCGACCCGAACTGCCCGACCCTGATGGGCATTGGCCTGGTCACCTTCACCGAAGTGGTGGGTGCCGGCCCGAGCAAAATTTGCGACATTTTGGGCGTGGGCATGTTTGACTCCTGCGAAATCCGCGTGCATCCCACCGGCAGCGCGATTGCCCGCATGGGCACCATCTCGCAAGGCCAGGGCCACCAGACCACCTATGCGCAGATCATCGCCACCGAGCTGGGCATTCCGTCCGAAGTGATCCAGGTCGAAGAAGGTGACACCAACACCGCACCTTATGGTCTGGGCACCTACGGCTCGCGTTCCACGCCAGTGGCCGGTGCCGCCATTGCCATGGCCGCGCGCAAAATCCACGCCAAGGCCAAGAAAATCGCCGCCCACCTGATGGAGGTGAGCGAGGCCGATCTGGAATGGGAAATCGACCGTTTCAAAGTGCGCGGCGACGACGCCAAGTTCAAAACCATGGCGCAAATCGCCTGGGCGTCTTACAACAGCCCACCTCCCGGCCTGGAGCCAGGTCTGGAAGCGGTGCATTACTACGACCCACCGAACTTCACCTTCCCCTTTGGTATTTACCTCTGCGTGGTGGACATCGACAAAGGTACGGGCGAGACCAAAATCCGCCGCTTCTATGCGCTGGACGACTGCGGCACCCGCATCAACCCGATGATCATCGAAGGCCAGATCCATGGCGGCCTGACCGAAGGCTTTGCCGTGGCCATGGGCCAGCTCTTGTCGTTTGACAAGCAAGGCAATATCCAGGGCAACACGCTGATGGACTATTTCTTGCCCACCGCTGTTGAGACGCCGCACTGGGAGACCGACCACACGGTTACCCCGTCGCCCCACCACCCGATTGGCGCCAAAGGCGTGGCCGAGTCGCCACACGTGGGCAGCATTCCCACCTTCACCAGCGCCATGGTGGACGCCTTTGCCCACCTGGGCGTGACGCACTTCAACATGCCCCATTCCGCCTACCGCGTGTGGCAGCAACTCAAGGCTTCTGGCATTACCAGCTAATTTTTCGGCTTTACCGGGCGGATGCGGCGCGCTGCATCCGCCCGTCATTTTTTAGAGAGTTCCCATGGAAGTAGTTTTAGACAAGCAGTACCCGGTCGCCTCTGGCGTGGACGCGGCCTGGACGGTGTTGGCCAATATGAACGAGCTGGCCACCTGCATGCCGGGCGCGCAGATCACCTCCGAGATTGACGCCACCCATTTCACCGGCAGCGTGCGCGTCAAAGTGGGCCCCGCCGTGGCCGCCTTTGCCGGCACGATTGAGATTTTGGCGCTCGACCCTGCCACCCGTACCCTGAAGATGATGGGCAAAGGCGCAGACAAGGGCGGCTCGTCTGCGTCCATGGAACTCACCGCCAACCTGGTGGCCATTGACGCAAGCAGTTGCACGCTGGTGGGCCACGCCGAAGTGATTGTCAACGGCAAGTTCGCCCAGTTTGGCGGGCGCATGATGGGCTCGGTGTCCGACATGATCCTGGCCCAGTTTGCCGAAGTGTTCTCACAAAAAGCGGCCGTGGTGCAAGCCACGCTGGCCCCGGCAGCCAGCGCCGACCCGGCACCGGGCGGCAGCGCCGCGCCAGCGGTCGTAGCGCCGAGCGCGCCGCAGGCGCCCGTGGTGGCACAAGAGTTCAACGCCCTTGGCTTGGTCTGGGCGCTGGTGAAAAACTTCTTTGCCAATCTGTTTGGCAGCAAGCGCTAACTTTGACGCCGCGCCCATGAACACCTCCCCCGACACGGCCTCGCCCGAAGGCCTGCGCGAGCGCCTGTTCCAAGCGGGCTACATAGCCGACGAAGACCTCGCCAGCCTGGTCTGGATGGGCCTGTCACTGGAACGTCCACTGCTGTTAGAGGGCGAAGCCGGCGTGGGCAAAACCGCCATTGCCAGCGCCTGTGCCCGTGCGTTGGGCCGGCCCTTGCTGCGTTTGCAGTGCTACGAAGGCCTGGACCTGAGCCAGGCGGTTTACGAGTGGAACTACAGCCGCCAGTTGCTGGAAATCCGCATGGCCGAAGCCGGCCAAGGCGACCGCGCCGCGCTGCGCGACAACCTGTTTTCTGAGGCCTTTTTGCTGGAGCGCCCGCTCTTGCAGGCGATCCGCTCACCCGCACCCTGCGTGCTGCTGATTGACGAGATCGACCGCGCTGACGAGGCCTTTGAGGCCTTTTTGCTGGAAATGCTGTCCGAATACCAAATCAGCGTGCCCGAAATCGGCACCTTGCGCGCCATCAGCAAGCCGCTGGTGATCTTGACCAGCAACGGCACGCGCGATTTGTCGGACGCGCTGCGCCGGCGCTGCCTGTTTCACTTTGTTGACTTTCCCACCCTGGCGCGCGAGACGCAAATCGTGCGCACCCTGGTGCCCGAAGCTGCCAGCCGCCTGGTGGAGGAATGCGTAGCCTTTGTGCAGCGCCTGCGCAAGGAAGACCTGGACAAAACCCCGGGCGTGGCCGAAACGCTGGACTGGGTGCGGGTGCTGTTCAAGCTCGGCCACAGCGAACTGCCGATGGACCCGCAGCTGCTCATGCCCTCGCTGGCTGCGCTGCTCAAAACCCGCAACGACCGCTGGCAAGTCACGGCCGAGCGCGTGGGCAAACTGATGGACGGCCCGCGCATGGGCCAGGACGCAGGCGTGGCCGCCGCCCTGAAATAGGCGCCATGGCCGCCCCAACGCCTGTCGCCCACGCTGCTGAGGCAAGCCCGGCGGCGCAGGTACCGCCCCTGCCCGCCGCCACCGACCCGCGCACGCAGCTCGGCGAATTTGCCCACTACCTACGGCAGCACGGTTTTGCCCTGGGCTACGCCGAAATCGAACTCATGGTGCAAGCCGCCGCCGCACTGCCCCTGGCGCAGTGGCCGCGCATCCAGGCGCTGTGGCGCGCCATTGCCAGCGGCAGCCAGGCCCAGTGGCGCAAATACCCAGACCTGCACCAGGCTTTTTGGTTTCCGCACAAGGTCAGGGGCAGCACCCGCACCTCGGGCCTGACCCAACGCGCGCGCGCCCTGCCCGAGCTGGTGCAGCAAATGCACCAGGACATGGCCCAGCAAAGCGGCAACACCGCGCCCGGCCAGGCCCGCCCCACCGTCGGCCAGGCCGACGACGCCGCAGCGGGGAATCTGGAAGAAGCCGGTGGCCAACGCGCCCAGGGCGGCGCCAGCAGCACCGCACCGCTGGACCAGCGCGACTTTGCCGACTGGATGCCCGGCGACATGGACCGCTTTGAGCCCGTGGTCGAAGCCCTCAAAAAACGCCTGCGTGCCCAGTTGCTGCGCCGCTTTCAGCACACGGGCGACCGCGGCACGGTGCATCTGCGCCGCTCACTGCGCGGGGCGCTGGCCACCGGGGGCGAGATCGTCAAGCTCGCGCGGGTGCAACGCCAGCGCCGCCAACCGCGCGTGGTGGTGCTGGTGGACGTGAGCCGCTCCATGGAGGTGCATGCCCAGTTTTACCTGCGCCTCTCCCGCGCGTTTGTCGAGGTGATGGACGCGCGCGCCCTGGTGTTTCACACCAGCGTGGCTGACGTGACGCCGCTCATGAAACGGCGCAGCGCGCGGGTGCAAGAAAAGGTCAACGCCGTTACCTTCGGCTTTGGCGGCGGCACCCGCATTGCCAGTTGCTTGCACGAGGCGCTGCGCCTGCACCTGGACCGCCGGTCGCTGCAGCGCGGCGACCTGTTTCTGGTGTTTAGCGACGGCTACGACACCGACCCACCCGACGACCTGGGCGCCGTGCTGGCCCAGGTGCGTGCGCGCGGCGCGCGGGTGTGCTGGCTGCATCCTACGGTGCAGGCGCCGCAGTCCGAGGCGCTGCTACGCGCGGCCGCGCAGGTGAACCGCTTTCTGCCGGCCCATAATTTGGCCAGCCTGGCGCGTCTGCCCGAGCTGCTGCGCAGCACCTGACGCGCTTACTTTTACTCAACCGATTACAGGAACATTGCAATGGGATGCTTACTCAAACAAGGCGGCGGTTTGTACGCCCGCCTGCGCGTGGGCGCGGTGCTCTTGGCCGCAGGCACCGGCAGCCGCATGGGCGGCGTGGCCAAGTCGCTGATCCGCCTGCAAGGCGTGCCGCTCATCAACCGCCAGCTCATCGCCCTGAGTGGCGCTGGGGTGGATGAGGTGGTGGTGGTCACCGGCTTTGCCCGTGACGCGGTGGAAGCCAGCGTGGCGTCCTTTCCGGTGACCCTGGCGCACAACGCCGACTACGCGTTGGGCCAGCAAAGTTCGGTGCGCGTGGGCCTGCAGGCACTGCGCGGCAACTTTGACGCGGTGCTGGTGGTGCTGGCCGACCAGCCGCTCTTGGGCGCGGCGGACCTGACCGAGCTGATTGCCGCCTTTAAAAAGCGCCCCAGCGGACACGTGGTGGTGCCGGTGGTGGACGGCCAGCGTGGCAACCCGATCGTGATGGACGAGGTGGCCCTGGCCGATATTTTGGCCAGCGACACCAACCTGGGCTGCCGCCACCTGGTGGAGCGCCAGCCCGAGCTAGTCCATGTGCACAACAGCACCAACACCCGCTTTGTCACCGACCTGGACACCCTGGCCGACCTGGATGCCTTGGCCCAGCGCACCGGCTGGCGGCTCGATTTGCCCGCCGAACAAGGCGTGAGCGCATGAGCGCGCCGCTGTTTGCGCCCAACAGCGCGCACTGGCCGGTGCCCATGGCGGTGCACCGCCTAGAAGGTGCACAGGCGGTGAACGACGTGCTGGCGCGCATCTTCAGCGTCATGCGCGCCACCGATGTGGCCCAGCACCCTGAGCGCACAGGCAGCTTTTACGCAAGCGCCGACGACTTGCTGCAGCGCGTGGACGTGCCCGAATTCCACACGCTGGTGAAGTTCATTGCCCAGTCGCTGCAAGCCACGGCCAAGCAGGCCAACGCCGGGGTCTGGCCCAGCGGGCGCCACGGCATGCAGCTCGAACTGGTGGGCCTGTGGTTTCAGATTCAGAACGGCGCGGCCTTTCACGACGTGCACACCCACGGCAACTGTTCCTGGTCGGGCGTGTACTACGTGCAAATCGACCCGGTGGCAGAACGCCAACGCGAGCCGCAGTGGGGCACGCTCAACGGCGCCACGCGCTTTTACAGCCCGATGTTCCCCCTCCTGGGCGGCGCCTACATGGACATGGGCAACGCCTATTTGCAAAACGCCACGCTGGACGTGACGCCGCACGAGGGCGATCTGGTACTGTTCCCTTCTTTTTTGCCGCACAAGGCGCTGCCCTATGTCGGCACCCAGGACCGCATCGTGGTGTCCTTCAACGCCCAAATCCGCGCACCCCAGGGGGACCAGATTTACCGCTATGCCGGGACTTGAGGCGGCGGGGAGTCGCCAGACAGCCTAGCGCGCCTGCAAGATCTCGGTGAGCACCAGCTTGCCGTCTTCGCGCACCACGGCAAAGCGCACTTTGTCGCCTTTTTTCAGGGCGTCGAACAGGGCCGGGTTTTTGACGGTGAACACCATGGTCATGGGCGGCATGTCAATGCTCTTGATCTCGCCGTGGGCAATAGTGATCTTGCCGGCTGCCGGGTCGATCTTGCGGATTTCGCCCTCGCTCAGGTCGGCCGTCTGGGCCCACGCGGCCAGGGCCAAGAGCGAGCCACCCAGCGCCAGCGCCCATGCGCGCCCTCTTTTTTTTGCACTCATACCGCCACTCCTTTGACATAACTCTGAAAAATGCGTGTGCCACCGCGCGGCAGCACCAGCAACACGTCAAACGGGTCTTTGCGGCCCTGGTAGACGGCGCCGTCCATGCCGGGCGATCCCACGGGCATGCCGGGCACCGCCAGGCCGATGGCCTGGGGTTTTTCGCGCAGCAGGCGCTGCACATCCTTGGCCGGCACGTGGCCTTCCAGCGCATAGCCGCCCACACTGGCGGTGTGGCAAGAACCCAGCGCCGCCGGAATACCCAGGCGTTTGCGCGCGGCCTCATTGCCGTCGCCATTCACGCGCACCGCAAAGCCGGACTTTTCCATGTGCAAGACCCAATCCTCGCAGCAGCCGCAGGCCGGGTCTTTCCAGACCTCGACCTGGGGTTTGCCGGGGGCGGCTTGCGCCGGGAGCAAGGCAGTCGCCAGTGGCAACAGCACAACATGCTGCAAGGCCAGGCGGCGGGTCAGTGTTTTAGTGCGCATGGCCGTCCTCCCCGTGAACGTCTTTGGCCGGCGCTTTGGCTGCGGCCACCCGCACCTGGCCCTTCATGCCGGCATCAAAGTGGCCGGGCTGCAAGCAGGCAAAGTTGACCACGCCAGCGCGGCTGAATTTCCAGACCAGCTCGCCGGTTTTTCCAGCGGCCAGCGTCAGCATATTGGGCTCGGCGTGTTCCATTTCCGGAAACTTTTTCATCAGTTCGGCGTGGGCCTTGAGGTCTTTCTCGTTGCCCAGCACGATTTCATGGGTGAGCTGACCGGTGTTTTTGACGACGATGCGCAAGGTCTCGCCTTGTTTGACCGCCAGCTTGGCGGGCACAAACCGCATGCTGTCACGCATTTCAATCTGCACGGTACGTGTGGCTTGGCTGGTTTGCCCCGCCTCGCCCATGTCCGCCATGGCGTGGTCATGGTGGTGGCCGTCGGCGTTGCTGCCGCTGGCAAAGGCCGGTGACGCCGCCGCCAGTGCTGCGCTGGCCAGGGCCAGCAAGGTGTTTCGGAGTTTCATGCGGTTTTCCTCAGGTTGTGGAAGGTAAAAAAAGAGATTGCTTGTGCCAGCGCGCATTCAGTGTTCGCCGTGGCCCGATGGGCTGCGGGCCAGGGGTTTGCGCACCTGCACTTCGACTTCGGCGGCAGGCATGTTGTGCGGCGCCATGGCGGCCGCGCCGCCCGACTGGCTGCGCGCGGGTGGGGTCAGCGCGCCGGTCCATTCATAGGCCACGCTGCCGGTGGGGTGCGGGTACCAGCCGGGGTCTTGGTAGTTGCCATGGGGCTGGTCTTTGCGCACCTTGAGCACGCTGAACATGCCGCCCATCTCCACCCCGCCAAACGGGCCCTGGCCGGTCATCATGGGCGCGGTGTTGTCAGGAATCGGCATCTCCATTTCGCCCATGTCGGCCATGCCGCGCTCGCCCATGACCATGTAGTCGGGAATGAGCTGGCCGATTTGCTTGGCCAAGCCGCTGTGGTCCACGCCGATGAGCGTGGGCACGTTGTGGCCCATGGCGTTCATGGTGTGGTGGCTCTTGTGGCAATGGAAGGCCCAGTCGCCAGGTGCGTCGGCCACAAACTCGACCTGGCGCATCTGGCCCACCGCCACGTCGGTGGTGACTTCGCTCCAGCGCGCAGCCGGGGGCGTGGCGCCACCGTCGGTGCCGGTGACCTGGAACTCGTGGCCGTGCAGGTGGATGGGGTGGTTGGTCATGGTCAGGTTGCCCACGCGGATGCGCACCTTGTCGTGCTGGCGCACATTGAGCGAGTCAATGCCCGGAAACACCCGGCTGTTCCAGGACCAGAGATTGAAGTCCAGCATGGTCATGGTCTTGGGCGTGTAGCTGCCGGGATCAATGTCATAGGCATTGAGCAGAAAGCAAAAGTCGCGCTGCACCTCGGCAATCCAGGGGTGGGGCGCCTTGGGATGGGTGATCCACATGCCCATCATGCCCATGGCCATTTGCGTCATCTCGTCGGCGTGCGGGTGGTACATAAAGGTGCCGGGGCGGCGCGCCTCGAACTCGTAGACAAAGGTTTTGCCCGGCTGGATGGACGGCTGCGTCAGGCCCGAGACGCCGTCCATGCCGTTGGGCAGGCGCTGGCCATGCCAGTGCACGCTGGTGTGTTCGGGCAGGCGGTTGGTGACAAAAATACGCACCCGGTCGCCTTCGACCACCTCAATGGTGGGGCCGGGCGACTGACCGTTGTAGCCCCACAAATGGGCCTTGAAGCCGGGCGCCATCTCACGCACCACCGGCTCGGCTACCAGATGAAACTCCTTGACGCCCTGGCGCATGCGCCAGGGCAGCGTCCAGCCGTTGAGCGTGACCACCGGGTTGTAGGGGCGGCCACTCTCAGGCAGCAAAGGCGCCATGGTGTGCGCGCTGCTTTGCGACACGGCCTCGGGCAGGGCTGCCAGGGCCACGCGACTTACGGCCGCAGCCGCCACGGCGCCCCCGGCCAGACTGGCGGACTTGAAAAATTGACGGCGTGTATTCATGGCAAGGGCTTTCAAAACAGACAAGGGGGGCCGTAAGGGCTGCGGATGGGGCGGCGTCCAGCACAGCGCGGCATGTCAATGGGCCGGCGTATCGGTGGTGGTGGCGCTCGGGCTGGCCAGCAAGGCCTGCGCTGCGGCGGGCGGGCGGCCGATTTGCGCGGCCTGCAACGCCGCATCGGCCAGCCAAAACTGCTGTTCGGCGTCGATGGCCGCTTGCACACCGGCGGTCTGTTCCCGGGTGTCGGCCAGCAACTCGAACACGCCGATCAGCATGCCGTTGTAGCGCAGCAGGTTTTCGTCGGCGATGGTTTTGCGCAGCGGCAGCACCTCATCGCGGTAGTGGCGCGCCAGGTCGTAGGCCGTGCGGTAGGCCGAATAGCTTTCGCGCAGGCCCGAGCGGGCCTCAAGCAGCGTGGCCTGCAGCCGCTGAGCCAGCGCCAGGGTTTGGGCGTTGAAGGCGGTGCGGCGCAAGTCACCGCCATCGAGCAGGGGCAGTCGCACCGCCAGTTCCACGCCGTGGCGCGCACCTTGGGTGCCTGCGGCGTCGTCAAACACCGTGTCGCGGCGCACCGCCAGTTCTACGTCGGTCAGGCTGCTCAGGTCACTCAAGCCCTGGGCCTGCAGGGAGGCCGCCAGTGCCGCCTGGGCCAGCCGCACGTCCAGGCGCTGCGCCAGCGTGGTTTGCGCCAGCGCTTGAGGACTGCGCGGCGCCTCAGGCAAGGCCGGCAGGCGCGCCGGCAATTGCAACTGCGCAGCCTGCGCGTCGTCCAGCCCGAGCGCCCGGACCAGCGTCTCGCGGGCGGCCAGTGCACGGTGCTGCGCCAGCGCCCATTGGCCGCTGGCGTCGGCATACATGGCATGCTGGCGCGCGCGCTGCAAGGTGTTGAAGTTGCCCACCGCCTGCATGCGCCGCGCCAGTTCGGCGCTGCTGTGCGCGATTTCGTTGACCTGTTGCGCATAAGCCAGTGCCTGCTGCGCCGCCACCGCCCGCACCCACGCCTGGCGCACCTGCGTGACCTGGTCTACCACCTCGGCGCTGAGCTGGATTTGCGACTGCTCCTGGGCCCGGGCGGCGCGCTCTTGGCGCTGGGGCAGCGTCAGCAAGTCCAGCAGGCCAAAACTCAGGCGCCGGCCAATTTCCAGTTCTGCGCCCAAGCGGGACTGTTCCAGGCTCAGGCTGGGATTGGCCGTGCGAGCACCTTGTGCCAACGTGGCCAGCTCTGACCAGCGCTGCGCCAAAAGCGCTTGCAAAGCCGGGCTGTTGACCAGGGCCAGTTGCACCGCACCGGGCTGGTTCAGCGGCTGCGCCAGCAGGCGGGCGGCTTGGCTGGCGCGCGCCTCGCGTTGCGCGGTAGTGTGGGCCAGGCCCAGTGCGCCTTGGGTAAAGCCGCCAAGGTCCTCGTTGGTGCGCGCCAGTGTGGCATCAAAGTCGACGCTGGCGCAGCCCGCCAGCGCCAGCACCAGGCTCAGCAGCAGTGCGCGTGCCGGCGCGCTCCATCGTGGTGTAGCGAGGCTCATGGCTTGGTTCCTGGTTGGGGCGGGCGGATTTCAGGCGTGGCGGGCGGGTTCGCGCTTGCCTCTTTGGCGTATGCGCGCCAGCCGCCGATGCGCTGCACGGTGGCATTGGCGTCCGGCCAAGACGCCAACGCCTGCTCGGCAAACGGCTGGTATCGCGCCAGTACCGAGACGTAATCCACCGGGCCATCGGACGGCGCGGCGGCGGCGCTGCGTGGAACGGGCCCGCCAACGCGCGCCGCATCCGGCACCGGGCTTTGCGCCCACGCCAGCGGCAGCAGCAAGCCCCAAGTCAGGGCTAAAGGGGAGAACA
The DNA here is from genome assembly GCA_947372865.1 of Comamonadaceae bacterium. Lineage (GTDB taxonomy): Bacteria > Pseudomonadota > Gammaproteobacteria > Burkholderiales > Burkholderiaceae_C > Allorhodoferax. The sequence continues at coordinate 28,236 of CANBVJ010000031.1, forward strand.
GGCGAAAAAAAGCCATCAATACCTCGCAATTCATCAGAAAAACCACCACCAGAAGGCGTGCGCGCCGGGCTCTGGGGCCGGGACAGGATGGGCGTCAGGCTTGCGCGCAGCACAAGAGCGCTAGCGCAAGAACAGGGTGGAAGGCCAGGGCGGCGGCGCATGCGTGGCCGGCGGGTCAACGCCGGCAAACGGCGGTGCTTTGGCCAAGCCGCATGTCAAAACACCGGCCCCACGCGCATGCTGCGCTTTAGGCCAGGCAGCGTTGCGGTGGTCGGTCCGGGCCGCTCAGTACCGGGGCGCGGTGGTGCTGCGTCAGAGGAGCAAAGTCCACCAATGCGCTGGGACGGAAAAAGTCTGGCAATGCAGCAGACGGAATGACGGCACCCACGCAGCAATGACCCGCGCTGGTGCATTTGGCGTGTCCATGGGCAGACGCGCCGTCCGGCGCACCATCCGCACCGGCGTCCGGGGGCGCCACGGCCAGCAGGCTGTGGTCGTGTGCTCCATGCGCCTGTACGGCGCTTGCTTCGTGGGAATGGCTCCGAGTCTGCCCAGGTGCCGCATCTTGTATGGGCGCCACGATTGAGGCGCCCCCTTGGGCACGGACATGCCCTGCGCAAGGCAAGGTGGACGCTGCCGCCAGCCACTGTACGGGCAATGCCCATAGCAGCAGACTGACCAAGGCGCAACGCCAGAACGGGGTTTTCATGGGGTCAATCGCGGCGGGCGGGGATCAGGCAATCAGTGCACCACCACCGGGTTTTGCGCCAGCTCGGCGTATTGCTCCAGCGTTTCTTCGACTTCTTCCTGGGTGGGCATGTTCACCTGCCAGGCGACGATGTGCTGCTGGAACAGTTCGGCCCAGGAGCCGTCCAGGTAAACCTCTTTGCCCGAGCGCTTGTCCACGATCTCAAAACCGTGGCGCGCCAGCATGGGCACGCCCTGGGGATATTGCGCGGTTTTGATTTCGCTCAGGGCGGTGTTGCCCGGTCCGTTGGCCGATGCCGGACTCATGTCCTGTGCTTGCGCGTTGGCCAGCATGTGGGTCACGGTGAAGGTTTCGGAGTCGTAGAGCGTGTGCATGCGGTGCTTTTGGTGCGGGTTGGTTTCTAGGTTAACAGGATTTGTGGGTTTTACCGGTTTTTGCAAGTATGGGGCTCAAGGTTTTTCGGACCGGCTCCAGAGCATGTCGACCTCGTCGCCATTGCTTTGCGTCAGGCGGATGCGCGCAGGCAGGTAGTCCAGCGCGGGCGCCAGCCACAGCTCCACCCGCGTGTCGTAGTCGCCTGAACGTTCGCGCGTGAGCTTGGTGGCGGGTAATTCACGTCCGTCGATCTTGAGCCGCTCGGTCGCGCCCACCAGAAACACCCAGTTTTCCGAAGTGCGCGGCCCAACGGCCTGAAATGGCAGTTGCAGGCCCGGGGCAAAGCGCCCAGGGTTGGCGCCCCACATGGCCGCGAGTTGCACAAAAATACTGAGCTGGTCTTGCGCCAACGGCATCAGCGGCACGTCAGGGGTGTTAGCGCTGAAGCTGACCAGGCCCTTGGCGCGCTGAAAGTGCGCCGCCACTTCACTGCGCACCTTGTCGCCAAAGCGCAGGGGCTCCAGGCCCAGCGGCGTCAAAGCCCCCTTGCTGGTTTGCACCCGCGAGCCGAGCAAAAAGTGGCTGATCTCCAGCCGCGCGTCGTAGGTTTTGCCGTCTTGCAGCCACAGCAGCTCGCCCGAGACGTAGTAGCGAAAGCCCTTGACCAGGCCTGAGACGTCGTACTTGAGCCGGGTCGAGCCAGGAACCCGGTAGTCATACACCGGCACCGCTGGGGCGGCGCTGGCGGGGGCCGGGCGCAAGGCGCCCGCAGCCGACCTCGCGCCCGTAATAGGCGCTGCGGCGGGCGCAGGGCTTGGGGCAGAAGGTGCGTTTTCCATCACACCTGACGCGGACGACGACGCCTCCAGGGGCACCGTCGCCATGGCGGGCGCCGACGTGCTTGTCGGCATCGGCTCCGGTGCAGCCGCATTGGCCGACCCGTCCGCCGCCATGGGGTCTGGTAGGGTAGAGGGATCGATCGTTATCGCCGCCGCAACCAGCGCGGGCTCCGCAGCCAGGGGCACAGGCGCTTCAGGCGCGGCCAAAAACGCTGCGCCTGCGGGCTTGCGCGCGGCTTTGGGGGCAGGCGGCGGCGCGGCAGGGGGCAATGGGGGCGCTGGGGGCGCCTTGTCCGCGCCATTGTCAAACTGCACGGTGCGGGTGATAAAGGCGCGGGTCACGGGGGAATTGCCCGCGCCAGCGCCCAAGCCTGGCAAAACCTGCGCCAGCCCTTGCAGCGCCAGCGCGTGCAGCCAGAGCACCACCAGGGCAGCCATAGTCAAAGCCAACACTCCGACGGGCCAACGCGCGGCACGCGCCACGGACTGTTGCGCGGGCGTACCAGGCTTCAGGTTGCCGGGCATCTCAGGGAGCCGCATCCTCGGCGGCAAACACGGGCATATCCCAATCGAGCAGCTCGGCCAGGCGGCACATCACCCAGCGCGCCTCGGGCACGTCCAGCACCGCGTCGGCGCCGGTGATGGCTTGCAGGCACTGCGCCAGCACCGCCGAGGTGTGCAAATCGCGGGCGAGCTGCATCTGGCTGGCCGTGGGCGCCAGGGTCTGTGCCAGGTCTTCGCACAGCTCGTAACGGGCGGCCACCACCGCGTGCGCGGTGTGCGGCCGGGTTTTGCCCGGCGCCACAAACAGCGCCACAAAAGACGGTGGAATCTCGATTTGTGAAGCGTCAGACATAGGCAAGGGGTGCGGCGACCTTAAACCACAGCCCTGGTGGCCGCAGCGCTGGCCGATGGGGTTGGGCTATCGCCATTGGCTGCAGCCGCAGCCGCAGCCGCAGCCGCAGCGCGCAGCTTGTCTTTTTTGCTCGGGCGCTTGCCCTTGACACCGCCGTTGCCGCTCATATCCACCAGGCCTTGCGCCGGGTGGGCGGCCACCTCGGTCGGCTCAAAGCCTTCCACGGCTTCAAGCACCAGGTCCAGACCCTGGCGTTTTTCAATCAGGCGCCAGTGCGCCTCGGTATCAGCACTGACAAAACTCACCGCCAGACCGGCCTGCCCCGCGCGCCCGGTGCGGCCGATGCGGTGGGTGTAGTCCTCGGCCGAACGCGGCAGGTCGTAGTTCACCACCACCGGCAGCTCCACCACGTCGATGCCGCGCGCGGCCAGGTCGGTGGCTACCACCACGGCAATGCGCGAGGCCTTGAAGTCGTCCAGCACCTGGCTGCGCTTGCCCTGGCTGAGCTGGCCGTGCAGCGGCTCAGCGTCCAGGCCGGCTTTGCGCAGCTTGTCGGCGACCACTTCAGCCGAATACTTGGTGGCCACGAACACCAAGGTACGGCTCCAGCCGTACTGCTTAATCAGGTGGCGCAGCAGCTGGGTGCGCGAGCGCGTGTCCACGGCAATCGCGCTTTGGGCAATGTCGGGCAGGGTGTCGGGTGCGTCGGCCACTTCTACGCGCACCGGGTCGCGCAGCAGGCCTTGGGCCAGCGCGCTAACCTGCGGGCCAAAGGTGGCCGAGAAAAACAGACTCTGGCGCTGGGCGCCCAACATGCCCACAATGCGCCCGAGCTCTTCGCTAAAGCCCTGGTCCAACAGGCGGTCGGCCTCGTCAAGCACCAGGGTGCGCACATCATTCAGGTGCACCGCGTTGTGGTCCACCAAGTCCAGCAGGCGCCCGGGCGTGGCCACCACGATGTCGCTGCCCCCGCGCAGACCCAGCATTTGCGGGTTGATGGACACGCCGCCAAACACAACGCTGATCTTGGGCGCAGGCACCAAGCCGCTGGCTAGGCCCTTGAGCACATCACCCAGCTGCACCGCGAGTTCGCGGGTAGGCACCAGCACCAAGGCCTGCACGCGTCGGGGGCCGCTGCGCACGGCGCCCGTGGGCACTACCAATTGCAAGAGTGGCAGGGCAAAGGCAGCCGTTTTGCCCGAACCCGTCTGGGCCCGCACCAGCAGGTCGCGGCCTTGCAGGACGGCGGCAATCGCGCCGGTCTGCACGGGCGTGGGCGCTACAAAACCAGCCGCATGCGCTGCGGCGCACAAGGCGCTGGAAAGACCGAGGGGAGAAAAAGGCATCGTGGGACTAAAAATGGTTAACCGGCAACAAGCGACGGGAGGCTCCCGCGTTGGCACCCCTGATTTTGCGCCCAAGAAAAAACCACCGCAGGGCCCCGTAAAAAAACGAAACCCGGCGGTGGTCAGTGCGGCATGGGCCGCAGGGGGATTAGCCCTTTTTGGCGTAAGCGCTGCACCAGCCGGTGCCGGCCACTTGCTTGCCGGCAAACAGCGGGCAGTTACCGGCGGCGTCACCGGCCTTGCCTTGGAACAAGGCGCAGCTGCCGCAATTTTGGCCTGCTGCAAATTTGGGGAACTTGGTTTTGTCGACTTTGGAGGCGTCAGCCTTGTAGCCCAGGCTGCTGGCAGTAGCGTCCGACTCGGCGACCATGGGAGCGGCTGCAAAAACAGCGCCGCCTACCAAGGCGCTGGCGCCCAGACCGAGTTTCACCACAAATTCACGACGATTTGACATGTTGTATTCCATTCAAGTAATAGGCGGCCCGATAGCCGCGCTGGGGTGGATTGTCGCGGAGCGGCCCTTACATCTTCTTGACGCCAGGCAAAGACCCACGCTGACACTCAGCTTAACGCTCTGGTGGCGGCGCTGGCCGACACCAGGCGAAAAACGCGGACTCAGGCGCCCGCGCGCCGGCCCAAAATCTCGAACGCCGGCAGGGTTTTGCCCTCCAGCACCTCCAAAAAGGCACCACCGCCGGTGGAGATATAGCCAATCTGCGCCTCAATGCCGTACTTGGCGATGGCTGCGAGTGTGTCGCCGCCCCCGGCAATGCTGAAGGCGCTGGACGCGGCAATCGCCTGGGCCACCACCTTGGTGCCGTTCTCAAACGCGGCAAACTCAAACACGCCCAGCGGGCCGTTCCAGACAATGGTGCCTGCGCGCATGAGTTGGGCGGCCAGCGCCTGGGCGGTTTGCGGGCCAATGTCCAAAATCAGGTCGTCGTCGGCCACGTCGGTGGCGGCTTTGACGGTGGCTACGGCATCTGCGGCAAAGGTTTTGGCTGTGACCACATCGGTGGGAATCGGCACGGCGGCGCCGCGGGCCTGCATGGCGTCAATCACGGCTTTGGCCTGGTCCAGCAAATCGGGTTCGGCCAGGCTTTTGCCGATGTTCAGACCGGCGGCCAGCATGAAGGTGTTGGCAATGCCGCCGCCCACGATGAGCTGGTCCACGTTGTTGGCCAAGCTCTTGAGGATGGTCAGCTTGGTGGACACCTTGCTGCCCGCCACGATGGCGGCCAGTGGGCGTTTGGGGTTGGCCAAGGCCTTGGTGATGGCGTCAATCTCTGCCGCCAACAAAGGGCCTGCGCAGGCCACGGGCGCGTATTGCGCGATGCCGTAGGTTGTGCCTTCGGCACGGTGTGAGGTGCCAAATGCGTCGTGCACAAAGATGTCGCACAACGCGCCCAGCTTGCGGGCCAATTCGTCGTTGTTCTTTTTCTCGCCCTTGTTAACGCGGCAGTTTTCGAGCAGCACCACATGGCCTGGCTCCACATCAACGCCGTCGACCCAGTTAGACACCAAAGGCACGCGGCGGCCGAGCAACTCGCTCAAACGCTCGGCCACAGGGGCCAATGAATCTTCGGGCTTGAACTCACCTTCGGTGGGGCGGCCCAAGTGCGATGTGACCATCACAGCCGCGCCCACTTCGAGGGCCATGCGAATGGCTGGCACGCTCGCGCGGATGCGCGTGTCTTCGGTGATTTGGCCATCATCGTCTTGCGGCACGTTGAGGTCGGCACGGATGAAAACACGTTTGCCTTTGGCCGAGCCGTTGGCACACAAATCAGAGAAGCGAATGACGTTCATGGAGGTAAGCGGTAAAAGTAAAAACTACCGCTATTCTAAAAGTTCGATTAACCACGCCCCACAAACGGCATCTTGGTGGCCATCACCGTCATGAACAGCACATTGGCTGTCAGCGGCAAACGGGCCATGGCCATGAAGCTATCGACCACGCCTTGCATGTCCATGCGCGCTTCGGGCTTCACGCTGCCGTCGGCCTGCAAAGCGCCAGCGGCAAACTTCTCGGTCATGTCGCTGGCCACGTTGCCAATGTCAATCTGGCCCACCGCAATGTCAAACGCGCGGCCGTCAAGCGAGGCCGCTTTGGTCATGCCCGTGATGGCATGCTTGGTAGCCGTGTAGGCGATAGAGCCGGGGCGCGGGGCATGCGCGGAAATAGAGCCGTTGTTAATGATGCGCCCGCCTTGTGGGCTCTGATCTTTCATCAACTTGAACGCGTGCGAGAGGCAATAAAACGCGCCATTGAAATTCACATCCACCGAGCGACGCCAGTCGGCGCCTGACAAATCGCCAGGCATGGTGGCAGGCAAAAAGATACCTGCGTTGTTGAACAGCAAATCCAAGCGGCCATAGTTGACGCGCACCTGCTCAAACAACTTGGCCACATCATCCTCGTCGCTCACATCGCAAGGCACTGCCAAGGCATTGCCCGCATGCGAGCCCGCAGCCTGCACAGTAGCTTGCAGCGCATCGGCACGGCGCCCCACCAACACCACCTGCCAGCCTTCGGCCAACAAAGCCAAGGCACACGCCTTGCCAATGCCTGAACTGGCGCCTGTGACAACTGCAACTTTGCTCATGGTTTGCTCCTGTGTAAAACCTTGATTGTGAACAAGCTAGCGACCAGTTCAAGCGTTCATTGTCTCGTGCGCGAAAGACACAGGCGACGGCGGCCGCGCTAAAGTAGTCCCCTATGCATGCAATTTTCAACAAAGTCATCCTCTTCACCGACACCGACGGCTTCGCACGTTTTCGCGAAGAAACGCTCGAACTCACTGAGGGCAAGCCGCAAGCACGTTTGTCACCTCTCATGGCCAGCGGTGGTTTTCAGTTGCGCCGCAGCCCCGTTGGGTTTCGCAGCGATTTTCATTGCACCGACAACCCGCAGTGGCTGTTTGTTTTAGAAGGTCAGATGGAAATCTTTTTGCAAGACGGCACGTCGCGCATCTTTGGCCCAGGCGAGCACTTTTATTCGGCCGATGTGCTGCCTGCAGGGGCCACATTTGACGCCAAAGTGCATGGTCACTGGAGCCGCCAAGTAGGGCCCCACGAACTTGTCACCTTGTTTGTTCGTGGCTAAATTGCTGCGAAATTAAGTCGCGTAAAACGCCTGGCTTACCAGCCAAGCACCATGTGAAGCGGCAAGTACACGGCCATGCCCAGCACAATGGTCAGCAGCACATCGCGCTTGGCAAAGTAAACCGTCACACCCACCGCTGCCGCAAAGATACGGGCGTCTTGCCAAGTGGCAATCAACGCGCCTTGCGTCGTCACGATCTCGGGCACGACCACGGCTGACAACGCGGCGATGGGCGCGTATTGCAGGCCACGTTGTGCCCAGTGGGGCAAGTGCCATTCGGTGTTGCTTAAGAAGAAAAAGCTGCGCGTGACCGCAGTGATGATGGCTAAGCCCGCAATGACCCACAGAGTCCACGCGTCTGTCACGTTCAAGTCGATGCCGTTCATACGGGCTTTTCTTTCAGGGCCTTGAGCTGTTCGAGCATCAAACACGCCAACACGGCCATCACAATGGCCAGCACGATGTTGAGCTTAAGCGGCAAGGCATAGGCCAACACGGCAACCACACCAGCCACCAAAGACGACAACACACGCAAGCGCGAGCTGGCCAACGAGCACTGAATGCCCAGCAAACACAGAATGCCCGCAAAGCCCAAACCCCACGACATAGGAATGGCGTTGGCCAAAGCAATGCCCAACAAGCTGAAGGCCATCCAGCTGCTCCAATTGGCAAAACTCAAACCGGCCAAGTAGGCTTCTTGCGTCACGCGTTGCTCATCGGTCTGCGCGGGATGCGCAAAGCGACGGGTGAACAAAACATAGCTGATGTCGGTGGTGAAGTAGCCTGTGATGATGCGTGGCAGCCGTGGCAAGTGCATGAGGTAGCCACGCATGTGCAGGCTGAACACCACAAAGCGCAAGTTCACGCAAAAGCCGGTGGCCAGCACCACCCATGCAGGCGCCCCCGCCACGATAAGCGGCGTGGCGGCCAACTGCGAACTCCCGGCGTAGACCAGCAGCGTCATAGCCACAGACTCGAAAACGCTCATGCCAGATTTAACCAAGGCCACGCCGGTCATCAACGCCCACGCCACTTGACCAAAGGCTTGTGGCGCCAAATCACGTAACCCGAGTTTGAACTCAGGATGTTGGTAGAGCGTGCGTTGCCAAAACATCAGCTGGATTTGTGTGCGGTATGTGGCTCAAAGCATTGGCCAGCGGTGAGCGCAAAGCCATGCAAAAAATCGGCAGCGTTCAAGCGTTTACCGCCCGCGCGTTGCAGCTCGGTCACGCATAAAACACCGTCACCGCAAGCGACGCGCACACCATGCGCGTCAGCGCTCAACACGGTGCCACACGGTTGGTTGTGTGCGCTGGCCTCCACCGTGGCGCGCCACAGTTTGATCACTTCGGCACCGAGCTGCGCCGAGGCTGCGGGGAACGGATTGAACGCACGCACGCGTCGACCAATGGTCTCAGCGGATTGCCGCCAGTCCACAGCAGCTTCGGTTTTTTCAATTTTGTGGGCGTAGGTCACGCCAGCTTCGGGTTGTTTGACGGGACGCAACTGACCAGCTTGCGCATCGGCCAAAGCACGCACCACCAAAGCGCCGCCCATGGCCGCCAAGCGGTCGTGCAGGCTGGCTGTAGTGTCGTCAGGGGCAATGTCAAGCACATCGGTCAACAGCATGTCACCGGTATCGAGGCCCGCATCCATTTGCATGATGACCACGCCGGTTTGTGCGTCGCCCGCCTCAATCGCGCGGTGAATGGGCGCGGCACCACGCCAGCGTGGCAAGAGCGAGGCGTGAATGTTCAGACAACCCAAGCGGGGGGCACTCAAGGTCCACTGCGGCAAGATGAGGCCATAGGCCGCCACCACCATCACATCGGCTTTCGCCTCAGCAATCGCGGTTTGTGCAGCGGCTGCATCGTCTGGGTATTTGCCGTCTAAGCGCAAGCTCAAAGGTTGCGCCACCGAGAT
>CANBVJ010000032.1 GCA_947372865.1 Comamonadaceae bacterium
GAGAAGCCACGCCACAAGGTGGAGTTCGTGGTCGGTGAGTATGTCCGCGTCAAGGATGGTCCGTTTACCGATTTCAATGGCTCGGTGGAAGACGTCAACTACGAAAAGAGCAAGGTGCGCGTGTCGGTGACCATTTTCGGTCGCTCCACGCCGGTTGAATTGGAGTTTTCTCAGATCGAGAAGACCTAAGGTTTGCTGGCCAGCGATGGCCGGTTTTGCATTTGCGTTATCCGACTCGGCGCGAATGAGTTTAAAGAGTCGTTAACCCCGGGGAGCCGAGGTCTGAGTTGTTCAGCACCAAGGCGCTATCACCCGTAAGGAGAAATCATGGCGAAAAAAATCGTCGGTTTTATCAAGCTGCAAGTGCCAGCCGGTAAGGCCAACCCATCCCCCCCCATCGGCCCTGCATTGGGTCAACGTGGTTTGAACATCATGGAGTTCTGCAAGGCGTTCAACGCGCAGACCCAAGGTGTTGAGCCCGGTCTGCCTTTGCCCGTGGTGATCACGGCGTTTGCTGACAAGAGCTTTACCTTCATCATCAAGACGCCGCCTGCGACGGTTTTGATCAAGAAAGCCATCAAACTGGACAAGGGTTCTGCCCGTCCGCACAGCGACAAGGTTGGCAAGATCACGCGCGCTCAGCTCGAAGAAATCGCCAAGACCAAGATGAAAGACATGACTGCAGCCGATCTGGATGCTGCGGTTCGCACCATTGCTGGCTCGGCCCGGTCCATGGGCGTGAATGTGGAGGGCGTGTAAATGTCCAAACTGACCAAAAAACAAAAAACCCAACAGGGCAAGATCGTTGCCACCAAGCTGTACCCGTTTGGGGACGCGCTGGCACTGGTCAAAGAATTCGCCAATGCCAAGTTCGACGAGTCGATCGACGTGGCAGTGCAACTCGGTATTGACGCCAAGAAGTCGGACCAAGTCGTGCGTGGCGCCGTCGTGTTGCCTAACGGCACTGGCAAAACCACCCGCGTTGCGGTGTTCGCCCAAGGCGCAAAGGCTGACGAAGCCCGCGCCGCTGGTGCTGACATCGTGGGTATGGACGACCTGGCCGCCATGGTTAAGGCCGGTGACATGCCTTTTGACATCGTGATTGCCGCTCCTGACGCCATGCGCGTTGTGGGTACTTTGGGCCAGATCCTCGGACCACGCGGTTTGATGCCTAACCCCAAGGTTGGTACCGTTACCCCCGATGTGGCTACTGCCGTGCGCAATGCCAAGGCTGGTCAAGTGCAATACCGTGTTGACAAGGCCGGCATTATCCATTCGACCATTGGCCGCCGTTCGTTCGACTCGGACAAGCTGCAAGGCAACTTGGCTGCGCTGATCGAAGCGCTGAACAAGTCCAAGCCTGCTTCGAGCAAGGGTGTGTATTTGCGCAAGGTCGCCGTGTCGTCCACCATGGGTGTGGGCGTGCGCGTGGACTTGCAAACGATTTCGGGCTAAGCCGGAGATTGTTGAATTTGGGTGCTTCGCAAGAGGTGCCCGATGTGGTGGGTCTGCGATGCCAATTTGGTGCCGCAGAGCCATCCAAGACCGTTGGTGTGTGGCTTGACTGCACTTAATCAGTGAAAACCAACGCAGATGGCGACCCCGCTGCAGACGGATTGATGTCCTTCCACAGTTGGTCGCTGCAATATGGAGCGTGAGTGACGAGAGTTGCAAAGCGCATGTAAAGGAGTAAACCTTGAGTCTTAATCGCAGTGAGAAAGAAGCGGTCATATCTGATGTGACCAGCCTCGCCGCTAAAGCTCAAACGCTCGTGATCGCGGAATACCGCGGCATCACGGTTGCTGACATGACCAAGTTGCGCACTACCGCGCGCAACAGCGGGGTGACGTTGAGTGTGTTGAAAAACACCTTGGCCCGCCGTGCTGTTGCCGGTAGCGGCTTCGAGGTCGTGTCCGACCAGATGACCGGTCCCTTGATCTATAGCTTTTCTGTCGACGCAGTTGCAGCCGCGAAAGTGGTTGCCGAGTTCGCGAAAACCAACGACAAGTTGGTGATTCGTGCCGGTGCGTACGGCGGCAAGGCTCTGGACGCGAACGGCGTGAAGCAATTGGCAAGCATCCCTTCGAAAGAAGTGTTGTTGGCGCAGTTGTTGGGCTTGATGCAATCCCCCATTTCGCGTACAGCCCGTGTGCTGGCCGCCTTGGCGGAACAGCGTGGCGCGGGCGCAGCAGTTGCTGCACCGGCCGAAGCAGAGGCGGCGTAAGCCCTTTTGTTGTAGTAACCAATATTGTTAGGAAATAAAAATGGCATTCGATAAAGACGCATTTTTGACCGCGCTCGACAGCATGACGGTCATGGAACTCAACGACCTGGTGAAAGCCATCGAAGAGAAATTTGGCGTAAGCGCTGCCGCTATGTCGGCACCTGCTGCTGGCGGCGGTGCTGCTGCTGCCGTGGCTGAAGAGCAGACCGAATTCAACGTCATGTTGACCGAAGTCGGCGCGAACAAGGTCTCGGTGATTAAAGCTGTGCGCGAAATCACGGGTCTGGGCTTGAAAGAAGCCAAAGATCTGGTGGACGGCGCTCCTAAGGCGGTCAAAGAAGGCATGGCCAAGGCCGATGCTGAAGCCGCCAAGAAGAAGCTGGAAGAAGCCGGCGCCAAAGTCGAACTCAAGTAATTCGATTTGGGGCTACTGCGCGGGGCCACTTTGCTGCTGCGATGCTCACCGTACCAACGTACGGTTGCGCTTCTCACAGCAAACTGACTCCTGCTCGCTACGCCCCAATCTCGAATTACGCAAGCTGGTTTTCGGACCAGCTTTTTGTGCTTTCAGAGCGCACCTGTAAACCAGCCACTAGGGCCAGGTTTTCAAGTGTCTTCTGACCCCGACTGCAGAAGATGCCTTGGTTCGGGTTGCGTGCAATGCGCAACCGTCCGCCAATGGTTGGTAGTGGCCAATCACCAAGAAAAGACACACAGTCGCCTAGGACCCCCAGGATTCCTCAGCCTTTGCCCGGAGATCTAATGGCTTATACATACACAGAACGCAAGCGAATTCGCAAAAACTTCGGTAACCGCGATAGCGTGCTCGAGATACCTTACTTGCTGCAAATGCAAAAAGACGCGTACATCGCGTTTTTGCAGGCAGATGTCGCTCCGAAAAAACGCACCCAAGAGGGTTTGCAAGCGGCGTTTGAAGCAGCATTCCCCATCGTTTCGCACAATGGTTTTGTCGAGATGAAGTACCTCGAGTACAACCTGGCCAAGCCCGGTTTTGACGTGCGTGAGTGCCAGACCCGTGGTTTGACCTTTGCGTCGGCCGTGCGCGCCAAAGTGCAACTGATCATTTATGACCGTGAGTCTTCGACCAGCCAGAACAAGGTGGTCAAGGAAGTCAAAGAGCAAGAAGTCTACATGGGCGAAGTGCCTTTGATGACGGGCAAAGGCTCTTTCATCATCAACGGCACTGAGCGCGTGATCGTCTCGCAGTTGCACCGCTCACCCGGCGTGTTTTTTGAGCACGACAAGGGCAAAACCCACAGTTCGGGCAAGCTGCTGTTTTCGGCACGCATCATCCCGTACCGCGGTTCCTGGCTGGATTTCGAATTCGATCCCAAAGACTTGCTGTACTTCCGTGTGGACCGCCGCCGCAAGATGCCGGTCACGATTTTGCTCAAGGCCATTGGCCTGAACAACGAATCGATCCTGGCAAACTTCTTTGTCAACGACAACTTCCGCCTGATGGACAGCGGCGCGCAAATGGAATTTGTGGCCGAGCGCCTGCGTGGTGAAGTCGCCCGCTTTGACCTGACCGACAAGGCCGGCAAAGTGGTGGTGGCCAAAGACAAGCGCGTTACCGCCCGCCACACCCGCGAACTCGAGCAGTCCGGCACCACGCACATCAGCGTGCCTGAAGACTTCCTGATTGGCCGCGTGGTTGCGCGCAACATCGTCGAAGCCGACACTGGCGAAATCGTGGCCAAGGCCAACGAAGAGCTGACCGAAGCCTTGCTGAAAAAGCTGCGTTCCTCTGGCATCAACGAATTGGCTTGTATCTACACCAACGAGTTGGACCAAGGCGCCTACATTTCGCAAACCCTGCGCACCGACGAGACGGTGGACGAGTTTGCTGCCCGCGTGGCCATCTACCGCATGATGCGCCCCGGCGAGCCGCCAACCGAAGACGCAGTGCAAGCGTTGTTCCAGCGCCTGTTCTACAACCCGGACACCTACGATTTGTCGCGCGTGGGCCGCATGAAGTTCAACGCCAAAATGGGCCGCGCCGAGTCGACCGGCCCCATGGTGCTGACCAACGAAGACATCCTGTCTGTTGTCAAGATCCTGGTGGACTTGCGTAACGGCCGTGGCGATGTGGACGATATTGACCACTTGGGTAACCGCCGCGTGCGTTGCGTGGGCGAGCTGGCCGAGAACCAATACCGCACTGGTTTGGCACGGATCGAGAAAGCCGTCAAAGAGCGTCTGGGCCAGGCCGAGCAAGAGCCGCTCATGCCCCACGACCTGATCAACAGCAAGCCGATTTCCGCAGCGCTCAAAGAGTTCTTCGGTGCGTCGCAGCTGTCCCAGTTCATGGACCAGACCAACCCCTTGTCCGAGATCACCCACAAGCGCCGTGTTTCGGCCCTTGGCCCGGGCGGTTTGACGCGTGAGCGTGCCGGCTTTGAAGTGCGTGACGTGCACGTGACCCATTACGGTCGCGTCTGCCCTATTGAGACACCCGAAGGCCCCAACATTGGTCTGATCAACTCGCTGGCCTTGTACGCCCGCCTGAACGAGTACGGTTTCATTGAAACCCCGTACCGCCGCGTGGCCAACAGCAAGGTCACGATGGACATAGACTATTTGTCGGCCATCGAAGAAGGCAAGTACGTGATTGCCCAGGCCAATGCGGCCCTGGACAAAGACGGCTTGCTGACGGGCGACCTGGTCTCGGCGCGTGAAAAAGGCGAGTCCATCCTGTGCGGCGCCGAGCGCGTGCAGTACATGGACGTGTCGCCCGCACAGATCGTGTCGGTGGCCGCGTCGCTCGTGCCCTTCTTGGAGCACGATGACGCCAACCGCGCGCTGATGGGCGCCAACATGCAGCGCCAGGCCGTGCCTGTGCTGCGCCCCGAGAAAGCCTTTGTCGGCACCGGTATCGAGCGCGTGTCTGCGGTTGACTCCGGCACCGTGGTGACCGCCACCCGTGGCGGTATCGTGGACTATGTGGACGCCACCCGCGTGGTGATTCGCGTGAACGACGCCGAGGCGCAAGCTGGCGAAGTGGGCGTGGACATCTACAACCTGATCAAGTACCAGCGTTCCAACCAAAACACCAACATCCACCAGCGCCCCATCGTCAAAAAGGGCGACAAGCTCGATCGTGGCGACGTGATTGCCGACGGTGCATCGACCGACCTGGGCGAACTCGCCCTGGGCCAGAACATGCTCGTGGCTTTCATGCCGTGGAACGGCTACAACTTCGAAGATTCGATTTTGATCAGCGAGCGCGTGGTCGCAGAAGACCGCTACACCTCGATCCACATCGAAGAACTAGTGGTCATGGCGCGTGACACCAAGCTGGGCGCGGAAGAAATCACCCGTGATATTCCCAACCTGAGCGAGCAGCAACTCAACCGCCTGGACGAGTCCGGCATCATCTACGTGGGCGCCGAAGTCCTGCCCGGCGACACGCTGGTCGGCAAGGTTACACCCAAAGGTGAAACCACGCTCACGCCAGAAGAGAAGTTGTTGCGCGCCATCTTCGGCGAAAAAGCCAGCGATGTGAAAGACACCTCGCTGCGCGTGGACCAGGGCAGCTCCGGCACCGTCATTGACGTGCAGGTGTTCACCCGCGAAGGCATCACCCGCGACAAGCGCGCCCAGCAGATCATTGATGACGAGTTGAAGCGTTTCCGCCTTGACCTGAACGACCAGATCCGCATCGTGGAAGCTGACGCTTTTGACCGTATCGCCAAGCTTCTCGACGGCAAGGCAGCCAATGGCGGCCCGCAAAAGCTGGGCAAAGGCACCAAGATCGACCGGGCTTATCTGGACTCGGTGGAGAAATTCCACTGGTTTGACATCCGCCCGGCCGACGACGCAGTGGCTTCGCAACTGGAAAGCATCAAGGCATCGCTGGAGCAAACCCGCCACAGCTTTGACTTGTCGTTTGAAGAGAAGCGCAAGAAGCTCACCCAGGGTGATGAGTTGCCCGCAGGCGTGCTCAAGATGGTCAAGGTCTACATTGCGGTCAAGCGCCGCCTGCAGCCTGGTGACAAGATGGCCGGCCGCCACGGTAACAAGGGTGTGGTGTCCAAGATCGTTCCGGTCGAAGACATGCCTTACATGGCCGACGGCACACCGTGCGACATCGTGCTCAACCCGCTGGGCGTGCCTTCGCGGATGAACGTCGGGCAGGTGCTCGAAGTGCATCTGGGCTGGGCCGCCAAGGGCCTGGGCCAGCGCATTGGTGACATGTTGCAGGCTGAGACCAAGATGGCCGAAATGCGCCAATTCATGGAATCGATCTACAACGGTTCAGGCCGCAAGGAAGACCTCGCCGCCTTGAGCGACGAGCAGATTCTGGAAATGGCTGCCAACCTGCAAGGCGGCGCGACTTTCGCCACGCCCGTGTTTGATGGCGCGTCTGAGGAAGAAATTCGCGGCATGCTCAAACTCGCTTACCCGGACGATGTTGCCAAGGCCAAGGGCCTGACGGCCGCACGCACCCAGGCCAACCTGTTTGACGGTCGCAGCGGTGAGGCCTTTGAGCGCCCCACCACCGTGGGCTATATGCACGTCTTGAAGCTCCACCATTTGGTGGACGACAAGATGCACGCGCGCTCCACCGGGCCTTACAGCTTGGTGACGCAGCAGCCTTTGGGCGGTAAAGCCCAGTTCGGTGGCCAGCGTTTTGGTGAGATGGAAGTGTGGGCGCTGGAAGCCTATGGCGCGTCCTACGTCTTGCAAGAGATGCTGACGGTCAAGTCCGATGACGTGCAAGGCCGTACCAAGGTGTACGAGAGCATCGTCAAGGGCGAGCACTCCATTGAGGCCGGTATGCCGGAATCGTTCAACGTGCTGGTCAAGGAAATCCGTTCCCTGGGCCTGGACATTGAGCTCGAGCGCTCCTGAGGTTTTGCGGGGCAGACCGCAGCGCGGCCTGCCCTCAACTGATTAATAAGGAATTTCCATGAAATCATTACTCGACCTGTTTAAGCAGTTCACGCCGGATGAGCACTTCGATGCCATCAAAATCGGCATGGCCTCGCCCGAGAAAATTCGCTCCTGGTCTTTTGGCGAAGTCAAAAAGCCCGAGACCATCAACTACCGCACTTTCAAGCCTGAGCGCGACGGCCTGTTTTGCGCCAAGATCTTCGGGCCTATCAAAGACTACGAATGCCTGTGCGGCAAATACAAGCGCCTCAAGCACCGTGGTGTGATCTGCGAGAAGTGCGGCGTTGAAGTCACACAGACCAAGGTTCGCCGCGAACGCATGGGCCACATTGATCTGGCCGCGCCTTGCGCCCACATCTGGTTCCTGAAATCCCTGCCCAGCCGTTTGGGCCTGGTGCTGGACATGACGTTGCGTGACATTGAACGCGTGCTGTACTTTGAAGCCTACGTGGTGACCGACCCCGGCATGACGCCGCTGAAGAAATTCAGCATCATGACCGAAGACGATTTCGACGCCAAGTTTAAGGAATACGGCGACGAATTCCAGGCCAAGATGGGCGCCGAAGGCATCAAGGACTTGCTGCAAAGCATCGACATCGAAGGTTCGATCGAGCGCCTGCGCAACGACCTGACCGGCTCCGAGCTCAAGATCAAGAAGAACTCCAAGCGCCTCAAAGTGCTCGAAGCCTTCAAGAAGTCGGGCATCAAGCCCGAGTGGATGGTGCTCGAAGTGCTGCCAGTCTTGCCGCCCGACTTGCGTCCGCTCGTTCCCCTGGACGGTGGCCGTTTTGCCACCTCCGACCTGAACGATCTGTACCGCCGCGTGATCAACCGCAACAGCCGCCTGCGCCGTTTGCTCGAACTCAAAGCGCCCGAGATCATTGCGCGCAACGAAAAGCGCATGCTGCAAGAGTCGGTGGATTCCTTGCTCGACAACGGCCGCCGTGGCAAAGCCATGACCGGCGCCAACAAGCGCGCGCTCAAGTCGCTGGCCGACATGATCAAAGGCAAGTCGGGTCGTTTCCGCCAGAACTTGCTGGGCAAGCGCGTCGACTACTCCGGTCGTTCCGTGATCACCGTGGGCCCCACCCTCAAGCTGCACCAGTGCGGATTGCCAAAACTGATGGCCTTGGAATTGTTCAAGCCCTTCATCTTTGCGCGCCTGGAAGCCATGGGCATCGCCACCACCATCAAGGCGGCCAAGAAGGAAGTCGAATCTGGCACCCCCGTGGTGTGGGACATCCTGGAAGAGGTGATTAAAGAGCACCCCATCATGCTCAACCGTGCGCCTACGCTGCACCGCTTGGGTATCCAGGCCTTTGAGCCCATCCTGATCGAAGGCAAGGCCATTCAGTTGCACCCGCTCGTTTGCTCGGCTTTCAACGCCGACTTCGACGGTGACCAGATGGCCGTCCACGTACCCTTGTCGGTCGAAGCACAAATGGAAGCCCGCACCTTGATGCTGGCCTCCAACAACGTGCTCTTCCCTGCCAACGGCGAGCCCTCCATCGTTCCGTCGCAAGACGTGGTGCTGGGTCTGTACTACACGACCCGCGAACGCATCAACGGCAAGGGCGAAGGCCTGATCTTCTCCGACACCGGTGAAGTGCAGCGCGCGTTTGACGCGGGCGAAGTCGAACTCAACTCGCGCATCAACGTGCGCCTGACCGAGTACACCAAAGACAAAGACTCTGGCGAATTCGTGCCCAGCACCAAGCTGTGGGAAACCACGGCCGGTCGCGCGCTTCTGTCCGAGATCCTGCCCAAGGGCCTGCCTTTTGCCAACCTGAACAAGGCGCTCAAAAAGAAGGAAATCTCCAAGCTCATCAATGTGTCTTTCCGCAAGTGCGGTTTGAAAGAGACAGTGGTGTTTGCCGACAAGCTGCTGCAAGCGGGTTTCCGTCTGGCAACCAAGGCCGGCATCTCGATCTGTATCGACGACATGTTGGTGCCGTTCGAGAAGCACGAAATCATTGCCCGCGCCCAAACCGAAGTCAAAGAGATCGAGAAGCAATACGTCTCCGGTCTGGTGACCTCTGGCGAGCGCTACAACAAGGTCGTGGACATCTGGGGCAAGTCGGGTGACGAAGTGTCCAAGGTGATGATGGCCAAGCTCTCCAAAGAGCAGGTCATTGACCGCCACGGCAATGAAGTGACGCAAGAGTCCTTCAACTCCATCTACATGATGGCCGACTCTGGCGCGCGTGGTTCTGCGGCCCAGATTCGCCAGGTGGCCGGTATGCGCGGATTGATGGCCAAGCCTGACGGCTCCATCATCGAGACGCCTATTACCGCCAACTTCCGCGAAGGTCTCAACGTGTTGGAGTACTTCATCTCCACCCACGGCGCGCGTAAAGGTCTGGCCGACACGGCGCTCAAAACCGCCAACTCGGGTTACCTGACCCGCCGCCTGGTGGACGTGACGCAAGACTTGGTCGTGACCGAGCAAGATTGCGGCACCCACAACGGCTACCTGATGCGCGCCATTGTTGAGGGTGGCGAGGTGATCGAGTCCTTGCGTGACCGTATCTTGGGCCGCACCGTGGCCGAAGACGTGTTGCACCCCGAAACCCGCGCGGTGGTGGCCCCGGCCGGCACCATGCTGGACGAAGACAAGATCGAAGAGCTCGAAACCCACGGCGTGGACGAAGTCAAGGTGCGTACCGCCCTGACCTGCGAAACCCGCTTTGGCATTTGCGCCAAATGCTACGGACGCGACTTGGGCCGTGGCGGCCTGATCAACCACGGCGAAGCCGTCGGTGTGATCGCCGCCCAGTCGATTGGCGAGCCCGGCACGCAGCTGACCATGCGGACCTTCCACATCGGTGGCGCCGCATCGCGCGCCGCCATTGCCTCCAGCGTGGAAGCCAAGTCCAGCGGCAATATTGGCTTTAACGCCACCATGCGCTACGTGACCAACAGCAAGTCTGAGTTGGTGGTGATTTCCCGCTCTGGCGAAATCGTCATCCAAGACGAGCACGGCCGCGAGCGTGAGCGCCATAAAGTGCCTTACGGCGCCATCCTCAGCGTCAAAGCCGACCAGGCTATCAAGGCCGGTGCGATTTTGGCCAACTGGGATCCCTTGACCCGCCCCATCATTACCGAGTTCGCTGGTAAAGCGCATTTCGAGAACGTGGAAGAAGGCTTGACGGTGGCCCGCCAGGTGGACGAGGTGACCGGTTTGTCGACACTGGTGGTCATTGACCCCAAGCGCCGCGGTTCGGCCAAGATCGTGCGCCCTCAGGTCAAACTGATCGACGCTGCTGGCAAAGAAGTCAAGATCCCCGGTACCGACCATGCGGTGACCATCGGCTTCCCCGTGGGCGCGCTGGTGCAAGTGCGTGACGGACAGGACGTGGGCCCTGGCGAAGTGCTGGCCCGTATCCCCATCGAAGGCCAGAAGACCCGCGACATTACCGGCGGTCTGCCGCGTGTGGCCGAGTTGTTCGAAGCCCGCTCGCCCAAAGACAAGGGCGTGTTGGCCGAAGCCACCGGCACCATTTCTTTCGGCAAGGAAACCAAGGGCAAAGTGCGCTTGCAGATTACCGATCCCGAAGGCAAAGTCTGGGAAGAATTGGTCCCTAAGGAAAAGAACATCCTGGTGCACGAAGGCCAAGTGGTGAACAAGGGTGAGTCCGTGGTGGACGGCCCGGCCGACCCCCAAGACATCCTGCGTTTGCTGGGTTCGGAAGAGCTGGCCCGCTACATCGTGGACGAAGTCCAGGACGTGTACCGCTTGCAAGGCGTGAAGATCAACGACAAGCACATTGAAGTGATTGTTCGCCAGATGCTGCGCCGCGTGGTGGTCGAAGCCGCAGGTGACTCCGGCTACATCAATGGCGAGCAGGTCGAACGTTCCGAGATGCTCAACACCAACGACGCCCTGCGCGCCGATGGCAAGATCCCGGCCGTGTTCACCAACTTGCTGCTGGGTATCACCAAAGCGTCCTTGTCCACCGACAGCTTCATCAGCGCGGCTTCCTTCCAGGAAACCACCCGCGTGCTGACCGAAGCCGCCATCATGGGCAAGCGCGACGAGCTGCGTGGTTTGAAAGAGAACGTCATCGTTGGTCGCCTGATTCCTGCAGGCACCGGCATGGCTTACCACGAAGCACGTCTGGTGCGCGAGCAGATGGACGACTCCGAGCGCCGTGCCATTGCCGAGGCCGACGCCGCCGAACTGGCGGCCGACACCGACACCGGCGAAGTGTCCTCGGAAGAGGGCGCTGCGGCCGAATAAGCAAGCCCTGCGCTTGGCTGACGTACCCCGGGCTTATCTCTGGTAAGCCCGGGGTATTTTTTTGAGGAGTTTGCATATGTTCCAGGCTTGGCCGTGGATTGCCGGCGCCCTCGCGGTGTTTTGGGCCGTGGGTTTGCACAACCGCCTGATGCGCTTGCGCGCGGCTGTTTTTGAGAACAGCGCGGTATTCGAGCGCGCCATGCAGGCGCTGATCGCCGTGGCGCGAGAGGCGGTGGCTCAGTCCAGCGTGCCGCAGTCGGACGCACCGGCGCCTGCCGGGACGGCCCTGTTGCAGGTCGCAGACACTTTGGAGCAGGGGCTGCGGGCCCGCAAAACCATGCGCCCCGCCCGCACGAAGGCCAAGGCGCCCGCCGACCTGGGCGCGCTGTGGGCGCAGTTGCAACAAGCCTGGCTCGCCTACGCCGTGGCGGCGGAAGGAGTGTGCGATCCGGCGGCGCTGCAAGCCCTGCGCGAGCGCTGGGACGCCGCCGATGCCCAAGGCCCGCTGGCGCGTGTGGCGGCCAACCAGGCCATTGCCGATTACCAGACGGCCCTCGACCAGGCCCCCGCCGCGTGGGTGGCCGGCGCCATGGGCTTTCGTGCGGTAGCACCACTATGATGAAAACAATGAGCACAATACAAGAACCGATCCCGCTGTGGCGCCAGTTGCAGGCCACGGCAGCCGTGATCGGCGCAGTGCGCAACGGAAGCTCGGGCACCGCCGCAGTGGAAGCCGTGGCCGCGCCGCTGCGCCCGGGTGTGCAGGCACTGGCTTTTCACGTCTGGCGCAACCTGGGCCGCGCGCAGGCCTTGCGTAGCCGCCTGGTCAGCCGCATGCCCGCACCCGCCACCGACGCACTCTTGTGCGTGGCCCTGGCCCTGGCCTGGAACGAAGAGACCGCGCCCTACGACGCCTTCACCCTGGTCAACCAGGCAGTCGAAGCCCTCAAGCGCAATTTTTCTACCGCGCCCCACGCTAATTTTGTCAACGCCTGCCTGCGCCGTTTTTTGCGCGAACGCGTGGCCCTGGTGGCCGCCACCGACCGCGATCCCGAGGCGCTGTGGAACCACCCGCGCTGGTGGGTCGAGCGGCTGCAGCGCGAACACCCCCAGCACTGGCAAGCGATTCTGACCCTGGCCAACAGCCACCCGCCCATGACGCTGCGCGTCAATGTGCGACACACCAGCCCCGCTGACTACCTGGTGCAGTTGCACGCCGCCGGCATTGCCGCGCGTGCAGGCGACGCAGCCGTGGTTTATCTGGAGCAGGCGGTGCCAGTGACGCAGTTGCCCGGCTTTGCCCAGGGCGCCGTGTCGGTGCAAGACGCCGCCGCCCAGGTGGCTGCGCCCCTGTTGCTGCAAGGATTGGGGCCCCGACCTCGCGTCTTGGATGCTTGCGCCGCGCCCGGTGGCAAGACCGCGCACCTGCTCGAAGCCGCAGACGCGCAGGTGCTCGCCGTCGAGATGGATGACAAGCGCATGCAGCGCGTAGGCCTTACCCTGGAGCGTCTGGGCCTTAAAGCCGACTTGCGCACCGCAGACGCCGCCCGGCCGCAAGACTGGTGGGACGGCGTGCCCTTTGACGGCATTTTGCTTGACGCTCCATGCACCGCCTCGGGCATCGTGCGCCGCCACCCGGACGTGCGCTGGCTGCGCCGCGAGACCGATATTGCGCAGCTCGCCCAGTTACAGCAGCGCCTGTTGGATGCCCTGTGGCCCCTGCTGCGCCCGGGCGGACGCATGGTGTATTGCACCTGTTCGGTCTTTTTGTCCGAAGGCGCGCA
Organism: Comamonadaceae bacterium; assembly: GCA_947372865.1. GTDB lineage: Bacteria > Pseudomonadota > Gammaproteobacteria > Burkholderiales > Burkholderiaceae_C > Allorhodoferax. Next base: position 13,166 of record CANBVJ010000032.1, read on the forward strand.
GCAGATCCAGCGCTTTGTGGCGCGCCAGAGCGATGCGCAGTGGTTGCCTTCACCGGGCCACCTGTTGCCAGGGGCCGCCCAGAACGCGTCCAAGCTGGGCGACAATCCCGACCATGACCACGATGGTTTCTTTTATGCCTTGCTGGAAAAACGCGGTGCTTAAACGCCTGCTGCGCAGCCTACGCCTGGTCGTTTGGCTGCTGGCCATGCCGCTGGCGCAAGCGCAAAACGCGGTCGATTTGCAGCAACTGCGCGCAGACCGCTCGGGCGGCGATGTGCTGGTGTCGGCCAGCGTGGTCTTTGACTTGCCCACCGTCGTGGAAGACGCGCTACTCAAAGGCATTCCGCTGTTTTTCATGCTGGAAGCCGACTTGCTGCAAGAGCGCTGGTACTGGTACGACAAAAAGGTCGCCGGTGTGCAGCGCCAGTTGCGCCTGGCCTACCAGCCACTGACCCGGCGCTGGCGCGTCAACGCCACCGCCGCGCCCGGAGGCGACAGCTCGCAAGGCCTGGCGCTGAGCCAGAACTTTGACACCCTGGCCCAGGCTTTGGCCACCGTCAAACAGGTGTCTCGCTGGAAGGTGGGCGAACTGGGCGACTCCGAAGCCAGCGCCAAATACCGCGTGGAGTTCCGTTTTCGACTCGACCTGGGCCAGTTGCCGCGCCCTTTCCAGATCGGTGCGATTGGCCAGTCGGAATGGGACATCCAAGCCAGCGGACGAGTGCCTCTGCGCTCCGAGGCGGGCAAATGAGCAGCCCCGGCCTGAGCCCGCCGTTGGGTGACGACGCCGGCAACGGGCGCAGCCTGCGCCGCGCCATTGCCGTGGGTGCGGCGCTGATGGTGGTGATTGGCCTGGTGCTGCTTTACCTGCTGACCCAGGCCACCAACAACCGCGAAATGTACGAGCAAAACTACGCCCGCCTGTTTACGCTGAATGTGGTGGTGGCCGGGTCGCTGCTGCTGGCCATTGTCTGGGTGGGTGTGCGGCTGTATTTACGGGTGCGCCAGGGTCGCTTTGGCAGCCGCTTGCTGGTCAAGATTGCTACCATCTTTGCGCTGGTGGGCGTGGCGCCGGGGCTCTTGATTTATGTGGTGTCTTACCAGTTTGTGTCGCGCTCGATTGAGACTTGGTTTGACGTCAAGGTTGAAGGTGCGCTCGAAGCCGGCCTGAACCTGGGCCGGGTCACGCTGGACACCTTGTCCAACGACCTGGCCAGCAAGGCACGCATCGCATCGGGCCAGTTGGCCGACTCTTCCGAGGCCGTGCCCGACCTGGTGCTGGCGCGCGTGATGGAGCAGCTCGGCGCCACCGAGGCCACCGTCTGGAGTTCGGGCGGCAAGCTGCTGGCCAGCGTGGGGCCGATTGGCTTTCAGCTCAGCCCGGACAAGCCCAGCGGGAGCCAGTTCCGCACCGCGCGCGCCGAGCGCTCGCTGGCCTGGGTCGAGGGCCTGGAGGAGGGCGGCCCTGGCAAGCTGGGCAACCCGCGCATCAAGGCCCTGGTGCCCATTGCCAGTGCCAGCGTGGGCCTGGCCGCCGAGCAGCGTTTTTTGCTGGTGCAACGGGCCTTGCCCGCCAACTTTGTGACCAACGCGCTGGCGGTGGAAAGCGCCAACCGGGAATACCAAGAGCGCGCACTGGCGCGCGAAGGCCTTAAGCGCATGTACATCGGCACCTTGACGCTGAGCCTGTTTTTGGCGGTGTTTGGCGCCATTTTGCTGGCGGTCATTTTGGGTAACCAGATTGCCCGGCCCTTGCTGGTGCTGACCGAAGGCGTGAGCCAGGTGGCCGCTGGCGACCTGACGCCCAAGCTGGCGATGCAGGGCAATGACGAGCTCGGCGGCCTGACGCGCGCCTTTGCGTCCATGACGCAGCAGCTCGCCGACGCCCGCGGCACGGTGCAGCGCAGCATGGCGCAGGTGGATTCGGCACGCGCCCATTTGCAAACGATTTTGGACAACCTCACCTCGGGCGTGCTGGTGCTCAATGCCGACGGCAGCGTGCGCTCGGCCAACCCGGGGGCAGCGCGCATTTTGAAGCTGCCGCTGGAGAGCTTTCGCGGTGCCACCTTGCGCCAGTTGGCTGGCCTGGAGGCCTTTGCGGTCGGTGTGCAACAGCAGTTTGCCGAGTTTTTGAGCCGCCGCCTGGAGCAGCCCAACGACCACTGGCAGCAATCCTTTGAACTGGGCGTAGCCCAAGAGCGCATGGCCAGCGGCGCCGAGCGCTCGCAGACCCTGATTGCGCGCGGCGCCATCCTGCCCGACCGCAGCCGCCTGTTGGTGTTTGACGACATTTCCGACATCGTCTCCGCCCAGCGCGCCCAGGCCTGGGGTGAGGTGGCGCGCCGCCTGGCGCACGAGATCAAAAACCCGCTCACGCCCATCCAGCTTTCGGCCGAGCGCCTGGAAATGAAGCTCGGCGGCAAGCTGCAGCCGCCCGAGCAGGCGGTCTTGACCAAGTCGGTCAAAACCATTGTCGACCAGGTCGACGCCATGAAGCGCCTGGTCAACGACTTTCGCGACTACGCGCGCCTGCCTGCGGCGGTGCTCGAACCGGTGGATTTGAACGCGCTGGTGGCCGATGTCATGCATTTGTACGAAGCCACGGCTGTGCCCATCCACCTGGAGCTCGACGCGCAGATTCCCCGCGTGCTGGGCGACGCCGAGCAGCTGCGCCAGGTGCTGCACAACCTCTTGCAAAACGCCCAAGACGCCACCGAGCAGTCGCTCGCAGCCCTGGCCGCGCCTGCCGGCACCGATGTCAGCATCGTGCTGCGCACCCAGTTGCTGCCCAACTCCGGGCGGGTGCGCCTGTCGGTGCTCGACCACGGCGGTGGCTTTCCCGAGAACATTCTCAAACGGGCGTTTGAGCCCTACGTCACCACCAAGCAGCGCGGCACGGGCCTCGGGCTGGCGGTGGTGAAAAAGATCGCTGACGACCACGCCTCACGGATTGAAATCAGCAACCGGTTGCAGGACGGAACCGTCTTTGGCGCCCAGGTCTCGCTATCATTGGCAGGCGCAGAAACAACACATCATTTGACAGACGCTTTACCGGACCGCGCATAAATCATGGCAAATATTTTGGTGGTTGACGACGAACACGGCATACGCGATTTGCTGTGGGAAATTCTCAATGACGAGGGCCACACGGTGGAGTTGGCCGAAAACGCTGCGCAAGCCCGCGCGGCCCGCTTGCGCGAGCGCCCGGACCTGGTCTTGCTCGACATCTGGATGCCCGACACCGACGGCGTGACCCTGCTCAAGGAATGGGCCACGAGCGGCGCCCTGACCATGCCAGTGATCATGATGAGCGGGCACGCCACCATCGAAACCGCCGTGGAGGCCACCAAAATCGGCGCCTTGGCCTTTTTGGAAAAACCCGTCACCCTGCAAAAGCTGCTCAAGGCGGTGGAACAGGGCCTGATGCGCAACAACCTCGCGTCCCTGCGACCTGCGCCCTTGCCGCCAGCAGTGCCTGTGGCCCACGGCTTTGTGGCAGTGGACGTGCCTGTGGCGTCGCAAGTGCTCAGCGCCTTGCAGTCCTTTGACCTGGACCGTCCGCTGCGTGAGGCCCGCGACGCCTTCGAGCGCGCCTACTTTGAATACCAGTTGGGCAAAGAAGCGGGTTCCATGACCCGTGTGTCCGAAAAAACCGGCCTGGAGCGCACCCACCTGTACCGCAAGCTCAAGCAGCTCGGCGTAGACGTCGCTCGCGGCAAGCGCGGCAGCTGATTTTCAGCCACCCCGCAACCGTGCACTCAGTCGCGGTTGCGCAGCACCGCGCCGTCCATGTCGGCGGCGCCTGCGCGCACCAGTTGTGCAATCCAGTCTTCCACCAGCACTGCTAAGGGCGTCTCGTCCTTGAACGCGCGCGCCATCTGCGCCAGGTAGGGCGTGGCCAGCGCCCAGTCGCTCAGCGCCGCCACCGTGGTGTGTTGCAGCTCCAGCAGCTTGAACTTAAGCAAGACCTTGGCGGCGTAGTTGCGGTGGCGCTCGGGCTGGCGCTGAAAATAGTCCAGCCGCGTGCGCGCCGTATGCAGCGCGCCTGCCACATCGGCAAACGGTTTGCCGTGGCCAGGAATCACGGTGGTGGGTTGGAGCTGGGCGATCAGGTCCAGCGTGGCGCCCACGGCGTCAAAGGCGTCCTCGCCTTCGAGTTCGGGAAACACCACGCCAAAGCCGCTTTCCCACAACGCGTCGGCCGATACCAGCAGCCGCGCCTGTGGCGCGAACAACACGACCGAATGCGGGTCGTGTCCCGGCGCGGCGTGCACCTGCCATTCCAGTCCGCCCAAGCGCAGCGTGCTGCCGGGTTGCAGCAGATCATCAAAACCAAAGGGCGGGCAACTTTGACCCGTTCCCTCAAAGGTCAAGTCGGCGGACGACCAAGGCCGCACCGCGTGCGCCTGGCCGGGTGGAATCAGGGTTTCCATTTCCGGGTAGGCCGCCTGCAAGGCCGCGTTACCGCCGCAGTGGTCGCTGTGCAAATGGGTGTTGAGCAACAGGTCCAGCGGCCGGTCGCCCAGCGCGGAGCGCACCAGCGCCACGGTTTGCGCGCTGTGGCTGCAGTAGCCGCTGTCGATCAGCGCCGCGTGGTCTGGGTCGCTGACCAAAATATTGTTGGACGACAGCCAGCCGCGTTGGAACACCCGCACCGAGGCAGGCAAGTGGACAGGAATCGCAGGAGCAGTAGGGGATTGCATGGTCTTGGGCGGGGCCTGTGGTGGGTGTGATCGAGTCTATGCGCAGTCCAATCCGATGACCTGGCTAATAAAAAACTCCATACTTACGCTGCAGTGCAGCAAAATCTAGGGAAAACCCTTATAGTGGGGCCATGGAACGAATCCGCGACTACTTTTTTATGCTGCTTGACGCGGCGGGCGCCTTGCTGCGCATCGGCCCGGCTTCAGGCGGCAGCGACCCGGTGAGCGGGCGTTTGGCCAAAACGCCGCTGGTGCCGATTCGCAGCCTGCGCCCACGCCACCGCGCGGCGGTGCTGGCGCATTTGCTGGAGCTTTCGCCTGCGGACCGCTACCTGCGCTTTGGTTACGCCGCGCAAGACGCGCTGATTGAGCGCTATGTTGAAGGCTTGGACTTTGACCGTGACCAGGTGTTTGGTATCTTCAACCGACGCCTGCGCCTGATCGCCGTGGCGCACCTGGCCTACGCAAAAGACCCCAAGGCCGACCGTTGCGCCGAGTTTGGTGTTTCGGTGCTGCCGGCCTGCCGGGGCAAAGGCCTGGGCGCCAAGCTGTTTGCACGGGCCCAACTGCACGCGCAAAACGACCGCATTTCTTTGCTCTTTATCCATGCGCTGAGCGAAAACAGCGCCATGCTCAAGATCGCCCGCAAGGCGGGGGCTACGGTGGAGCGCTTTGGCTCGGAGTCTGACGCCTACCTGCAACTGCCCGCGCGCACGCTACAGTCGCAAATGAACGAGGCCGTGGACGTGCAAATTGCCGACACCGATTACTGCCTGAAAGTGCAGGCGCAGCAGTTCTGGGGCATCCTGGCGGGTATTCAGGAAGTGCGTCAGCAAATTCGCCAGTCGCACGGCAAATCCTCGCCTTAAGCGCCCCGGCGCAGGCGCTGCGGGCCCGTCTTGGCGATGGGCTATCCTAGAGGCTTCGCAAAAACGGCGTCACCGCCCCACGTCTGTGTCAGACCCCCACCCCGCACATCCCGCGCATCCTGCAAAATTCGAAGACAAGCGAACCTTTCTTCAACGCCTGGCCGAATTCATCCACCCCGGCCCCGACTCGGCGGCTGAGCTGATCGAAACCCTCGCCGACGCCGAGGACAACAAAATCATCGGCGCCCAGTCGCGCGCCATGCTCGAGGGCGTGATCCGCATGGCCGACATGACGGCCGGCGACGTGATGGTCGCTGCCACGCGCATGGACCTGATCAATATCCAGGCGCCCATGGATGAATTGATGCACACCATCATCGACACGGCGCACTCGCGCTTTCCGGTGTATGAGGGCGAGCGCGAAAACATCATCGGCACGCTGATGGCCAAAGACCTGCTCAAACTGCAGCGCGCCCCCGAACTCAATATCCGCGCGCTGCTGCGCCCGGCGGTGTTTGTGCCCGAGACCAAGGGACTGAACGATTTGCTGCGCGACTTTCGCGGCTACCGCAACCACCTGGCCATCGTCATTGACGAGTTTGGCCGCGTGGCCGGGCTGATCACGATTGAGGATGTGCTCGAACAAATCGTGGGCGAAATTGAGGACGAGTTCGATATCGAAGACGACGATGGCGATATTTTTGCGCTGCCCGACGGCGGCTACCGGGTCAACGGCGCCGCTCCTATCGAACGCATTGCCACCGCGTTCAACGTGGACCTGCAGGCGCGTGAAGACGCCGATGAATTCGACACCATCGGCGGCCTGGTGGCGCATGAGATGGGCCACGTGCCCAAGCGCGGCGAGCGCCACGTGCTCGCGGGCCTGGAATTTGTGGTGCTGCACGCCAAGGGCGGCGCGGTGCGCTGGTTCAAGGTCTTGCCCGCGGCGCCGACGTGAGTCTGGCGCGCAGCGCCCCAGAGCGCTGGTCGGAATTGTTCTCGGGGCGCGGCGTGCTTCTGTTGATCGCTGGCGCGCTGCACGCCGCCAGCATCGCCTGGCCCATCGATCTGGGTTTTGCGCGCGGCCAAACGCTGTGGCCGCTGCAGATTGCCGCCATGGGCCTGCTGGCGCTGGTGCTGCTGCGCGCGCGCAGCGCCAGCCAAGCTTTTGCGGCGGGTTGGTGGTTTGGCACCAGTTTTCTGAGCTGTACTTTCTGGTGGTTGTTTGTGGCCATGCACACCTATGGCGGCTTGGCGTCGCCGCTGGCGGTGGTAGCGGTGCTGGCCCTGGCGGCTGTGCTGGCCTTGTATTTCGGTCTGGTTTGCAGCCTGTGGTGGCGCTTATCCCTGCGCTCGGTAGCACCACCCGCACTGCTGTTTGGCCTGTTGTGGATGATGGCGGAGATGGCGCGCGGCACCTGGCTGACGGGCTTTGGCTGGGGCGCGGGCGGCTATGCGCATCTGGATGGGCCGCTGGCTTTTTATGCGCCCTGGGTGGGCGTGTACGGAATGACCGCGCTGGCGGCGGGCCTGGGGATGGTGCTGGCGCAGATGGCGAGCGCACTTGGCGGCTGGCCATCGGGTGCGGAAGTGCAGGCGCGCGTTCTGGCCCGCGCAGGTTTGCCGGTGGCGGGTGGCAGGCCCCGGCGCGCTGGCGCTTGGGTCTGGGCGGCGCTGGTGGTGGCGCTGCCGCTGGCCGTGCCCGCCAGTTGGAACGACTGGACGCGCAGCAGCGGCAGCCTGTCGGTCACGCTTTTGCAGGGCAATATTCCGCAGAACGAAAAATTCGAGATTGGCACCGGCGTGGCGCGCGCGCTGGCCTGGTACCAAAACGCGCTGCTGGCGGCCAACACCGCGCTGGTGGTGGCGCCCGAGACGGCGCTGCCGGTGCAATTGCCCGAGGGGTATTGGGACACGCTGCGCGCAGCAATGGATAGCTCTAATCGCGCCGCTGTGATCGGCATGCCGCTGGGCAACGAGGCGCAAGGCTATAGCAACTCGGTGGTCGGGCTGGTGGGCGGCGCGGCGCAGCCGTTGCGCTACGACAAGCACCACCTGGTGCCTTTTGGCGAATTTATTCCGCCCCTGTTTCGCTGGTTCACCGCGCTGATGCAGATCCCGCTGGGCGACTTCAACCGTGGTGCGCTGGGGCAGGCTTCGTTTACGGTGCAGGGCCAGCGCCTGGCGCCCAATATTTGCTACGAAGACTTGTTTGGCGAAGAGCTGGCGGTGCGTTTTAACGATGCGGCGCGCGCGCCCACCATCTTTGTCAATGTCAGTAACCTGGCCTGGTTTGGCGACACGGTGGCGGTGGACCAGCATTTGGCGATTTCGCGCATGCGCACGCTCGAATTTCAGCGGCCTTTTGTGCGCGCCACCAACACGGGCGCCACCGCGATTCTGGACCACCAAGGCCAGACCCGCGCCGCCTTGCCGCGCCTGACCGAAGGCGTGCTGGTGGGCGAGGTGCAGGGGCGCGAGGGACTAACGCCTTTTGCCTGGTGGGCGGCGCGCTTTGGCCTGTGGCCGCTGTGGTTGCTGGGCGTGGGTGGGGTAGCTTGGGGCTGGCGCCGCCGCGCATAAGCAGTCCGAGCGCAAGCACAACAACACCTTTTAATCAGTCCGCCGTCTGCCCCATGCGCACCAGCCGCCCGGGGCGTGCATCCGTAATGTGGCCTTGGGCCTGCACTTGTTCTCCCGCCACCCAGGTGCCGACATAGCCGCTGGCGCCTTGCAGCAGGCGTTTGCCCCCGGCGGGCAGGTCGCGCACCAGTGCAGGCAGGGGCAGGCCCAGTTGCGCCGGGTCAATGGCGTTCAGGTCGGCGCGCATACCCACCGCGATCACGCCCCGGTCGTGCAGGCCCAGGTAGCGCGCGTTGCGCCGGGTCATCATTTCCACGGCCTGTTCCAGAGGCATGCCAAGCGGTCCGGATTGCGCTACCCAGTGGCTGAGCATGAAGGTGCTGAAGCTGGCGTCGCACACCGTGCCCACATGGGCGCCGGCGTCGCTCAGGCCGCTTAAGGCGCGTGGGTGCTCCAGCATCTCGCGCACCGTGGCCAGCGAGCCGTCGTTGTAGTTGAAGATGGGAAAGTAGATCAGCCCCTGGCCGTAGCCCGCGCACAGGTAGTCGTAAATCGCCTCCAGCGCCGACGTGCCTGCCTGGCGCGCGCGCACATAAAAGCTTTGCATAACGGTGGGCGCGTAGTCGGGCTGCTGCGCCAGCGGAAACATGCGACCGCTGATGCGCTCAATCTGCGCCAGCAAGATGTCCACCAACGGCGGCACCGCGCTGCCGTCGCCCGCCAAGGGTTCGGACGTTTGCGCCAGGATGCGTGCCTTGCGTTCGGGCTCGCGCAGGGCTGCGGCCCGCGCGGCCAGCGGCAGGTGCGCCACTTCCTTGTAGCCCGCAAAGCCCATAAAGGGGTGAAAGCTGGCGTCAAAGCCGGTAATCACGCCGATGCCGCGCGCTGCGGTTTGCAGGTACAGAGGCAGGCCGGCCGCTACGGCGGCCTCGACCCGGCTTTGGATTTGGCGAAACTGCTCGCCGCCCGGGTCGCGCTGCAGCCAGGTCAGCGACAGCGGCCGCCCGCTGGCGCGCGCCAATGCTTCGACCAGGTCAAATTCGGCGTCAAACTGGCCTGGGCCTTGCAGCAAGTTGTAGTCGCTTACCACCTGCACCACGCCGTGGTGCAGGCCGTCAAAGGCCTGGGCGATGCCAGCCAGCTCCTGGGCGTTGGCGTTGGCCGCCGGCGTGTCTTTGCCCTCAGATGTGCGGTGGTTGTCGCTGCGCCCGGTGCTCAGGCCCGCCGCTCCGGCCACGAGCGCCTCGCGCAGCAGGGCGCGCATGGCGTCAATGTCGGCGGGCGTGGCGGTGGTGTGGGCCAGGGCGCGCTCGCCCATCACGTACATACGCAGCGGGTCGTGCGGCACTTGCACCAAATAGTCCAGGCTGCGCGGCGTGGCGGCCAGCGCGTCCATGTACTGCGGAAAACTCTCCCAGTTCCAGAGGATGCCTTCGTGCAGCGCGGCGCCGGGAATGTCCTCCACGCCCTCCATCAGCTTGACCAGGTCGTCCTCGTGGCCGGGGCGCACCGGCGCGAAACCAACGCCGCAGTTGCCCATCACCACCGTAGTCACGCCGTGGTAGATGCTGGGGGTAAAGCAGTCGTCCCAAGTGGCTTGGCCGTCGTAATGGGTGTGGATGTCGATAAAGCCGGGCGTGATCCACAGGCCCTGGGCTTGCAGCGTTTGCCGGGCGGGCGTGGTGATGGCGCCCAATTCCACAATGCGCCCGTCGCGCAGGCCCACGTCAGTCACATAGGGCGCCGCGCCGGTGCCGTCAGCAACGGTGCCGCCTTTAATGAGCCAGTCGAGCATCTTTGCGTCTCCAAATCAGTGCCAGTGCCATGCCGCTGACGATATGCCACATGCCCCACAGGCTGGCCAGGGTGACCATGCCCAGGTCGCTATTGAACTGCAGCGCAATGATGCCCAGCGCCAGGCCCGAGTTCTGCATGCCGCCTTCAATCACGATGGCACGGCGGTCGCGTTCGCTCACCCGCATCACCCAGGCGGTGATCCAGCCAAAGGCCAGTCCGCTGGCGTTGTGCAGCACCACGATCAGCAGCATGGGCAACAGGCCCAAAGTGAGCAACTGGCGTTCCTTGATCAGGCCGGCCACGATGAACAGCACCAGCGCCGCCACCGCAAAGTTGCCCAGGGGCTTGCGGATGCGCGCTGTCAAGTCTGGAAGTCGGTGCGAAGCCGCCAGCCCCAGCGCCATGGGCACGGCCAGCAGCAGCAAGAGGCTCCACCAGATGCCAGCCGGGTCAATGGCCAGCGTTTGCAGCCAGGCGGCGGTGTTGGGGTTGGTGGCCACCATCCAACTGAAGTTAAAGGGCGTGGCAAAGAGCGCAATCACGCTGGCCACGGCCGAGATGCTGACCGACAGCGCGGTATTGCCCCGGCCAAAGTGGGTGACCACATTGCTCAGGCTGCCGCCGGGGCAGGCGGCGACCAAAATCATGGCGGCCTCGATGTTGGACGGCAAATCGAGCACCATCGTGGCCAGCCAGGTGCCCACCGGCAGCAAGATGAACTGCGGAATCAGGCCGCAAACCACCGCCTTGGGCGACTGCGCCACGCGGCGAAAGTCGTCCAGCCGCAACTCCAGCGCCACAGAAAACACCATGGTCGCCAGTACCAAACCCAAAACCAGTTGTTGTATGCCCATTGATTCCTCCGTGCCGCAAAGGATAGCCGAGCCAATGGCCTCTAAAATCAAGGGTTTACGCGCACAGCAGCGACTCGGGTCGCCCCGGCATGCAGCAGCCCTTGCGCGGCCCCTCAGACACCTGCCCATGAAGACATTCCAGCAAATCATCCTGACACTCCAGTCCTATTGGGACGCCCAAGGCTGCGCGCTTTTGCAGCCCTACGACATGGAAGTGGGCGCCGGCACCTCGCACACCGCCACTTTTTTGCGCGCCATCGGCCCCGAGCCCTGGAAGGCCGCCTATGTGCAACCCAGCCGCCGCCCCAAAGACGGCCGCTACGGCGAAAACCCCAACCGCCTGCAGCACTACTACCAATACCAGGTGGTGATGAAGCCCGCCCCGGCCAATATCCTGGACCTGTATTTGGGTTCGCTCGAAGCGCTGGGCTTCGATCTGAAGCAAAACGACATCCGCTTTGTGGAAGACGACTGGGAAAACCCCACCCTGGGCGCCTGGGGCCTGGGCTGGGAGGTTTGGCTCAATGGCATGGAAGTGACGCAGTTCACCTACTTCCAACAGGTGGGCGGCATTGACTGCAAACCCGTGACTGGTGAAATTACGTATGGTTTGGAGCGTTTGGCGATGTACTTGCAGGGGGTTGACAACGTCTACAACTTGCAGTGGACCGACACCATGACGTACGGTGACGTTTATAAGCAAAACGAAGTAGAGCAATCCACTTACAACTTCGAACACAGCGACACCGACTTTTTGTTCACCGCTTTTACCGCGCACGAAAAGCAGGCCAAGCATTTGATTGAGGTGGCGCTGGCGCTGCCGGCCTATGAGCAAGTGCTCAAGGCCGCGCACAGTTTCAATTTGCTGGATGCGCGTGGCGCCATCAGCGTGACCGAGCGCGCCGCCTACATGGGCCGCATCCGCAACCTGTCGCGCGGCGTGGCCCAGTGCTATTACGAGAGCCGCGAGCGCCTGGGCTTCCCCATGGCGCCGCGCGAATGGATTGCGCAAATGCCCCAAAAAGCCGCAGCGGCATAAAGGCAGGAAACCCGAACATGACCACCCAGAACCTGCTTGTTGAATTGTTGGTAGAAGAACTGCCGCCCAAAGCCCTGAAGAAATTGGGCTCCGCCTTTGCCAGCGTGCTGGCTGAGAGCCTGAAGGCCCAAGGCCTGGCCGTCGCCGATGCCACCGTGACCGACTTTGCCTCGCCCCGCCGCCTGGCGGTGCACGTGAGCGGCGTGAGCGCCCAAGCCGCGGACAAAGCCGTATCCCAAAAACTCATGCCCGTGGCTGTGGGCCTGGACGCCAGCGGCGCCGCCACGCCCGCGCTGCTGAAAAAGCTCCAAGCCCTGGGCGCCGATGCGTCTGCCGTGGCCGGCCTCAAACGCGCCATGGACGGCAAGGCCGAAGCCCTGTTTTTTGAGAGCACCGTGCGCGGCGCCACGCTGGCCGAGGGCCTGCAAAAGGCGTTGCTTGACGCCATTGCCAAACTGCCCATCCCCAAGGTCATGGGCTACCAGCTCGAGCGCGACTGCGAATTGCCCGGCTGGACCACGGTCAGCTTTGTGCGCCCGGCCCATGGCCTGGTCGCCTTGCACGGCAGCGCCGTGGTGCCTGTCACAGCGCTGGGTTTGCGCGCAGGCAACGCCACCCAGGGCCACCGGTTTGAAGCCGCTTTGGCGCACGTGGTGTTCGCCCATGCCGACGACTACGCCGCCACCCTGGCGCGCGACGGCGCGGTAATCGCCAGCTTTGATACGCGCCGCGCCGACATCGCACGCCAGTTGCAGGCCGCAGCCGCTGCGTTGGGTGCGCAGCCCGTGGACGACGAAACGCTCTTGGACGAGGTGACCGCGTTGGTAGAGCGCCCCAATGTGCTGACCTGCAGCTTCGAGCCGGCCTTTTTGCAAGTGCCGCAAGAGTGCCTGATTCTGACCATGAAGGCCAACCAGAAATACTTTCCGCTGCTCAACCAGGCGGGCAAGTTGAGCAACCAGTTTTTGATCGTCAGCAACGTCAGCCCCGCCGACCCGAGCGCGGTGATTGGCGGCAACGAGCGCGTGGTGCGCCCCCGTCTGGCCGATGCGCAGTTTTTCTTTGACCAAGACCGCAAAAAGACGCTCGAGTCGCGCGTTGAAGGCCTGGGCAAAGTGGTTTATCACAACAAGCTGGGCAGCCAGGGCGAGCGCATGGAGCGCGTCTGCGCCATTGCCCGCGCCATCGGTCAACAGATCGGTGGCGACGCGCTGGCCGCACAAGCCGTGCAAGCCGCGCGCCTGGCCAAGACCGATTTGCTGACCGACATGGTGGGCGAATTCCCCGAACTGCAAGGCACCATGGGCGGCTACTACGCGCGCCACGACGGACTGAGTGACGAGATCGCCGACGCCATTGAAGACCACTACAAACCCCGCTTCGCCGGTGACAGCCTGCCGCGCAACGATGTGGGCTTGGCAGTCGCCCTGGCCGACAAGCTCGAAACGCTGGTGGGCATGTTTGGCATCGGCAATTTGCCCACGGGGGACAAAGACCCGTTTGCCCTGCGTCGCCACGCGCTGGGCTTGGTGCGCATGCTAATCGACAAAAATCTTGCATTAAATTTGGCCAGTCTCTTCGAGATTTCTCTAAAAGTGCTGGATGAATCATTGAAGCAAATTGAGCAGTCAAAGCGCCTGCACGTTATTCAACAGGGTTTGCCACCCTTAGGTGCTGTATCTGAAGTTGTTGCCGCTGCAGCCGTTCAGCCGGTCGTTCGAAATGGTCTGCTCACAAACGCTGAGCTGATTAATCAGCTCAGCACGTTTATCTACGACCGCCTGGCCGGCAGCCTGCGCGAACAAGGCTACAGCGCCCAAGAGGTGGACGCGGTGCTGGCCCTGCGCCCGCAGCGGCTGGGTGAAGTGCCCAAGCGCCTGCTGGCGGTGCGTGCGTTTGCCGCGCTGCCCGAGAGCCCGGCCCTGGCTGCGGCCAACAAGCGCATTGGCAACATCCTGAAAAAGACCGACGCGGTGGACGCCCATGTCAGCACGCTGCTGCTACAAGAGGCTGCAGAAAAAGAGCTGTTTGCCGCCATGCAAACCGTGCTGCCGCAGGCCAACGCGCTGTTTGAGGCGGGCGACTACACCGCCAGCCTGCAAACCCTGGCCGCACTGCGCGCACCGGTGGATGCGTTTTTTGACGGGGTGATGGTCAACGCCGAGCAGCTCGATCTGCGCCTGAACCGCCTGGGCTTGCTGCAAAGTCTGCATGTCGCCATGAACCGTGTGGCCGACCTGTCCAAGCTGGCGGCCTAGGCGAAACCCATGGGCCAAACCATGAAACTGTGCATCCTGGACCGCGACGGCACCATCAACGAAGACCGCGACGACTTCGTCAAGTCGGCCTTGGAATGGCAGCCGCTGCCCGGCGCGCTCGAAGCCATTGCCCGTATCAACCATGCCGGTTGGCATGTGGTGATTGCCAGCAACCAGTCGGGCCTAGGGCGCGGCCTGTTTGACGTGGTGGCATTGAACGCCATCCACGCCAAGATGCACCGCATGCTCGCAGCCGTTGGCGGCAGGGTGGACGCGGTGTTTTATTGCCCGCACGCCCCCGAAGAAGCCTGTACCTGCCGCAAACCTGCGCCGGGTTTGTTCACGCAGATTGCCGAACGCTACGGCGTGGCGCTGACCGGCATGCCCTCGGTGGGCGATTCGGCGCGCGACTTGGTGGCAGCCCAAGCCGTGGGTTGCTCGCTGCACGCGGTGCTCACCGGCAAAGCCGCAGGCTACCGGGGCCAGCCGCTGCCGCCGAGCTACCCGGCACACACTTTGGTACACGCCGATTTGGCGGCGTTTGCCGATTACTTGGTCGCGCAGGCCTAAGGCCGGGCGGCTTGCCAGCACGCTCCCCCACGAGGTAAACCACCATGCCCTTCATTCGCTCGGTCTTGCACATGCTGTGGATGGTGCTCACGGTCATCCCCTGGGCCACGGCGCTCATCATCGTGTCGATTTTTGTGCGGGGCGACCGCCTGTGGGCGGTGGCGGCGGGCTGGCTGCGCTGCGCCATTTGGGGCGCCCGCTTTATTTTGGGCATTCAGGTGCGTGTGACCGGCATGGAACACTTGCCCATGGGCAAAAACAGCGGTGCGATTTTGCTGGTCAAGCACCAGTCCACGCTAGAGACGTTTTTGCTGCCCGCGCTGATGCCGCATCCGCTGGCTTTTGTATTCAAAAAAGAGCTGCTGTACGTGCCGTTTTTTGGCTGGTCCATGGCGCGGCTGGACATGATCCACATCGACCGCAGCCTGCGCGCCCGTGCCTTTAGCAAAGTGGTGTCGCAGGGCAAAGAGCTGCTTGCGCGCGGCGTCTGGGTCATCATGTTCCCCGAGGGCACGCGCATCCCGCGCGGCCAGCGCGGCGAATACAAGTCCGGCGGCACGCGTCTGGCGATCCAGACTGGCGCGCCCGTGTTCCCGATTGCGGTCAGCTCGGCCAAATGCTGGCCGCGCAAGGCCTTTGTCAAATACCCCGGCATCGTGGACGTGTCGATTGGCCCGGCCATTTCCGGCCAGGGTCGCCGCCCCGAAGAAATGATGCGCGAAGTGGAAAGCTGGATTGAGACTGAGATGCACCGGCTCGACCCCGAGGCCTATGCCGCAGTCCCGGCCGTGGACGCCGTGGGCGCCGAGGCCGCCTCCCGGCTGTAAACCCGCGCGTCATGCACCCGCTGCTGCGCTACACGCTGGACCTGTTTGGCGCGGCCGCCCCGGTGCCTGAGCCAAGCCAGCAGGGGCGCAAAGCCCGTCCAAAGCCTTCTAGCCCCCAATCCCCCGGCGCCAGCCCATTAAAGGCGGCCAAGCCTGCGCCTAAAGCGCCCCAAACCCAACACCCGAGGCCAGAAGCTGAAACGTGCGCGCCGTCGGATACGCCGCAGTTTGCCCACCCCCAAGCCAGCCGCCAGTTGCATCTGGGCGGCGTGCTGGTGGCCTATGCGCTGGCGCGTGGCCAGCGCCGCACCATTGGCATGGTGGTCGGGCCCGAGGGTCTGAGCGTGCGCGCGCCGCGCTGGACGCCGCTGCACGAGATTGACGCTGCCTTGCAGGAAAAAGCCCGCTGGATCGTGCGCAAGCTGCAAGAAACCACGGTTCGCCGCACCCAGCAAATCGAGCGTCAGATCGTGTGGGAGCAGGGCGCCGTTTTTCCGTTTTTGGGCCAGACCCTGTGCGTACAACTGGCAGGCGCAGGCGGCGCTACGCGCTTGGGTGACGCGCCTCAAGGGCAAGTTGCCGGCGCGCTACGTCCGCTGCATCTGGCGCTGTCTGAAAGTGCCAGCGCGACACAGATTCGCGCTGCCGTGCGCGCCTGGTTGGCGGCGCAGGCGCAGCAGATATTCACCGCGCGCCTGGACCACTTCGCGCCCCTGTTGCAAGTGCGCTGGAAGCAGCTGGGCTTGAGCAACGCCGCCACCCGCTGGGGCAGCGCGCGCAGCGACGGCAGCATCCGCCTGAACTGGCGCCTGGTGCATTTTGATTTGCCGGTGCTGGACTATGTGGTGGCGCATGAGCTCAGCCACCTGCGCGTCATGAACCACAGCCCGCGCTTTTGGGACACGGTGCGCAGCGTGGTGCCCGACTACCCGGCCCTGCGCGCGCGGCTCAAAGACGACTGCGTGCCGCGCTGGTAACAGCGCGGGCGTGCGCTGCGTTTGGTCTAGGCCACCACGCTAAAGCGGTACACCCCGTCGTCGCCGAGCCGGCGGCGCAGCTGCCCTTCAAACCACAGCAGGTGCAAATGCGCTACCGCCTCGCCCATGGCAAACGTCATCTGGTGCAAATCGAGCTCGCGTTTGAACATGACGGGGATGATGTCGCGCGCGCTGCAGGGCTGCGCAGCGCAGGCCTGCATCACCTCGGCCAGGCGGTCGCGGTGGTGGTCGTGCAACTGGCCGATGCGCGTGTGCAGGCCGGTAAAAGGCTTGCCGTGGGCCGGCAGGGTGAGGGTGTTCTGGGGCAGATCGGCAAACTTGTCGATCGAGTCGAGGAACATCTTGAGCGCATTGGCCTCAGGCTCTTGTTCGTAGACGCTCACATTGGTGGAGATGCGCGGCAGCATCATATCGCCGCCAATGAGCACCTGCAGCTCGTCGCAGTACAGCGCAATGTGCTCGGGCGCGTGGCCGTAGCCGCTGATGCAGCGCCAGCTCCGGCCGCCGATTTGCAGCAAATTGCCGTCCATCAAACGGCAGTAGCTCTCGGGCATGGACGGCACCAGGGACGGAAAGTAGTTGGTGCGCGCGCGGATTTTTGCCACGGATTCGGCGTCGTTCAGACCATGCTGCGCAAAGTAGGCGGACGATCGCTCGCCACCAAAACCGTTGTCGCCCATGCAGGCCATACGCGCCACCTGGAAGTCGGTGGCGCTGATCCACAAGGCCACGTTCCAGCGTTGGCACAGCCAGTGCGCCAGGCCAATGTGGTCGGGGTGCATGTGGGTGGCAATCACCCGCAGTATCGGCAGGCCGTTGAGTTCGTTGGCAAAAATCGCTTCCCACTGGGCTTTGGATTCGTCGCGGCTGATGCAGCAGTCCACCACGCTCCAGCCGTCCACCGGGCCGTTTTCGCCGTCTATCGTGTCACGCAGCAGCCACAGGTTGATGTGGTTGAGCGCAAAGGGCAGCGCCATGCGGATCCATTTGATGCCGGGGGCGACTTCGATGCAGCGGCCTTGTTCGGGCAGCGCCTCGCCCAGGGGATAGTGGAGTTGCTTTTCGAGTTCGTTCATCGGTGTCTTTTTATGCCTCATAATTGACGTTTACGTAAACGTCAATTGCGGCGATTGTAGTCAGCGCAAGCCCCGGGCCCTGTCGCCTTGGTTTGCCCTATTTTTACGGGTTTTATCTGGACGCTACGGACCACGGCATGAGCACCACTTTCAGTATTGGCGACCTGGCACGCGAGTTTGACCTGACCACGCGCGCCATCCGGTTTTACGAAGACCTGGGGCTCTTGCAGCCCGAGCGCACCGGGCCGCTGGGGCGCAACCGCGTCTACAGCGTGCGTGACCGCACCCGGCTCAAGCTCACCCTGCGCGCCAAGCGCCTGGGCCTGAGCCTGACCGAGGCCAAGGACATTATTGAGACCTACGACAGCCCGCGCGACACCGGCATGCAGCTAAGCAAGTTTTTGACCGTGCTGGACGTGCACCGCGCCCGCATTGAAGAGCAAATGGCCGACCTGCAAGCCAACCTGGACGAGATCAAAGTGCACCAACGCGAGGCGCGCGCCTTGCTCGCCAAAGCGCAAGCCCCTGCCCCCAAGACCAAAAAGGCGCCCGCCGCCGTCACCACCGATGCCCTCTAAAACGACCGCTCCCCCCGCCGACCTGCTCTGGCAGCGCGTGCACAACAGCCTGAACCGCCAGGGCATGATGGTGCATTTGCAGGCGCGCCTGCTGCGCGTGGAGCCGGGCCTGGTGGAAATTGCCTTGCCTTATTCCGACCGCGTCACGCAGCAGCAAAACGGCTTTCATGGCGGCGCCATGGGTGCGTTGGCTGATATTGCGGGCGGCTACGCGGCGCTCACGGTCATCGCAGAAGGCCTGGAAGTGACCACGGTGGAATACAAGATCAATTTTCTGGCCGCCTTTCAGGGCGGCGAGTTGCGCGCCATCGGCCGCGTGGTGCGGGCGGGCCGTCGCATCATCGTCACCACCGCCGAGGTGCTGCACGTGGCAGCCGACGGCACACAAAGCCCCTGCGCTGTGATGCAGCAAACCCTGACCTCGGTGCCTGCGAGCGCCTGAGCGCGCACCGTCCCCTTTTTTATTCCCCGTATTTACTTGAGTACTTTCGCCATGAACAACTTGCCCGGTCTGGACTTTCAACTCGGTGACGATGTAGACGCCCTGCGTGACGCAGTGCGTGAATTTGCTCAAGGCGAGATCGCCCCGCGCGCCGCCGAGATCGACAAAAACGACCAATTTCCCATGGACCTGTGGCGCAAGATGGGCGACCTGGGCGTGCTCGGTATCACCGTGGGCGAGGAATACGGCGGCGCCAACATGGGCTACCTGGCGCACATGATCGCCATGGAAGAAATCTCGCGCGCCAGCGCCAGCGTGGGCCTGAGCTACGGCGCGCATAGCAACCTGTGCGTCAACCAGATCAAACGCAACGGCAGCGAGGCGCAGCGCGCCAAATACCTGCCCAAGCTCATCAGCGGCGAACACGTGGGCGCACTGGCCATGAGCGAGCCCGGTGCGGGAAGCGACGTGCTGAGCATGAAGCTGCGCGCCGAAGACAAAGGCGGCTACTACCTCTTGAACGGCAGCAAAATGTGGATCACCAACGGCCCGGACGCCGACACGCTGGTGGTCTACGCCAAGAGCGAGCCGGAACTCGGCGCACGCGGCGTGACGGCCTTTTTGATCGAAAAAGGCATGCCCGGTTTTTCGGTAGCGCAAAAGCTCGACAAATTGGGCATGCGCGGCAGCCACACGGGTGAACTGGTGTTTCACAACGTTGAAGTGCCGCTGGCCAATGTGCTTGGCGGCTTGAACCAGGGCGCCAAGGTGCTGATGAGCGGGCTGGACTACGAGCGTGCGGTGCTGACCGGCGGACCGCTGGGCATCATGCAGTCGGTGATGGACAACGTGGTGCCCTACATCCACGACCGCAAGCAGTTTGGCCAAAGCATTGGCGAGTTCCAGCTTATCCAGGGCAAGGTGGCCGACATGTACACCGTGTTGCAGGCCGGGCGCTCATTTGCCTATACGGTGGCCAAAAACCTCGACGCCCTGGGCGCCGAGCATGTACGCCGCGTGCGCAAAGACTGCGCCAGCGTGATTTTGTGGACCGCCGAAAAAGCCACCTGGATGGCCGGCGAGGGCGTGCAGATCTTTGGCGGCAACGGCTACATCAACGACTACCCGATGGGCCGCCTGTGGCGCGACGCCAAGCTGTACGAAATCGGTGCGGGCACCAGCGAAATCCGCCGCATGCTGATCGGGCGTGAGTTGTTTGCAGAGACCATGTAATGTGGGTGTCAATGGCGCTTCGTACACTGCGCCATCTACCAACGAAAGCAACAGGCCATGAGCACCGAACTGACAGAACTATTTGACAAAAACCGGCAATGGGCGGTTGATACCGAAAAGCGCGAGGCCGGCTTCTTTACCCGCTTGCTGCAACAGCAAAAGCCGGAATACCTGTGGATTGGCTGCGCCGACAGCCGCGTGCCAGCCAACGAGCTGGTGGGTTTGCTGCCCGGCGAACTTTTTGTCCACCGCAACGTGGCCAACTTGCTGGTCCACTCCGACCTGAACGCCTTGTCGGTCATCCAGTACGCTGTGGACGCGCTGGGCGTGAAACACATCATCGTCGTGGGCCACAGCAACTGCGGCGGCATTCGCGCGGCCATGAACAACCAGCGCGCCGGCCTGGTAGACAACTGGCTGCGCCACGTGCAAGACGTGCGTGACGCGCACGAAGATTTCCTGGCCAGCCTGCCCGAAGGCTTTCGGGTGGACGCCTTGGTCGAACTCAATGTGCTGGAGCAGGCGCGCAACGTCTGCCGCACCACGGTGGTGGCAGACGCCTGGCAGCGCGGGCAATCGGTGGTGGTGCACGGCTGGGTTTACGGCCTGCACAACGGCTTGTTGCAAGACATGTGCATTACGGCGGCCAGCAGCGACGAGGTGACACCCGCCTATGCGCGCGCGCTTGAGGCCTTGCGCCAGCGCTGGTCCGCGCGCCCCACCAACCCCTGAGCGGAGCCTTCATCCATGTTTCCCACCCGGCTTGATTCCTCGGTTGCCTACGACATCGCCAAGGCGATGATGGACGGCTTTAACCGCCATTACCGCCTGTTTCGCACCGAGTCCGCGCGCGCCAAGCACCGCTTTGAGACCGCAGACTGGCACGGCCAGCAGCGCGCGCAGCGCGAGCGCATCGAGTTTTATGACCTGCGGGTACTGGAATGCTCTAACCGGCTGGAGCGCGAATACAAGGCCGACGCGCAGCCCATGGATGTGTGGCAACAGGTCAAGCTGCATTACATCGGTCTGCTGGTAGACCACCACCAGCCCGAGCTGGCCGAGACTTTTTTCAACTCGGTCACCACCAAAATACTGCACCGTGCCTATTTCCAGAACAACTTCATCTTTGTGCGCCCGGCGGTAAGCACCGAGTACATCGAAGACTCTGACGCCCAGGCGCGTCCCACCTACCGCTCGTATTACCCGGCGCTGGGCAATATGGCCGAGGTGCTGGCGCGCATGGTGCAAGACTTTGATCTGCGTCTGGGCTTTGAAGACTTGGCGCGTGACACGGCGTGGGTGGCAGGCGCCATGCTTGAGCGCCTGGGCGACGCCAAACTGCGGGCGAACTTTCAGATCCAGGTGCTCTCGGGCCTGTTTTTCCGCAACAAGGGCTGCTACGTGGTGGGCAAGCTGATCAACGGCTTCAATGAATTTCCCTTTGCGCTACCGGTTTTGCACAACAAAAAGGGGAGCCTGGTCATAGACGCCGCCTTGTTTGGCGAGGACGATCTGCTGATGTTGTTCAGCTTTGCCCGCGCCTACTTTATGGTGGACATGGAAGTGCCATCGGCCTATGTGCAGTTTTTGCGCAGCATGATGCCGCGCAAACCGCGCAACGAGATTTACAACGCGCTGGGTCTGGCTAAACAGGGCAAGACGCTGTTTTACCGCGACTTTTTGCACCACCTGCGCCATTCGACCGACAAGTTCCGCATCGCGCCCGGCATCAAGGGCATGGTCATGCTGGTGTTTGACCTGCCCAGTTTTCCCTATGTGTTCAAGGTGATCAAGGACTTTTATCCGCCACCCAAGGACACCTCGCGCGAGCAGATCAAGGGCAAGTATTTGCTGGTCAAGCAGCACGACCGCGTGGGCCGCATGGCCGACACGCTGGAATACAGCGAAGTGGGCTTTCCGCGCGACCGCTTTGACGACGCGCTGATTGCCGAGATCGAAAAGTTCGCGCCCAGCCAGCTGGAAATCAGCGACCGCGATGGCGACGGCACGCAAGAGGTAATCATCAAGCACGTATACATTGAGCGGCGCATGATTCCGCTCAACATCTACCTGCAAGAAGCCTTTGACGCTGGTGGCGCCAACCCGGCGGACACTTCGGCAGTGGCCGAGCGCGCGCGTGAACAGATCGAGCGCGGCGTGGTGGAATATGGCAACGCTATCAAGGACCTGGTGGCGGCCAATATCTTCCCGGGCGACATGCTTTGGAAGAACTTTGGCATTACCCGCCACGGCAAGGTCGTGTTTTATGACTACGACGAGATCGAGTACATCACCGACTGCAACTTTCGCCGTGTGCCCGCGCCGCGTAACGAAGAAGACGAAATGTCAGGCGAAGTCTGGTATTCGGTTGGCCCCAAAGACGTGTTCCCCGAGACTTTTGCCCCGTTTTTGCTGGGCAACCCGGCGGTGCGCAGCGTGTTCATGAAGCACCACGGCGACCTGCTGGACGCGTCCTTTTGGCAGGGTCACAAAGACCGCATTGCCGCCGGCCACGTGCACGACGTTTTTCCTTATGACCGCGAGAAGCGGTTTCCCCGCGCCTGAAGGCGCAGCCATTTTTTAGGAGTAATTTGCCATGCAAGACCCCATCGTTATCGTCAGCGCCGCCCGCACCCCCATGGGCGCGTTCCAGGGTGATTTTTCCAGCCTCGCCGCCCATGACCTGGGCGGTGCCGCCATCAAGGCCGCCATGGAGCGCGCAGGCGTGGCGCCCGAGCAAGTCAATGAGGTGCTGTTTGGCAACTGCCTGATGGCCGGCCAGGGCCAGGCCCCGGCGCGCCAGGCGGCGTTCAAGGGCGGTTTGCCCATCAGCGCGGGCGCGGTCACGCTGTCCAAAATGTGTGGTTCGGGCATGCGCGCGGCCATGTTTGCGCACGACATGCTGGCCGCGGGCAGCGCCGACGTGCTGGTGGCCGGTGGCATGGAAAGCATGACTAACGCCCCGTATTTGCTGCCCAAGGCGCGCGGCGGCTACCGCATCGGCCACGACCGGATTTTTGACCACATGATGCTCGACGGCCTGGAAGACGCCTACGAAGCCGGCCGCTCCATGGGCACCTTTGGCGAAGACTGCGCCGCCAAATACGGCTTTACCCGCGCCCAGCAAGACGCATTTGCCACCACCAGCGTGCAGCGCGCCCAGGCCGCCACGAAGTCGGGTGCGTTTGCCGCCGAGATCACGCCAGTAGCCTTCAAAACCCGCGCGGGCGAGACCGTGATTTCCATTGACGAAGGTCCAGGCAAGGTCAAGCTCGACAAGATTCCGACCCTCAAAGCTGCGTTCAAAAAAGACGGCACCATCACGGCGGCCAGCAGCTCCAGCATCAACGATGGCGCTGCTGCGCTGGTGATGATGCGCGCATCCACTGCCGCCAAACTGGGCTGCAAGCCCCTGGCCAAAATCGTCAGCCACGCGGTGCACGCACAAGAACCCAACTGGTTTGCCACCGCCCCCGTGGGCGCGGTGAACAAGGCGCTGGCCAAAGCCGGCTGGGCCGTCAAAGACGTGGACCTGTGGGAAGTCAACGAAGCCTTCGCCGTAGTGCCCATGGCGCTGATGCACGACTTGCAACTCAGCCACGACATCGTCAACGTCAACGGCGGCGCCTGCGCCCTGGGCCACCCGATTGGCGCGTCCGGCGCCCGCATCATGGTTACGTTGATTCATGCGCTCAAGGCCCGTGGTCTGAAAAAAGGCGTGGCCACTTTGTGCATTGGCGGCGGCGAGGGTACGGCGGTGGCGCTGGAAATTTTGTAAGCCAAACGCCCCCTCGTTTTTGCATTCCCATTGACCGATAGGCCCCCATGCTGCTGACATCCGACCAAGAATCCGTGCGCGACGCGGTGCGCGCTTTTGCCCAAGCCGAGTTGTGGCCGCATGCCGCTCGCTGGGACAAAGAACACACTTTTCCCAAAGAGGTGCACAAAGGCTTGGCCGCGCTGGGCGCTTATGGCATTTGCGTGCCTGAAGAGTTTGGCGGCGCGCAGATGGACTATTTGACGCTGGCCGTGGTGCTGGAAGAAATTGCCGCAGGCGACGGCGGCACCAGCACCGTGATCAGCGTAACCAATTGCCCGGTCAACGCCATCCTTCTGCGCTACGGCAACGCGGCGCAAAAAAAGCAGTGGCTCACGCCGCTGGCGCAAGGCGAAATGCTGGGCGCGTTTTGCCTGACCGAGCCGCATGTGGGTTCGGATGCTTCAAGCCTGCGCACCACAGCGGTGAAGGACGGTGATGAATACGTGATCAACGGCGTCAAGCAATTCA
>CANBVJ010000033.1 GCA_947372865.1 Comamonadaceae bacterium
TGGCGGGCTTGAGCCCCAAGTCCACGCTGGGCGGTGGCGTGGTGGGCGCGATGACGTGGCTGACGGCGTCTTGCGTGCCAGTGACCAGGTGCGGCGGGCGGCGCACGCCGTTGTTGGCCAGGGTGGACACCGCCTGCGCCAACTGCAACATGGTGAATGCGTTGTAACCCTGACCAATACCCAGCGAGATGGTTTCGCCGGCGTACCACTTTTGCTGCTCGGGGCGCTTGTAGTACTTGCGCTTCCACTCCGTGCTGGGAAGCACTCCGCGCACTTCGCCGTTGATGTCGATCCCAGTGATCTGGCCAAAACCCAACGGCTTCATAAAGTCGTGCATGGTGTCTACACCCAACTCATTTGCCAGTGAGTAGAAATACGGATTGCTGGACTCTACGATGGCGCGGCGCATGTCCATGATGCCGCCCTTTTCATTCTCCGGGCTTCCGAAACGGTGGCCGCCAAACATGTAGAACCCGGGGTCGTTGATCAGTGTCGTGGCAGAACGGGTACCGGTTTCCAACGCCGCCAAGGCCATGAAGGGCTTGTAGGTGGAGCCCGGCGGATAGGTGCCGCGCAAAGCGCGATTGAGCAAGGGCTTGTCGATAGATTCATTGAGCATTTGCCAGTTTTCCTGGTCAATGCCTTCGACAAACAGGTTGGAGTCAAAGGTCGGCTTGCTGACAAAGGCCAGCACCTCGCCGGTCTTCGGGTCCAGCGCCACCAGGGCGCCGCGGCGCTGGCCAAACATTTGCTCCACCAAATACTGCAGCTTGATGTCAATCGACAGCGCCACCGTGTCGCCCGGCGTGGCCGCGCTGCTGGAGAGGCGGCGCATAGCCCGCCCGCCGGCCGAGGTTTCAATATGCTCCACGCCGGTAATGCCGTGGAGCTGGCGCTCAAAACTTTGCTCCACGCCGAGTTTGCCGATGTATTCGGTGCCCCGGTAGTTGGCCTGGTCGTCGTCGTTCTCAATGGTTTCTTTTTCGCTGGTGTTGATGCGCCCGATGTAGCCAATCACGTGGCTGGCCAGCTCGCCATAGGGGTAGCTGCGAAACAGGCGCGCCTTGATCTCGACGCCCGGAAAGCGAAAGCGCTGCGCCGCAAAGCGCGCCACTTCGGCGTCGGTCAGGCGGTTGCGAATGGGCAGCGACTCAAAGCTCTTGGACTCCTCCATCAGCTTTTTAAAGCGGCGCCGGTCGCGCGCGCTGATGTCCACCAGCTCCGCCAGCGCATCAATGGTGGGCTCCAGCGGACCGGCCTTGGAAGGCGTGATCTCCAGCGTATAGGCCGAATAGTTGCTCGCCAGCACAATGCCGTTGCGGTCTTGGATCAGACCGCGGTTGGGCACGATGGGCACGATGGCGGTGCGGTTGCTCTCGGCCTGGGCGCGCAAGTCGTCATGGCGCCAGACCTGCAAATACACCAGCCGGCACAGCAGCAGAAAAAAGCACACCAGCACCAGCACGGTGAATACAAAAACGCGGGTCCGAAAGCGGGAAAGGTCCGCTTCTACATTGCGCAGTTCCATGGGCTTGTTGCGGCTAGAGCGGACGGTTTTCGTCCGGATCGGGCGCGCGGCGCTGGGGCGCGAGCAACAGCACACTCACCGGCGGCCACAGAAGCGCCTCAGCCACCGGCGCCAACAACACCCACCAGCCCGGAAAACCGCCGCCCACCACCAGACTGAGCAGCACTTCCACCGCATGCGCCAGCGCAAACAGCGGAAACACCTGCAGCGCTTGCTCTGTCACGGAAAACCAGCGCAGGCGGCGGTGCACCATGATGGCCAGATAGCTCAGCACGGTGTACGCCAGCGCGTGCTGGCCCAGCAGACCCGCCTGGTGCACGTCCACCAACAAGCCAGCCACAAACGCCACCGCCATTCCCACCCGCCGGGTTTGGTGCACGGTCCAAAACACCAGCACGATGGACAACACATCAGGCGCCCAGGCCGCACGGCCCCACATCAACATGCTAAAAAGCATGTGCGCCAGCAAAGCCAGCACCAGGGTCAGCCAGACAAAGCCCGGGTTGACCGGCATCAAAAGCCGCTGTCCAGGACGCATGATCATCGGCGGCCTCCGGTTCTGGCAGCTTTGGCTTCGGGCGCCGGACGCGCTGGGGCCGCTTCCCCTAGGGGCGGGAGCACCAGCACATGCATCGCTCCGGCCACCAGCGCCAGCGGCACACAGTAAATGCGCGCAAACACGGCGTCGGTGCGCCGCTCTACTTTTTCAATCCGCGCCACCGGCAAGCCAGGCGGATAGACACCGTCCACACCGCTGGTGGTCAGCAAGTCGCCCACCGCGACGTCGGCATTGGCGGCCATGAAGCGCAACTCCATGGCGTCGGCGTGGGTGGAGGTGTCGCCATACGCCACGCCGCGCGCGCCCGTGCGGGCGTTCTGCACTGGAATGGCGTGGTCGCGGTCGGTAATCAGTGTCACTTCACTCACCAGGGGAAACAGGCGCGTCACCTGGCCCAAAACGCCAAGTTCGTCCAGCACCGGCGCGCCCAGGTGCAGGCCCTGGACTTCGCCCTTGTCCAGAATGACTTTGCGCGTGTAGGGGTCGGCCGCGTCGTACAGCACTTGGGCGGCGAGTGCGGGTTGCTCCAGACGTTGCTGCAGCGCCAGCAGCTCGCGCAGCCGCCGGTTTTCGAGCAGCAACTGTTCGGCCAGGTTGGCGCGCTGGGACTGAACGGACAACTGCTTGCGCAGCACCTCAAAATTCGATTCCTTGGCGGTGAGGGACTTGAGGTTGGACTGCGCTGCATCGGCCAGCAGCATCGGCCGCATGGCCAGCCACTGCACCGGGTACAGCAGCACCGACAGCGCGGTGCGCAGGGGTTGCATGACCTGAAAGCGCGCGTCGGCCACCATCACCAGCAGCGCCAGCACACTGAACACCAGCAAGCGGGAAAAAGCCGACGGGCCTTGTAGGAAAAAAGCCGGTGGTTCCCGGCCCAGCGTAGCGCGCGCCATCGCTGTGTGGGGCGCTTATTCGTTGGTGAAGATCGAACCCAGGCGCTCCATCTGCTCCAGCGCAATGCCGCAGCCGCGCACCACGCAGGTCAGCGGGTCTTCGGCCACCAGCACCGGCAAGCCGGTTTCTTCGGCCAGCAGGCGGTCCAGGTCACGCAAGAGCGCGCCGCCGCCGGTCAACATCATGCCGCGGTCGGCAATGTCGGCGCCCAACTCTGGGGGGGTTTGTTCCAGCGCGTTTTTGACGGCGGAGACGATGTTGTTGAGTGGGTCGGTGAGCGCTTCGAGAATCTCGTTGCTCGAAATCGTGAAGCTGCGGGGCACGCCTTCGGACAGGTTGCGTCCGCGCACTTCCATCTCTTTCACTTCGGAGCCGGGGAAGGCCGAACCGATTTTTTTCTTGATGGCCTCGGCCGTGGGCTCGCCAATGAGCATGCCGTAGTTGCGGCGGATGTAGTTGATGATGGCTTCGTCAAACTTGTCGCCACCCACGCGCACGCTACCTTTGTAGACCATGCCGCCGAGCGAGATCACGCCCACTTCGGTGGTGCCGCCACCAATATCAACCACCATGGAGCCGCAGGCCTCGGACACCGGCAAACCGGCGCCAATGGCCGCAGCCATGGGTTCTTCGATCAAAAACACGTCGCTGGCGCCTGCGCCCAGGGCCGATTCGCGAATGGCGCGGCGCTCCACCTGGGTTGAGCCGCAAGGCACGCAAATGATGATGCGCGGGCTGGGGCGAAAGACGCTGCGCGGGTGCACCATCTTGATGAACTGCTTGAGCATCTGCTCGGTGACGGTGAAGTCGGCGATCACGCCGTCTTTCATGGGGCGAATGGCTTCGATGTTGCCCGGCACCTTGCCCAGCATGGCCTTGGCTTCTTTGCCCACGGCCTGGATGGACTTTTTGCCTTGCGGGCCGCCTTCGTGGCGGATGGCAACCACCGAGGGTTCGTCCAGCACAATGCCTTTATCGCGCACAAAAATCAGGGTGTTGGCCGTGCCCAGGTCAATGGCCAGGTCGGTAGAAAAATAACGGGTAAAAGCGCCAAACATTGCAGATCCTCTAGGGGGCCGCGGAGCGATTGCGCTCGGCGTCGCCTTGGTGTGATGGGTGAAAAACGGTGATGGGGGCGGGGTGCAACATGCACAAATGCGGTGCCAGCCAAAGGCAGGATAATACCCCATCCCCCGTAATTTAGCCCTGGGTGGCGCCCGCGCCGCCTCTGGGCTTAGCTTTGAATTACCTCCGAATTACCTGCAATTTACCCGGCCAAGCCATTTTTCACCATGTCCCTCACATCCACCGAGATTGCCCGCATCGCCAACCTGGCCCGCCTTGAGCTGCAGCCGGCTGAAAGTGAGCGCATGCTGGGCCAAATCAACGCATTTTTTGACATCGTCACGCAAATCAGCCAGGTCGACACCACCGGCGTGCTGCCCATGGCCCACCCGCTGGACGCCATGCCTTCGATGCCGCCCATCCACCTGCGCCTGCGCCCCGACCTGGCCAGCGAACCCAACGACCGTGAAGCCAACCAGCGCAGCGCCCCGGCGGTCGAGCGCGGCCTGTTTCTGGTTCCTAAAGTGATTGAATAAGCCATGACCGAACTGCACCACCTGGGCGTGGCCGAACTCGCCACCCTGCTCCAAACCAAACAGGTCAGCGCCGTAGAAGTCGCCACCCGCTTTCTGGCCCGCACCGGCGGCAACCCGCACAACGCGTTTTTAGACATCGACAGCGAAGTCACGCTAGCCCAGGCCCGCGCCTCGGACGCCAAACTAGCCGCGGGCAGCGCCGGGCCGCTCGAAGGCGTGCCCGTGGCCCACAAAGACGTGTTTGTGACCAAAGACCTGGTCTCAACGGCGGGTTCGCGCATGTTGAACGGCTACCGCTCGCCTTTTGACGCCACCGTGGTCGCGCGCCTGCGCCAGGCCGGCATGGTGACTTTGGGCAAGCTCAACTGCGACGAGTTCGCCATGGGTTCGGCCAACGAGAACTCGGCCTTTGGCCCCGTCACCAACCCCTGGAACACCGCATTCGTTCCCGGCGGCTCGTCCGGCGGCAGCGCGGCTGCCGTGGCCGCGCGCCTGACGCCTGCGGCCACCGGCACCGACACCGGGGGCTCGATCCGCCAGCCGGCCGCATTTTGCGGCATCACCGGCATCAAGCCGACCTACGGCCGCGCCAGCCGCTACGGCATGGTGGCTTACGCCTCCAGCCTGGACCAAGCTGGCCCGATGGCGCACAGCGCCGAGGATTGCGCGCTCTTGCTGTCCGCCATGTGCGGGCCCGACCTGGACCGCGATTCCACTTCGCTGGACGTGGCGGCAGAAGACTTTTCTGCCAGCTTGGGCCACAGCCTCAAAGGCCTGCGCGTGGGCGTACCCCAGGAGTTTTTTGGCGAAGGCCTGGCGGCTGACGTACGCAAAGCCATTGACGCCGCGCTTGCGCAATTGCAAGCCCAGGGCGCCACACTGGTGCCCATTGCCTTGCCGCGCACCGAGCTGTCGATTCCGGTCTACTACATCATTGCCCCGGCAGAGGCCAGCTCTAACCTGAGCCGCTTTGACGGCGTCAAGTTCGGCCACCGCGCCGCCGACTTTGCCGACCTGACCGATATGTACAAAAAGACCCGCGCCGAGGGCTTTGGCCAGGAGGTCAAACGGCGCATCATGACCGGCGCCTACGTGCTCTCGCACGGCTATTACGACGCCTATTACCTGCAAGCGCAAAAAATCCGCCGCATGATTGCGGACGACTTCCAAAGCGCGTTTGCCCACTGCGACGTGATTGCCGGGCCGGTGGCGCCCACCACCGCCTGGAAGCTCGGCGACAAGGCGGACGACCCGGTGGCCAGCTACCTGGCGGACATCTTTACCCTGCCCGCGTCCCTGGCCGGTTTGCCCTGCATGAGCCTACCCGTGGGCTTGGGCGACGGCGGCTTGCCGGTGGGCCTGCAGCTCATTGGCAACTACCTGCAAGAGGCCAAGTTGCTCAATGTGGCGCACCAGTACCAACTTGCCACGGACTTTCACACACGCACACCGGGAGCCGCAGCATGAGCGCCAAACTGGTTCAGGGCTATGAAGTCGTCATCGGCTTTGAGACCCACACCCAACTTTCTACCCAAAGCAAGATTTTTAGCCGCGCGCCCACCGCCTTTGGCGCCGAGCCCAACACCCAGGCCTGCGCCGTGGACCTGGCGCTGCCCGGCACGCTGCCGGTGATGAACCTGGGCGCGGTCGAGCGTGCGATTGAACTCGGCCTGGCCCTGGGTTCGCACATAGCCGAACGCAGCGTGTTTGCACGCAAAAACTACTTCTACCCCGACCTGCCCAAGGGCTACCAGATCAGCCAGTTTGAGATTCCGGTGGTGCAGGGCGGCGAGGTAGCGTTCATGCTGGGCG
Source organism: Comamonadaceae bacterium (assembly GCA_947372865.1). Taxonomy (GTDB): domain Bacteria; phylum Pseudomonadota; class Gammaproteobacteria; order Burkholderiales; family Burkholderiaceae_C; genus Allorhodoferax. The sequence goes on from CANBVJ010000033.1 coordinate 6,398, forward strand.
ACGAGAAAAAGACCGTGCGTCTGGTACGCGCGCACCTGGAAGAAGACGCAGGCAAATCGCTGCACGAGGACTTTATTGGCCAAAGCGGCATTGACCTGAACCGCGCCGGCACGCCACTCCTGGAGATCGTGACCGAGCCCGACATGCGCTCGAGCGACGAGGCGGTGGCCTATGCCAAAAAGCTGCACGAGATCGTCACCTGGATTGGCATTTGCGACGGCAATATGCAAGAGGGCAGCTTCCGCTGCGACGCCAATGTGTCGGTGCGCAAGCCCGGCGCGGCCTTGGGCACGCGCCGCGAGATCAAAAACCTCAACAGCTTCAAGTTCATGCAGCAGGCGATTGACTACGAGGTGCGCTGGCAGATTGAAGAGATCGAGGACGGGCGCGAAATCCAGCAGGCCACCGTGCTGTTCAACCCCGACACCGGCGAGACCCGCGCTATGCGCACCAAGGAAGACGCCGCCGACTATCGCTACTTCCCCGACCCCGACCTGCCACCGCTGGTGATTGGCCGCGACTGGGTGGAGCGCGTGCGCTCGGAAATGGTGGAGTTGCCCTGGGTGATGGCGGCGCGGTTTTGTGCGGACTATGGTCTGCCGGAATATGACGCGGCCACGCTCACGCAAAGCATGGCGATGGCGGCTTATTTTGAAGCCACGGCCAATGCCTGCGCCCAACCCAAATTGGCCAGCAACTGGATCATGGGCGAAGTGTCGCGCCGCCTGAACAGCGGCGAACTGGCGTTTGTACAACTGCCCGTCAGCAGCACGCAACTCGCCGCGCTGATTGGCCGCATTGCCGACGGCACGATTTCTAACAACGCGGCCAAGCAGGTGTTTGACGCCTTGTGGACTGACGGCGACGAGGTAGACGCCATCATCGACGCCAAAGGCCTGCGCCAGATGAACGACAGCAGCGCGCTTGAAGCCATCATCGACGAAGTGCTGGCCGCCAACGCCAAGAACGTGGAAGAGTTCAAGGCCGGCAACGCCAAAGCCTTTAACGCCCTGGTCGGTCAGGCCATGAAGGCGAGCAAAGGCAAGGCCAACCCGGCGCAAGTGAACGACATGCTCAAGCAGAAGCTCGGTTGAACGCCAACAGCAGCGGGCCTGGACCCGCCCCGCACAGCGCCATTGAAGACGCCCAAGGCCTGCTGATCGGCTGCCTGATGGTGGCACTGGCTGTGTGCCTGTTTCGGGAGGCCGGCCTGTTCACCGGCGGCACCACGGGCGTGGCGTTTTTGCTGCATTACCTGGCGGGCTACCCGCTGGGGGCGGTGCTATTTGTGATCAACCTGCCGTTTTATGTGTTTGGCTGGCGCAGGCTTGGGCGGGTGTTCACGCTCAAGACCTTTGCGGCGGTGGCCTTGCTGTCGCTGTACGTGGAGGTGCTGCCGCTCTGGATTGGCTTTAGCCACCTGAACGCCGCCTTTGCCGCAGTGATGGCCGGGCTGCTGGCGGGCACCGGCATTTTGATTTTGATCCGCCACGGCGCCAGCTTGGGCGGCGTCACGATCACGGCCATTTATTTGCAAAAGACGCGCGGCTGGCGCGCAGGCAATGTGCAAATGGCGGTGGACCTGGTGATTTTGCTCGCCGCCCTGGCAGCCACCGACCCGCGCAAGGCGCTGCTTTCACTGTTGGGCGCGGTGGCCGTAAATCTGGTGATTGGCGTCAACCACCGCACCGACCGGTATTACGGGGTTTAAGCCTCAGTTGGGCGAATGAAGCCCAACAATTACACCCCGTAGCGCTCCCGGTACGCCTGCACCCGCGCCAGGTGTTCGCTCATGGCGTTGTCGGTTTGGGTGGCCAGGTAGCCCAGCAAGTCCGAGAGTTCGGCAATGGCGCAGACCTGCAGGCCCTCGTGGCTGCGCACGTATTGCACGGCGCTGTAGGGCACGTCCCGGGTCGAGCCGTCGGGCTGCTTTTCGGTGGCCATTTCCTGGCGGTCCAGGGCGATGGCCACTGCGTGGGGCGTGGCGCCCGCCGCCTTGATCAGCGCAATCGACTCGCGCGCGGCGGTGCCTGCGCTCATCACGTCGTCAATGATCAGCACCCGGCCCTTGAGCGGCGCGCCCACCAGGCTGCCGCCCTCGCCGTGGTCTTTGGCTTCCTTGCGGTTGTAGGCAAAAGGCACGTTGCGGCCCAGGCGCGCCAGCTCAATGGCCACGGCCGCGCCCAGCGGAATGCCCTTGTAGGCGGGGCCAAAAATCATGTCAAATTCAATGCCACTTTCCACTAGGCGCTGGGCATAAAATTGCGCCAGCCGCCCGAGTTTGGCACCGTCGTCAAACAGGCCGGCGTTGAAAAAATACGGACTTTGGCGGCCGGCCTTGGTGGTGAATTCACCAAAGCGCAACACGCCACACGTCACCGCAAACGCCACAAACTCTTGCGCCAGACCGGGACCCGCAGGTGCAGCCTCGCTGGTGTTTTGAGAGATGTTTTGTGGGGTGTTTGGGCCACTGTCAACCATGGGGAATTCCTTGTTCAAATTAAGCAGCCTTAACCTCAACGGCATCCGTTCGGCCACCAGCAAAGGGCTGGAGCCCTGGCTGGCCCAACTGCAGCCGGATTGTATTTGCGTGCAAGAAGTCAAAGCCCAGGCCGACGACGTGGCGGGCAAGTTTGAAACACTGGCCGGCCTGAACGGCTACTTTCAGTTTGCCGAGAAAAAAGGCTATTCCGGCGTGGGTGTCTACACCCGCCACGCGCCCAGCGACGTGGTGGTGGGCTACGGCTCAGGCGAGTTTGACTCCGAGGGCCGCTATGTGGAACTGCGCTTTGACACGCCTGCGCGCAAACGCTCCATCATCAGCGCCTATTTCCCAAGCGGCTCGTCGGGCGAAGAGCGTCAACTGGCCAAATACCGCTTTCTGGCCGAGCTGTACCCGCACCTGACCGCGCTCAAAGGCCAGCGCGAATTTGTGCTGTGTGGCGACATCAACATTGCGCACCAGGAAATCGACCTGAAAAACTTCAAGGGCAACACAAAGAACTCCGGCTTTTTGCCCGACGAACGCGCCTGGATGACGCAGCTGCTGAACGAGGTCGGCCTGGTGGACGTCTACCGCCAGCTAGAGCCCGCCGCCACCGACGCCGCCTATACCTGGTGGAGCAACCGCGGCCAGGCCTACGCCAAAAATGTGGGCTGGCGCCTGGACTACCACCTGGCCACCCCCGCGCTAGCAGCAGGCGCGCGAGCGCACGCCATCTACAAGGACGTGAAGTTCTCGGACCACGCGCCCATCACCATTGACTACGACTGGGCAGTCTGAATTGGATGTAAACTGTACGGACAGTACAGAGTTTGGAGGTTTCCATGGTAATTCCAGAGAGCTACGGCCTGGAGCAAGCACGTATCCAGTTGCCCCACATCGTGGCCGAGGCCCATGCCGGCTTTAGCAGCGTGATCACCAAACACGGCAAGCCCTATGCGGCCATCGTGCCCTGGCAAGGTCTGGCGGCGTTCGCACCGGCCGATGCGGGTGCCGATCTGCTGTCCTTGCGCGGCACCGGGCGCGGGCTGTGGGGCGCGGACGTGGCCCGAACCGTGGCCGACTTGCGCAACGAGTGGGACAACGCCTGAATGGCCGCAGCGCCTGCGCGCCTATGGGCGGGTCTGCCCCAGGGCGCCACGGTGCTGGTGGACACGGCGCCGTTTATCTATTTGCTCGAATCGCACCCGCAATTTGCCGACCGCTTTGTCGGCCTGTTTGAAGCCGCAGCCCAGGGGCATTTGCTGATTGCGCTGTCCACCATCACCCTGGCCGAGGTGTTGACCGGCCCCTTCAAAGCCGGGCAAACCGCGCTGGCCAAACGCTACGAGAAAGCGCTTTTGCAATACCGCGTGGTGGATGCGTCGGCGCCGATTGCCGCACTGGCGGCGCAATTGCGCGCCCAATACCGGCTCAAACTGCCCGACGCCTTGCAACTGGCCACGGCGCTGGACATTGGCGCGGCGGCGTTGGTCACCCACGACCGCGATTTTTCGCAGGTCACGGGGCTGGACATCTTGACCGGCGACGCTGCGGCGTCCCAGACAGGCGCGCTTTGACCACGAACCCGACGATTTGTAACGCCCGTGATGCAGTCGCCTGGCTCAGCGCCCAAGGCATTGCCCGGGTGGAAGTGGTGTTTGCCGACCTGACCAGCGTGGCGCGCGGCAAGGTGATGGACACGGCCAGTTTTGTCCAGTCCCTGGGCGCCAAGTTGCCCACGCTGCTGCTGGGCCTGACCGTGACCGGCGGCGAGCCGCCCGACGTGTTCAAACGCATCTTCCCGCCCAGCTTTCCGGACATGGCGCTGCAGCCAGACTGGCACACCTTGGTGCGCTGTCCGCTCTCGCGGGTGCCCACGGCTACCGTGGTTTGCGATCTGGCCGCGCGCTTTAGCGCCGCCGACGGCCACACCGACTATGACGTGGCCGACCTATCGCCGCGGCAACTGCTCCAGCACACCCTGGCGCGCCTACAGGCGGCGGGCTACCGGGCGCTGGTAGCGCCGGAGCTGGAGTTCTTTTTGGTGCACCCTGAGCGCAACGCGCAAGGCGGCTTGCAGGTGGCGCGCGGCATGTCGGGACAAGTGCCGCACATCGAGAGTTCGCACGACCTGGGCTCCGCCGAGACGGCGCAGACCTTTGCGCCCTTTTTTGACGACCTGTGGGCGGCGTGCGAAACGCAGGGCATTCCGATCTCAGGCTACGGCCACGAATCGGCCACCGGGCAGTACGAAGTTAATTTGCGGCCCGGCGAGCCGCTGGCGCAGGCCGATGCGGTGTTTCGCTTCAAGCGCCTGGCGCGCGAAATCGCCCGGCGCCACGGCTGCTTGGCCACCTTCATGGCCAAGCCCTACCTGAACGAGCCCGGCACCGGCATGCACTGGCATGTGAGTCTGAGCGACGCCCACGGCCACAACGCCTTCAGCGCCGCAGACGACAGCGCGCACCCGCGCCTAGCGCACTTTATTGGCGGATGGCAAGCGTCCACCCCCGGCGCCATGGCGGTGCTGGCGCCCTATGTGCATTCCTACTTGCGCATTGCCCGCCCCGACGCGTCCCCGGCCCATGCCGACTGGGGCTTTGATGACCGCACGGTGGCTTTTCGCATTCCCCAGTCTGACACGGCCAACCGCCGCCTGGAACACCGCCTGCCCGGCGGCGACGCCAACCCCTACTTGGCGCTGGCGCTGATGCTGGGCACCGGCCTGATCGGCATGCAGCAGCAACTTGCGCCCAGCCCCGCGCGCGGCGACGGTGCAAATGCAGCCACCGCGCCCCTGCCCCGGAACCTGGACGACGCACTGCTGGCGTTAGAAAACTGCCCGCTCCTGGGCGAAGTGTTTGGTGCTGGTTTTATCGGGCTGTACGCCATGGTCAAACGCCACGAGCTGACCGAGCAAGCGGCGGATGCCGGCTTTGCGCTGCGGCATTTGTTGGACCGGAGCTAGGTGGGTCGCTGCGTTTACCGCAGGGCTAAGTTCAATTGGTCCACCAACTCTGCCCAATCCGCATCATTGGCCAACTGCTCTTTGAGGAAATGGCTTTGGCCGGGCGTCCAGAACGCGGCGTCTTCCAGGCGCGTAGACGCGTTCAGAGGCCGGTGTGATTGCAGGAACGCCGCGATGGACTTGCCATCGTTGGCCAGCCCGAGCTGCTTGAACAGTTCTGTAAAAGTGGGGATCATGTTGCACGTTCCTCCAAGGTTTTGAGCGCTTATTTCACCAACAAGCGGCCCCGTTTTACGTGATCTTGAACACGGTACGCAACACAGCGGTGCCGCGTTTTTCTTCAAACACCGCCCATTGTTTGATGCCTTTGACCAGCATTTGCTGGCTGACGTCTTTGACAACGGCCTTGGTTTTGCGCTTTTCGGTCAGCCAATCCTGCACATGCGCATAGGTGTGGCCGGGCGCGCCCGTGGGGAGCAGCAGGGTTTTGCCGGCGACGGTGCCAGCAGCTTGGACGGTGATTTCAGTAGCGGGCACGGGGCAGGCAGGTAGCGTGGCCAAAGCGGCCACAGCCCTATTGTGATGCGCTGCTGGCCTGCGCCGCGTCCAGTGCCTGCGGCGCATCGCGCCATTGCAGGTACCAAAAGGCAGCCACGGCCAGCAGCAGCACCAGCGCCACCGACCACCAGGCCCGCGCAATGCCCTCAGAAGGCTTGCCCTGCTTGACGCCGGTCACCATGGCGCGCGGCAGGTTTTCGCGGTGCAGAACGCTGGCCACCGCCACGCCGGCAAGGTGGATGCCGACCAGCACCAGCATGGCGTTGCCCGCGAATTCATGCACCTCGCCCAGCCAGTCGCCGCCAAGTTCGTTGTAGACCGCGTAGCCGCTGGCCACGATGGCTGCACCCACGATCAGCATCAGCACAATCGCCACGGCGCCTGCCGGGTTGTGGCCGATGTAGTGCGCCGGGCGCCCCGCCACCAGGCCTTTGAGGTAGCCACCCACCGCAGACGGTCCGCGCACAAAGCTGCCAAAGCGCGCATAACGCGTGCCCAACACGCCCCAAACCAGCCGAAAGGCGATCAGCCCGCCCATGGTGTAACCCAGGGTGACGTGCAACAGGCGCCAGCTTTCGCTCTCGGCGCTGATATAGGCGCCGGCAAAACACAGCGCCAGCAACCAGTGGAAGGTGCGCACGGGGGCGTCCCAGACGAGGATTTTGGAATCAAGGGGAGTCATAGTGGTCTTGGGTTCGGTGGCCGGTAGTGGCTTGGACGTGGCTTATTTGGGAATGCGCACTTCGTGCTCGTTGAAATTGCCCTCGGCGGCGTGGCCGTGGCAGGCGCCGCAGTTGGCCGCGCCGCCCACCGAGGCGCGCTTGAACACGCTGGCGCTCACCTCGTCGTGCTGGCGCACAAACCATGCGGACTTGCTGATGCGGTTGTCGAGCGGCGTGTCGCTCAAGCGGCGCCCAGTGCCCGCGTTGGCCTGCAGCCAAGTGCTGATTTGCTTGGCTGTGGCAGCGTCCAGCGAAGCGTCGGTGCCAAAGTGCTTGGGCAGATGGGCCATGAGCTGCTGCCAAGACTGCGCTGGCAGCATGCCTGCTGGATAAGCAATGTGGCAAGCCGCGCACTCGGTTTTGTACAAGGGCAGAGGCGCCGGGTTGGAGCGGCCAAAGTCCGCCTGGGCGGCGCTGGCAAAGCCCAGCGCCGCCCAGGCAGTCAGCAAGGCAGCGCGCAAGCGCGCAGAAGTGGTGTGGTTTGTCATGGGAAACCTTTCTTGAACTTAGGGTTTGAGCGTGAGCAACCAAGCAATCACATCGGCTTTTTCGCCTGCGCTGCATTCGCGGCCGACCACGTCGTTGCAATTACGGCGGAACCATTTTTCGGTTTTGGCGGCGTCGGTAAAGCGTTCGGGGTTGGCGGCGGGCGCCATGGGCCGGATGGACTTGCCGGTGCTGGCATGCTTGCCGTCCACGGTGGGCGTGGCGGTGTGGCAAGAGGCGCAGGCCCAGTCGTGCCCGTGCTTTTGGGTAAAAAACGCTTGCCCACGCGCGGCCTGCGGAGCTTGGCCAGACTGCGCGGCATACGTGGCCAGTTGCTCAGTGGCGTTGAGCGCATACGCGGGTAACGCCGCGACGCCTGCGGCCAGGGCCAGCAAAGCGGTCGCACTGCGCGCAGCAAACCCGCGTCGCCAAAGGAGCCAAGGGGTGCTTAACAAAACGGGCAAATAGAAAAGTGGCATAGCGGCTCCTTAATCTGCATATTCGCATACGCAGATTAAGGCGATGTAAAGCCCTTCGCCAGCCCAAAAAGCAAAGAAGGGTGCGAAATGCACGCATGCACTTCGCACCCTTTGGGGGTCTGCCCACCCACGCCAGGCGGGTGTGCGCGCAGCGGCGCTTAGTGGCCGCCGCCCAGGTAAGCGGCCTTGACCGCCGGGTCGTCTTGCAGCTTGGACGCTTCACCATGCACCGAGATGCGGCCGTTTTCCAGCACGTAGCCGTAGTCCGCCACTTTGAGGGCGGCAGCGGCAAACTGCTCCACCAGCAGCATGGTCACACCGCGCGACTTGAGGTCGCTGATGATGCGGAAAACCTCTTCCACCAAGATGGGCGCCAGGCCCATGGAGGGCTCGTCGAGCAGCACGATCTCGGGGTTGAGCATGACCGCGCGGGCCATGGCCAGCATTTGCTGCTCGCCACCCGACAAGGTGCCGGCGAGCTGGTTGCGGCGCTCTTTGAGACGGGGGAACAGTTCCATAGCGCGTTCCAGATCGCCCTGCACGTCGCCCTTAGGGCGGCTGCCGGTCAGGCGCGGAAAGGCGCCCAGGATCAGGTTATCCGTCACCGTCATGGTGGCAAACACGCGCCGGCCCTCAGGCGAATGCGCCAGGCCAAGCTTGGCGATGGTGTAAGACTCCATGCCGTCGGTGCGTGTGCCGTTCAGGGTGATCTGACCGGCGGTGGGCGCGATCATGCCGGAGATGGCGCGCATGGTGGTGGTTTTGCCAGCGCCATTGGAGCCGATCAGCGTGACCACTTTACCCTTGGGCACTTCCATGGAAATACCATGCAAGACTTGCACTTTGCCGTAACCGGCTTCTAGGTTTTTGATACTCAACATATGCGGGTGTCCTGTACGTTCAAGCGGCCGGAGCGCCCAGATAGGCCTCGATCACTTTTTCATCGGCCTGTACTTCGGCGGGCTTGCCTTCGGCAATCTTTTGCCCGAAGTCGAGCACCGACACGTTGTCGCAAATACTCATCACCACGTCCATGTGGTGCTCGATCAGGATCACGGTGATGCCGTGGTCGCGGATCTTGCGGATGATGGTGATCAGCTCTTTGATGTCGGGCGCGGTCAGGCCAGCGGCGGGTTCGTCGAGCAGCAGCAACTGCGGGTCGAGCGCCAGGGCACGGGCAATTTCCAGCAGACGTTGCTTGCCATAAGGCAGATTGCGCGCTTCTTCGCTGGCCAGGTCGCCCAGGCCCACAAAGTGCAGCAAGCCCATGCCGCGCTCAATACCGGCCTGGTCTTCGCGCTTGTAACGCGGCGTGTGCAAGGCCACGTCGATCAGATTGCTCTCAAAGGTGTGGTGCAAACCAACCTGCACGTTTTGCAACGCTGTCATTTCGCCGAAGAGCTGCACATTCTGGAACGTGCGCGCAATGCCAGACAAAGCGATGTCCGACGAGGTACGTCCCACCACAGCGCGTCCGGCAAACTCGATGTCGCCGGCCGTAGGTACATAAATGCCGGTCAGCACGTTCATCATCGTGCTCTTGCCCGAGCCATTGGGCCCGATCAGGCCGTGGATGGTGCCACGCTTGATGCGCAAGTCCACATTGTTGAGCGCCTTAAGGCCGCCAAACTGCATCAGCACGCCTTTGGCCACCAGCAGGTCGCTGCCAGCCGCACTGTGCGCGGCGTTGGACGCCACGGTTATTGCGTCCTTGCCCAGGTCCATGCCCTTGTAGTCGCCACCGAGCGCGGCGCGGCGGAAGAACAGCTTGCGGAAAAATCCGACGATGCCGTCTTGCAAGTAATAGACCACAAACAAAATCATCAGGCCAAAGATCGACAGACGCCAGTCGGTGATCGACTGCAGCCAGAACGAAAACGCCGCCAGCGCAATCGTGCCGAGCACCGGAATCGCCATGGCGCGCGGGGTTGTGGTCTTTTTGGCCACGCCGATGACAGCACCAATCAACATCAGCACCGCCAGCGTGGACGACACCTGACGGAACATTTCCAGGTCATCAAGCAGCTTGGGCAAAATCACAATGATGGCCGCACCCAGCAAGGAGCCTGTGCGGGATTTGCGCCCACCCATGATCACGGCAAGCAAGAACAAAACCGTCAACTCGAAGTTGTAGGTGTTGGGCGAGATGTACTGCTCGGAATACGAATACAGGCAACCCGCCAGACCGGCAAAACCGGCGCTGATCACAAAGGCGTACACCTTGTAGCGGTACACGGACACACCCATGCAGTCAGACGCCACCGGGCTGCCACGCAGCGCTTCAAACGCGCGACCGAGTTGCGATTTCAAAATCCGGTCCACCACCACCAAGGACAGCACCATCAGGCCGAACACCATCCAGTAAAAACCATGCTCGTCGAGCTTGGCGCCAAACAGGTCGGGCTTGGGCACTTTGATGCCCAAGGGGCCTTCGGTCAGGAAGTCCATCTCGTTGATCAGGATCTGGATGATGGTGCCAAACGCCAGGGTCACCATCGCCAGATAGGGGCCGGTCACGCGCAGCGCGGGCAGCGCCAGCAGCGCACCAAAGCCGGCAGTAATGCCAATGCTGGCCGGAATGATGAGCCACAGCGGTGCGCCCAGCTTCATGAACAGAACACCGGCGGTGTACGAACCCACGCCAAACAGGCCCGCGTGGCCAAGCGACACCTGGCCGGTGTAGCCCACCACGATGTCCAGGCCGAACAGCAGAATGGCGTAAATCATGATCGTGCCGATCATGTGGATGTAGTACGGGTTGTCGAGGTACAGCGGCGCCGCGCCCAAGAGCGCCAGAGCGGCAACAGCCACGGAAAGAGACTTGCGATTCATCTTCAAACTTTCTTGATGGCGGTTTTGCCAAACAGACCGGCGGGCTTGAATGCCAGCACCAACAACAACAGCACCAAGCCGGGCACGTCTTTGTAGCCGGTGGACAAATAGAAGCCGGTGGTGGTTTCAGCCACGCCCAAAATAATACCGCCCACAATAATGCCCAGGCCGCTGGTCAGGCCGCCAATGATGGCTACGGCAAAGGCTTTGAGGCCCAGCACCGCGCCCATGGTGGCGCCCGTGAGCGTGAGCGGCGCAATCAGCGCGCCGGCAAACGCGGCGGTAGCCGACGACAAGGCGTAGGAAAAGGTAATCACCAAGCCCGTGTTGATACCCATCAGCTTGGCCGCGTCGCGGTCATTGAAAGTGGCCACCACGGCCTTGCCGTAAATCGTCTTGCGGTTAAAAAACTCGACTGCCAGCATCATGGCCACGGCGCCGAACACCACCAGAATTTCCATCGGCAGCACATTGGCGCCAAACACCTTCATGGGAGCCTCAGGCAAGGGCGAGGGGAACTTCAGGTCGTCGCGGCCCCAGATGTTCTCGGCCACGTTCTTGAAAATGATGCCCAGCGCAATGGTAGACATGATCCAGCCAAACTCGCTTTTGATCTTGATGGCCGGTTGCACGCCAATGCGCTCCACCACCGAGCCTTGCACCATACCAAACACAATCACCAGGGGCAACATGACCCAGTAGTTGACGCCCTTGTTAACCAAGGTGAGGCCAACCATGGCACCCAACATCAGCGCGTCGCCCTGGCCAAAGTTCAGCGTATCCGAAGTCTGGAACGTGAGCTGGTAGCCAAACGCGATGACCGCGTAAATCATGCCCAGCGCCACGCCGCTGTAGACCAGTTGAAGCAGGATATCCATATTTTCTTTTCCACCCAATAATCAAACCAACCACCCCTTGCACCGGGGCCCGTGGCGACACAGGTCGCCTATGAAAGAAACTCGCCAGCCCCAACGGGCTGGCGAGTTTCATTGCGCTAGCTTGGGCGCAAGGCCCACTTATTTTTTAACAGCCAGGGCACCCTTGGCGTTGACGTCCTTCACGCGAATTTCAGACGCTTTCTTCTGGTCTTCTTCGTATGCGTAAACCACTTTTTCGCCCTTGACTTCACCAAACACGGGAATGTTGGCGGTAATTGCGTCGTGGTCCTTGACGGTGAAAGGCTTGTTGTAGGTGGTCACCACACCGTCTACCGGTGTCTTCAGGTCTTCCAAAGCAGCCTTGATCTTGGGGCCGTCGGTCGAATTGGCTTGCTTGATGGCAGCAGCGAGCAGGTAAATGGAGTCATAACCTTGCGCGGCAGACACGGGCGAATCAATACGTGCGTTCTTTGGATTGAAGGTACGCAGGTAGTTGATGATGAACGCCTGACGCTTGGGCGTGGTGGGCTGCTGGATAAAGGTTTGCGGCATGCGCGCGCCTTCGCCGCCAGGGCCTGCGTTGTCAATGAAGTTGGCCATGGACAAGGTCCAGCTACCAATCATGGGGACTTTCCAGCCCAGCTTGGTCATGCCGTTGGCGATTTGCGCCAGTTCTGGGCCAATCGCGTAGGTCAGCACTACTTCGGCGCCGGCTTCCTTGGCCTTGAGCAGCTGCGCGGTCATGTCCACGTCCTTGATGTTGAACTTCTCGACAGCTACTGCCTTGATGCCTTTGAGTTCCAGGGCTTTTTCCAGGTCGGAGCGACCGAGTTGGCCATAGTTGGTGGAGTCAGCCAGGATGGCGACTTTCTTGAACTTGCGGCGGGTGATGGCCTCTTCCACGATCATGGGAGCCTGGATGCTGTCATGCGCCGCATTGCGGAAGATGTAGTTCTCGGGCTGGTCGTCAAACTGGTGGGTGATAACGGAGCCGGTGGCCACGTTGTTCATGACCGGGATCTTGGCTTCTTGGTAGAAGCGCTGCGAAGCCAAGGCCACGCCAGTGTTGATAAAGCCCACGGTGGCGGTGACTTTTTCCTTGTTGATCAGCTCTTGGGCGATTTGCACGCCGCGCTCGTTTTTGGCTTCGTCATCGCGCTCGACGATTTGCAGTTGGCGTCCGATCACGCCGCCGGCCTTGTTGATTTCGTCCACAGCCAGCTTGACGCCGTCGCGCATGCTCACGCCCATGGAAGAAGAGCCGCCGGTGAAGGGACCCGACACGCCGATCTTGATGGTTTCTGCAGCAGAAGCCAGACCGGTGTAAGCCATCACGGCAGCGGCAATGGCCACTTGTGAGGCCAGTTTTGCGAAACGAATTGTCATGGTGTCTCCAGTAAAAATAGGTGGCGTCTGTTGCGCCGAATCGAAGTACTGCGGGCTTGGCCAGGAACGAATTTCCAAGCGTGCCAACTGATCCGGTAATCTAATCGAAAGTTCCTTACAGAGGCTTACGGACAAACCCCTGTGCCGCGCATTATCAGGCGTCCGTCGCTGATGAATTTTCATTTTGCCGCTCAAATATTTTCACACCCACAAGAACCGCACGCAATCCAAGGGTTAACCCTTGGATTGCAGCGCAAAGCCTCAGCCCAGACCGCGCACGATGCCCATGGCTTCCTCGACGCGCTCCACGGCGTGGATGGTCATGCCCTCAATCGGCTTCTTGGGCGCATTGGCTTTGGGCACCACGGCCACGGTAAAGCCGAGTTTGGCCGCCTCTTTCAGGCGCTCTTGGCCGCGCGGCGCCGGGCGCACTTCACCGGCCAGCCCAACCTCGCCAAAGGCGAGAAATCCTTTGGGCAGCGGCTTGCCGCGCAGCGACGACGTAATCGCCAGCATCACCGCCAAATCAGCCGCCGGTTCGCCAATACGCACGCCGCCCACCGCATTGATGAACACGTCCTGGTCCATGCACGCTACCCCGGCGTGGCGGTGCAACACGGCCAGCAACATGGCCAAGCGGTCTTTGTCCAGGCCCACGCTCAGGCGCCGCGGGCTGGGGCCGCCGCTGTCCACCAGTGCCTGGATTTCCACCAGCAGAGGGCGCGTGCCTTCAAGCGTCACCATCACGCAGCTGCCGGGCACCGGCTCGGCGTGCTGGCTCAGAAAAATGGCGCTGGGGTTGGAGACGCCCTTGAGGCCCTTTTCAGTCATGGCAAACACGCCAATCTCGTTGACCGCGCCAAAGCGGTTCTTGATGGCGCGTACCAGTCGAAACTGGCTGTGCGTGTCGCCCTCAAAGTAAAGCACCGTGTCCACCATGTGCTCCAGCACGCGCGGCCCGGCCAGCGCGCCTTCTTTGGTCACGTGGCCGACCAGCACGATGCACACGCCGCTGGCCTTGGCGGCGCGCGTGAGGTGGGCGGCGCATTCGCGCACTTGTGCCACAGAGCCGGGCGCGCTGGTGAGTTGGTCTGAATACACGGTCTGAATGGAATCAATCACCGCCACGTCAGGCCGCTGCTCAGTTAGCGTGGCCAAAATTTTCTCCAGCCCAATTTCGGGTAACACCCGCACCTGCGAGCCGTCCAGCCCCAGGCGGCGCGCGCGCAGCGCCACTTGGGCGCCGCTTTCTTCGCCCGTCACATACAAGGTTTTTTTGCCGCTGCGCTGCAGCGAATCGAGCGCCTGCAACAACAAGGTAGATTTGCCAATGCCCGGGTCGCCGCCAATGAGCACTACACCGCCTTCAACAATGCCGCCGCCCAGCACCCGGTCGAGTTCGGCGTGGCCCGTGGCCGTGCGTTCAAAGTCGCTGGCCTCAATGTCGGACAGCACCGCCACCTCGGCGGTTTTGGCCAGCGAGGCAAAGCGGTTTTTGACCGCGCTCTCTGCGGCCTGAGGCAGCGACTCGATCAGCGTGTTCCAGGCGTTGCAACTCGGGCATTTGCCCAGCCACTTGGGGCTGGAGCCGCCACATTCGGAGCAGATAAAAACGGTTTTTTCTTTGGCCATGGCTGATATTACTGTATGAAACCACAGATATTTACACGCTAAAAGCCGAGACACTGCCAAATCTGATGGCTGCAGCCGCTTTTCTCTTCCAACCAAAAGTGGTAAATTTAATTTTTAAAACCACTTATATGTCTTTTAAATGCGGGATTTGGTGAATACGGTTGTCACATCCCGCCCCTAAGCTCGCCGCCATGAATATTTCCACCCCTTGCACGGCGCATCGCGCGCGGCGGCTATTGCTGCTGCTGGCAGGCTTGCTCGTCGGCCTGCTGGTGGGCTGCGCCGCGCCGCAACCCAGCGCCGCAGTGGCGCCGGCGCAAGGTGAAAACACCTGGAACACGCTGGCACAGGCCGCCTGGCAAGAAGTGCAACTGCCCGGCAAAACGCCAACTGTGTACCGCCTGGACGAGCACGCCCCCAGCGGCGCACGGGGCCAGCGCACCGCGCTCAAGGCCGACGCCCAGTCGTCAGCCAGCATGCTGCGCGCGCCGGTGCGCATTGAGCCCGAGGCGCTGGGCCAGGTCGATTTTTCCTGGCTGGTGCCCCAGCTCATCGCCAACGCTGACATGGCCCAGCGCGACAGCGACGACTCGCCGGTACGCCTGATCCTGGCCTTTGAGGGCGACCGCAGCAAGTTTTCCGCCAAAGACGCCATGCTCAACGAACTCGCGCGCCTGCTGACCGGCGAGGAAATGCCCTACGCCACGCTGATGTACGTCTGGTGCAACCAGCGCCCGGTGGGCAGCGTAATCCACAGCCCGCGCACCGACCGCATTCGCAAAATCGTGGTCGAGTCGGGGGCGCAAGGCCTGCAACAGTGGCACAACTACGAGCGTGACATCCGGGCCGACTACGTTCGCGCCTTTGGTGAAGCGCCCGGCGCGCTGGTGGCCATTGGCCTGATGAGCGACAGCGACAACACCCACAGCAACGCGGTAGCCTGGTACGGCCCGATCGCCCTGCGCTGAGTGGCGTTGACGGGTAAGCGACTGGGGGTCTTCGGACGCCCTGGTTCAAGGGCTACCATTGGGGTTTACGCAATATGGAGACCCGCCCCATGGCCCACGCCGCATTCAACTGGCAAGACCCTTTCTTGCTCGACGCCCAACTCACCGACGACGAACGCATGGTGCGCGACGCCGCGGCCGCCTATTGCCAGGACAAGCTGCTGCCGCGCGTAACGCTGGCCTTTCGCGACGGCACCACCGACCCGGCGATTTTTCGCGAAATGGGCGAGCTCGGCCTCCTGGGCCCCACCATCCCCGAGGCCTACGGCGGCCCGGCGCTCAATTACGTGAGCTACGGCCTGATCGCCCGTGAAGTCGAACGCGTGGACAGCGGCTACCGCTCCATGATGAGCGTGCAAAGTTCGCTGGTGATGGTGCCGATTTTTGAATTCGGCACCGAAGGCCAGCGCCAGAAGTTCCTGCCCAAGCTGGCCACCGGCGAGTGGATTGGCTGCTTTGGCCTGACCGAGCCCGACCACGGCTCCGACCCCGCCTCCATGGCCACCCGCGCCCAGAAAGTGCCCGGCGGCTACAAACTCAGCGGCTCCAAGATGTGGATCAGCAACAGCCCGATTGCCGATGTGTTCGTGGTCTGGGCCAAAGAGGTGTCCGAGAGCGGCACGGTCGGCCCGATTCGCGGCTTTATTCTGGAAAAAGCCATGGCCGGTTTGAGCGCGCCGGCCATCCACAGCAAGGTGGGGCTGCGCGCCAGCATCACCGGTGAAATCGTGATGGACGGCGTGTTTTGCCCTGAAGAAAACGCGTTTCCGGACGTGCAGGGTTTGAAGGGCCCGTTCACCTGTCTGAACAGCGCGCGCTACGGTATCGCCTGGGGCGCTTTGGGCGCGGCCGAAGACTGCTGGATGCGTGCCCGCCAGTACACGCTGGACCGCAAACAGTTTGGCCGTCCCCTGGCCGCCAACCAGCTCATCCAGAAAAAATTGGCCGACATGCAAACCGAGATCGCGCTGGGCCTGCAAGGCTGTCTGCGCCTGGGCCGCATGAAGGACGAGGGTACGGCGTCGGTGGAAATCACCTCCATCCTCAAGCGCAACTCCTGCGGCAAGTCGCTCGACATTGCCCGCATGGCGCGCGACATGATGGGCGGCAACGGCATCAGCGACGAGTTTGGCGTGGCGCGTCACTTGGTGAACCTCGAAGTGGTCAACACGTATGAGGGCACGCACGACATCCACGCGCTGATTTTGGGCCGGGCGATGACGGGTATTGCGGCTTTCGCCAACTAAGTGCACATGCGGCTGGCATTTGCAGGCCCGGCTAGGCGACTGCTGGGTCGGATCGCTTTGGGCCTGTCCATGGGACTGGTCGCATTTGGCGCTGTGGCCCAGCCTGCGGTCGTGCCCGACGGCGGCCTGTGCCGCAGCCTGTGCGACAGTGAAAAACAGCAATGCCGCACCACTGGCGGTGCGGCAGATGCCGCCTCCACCGCTGGGGCAATGGGGCTGCTAGGCTTGATTATTGGGCAGCCCAAAGCTTTTGCGGGCACGCAAGCGTCCGATGCCAAACGCGATATGCGCGAAGTACTCGACGCCAAACAACGCGCGGCAGAGGACGCCAAACTCGCCCGCCGCGAAACCGACGACCAATGCAATAGCGCCTATATGCAATGCCTGGGCGCCTGTTTGCCCGAGCCACCGAACACCACGAAACCCTGAGCCCACCATGACCACGCCCCAAGCCGCCTTGCCCCACCTTAAAGTGCTCGACCTATCCCGCGTGCTGGCCGGCCCTTGGTGCACACAAATGCTGGCCGACTTGGGCGCGGACGTGGTCAAGGTGGAGCGCCCGGGCGCGGGCGACGACACCCGCCACTGGGGCCCGCCCTTTCTGAAAGACGCGCAAGGCCATGACACCACGCACGCCAGCTATTACGCCGCCTGCAACCGCAACAAACGCTCCATTGCCATTGACATCGCCCAGCCGGAAGGCCAGGCGCTGATCCGGCAAATGGCGCTGAGCAGCGACATCTTGGTAGAGAACTTCAAGGTCGGCGGCCTGGCGCACTACGGCCTGGACTACGCCAGCCTGCACGCCCTCAACCCGCGCCTGATTTACTGCTCGGTCACCGGCTTTGGCCAGGACGGGCCCTATGCCGAACGCGCCGGTTACGACCTGATGATCCAGGCCATGAGCGGCATGATGAGCATCACTGGCAAGACCGAAGGCACGCCCGGCGGCACGCCGCAGCGCGTGGGCGTGGCGCTGACGGACGTGTTTACCGGGGTGTACGCCTGCAGCGCCATTTTGGCCGCCGTGGAAGTGCGCCACCGCACGGGGTTGGGCCAGCACATTGACATGAGCCTGCTCGACGTGGGCATGGCGATTTTGGCCAACCAGGCCGCCGGCTTTTTGAACACCGGCGCCAACCCCATGCGCCAGGGCAACAGCCACCCGAGCCTGGTGCCCTACCAAGACTTTGCCACCGCCGACGGCGCCATGCTGCTGGCCGTGGGCAACGACGGCCAGTTCGCCCGCTTTGCCCAGGCCGCCGAGCAGCCCCATTGGGCCGCCGACCTGCGCTTTGCCACCAACACCGACCGCGTGCGCCACCGCGACGCCTTGATTCCGCTGATCGAGACTGAGGCCCGCAAGCGCACCACGGCGCAATGGGTCGCCCTGCTGGAACACCGCGCCGTGCCTTGCGGCCCCATCAACACCGTGGCCCAGGCTTTTGACGACGCCCAGGTTCAGGCCCGCCATTTGGTGGTGCAGCAGAGCGTGGCGAGCGCAGCGGCGGCGCAAACCGGTGTTGCGTCGATTGCCTCGGTAGCCAGTCCGCTGCGCCTGCAAGACACGCCCCCGGTGCTGCGCCGCGCGCCGCCTGCGCTGGGCGAGCACACCGACGAGGTGCTGGCGGAGCTGGGATTGGACGCCCAGGCTTTGGCCCACTTGCGCGCTACCGGGATTGTTGGGTAAGATTCTTACTTCATCCAGTAAGGATTCCCATGAAAATCACCAGCAAAGGCCAAGTCACCATTCCGCAGTCGGTGCGTGAACAAGCGGGTTTGCACCCACACAGCGAGGTGGAGTTTGAGGTACGCGAAAACGGCGACGTGGTGATCCGCGCCATAACCGCCCCCGCTGCCACCGCGCGCAGCGCCTTTGAGCGCGTGCGCGGCAGCGCCAACGCCGCGCAGTTCAAGGGCATGGGTACCGACGAGTTCATGGCTTTTTTGCGCGGCTAAATGGCCACGCCCTCCGAATCAGTCGCGTCTATGGCGCCTGAGGTGCGCGAGGCGGATGCGCGCTACTTGGTAAACGCTTTGCCACGCGGCACCTTGGTGGACAGCTGTGTATTGATCGACGTGCTGGCCGACGACCCCACCTGGGCCGAATGGTCGCTAGACCAGCTCGAGCGCTGCGCCGCGCTGGGTCCCTTGCTCATCAACCCGCTGATCCTGGCCGAGATCAGCCCGCGCTTTGAACGCGCGTCTGACCTGGAGGTGGCGCTGGCCGGCCTGCCCCTGGTCAAAGCCGCCCTGCCCTGGGACGCGGCGTTTTTGGCCGGCCAGGCCTTCAAGGTCTACCGCCTGTCGCAGGGCCTGAAAACATCTCCGATGCCGGATTTCTACATTGGCGCGCACGCCCTGGTGGGGCAATTGCAGCTGCTCACGCGCGATGCTGCGCGGTACCGCAGCTACTTTCCCACGCTGGCGCTGGTGGCGCTGGCGTAAAGCTAAGCCCTGGCCTCAGGCACCAAGCAATTCCCAGCGCTCCAGCGCTTCCAGCAGTTCGGCGTCAATCGCCGTATTGCGGGTGGCCAGTTGCAGGGCGCGCGGGTTGTCGCGGGCGTACAAAGTGCCATCGGCCAGCAGGGCGTTGATGCCGGCTTGTTCCGCCTCCAGGGCGGCAATCTTTTCGGGCAGGCCGTCGAGTTCGCGCTGGTCCTTGAAGCTCAGTTTGCGGGTTTTGACCGGTGCCGATGCCGCTGCCACGGGTGCGGCGGGCACGGCCACTGCGGCTGCCGCCGGTTTGGCGGCCTGGTCGCGGCCGTAGTTGAAGGGGGACGCGCCTTTTTGGCCCTTGGCCTGCGCAATGTCGCTGGCGCGCTTGCTTTGGGTAAGCCAGTCGCTCACGCCGCCTTCGTACTCGCGCCAGCGGGCGTCGCCCTCGTAGGCAATGGTGCTGGTGACCACGTTGTCCAAAAAGGTGCGGTCGTGGCTGACCAAAAAGACCGTACCGTCGTAGTTTTGCAACAGGTCTTCAAGCAGTTCCAGCGTGTCAATGTCCAGATCGTTGGTCGGCTCGTCGAGCACCAGCACATTGGCGGGGCGGGCAAACAGGCGGGCCAGCAGCAAGCGGTTGCGCTCGCCGCCGCTCAAACTGCGCACCGGTGAATTGGCGCGCGCGGGCGAAAACAAAAAGTCGCCCAGGTAGCTTTTGACGTGCTGGCGGCGGTTGCCGATCTCGATCCACTCGCTGCCGGGGCTGATGAAGTCTTCCAGCGTGGCGTCCATGTCCAGCGCGTTGCGCATCTGGTCAAAGTAGGCCACCGAGATATTGGCGCCCTGGCGCACCGTGCCCCAGGGGCTGTGGCCGGGTTCGGGCGCGGGGGCGTTGGCGGGCGCCGGGTCGGGCTGGTATTCGCCCAAAATCAGCTTGAGCAAGGTGGTTTTGCCTGCGCCATTGGGCCCGAGCAGGCCGATTTTGTCGCCGCGCAAAATGGTGGCCGAGAAATCGCGCACGATCATCTTGTCGCCAAAGGTCTTGGAAATATGGGTCAGCTCGGCCACCAGCTTGCCGCTGGAAGCACCACTGTTGACGTCCATATTGACGCTGCCCACCACTTCACGACGGGCTTCGCGGCTGGCGCGCAGGTTATCTAGGCGCACGATGCGCGCCGTGGCGCGGGTGCGGCGGGCTTCTACGCCTTTGCGGATCCACACCTCTTCTTGCGCCAGCAGCTTGTCGGCGCGGGCGTTAATCACCGCTTCTTGCGCCAGCTGCTCTTCTTTTTGCAGCAAATAGGCGGCAAAGTTGCCGGGATACGACAAGAGTTTGCCGCGGTCGAGTTCCACAATGCGGGTGGCCACGTTGTCCAAAAACGAACGGTCGTGGGTGATGGTGATGATGCTGCCCTTGAAGTCGATCAGCAGGCCTTCGAGCCACTCAATCGAGTCCAAATCCAAGTGGTTGGTCGGCTCGTCGAGCAGCAGCACTTCGGGCTGGGCCACCAGGGCTTGCGCCAGCGCCACGCGCTTTTTGGTGCCGCCCGACAGGGTGCTGATCATGGCCTCGGGGTCGAGGTGCAGGCGGTGCAGGGTTTCGCCCACGCGTTGCTCCCAGTTCCAGCCGTCCAGGGCTTCAATTTCGCTTTGCATGGCGTCTAGGTCGCCGTGGCCTTGCGAGTATTCCTCGATCAGGTGGCGAATGCGCTGCAAGCCAATGCTGACCGCGTCAAACACGGTCGTTTGGCCGTCCAAGCTGGGTTCCTGCGCGACAAAGGCGATGCGGGTGTTGTTTTGCACCTGCACGACGCCGTCGTCGGGCTTTTCCATGCCCGCCAGAATCTTGAGCATCGACGACTTGCCGGCGCCATTGCGCCCGATCAAGCCGACGCGTTCTGCGGGTTCGAGTGAAAAGCCTGCGTGGTCGAGCAGGGGTACGTGTCCAAAAGCGAGTTGGGCGTCCAGTAAGGTAATCAGTGCCATGTGGGGGGATTATCCCCCGCGCAGGCGTGCGTCCAGGGACAGCATGACTTTTGCGGCGTACAGCACCAGCAGGGCACCGAGCATGTCACCGGTGAACATGGCCAGGACACTATTGAGCACCTGCTCCGAATGGCCACGCCAGGCGTACCAGCTTTGGTGCAAAGCCGCGCTCACAGCCGAAAAAATCAAGGCCACCCGCATCAGGCCGACGGCGGTGAGCGCCTTGAGGTTGACATCGAGCTCGGTGGCATAGAGACAAATCTGGCGCGCCAACAAAGGCGCCAGCCCCGAAATGCACGCAGCCACGCCCACCGTCAAGGGGTCGTTGAGCCGGGTGTCGTGAAAGGCCAGCATCAGCGAGCCGAGCACCACGCCCAAGGCGCCCCACTTCTCAAACAACAAAATTGCGATCAGACGTACGCCGCTAGGCAGAAAAACCCAGTTCACCCCAACCGAAACATCCAATGCCGAAAACAAATAATCATTGATCAAGAACAGCGCGGCGTAAAGGAGCGCCGTCAAGCCCACAACCAGAGTTGCACTCTGCACATGCATACGCGAACCACTTTCAAAATTCAAGCGCCTATCTACAAAGTGACAAGCGCCTGAACGGCCCGCTAAGCCGCCCGAAGTCGCGAAAGACTCAAGCGGCTTGGTGGGCCTTTTCCATACATTGACCCAGCTGCGCGAAATACTGCTGCGTTGCCTTGGTGGGCACCACGTACTTCACGCGGTTGTCATGGGCGTCGAGGTTCAGGTCAATCATGCCCTTCTTGCGCAACATCTTCAGCCGACGGTGTGCCGTGGTGGTAGAGATTTCAGGCAGCATCACCATGGCTTCGAGCACGGTGATCTGCTTTTCGTCATGCCACGCAGCAGCAAACGTATTGAGCATCCGGGACTCGACCGCGTCGAGGCTCGGGAAGCTGGGCAACCCGCGCACCGCCTGAACCAGGTTCAGGTACTTGGTGTACATCTGCGAAAAATTCGCGATTTTGGTCTTAGTCATATTTTTTTCCAACGAATAAAGGTAATGGTTTAGGTTTTCAGGTCTTTTGCCTGATAGAGACCGATTTTCCACTTTTTTTAGTACCCTTGTCTACACTTCCCGTATTTTTTATGATTTAAATTAAAAAAACATTACTTTCAAGGTAAATAAAAAAAGCCACAAAGGGTACTCACGCACCCCCTGTGGCCAGAAAGTCGTTCTTACTTGCTGCTGGGGAAGCTGAACATAGTGCCTTCGCGCACGCCCGCCGAGGGCCAGCGCTGGGTGATGGTCTTGCGTTTGGTATAAAAACGCGCCGCATCCGGCCCGTAGGCGTGCAGATCGCCAAACAGCGAGCGCTTCCAGCCTCCGAACGAGTGGTAGGCCACTGGTACGGGCAAAGGCACGTTAACCCCCACCATGCCGACCAAAATGTTGTCGGAGAAATAGCGTGCCGCTTCACCGTCGCGGGTAAAGATACAGGTGCCGTTGCCGTATTCATGGGCATCGATCAAGTCCATCGCCTCCTGCAGGGTATTGACACGTACCACGCCAAGCACGGGGCCAAAAATCTCTTCCTGGTAAATCTTCATGCCCGGCTTGACATTGTCAAACAGGCAAGCACCCAGGAAATAGCCCGCTTCATGACCTGGCACAACAACGTTACGGCCATCGACCACCAGGGTGGCGCCCTCGGCCACGCCTTGGTCCACGTAGGCTTTGACTTTCTCGAAGTGCGGCTTGGTCACCAGCGGGCCCATGTCCATGCCCGCGGCCGTGCCGGGACCGACCTGCATCTTGGCAATCTCCACTTTCAGGCCGGCAATCACCGCGTCGGCAGTGGCGTCGCCCACGGCCACGACCAGCGGAATGGCCATGCAGCGCTCGCCGCAGGAGCCGTAGGCCGCGCCCATCAGCGCGTTGACGGCGTTGGGCACGTCGGCGTCGGGCATGACCACGGCGTGGTTTTTGGCGCCGCCCAGGGCTTGGACGCGCTTGCCGTGGGCGCAGCCCACCGAGTAGATGTATTCGGCAATCGGGGTGGATCCGACAAAGCTGATGGCCTTGACGCGCGGGTCGGTCAAGAGCGTATCCACCGCCTCTTTGTCGCCGTTGACGACATTGAGCACGCCCGGTGGCAATCCGGCTTGCAGCGCCAGCTCGGCCACGCGCAGGGTGCTGCTGGGGTCGCGCTCGGAGGGCTTGAGGATGAAGGTGTTGCCGCAGGCCACGGCCATGGGCCACATCCACAGGGGCACCATGATGGGAAAGTTAAACGGCGTAATGCCAGCAGTCACGCCCAGGGCCTGGAACTCGCTCCAGGAGTCAATGGCGGGACCGACGTTTTTGCTGTGCTCGCCCTTGAGCAGCTCGGGCGCATAAGAGGCGTATTCCACGTTTTCAATGCCGCGCTGCAGCTCGCCCATGGCGTCGCCCAGCACTTTGCCGTGTTCGGCGGTGACCAAGGCGCAGAGCTCGTCGGCGTGGGCTTCGAGCAAGACCTTGAGGTTGCTCATGATCCGGGCGCGCTTGAGCGGGGGCGTGTTGCGCCAGGCGGGATAGGCCTCTTGGGCGTTGGCAATGGCTTGCTCAACCGTGAGCTTGTCGGCCAAGAGCAATTTTTTCTCGACCTGTCCGGTGGCGGGGTTGAAAACGTCGGCCTGGCGGGTGCCGCCTTGGGTCAATTTGCCGCCGATGAGGTGGCCGATGGTAGGAAGTGTGGACATGCGTGGTTCGTTCAGGTTAGAAAAAATGGTTTATTTGGCATATTTAACGGAGCGACCCGCGCCAAGCGCAAGCGCGAAGCTTAGCGTTTCGCCCGCGACTGGCGCGCGCGCAGGCCCGATGAAAAAAATTCACAAGGCGCCCGCAATCTGCCACGCGACTGTCGCCAAGCCGCGCTCCTTTGAAAAAAGCGCCGCCAATACAAAACGGCCGCCGCCCGCGCCAAGGCGCGCTGCAGCAGCCGCGTTGACGCTCAGTCGGTCTCGTGCAGCGCCTCGCCCAGGGCGTTGATCAGGCTGTCGATTTCGGACTTCTCAGCGATGAACGGTGGCGCCAACTGGATGGTGTCGCCGCCGTAGCGCACGTAAAAGCCTTTTTCCAGGCAGCGCATAGCCACTTGGAAGGGGCGTTTGGCCGGCTCGCCGGGCACCGCAGCCAGGGTAAAGCCAGCGGCCAGGCCGAAGTTGCGGATGTCGGTGATGTGCTTGGCGCCCTTGAGGCTGTGCACCGCGTTCTCAAAATACGGCGCCAGACCGGCCACGCGCTCCACCATGTTCTCGTTGACCAGCACGTCCAGCGCGGCAATACCGGCGGCGCAGGCCACCGGGTGGGCAGAGTAGGTGTAGCCGTGGGCAAATTCGAGCATGTAGTCCGGGCCACCAGCGGCCATGAAGGTGTCGTAGATTTCCTTCTTGGCCACCACCGCGCCCAGGGGCTGGGTGCCGTTGGTCACTTGCTTGGCGATGTTCATGATGTCCGGGGTCACGCCAAAGGCGGCCGCGCCGGTGTACGCGCCCATGCGGCCAAAGCCGGTGATCACTTCGTCAAAAATCAGCAAGATGTTGTTGGCGGTGCAAATTTCGCGCAAGCGCTGCAAATAGCCCACAGGCGGCACGACCACGCCGCCCGAGCCCGACATGGGCTCCACGATCACGGCGGCAATATTGGACGCGTCGTGCAGCGCAATCAGGCGCAGCAACTCGTCGGCCAGTTCCACGCCGTTGGCGGGCATGCCGCGCGAGTAAAAGTTGCTGGGCAACTGGGTGTGGGGCAGGTGGTCGGCTTCGATACCCTGGCCAAACATCTTGCGGTTGGCGCCAATGCCGCCGACCGAAATGCCGGCAAAGTTCACGCCGTGGTAGCCCTTTTCGCGCCCGATCAGGCGGGTTTTGGTGCCCTGGCCCTTGGAGCGCCAGTAGGCGCGCGCCATCTTGAGCGAGGTGTCCGCGCATTCCGAGCCCGAGCCGGTAAAGAACACATGGTCCAGGCCTTCCGGCGTGAGCGCGGTGATCTTGTTGGCCAGCTCAAAGGACAAGGGGTGACCAAACTGGAAGGCGGGGGAATAGTCCAGGGTGGCAACCTGGCGGCTGACCGCCTCGGTAATCTCGGCGCGGCCGTGGCCCAAACCGCAGCACCACAGGCCCGAGAGGCCGTCCATGATCTTGCGCCCGGTGCTGTCGGTGTAATACGCGCCCTGGGCGCTGACCATCATGCGCGGGTTGGCCTTGAAGTTGCGGTTGCCGGTGTAGGGCATCCAGTGCGCCTCCATCCAGGCCGCGTCCATCGGAAAAGTAGAGGTGGTGGTGACAGCGCCCTGGCTTTGGTGGGCGGCGGTTTCATGGGGTTTCATGGCGGTCTCCGGTTAATTAGGGTCAAAGAGGGCGGCGCGCGCGCTGCCAAAAACTGCATTGTGGGCGCTTCTGTTACTCTTACAAAGTGAGAGTTATCACTATTTAGTTGCGTGTTTATGAAACAAAAATCTCCTTCCTCGCAGCCCCAAACCCTGGCAGCGGCCGCTGCAGCGCCCAGCCGCTCGGCGCTGGGCCAGCTCAGCGACATGGATTTGCGTCTGTTGCGCGTGTTTCGTGCCGTGGCCGATTGCGGCGGCATGGCAGCAGCCGAACTCGAGCTCAACATTGGCACGTCCACTGTGAGCCGCCACATCAAAGACCTGGAAACACGCTTAGGGCTGGTGCTGTGCCGCCGGGGCCGGGCGGGCTTTGCGCTCACGCCCGAGGGGCAAAAAATCTACGCCCAGACCACCCAGCTGCTGGCGGCGACCGACGCCTTTCGCAGCAGCGTGGACGAAATCCACCAGCGCATGGGCGGGCAACTGCAGGTGGCGGTGTTTGACAAGACGGTGAGCAACCCGCAGGCGCACATTGCGCAGGCGATCGCGCTGTTCACCCAGCGCGCAAGCGACGTGGCGCTGAACCTGCACGTGGCCACACTCAACGGCATTGAGCGCGGTGTGCTCGACGGGCAGTTTCACATCGGCATCATTCCGGGCCACCGCAACTCGGACACGCTGCAGTATTCGCGCTTGTTTGACGAGAACATGCGCCTGTACTGCGGCGCGGGCCACGCCCTGTTTGGCGCCGACCACAGCCATCTGGACTGGGACGCGGTGCGCGCCCTGCCCTTTGCCGGTCTGGGCTACCACTCGCCCAATCTGCAGGTGAGCCAGCGCCTGCAGCTCACGCGCATGGCCACCGGTTTTGACCAGGAATCGATCGCCACGCTGATTTTGTCGGGCTGCTTTTTGGGCTTTTTGCCCGACCACTACGCCCAGAGCTTTGTCGCGCGCGGCCAGATGCAGGCGGTCAAGCCCGAGCTGTTTCAGTATGACTGCGAGTTTTTTGCGATCACCCGGCGCTCTCCGGTGGCCTCACGCGCCACGCGCGCGTTTTTGGCTTGCCTGGAAGAGGCGCATGCGGCGCAGGGCGCCACGGCCCCAGCGGCCGCTCTTTTGCCTTAGCCCCAGTACATGGCAAACGCCATGTCGGGCGCGCGCCCGCTCATGGCTTCTGCCAAGGCCTTGCCCGAGCCCGCGCCGTGCGTCCAACCCAGCGTGCCGTGGCCGGCGTTGACCCACAGGCCGCGCACCTTGGTTTGGCCGATCAGGGGAATATTGGTGGGCGTGGCAGGGCGCAAACCGGCCCAGAAATGCGGGTTGCCGCCTTCTTCAGCCGTGCGGGTGTCGCACATGCCGGGCCAGACTTCTTCGACCCGGCGCGCCAGCATGTGGCAGCGCGCAAGCGCTAAGGGGCTGTCGAGCGTCAGGTCGTAGCCGCCCACCTCAATCGTGCCGGCCACCCGAATCTGGTCGCCCAGGCGGGTAATGGCGATTTTTTTGGCGTCGTCGATGGTTGATACCTTGGGCGCGGCGTCGGCGTTCAGAATCTTGAAAGTGGCGCTGTAACCCTTGCCGGGGTAAATCGGCACATCCACGCCCACACTGCGCAAGAGCGGCGCGGTAAACGAGCCGCAGGCCACCACCACCTGGTCGGCGCGCAGCACCTGGGCTGCAGGTGCCAGCGTGTCGCCAGCCTGCGGCAGCGCGCGCGCCACCACCGACTGCACCACGCCGCCGGCCACGTTCAAGCGCTCCACGCTGTGGCCATACAAAAACTGCACGCCGCGCGCGGCACAGCGCTCGGCCAAAGCCTGGGTAAAGGTGCAGGCGTCGCCCGACTCGTCAGTGGCGGTATAGGTGCCGCCCACGATGTGCGCGCCGTAGTTTTTGAGCGAAGGCTCAATGCGCAGCAATTCGTCGCGGCTGACCACCTTGCGGTCCACGCCGTACTTGCCCATCAACGCGGCCGCTTCGGCTGCCGACTCAAAGGAATGCTGGTCGCTGTAATAGTGGGCAATGCCGTTTTGCAGGCGCTGGTAGTCGATGCCGGTGGCGGCAACCACCTCTTTGAGGGCGGCGTGGCTGTACTCGCCCAGGGCTACGAGCTGCTGCACATTGCGCTCAAAGGCGGCGTCGTTGCAATTGGCCAAAAACTGCAGGCCCCAGGCGTATTGGCGCCAGCCCGGGCCAAACGGGTTTTGCGGGCGAAACAGCAGCGGTGCTTCTTTGCTGAGCATCCACTTGAGCGCCTTGAGCGGCGCCTCGCGGTTGGCCCAGGGCTCGCAATAGCTCACCGAGATTTGCCCGGCGTTGGCAAAACTGGTTTCCAGTGCGGCGCCGCTTTGGCGCTCGACCACGGTCACCTGGTGGCCGCGCTCGGCCAAATGCCAGGCGGTGCTGATGCCGATGATGCCGGCGCCCAAGACGATGATGTTCATAGTGCGCGAGTGTGCGCGATTGCGTGGCGCAGTAACAGTAAAATTATCGGCTTTGCGCAAACATTAGCTCATCTAATAAAAAACCCATGCGAATTTTTGATTCCGCCGCCCTGGAGTGCCTGGCCGCCATCGTGGAAGAAGGCGGTTTTGAGCGCGCCGCCGTGCGCCTGTCCATCACCCAGTCTGCCGTTTCGCAGCGTCTGCGCGCGCTCGAAGCGCAAGTGGGCACCGTGCTGCTGGTGCGCACCCGCCCGGTGCGCCCCACCAGCGCCGGGCGCCTGCTGCTCAAGCACGCCATGCAAATGCGCTTGCTGCGCGCCGATCTGGAGGGCGACTTGCAAGAACTCGCCCCCGGCGCCAGCCGCGAGGAAGACCGGGTGTCGATTGCCATCAACGCCGACAGCATCGCCACCTGGGCGCTGGACGCGCTGGACCCCTTGATTGCCGCCGGCCTGCCGCTGGAAATCATCACCGACGACCAGGACTTTACCCACGAGTGGCTGCGCGAAGGCCAGGTGCTGGGCTGCGTCACCACTTTGCAGCCAGCGCTGCGGGGCTGCAAGGTGTTGGAACTCGGCGCCATGCACTACGTGGCCGTGGCCAGCGCCGCTTACGCCCAGGCGCATTGCCCGCAGGGCCTGACGGCGCACAACTTTCGGGACATTCCCTTTATCGCCTTCAACCGCAAGGACGACAGCCCGGCCGAATTTGTGGCCAGCGCTTGGGGCCTGCGCCGGGTGGCGCTGAACCAGCGCTTTGTGCCCAGTTCTGAAGGCCAGGTGCACGCCGCGCTGGCCGGCTGGGGTGCGGCGGTGTTGCCGCGCCTGCGGGTGCAAAGCCAGTTGGACAGCGGCGCGATGGTCAACCTGGCGCCGTCGCACAGCCTGCCGGTGAACCTGTATTGGCATTGCTGGAACCTCGACTCGGCGGTGATTGACCGCCTGACCGCCGCATTGTCGGACGCGGCGCGACGCGCGCTCTCCAAAAATACCGCGCAGTCATAAATCAGCCGCGCGCTTTGCCGCACAACCTGGACGGCTAAACTGTGGCCATGAACTCCACCGCGCCCGCCAAAGTTTCTTTCAAAGCCCAAATGCTGCAGGCGCGCGAGGACGCCATCATCCAGACCGCCAGCCGCCTGCTGGCCGACAAAGGCTTTGAGGCCATGACGGTGGACGAAGTGGCCGCCGACGTGGGCATCGCCAAGGCCAGCCTGTACAAGCATTTCTCCAGCAAGGAAGACCTGGCCGCTGCGGCCATGGTGCGGGTCATGCAGCGCGCCCAAAACTATTTGCGCGACTTGCCGCCGGCCGCGCCCATGGACCAGTTGCGCACCGTGGCGCGCTGGACCATGGAACTCAAGCTGCGCGGCGAAATGCCTTCGTTACCCAGCCAAAACTCCACCCTGCGCGCCAAGCTGATCGCCGACCCCGCCTATATGGACGGCCTGATTGACGTGAGCGACCGCTTGGGCGCCTGGATCGAAGACGCCCAGGCCCAGGGCCTGCTCAACCCGGCGCTGCCCGCCATCGCGGTGCTGTACACGCTGTATGCCCGCGCCTGCGACCCGGTGCTCGAATTCCTGCGCATGGGCGGCCAGCATGACGACGCACAAATCATCGACATGGTGATGAGCAGCTGTTTTGAAGGCCTGAAAGCACGCTGATCGGGCACTGATTCAGCGCCCCTTGCTTTAAATTTCGATGCAGTCGCTGGGCCTGAAAAAAGCCTGTTCGTTCTTGCGCGCATAGCCCAGCGGATTGGCCACCACGCGGCAGCCCCGGTGCTCATAGTCTTGCGGCGCGTGCAGGTGGCCGTGCAGCCAAAGCTGGGCTTGGGGCAGCAAATCGTCCAGCGCGCTGCAAAAGCCGGCCGTGCCCGGAACCAAACCGTAGCGCGGGTCGGCGCTGCGCAGGCTGGGCGCAAAGTGCGTCACCACTACCGTGCTGCCGTCAAACGGCGTGTCCAGCGCCTGGCGCAGCCAGTCTTGGCACGTCAGGGCCTGGTCGCGCATCTCGGCGGCCAAAAAGGGCGCGCCGTGGCGCGTGGTGCTGGCTTTTTTCAAATAGAAGTTGGCAGCGCGAAAGGCCTTGTCGCGCGCTTTGAGCTGCTGCGCCAGCAAGTTTTCACCCGCGCTGGGCCCGCCGGTACGGCCTTTGGTGGGCGTGTCTGCCGATGGCCCCAGGGCGTCAAAGTCGGTCCACAGCGTGGTGCCCAGCAGGCGCACCGGGCGGCCCGCGCGGTCGGTCCAGGGGCCGAGCATCAGCTCGCGCTCCAGCCAGCCAATTTGCAAACGCGCGCAGGTGGCGCGCAGGCGCGCATGGGTGGCGTCAAAGTCCAGGCCGTCGTATTCGTGGTTGCCGGGCACAAACACCACCGGAGTGGGCCAACCTTGCAAGGGCGAAAACTGGGCCAGTCCAAAGTCGGTGTCGCTGAGCTTGGAGCCGCTTTGGTAAGAGCCAATGTCGCCAGCGAGCACCAGCAGATCGGCGCCAGGGGCGGGAAGCGGCGCTTGCCCGGGCAAAAACTGCGGCTGGCTTTCCAGGTGCAGGTCGGACAAAAGCTGGATTTTCACAAGTGCTCCAGCAAATCGCGGGGCGCAAAGGCCTGCACGGCGGCAGCGTGCACCTGCGCGCGCAGCCAGGCGTGGGCGCCGTCTTGGTCGTGGCGGCGGTGCCAGAGCGAATCGACGTGGATGGGCGGCACCTCAAACGGCAGTTCGCGCACCAGCAGCTCAGATTCAAAGCCGGTGACGTTCAAAAAATGGCGCGGCAGCACCGTCAGCAAATCCGAGTGCGCCACCACCTTGCCGGTGGTGAAAAACTGGTTGACCGTGAGCACCACGCGCCGGCTGCGCCCCAGCACCGCCAGCGCCTCGTCAATCAGGCCAAA
>CANBVJ010000034.1 GCA_947372865.1 Comamonadaceae bacterium
AAGCCGGTGACGTTCAAAAAATGGCGCGGCAGCACCGTCAGCAAATCCGAGTGCGCCACCACCTTGCCGGTGGTGAAAAACTGGTTGACCGTGAGCACCACGCGCCGGCTGCGCCCCAGCACCGCCAGCGCCTCGTCAATCAGGCCAAAAGCGCGGCCCGAAAAACTCACCAGCATGTGCTGTGCCTGGCAATAAGCGTCGAGCGTGAGCGCGCCTTCGGCCAGCGGGTGGCCGTGGCGCATGACGCACACATAGTCGCTGACAAAGAGACGCTGGTGGAAAAACTGCGCGGCGTCGCCCGCTTGGGCGTGGGCTGCCAAGTCAGACAAGGCGGCCGGGAAATGCCCAATCGCCAAATCCACCTGGCCTTCTTCGAGCAGGCGGCGCGGGTCGCGCGTGGTCAGGGGCACGGTGCGCAGCGACACGCCGGGCGCCTGCTGGCTCAGGGTGGTAACCAGCCCGACCATCAGCTCGGCGGCGGTGGCGTCGGCCATGGTCAGCACAAAGCTGTGCTGGGCGCTGGCCGGCGCAAACACGCGCGGCGCCAGCGTGGTTTGCAGGCGCTCTAGCGTGGCGCGGATCTCGGGCCACAGCTCCAGCGCCTTGGGCGTGGGCTGCAGGCTGCGGCCCTGGCGCACCAGCAAGTCGTCGTCCAGCGCCTGGCGCAGGCGGCGCAAGGCGTTGCTCACGGCGGGCTGCGTCAAGGACAAAACCTGCGCGGCGCGGGTCAGGTTGCGCTCGGCCATGACCACGTCAAACACCTTGAGCAGGTTCAGGTCAAAGGTGCGTAAGTGCAGGGTAGGTGCGGGCATATATAAGTTTGGTGAATGTCAATCATCACAAATCAAAAGTGGACCGGTATTAGTATTAACCCTAGTATCAACCCCATTGTGAAAGGAAGTCCTTTCTTTGTTTTCTGTTTTTCAGGAGTTCACCATGCGTCGTTTTGCTGGATTTGATTTTCCCCGTACCGCCAAGGCTTCCACCGCCAAACCAGGCGAAGCCTCCAAGACATTGGCTGGCGTTTTGCTGTCCGCCGTGCTGGCCTCGTTGCTGGTAGTGGCCGACCAGGTGATCGAGAATTGGGCTGACGGCCACTTGTTGCTGGGCTGGGTGGCACTGTGGAGTTTGGTGTTTGCCGGTCTGGCATTTTGCGTGCGTCCGCTGCGCCGTGCCAGCGCTGCCATGGCGCAAGTGGTTGACGGCTGGTTTTTGTCGGCACGCCAAGCCCGCGAAGAAGCCCGCATGTGGGAATGCGCCCGCATGGACCCCCGCGTGATGGACGAGCTGCGCGCCGCCGTCGCCCGCGCCAACTAAAGCTTCGCTCCGGGCGCAACCAACGCCACCCCGGTGGCGGTGTCGTGTTCGCCCAAGGCCGTGTGCTCGGGTTCGGTGTCCCCGATCTTGCGCATATCGGCCACCGCGTGGTCTTCTCCCAGCGCGGTCACCGCGTCCACGTAACGCACATCCAGGGCAATGTCCTGCGCGCTGTACGAGTGCGCAGCATAGACCTGCGCCCCCAGCGACGGGTCGCGCGCTGTGACACTGAGCATCACCCGCAAGCCGGCATCCAGCAGAGTGTGTGCGCTTGCTGACTTGAGCAGCGCCAGTGGGCTGTCGTCGGTGACTTCATGGATCACGGTCCAGGTCAGCGGGAAATAAGACATCTCGTCGCGCAGGAGCTTGAGGTCCACCAAGTGGCGAAAGCGGTGGCCGCTGGGCTCGGTCTCGCTGACCACGGTGGTCAGGCGCACCACCGCATCATTGAGCGCGTACATGCGGCCGTTGCCGATGCGGATCATCAGGCGGGTGCGCTTGCCGCTGCGAGTGACCACCGCCTTGGCGGCAAAAATGATTTTGGCCCGGGGCTTGGAAAAACGCACAAACACCAAACCGGTCATGGTGGCGGTCAGCAGCATGCCCACAAAAATCTCCACTGCCGACACCACGTGGCTGTAGGGTGTCACCGGCGCCATATTGCCGTAGCCCACGGTGGCCAGCGTTTCAATACTGAAGAAAAACGCGTCCAGCAACGAGCCCGCCGGCAAATTGGTCACCGAGCCCGGCACGGCGAAGTACAGCAGTGCGAACACCAGGTTGATGGCCAGGTAAAGCAGCAGCAAGCCCACAAAGAACTGGGGCCAGGTCAACGTGAGCGCCAGGTGGTAGGGGTCATTCAAGTCAAACTCCGCCACGCCCACCTTTTCTAGCTTGAAGGCGCCGCTGCCTTCGGTGTGGCGCGGCAGGCGTTGCAAAACGCGGGCCCGGTCTTTGCGCATGGCTGCTCCCCTTTATTTGCCCAACCTGGCCGTCAGGCGAACCGCCATCCACATGGCCAAAGCGCCAAACAGCGCCGTGCCCAGCGCCTGCCCGGCGAGCACGCCCACCGGTCCATAGCGCGCGCCCCACCAGGCCAGCGGAATGGTGCCCAAGGTGGCCCGCGCCCAGTTAAAGCCAGTGGACCACAGCGGGCGCCCGAGGTTGTTAAAGGCCGCGTTGGCCACAAACAAGGCACCGGCAAAAAAGAAGCCCGCCGCCAGCCAGCTGCAAAAGGCCTGCAAAAGCAGCGCGGCCTGGCCGTCGAGCGCAAAGGCCCGCGTCAACGGCCCTTGCAACAAGGCCAGCAAGAGCCAGGCAGCTGCTACCGCCGCCACCATAAAACCCAGGCTCGCGCGCAGGGTCTGCTGCACCCGGTCGTAGCGCTTGGCACCCAGGTTTTGCGCCAGGATGGGGCCCACCGCGCCGCTGAGCGCGTAAATCAGCCCAAAAGCCACGGGCGTGAGGCGGTCCACCGTAGCCTGGCCGGCCACCGCCGAGGCGCCGAACTGCGCCACGCTGTGCGTCACAAAGGCCGCGCCCACCGGTGTGGCCAGGTTGGTCATGACCGCAGGCCCCGCCACCGCCGACAAGGCCCGCGCATCGGTCCAAAAATGCGCCCGCTCGATGGGCGCGAGCATGTGGTGCACGCGCCCCACACCATGCAGTCCAATGGTCAGCAGCACGCTGCGCGAAATCACCGACACCACGGCCGCACCGTCCAGGCCCATGCCGAAATAAAAGATAAACAGCGGGTCCAGCACTGCGGTCACCGCCGCCGCGCCCAGGGTGACCACCATGGCCCGGCGTGCCGCACCCACCGAGCGCAGCAGCGCCGAACTGGCCATGCCCACGGCCAGCAAGGGCACCGACGGCATGGTCACCGTCAGGTAGCGCTGGGCCAGCACCGCCACTTCACCGCGCGCGCCCAAGGCCGACAGCAAAGGCGCCAAAAAAACCAGCGTGGCCAGCGCCAGCACAGCGGCAATGCCCGCCATCAGCAGCAGGCTGTGGCTGGCCATGCGTCTGGCCTGCGCCGCGTGGCCCGCCCCAATCTTGCGCGACACGGTGGCAGTAATGCCAATCATCAAGCCAATGCAGACCGAGGTATGAAAAAACCCCACCACGCCAGCAAAACCCACAGCCGCAGCGGTGGCCTGCTCACCCAGGCGCGAGATATAGAAAAGGTTGATCAGGTCCACCACAAACACCGCCACCAGCCCAATGGCGCCGGTGCTGGCCATGACCACCACATGGCGCAAGGGGGAACCGGTAACAAAGCGCGGGGTGGGGACAAGCGTCATGGATGCAACACAAAAAGTGGCCGATCAGATCCTGCCGATCCGCCAGGGAAAGCACAGTGGGGCCGCAACAAAACATGCCACCGTGGAAAGCAATCATTATGTCTGGCAGGCT
This sequence comes from Comamonadaceae bacterium, assembly GCA_947372865.1. Classification (GTDB taxonomy): domain Bacteria; phylum Pseudomonadota; class Gammaproteobacteria; order Burkholderiales; family Burkholderiaceae_C; genus Allorhodoferax. The sequence continues at coordinate 3,733 of CANBVJ010000034.1, forward strand.
CGCCGCCGGCTGCTGGCCCGGCCTGCGGCGGCGCACACGTTTACACAATCTAAATAAAACAGCCGGGCGGGCGCACTACAGTCGGGCCCTGCTTGTTCCACCACCGAGAAACTCCATGCAATCCACTGCCACTTCCCTGATGCGCCGCGCCTCCCGCTGGCTGGGCGCTGCCGCGCTGATGGGTGCCTGCGCCTTGGCGCTGGCCCTGCCCGCGCCCAAGGACATTGAGGCTGCCGTCAACGCCGGCCACCTGACGCAAGCCGAAACCATGCTGCGCGAAGTGCTGCAAGACAAACCCGGCAGCGCCCGCGCCCATTACGAACTCGGCCAGGTGCTGGCCCGCGAGGCCAAATACGACGAGGCCCTGGCCGAAGTGCAGCGCGCCAAAAGCATCGATAGCAGCCTGAAATTTGCTGCGAGTCCCGAAAAGTTCCAGCAAACGCTGGACAAAATCGGCGCCGCCACCAGCGCGGCCAAGCTGCCTGCAGCCACTTCAACCGCCGCAGCCGCGCACGTGGCCGCACCGGCTGCCCCCGCACCGGCCCCAACCAGTCCAGCGCTGAATCTGAACTACGTGCTGCTGGGTATTGGCGTGCTGGTGCTGGTGGCGTTTCTGATCCGCCGCAGCCAGGTCCAGGCCGCGCCCGCAAACGTGGCGTATCCAGCCGCAGCCCCCGCAGGACGCGGCGGCTTTGGCGCCCAGTTCACACCCAACGCCCCGGCCTACCCCGGCGGCCCCAGCGCAGGCTATGCACCAGGCTATGGCCCCGGCTACGGCGCGCCCATTCAAAGCGGTGGTGGCTCCGGCGTGGGCGGCGCAGTGCTCGGCGGCGTGGCCGGACTGGCGGCAGGTTACGCGCTGACCAAGGCTTTTGAGGGCGACCACCGCAGCAGCACCAACCAAGGCGCGCAGCCAACCGGCGGCAACGGCGCAGGCTACGTGCCTTTTGACGCCCCGGCGCAGCCCGACCTGGGCAGTTTTGACGCCGGTTCGGGCGACAGTTGGGACGCATCCGGCAGCGGCAGCGGCGACGACAACTGGTAACAAAACCCGGGCTGCGCGGCCGCCCAGGGCGGCGGCCATCAGTTAAGCTTGTCTGGCTTCGTACCAACCACCACAGGAGACCGACATGAGCACCACTGACACCTCGGGTTTTGGCAAATTTGTCCCCGGTTTTGAGTTTCTGCAAAACCTGGCCAAGGGCGCAGGCGGCGGCGCTAGTGCTGCGGCCATGCCCAATCTGTCGCAGTGGCTGGTGCCCAGCCTGAATGTGGAAGACCTGGAAAAGCGCATCGAAGAACTCAAGCACGTGCAGTTCTGGCTGGAACAAAACTCGCGCGCCCTGAGCGCCACCATCCAGGCGCTCGAAGTGCAAAAAATGACCCTGGCCTCCTTGAAGGGCATGAACTTCACCATGGGCATGCCCGGCGCTACCGAAGCCAAATCCGCGGCGGCCCCCAGCACCTCGGGCTGGCCCATGCCACCGGCTGCGGCCAAGGCAGAACCCGCCCCCGCGCCGGCTCCTGAACCGGCCGCCAGCACCACCGATGCCAAGCCCGCCGCCGGTGTAGTGGACCCTTTGCAACTCTGGGGGTCGCTCACGCAGCAGTTCCAGACCATTGCCGCCAACGCCTTCAAGGAAGTGAGCGACAAAGTCGCCGCAACCCCGGGCATCGTCAAAGAAGCGGCCAAAAAAGCCGTTGCTGCAGGCAAGGCCGCTTCCAGCAAGGCTGCGCCCGCCAAAGCCCCGGTCAAAAAGGCGGCAGCCAAGAAAGCGCCCGCCAAAAAAGCCCCTGTCCGCAAAGCCGCTGCCGCCCCCGCGCGCCGGCGCAGCACCTAAAGCGCAGCGCGCCCCTGCATGAAGGTTTTTTCTTACGCCCACGCCACCCACCCGCAGTGGCAGATGGCGGCAGAGTTGGTGCTGGCGCAGTTGCGCGCCCAACTGGCCAACCCCGCCTACGCCCCCGCGCCCACCCTGGCGCTGCTCTACATCACCGACCACTTCGCGCTACAGGCCAAAGCGCTGCTCGATTACCTGAGCGCTGAGCTGCCCATGGTGACCGACTGGTCGGGCACGGTGGGCATTGGCATTGCCACCAACAACGCCGAATACTTTGACGAACCGGCCTTGGCCGTGATGCTGCTCGATGTGCCTAGCGACCAGTACCGGGTGTTCTCAGGCGTGGCGCCGCTGGGCCTGGGCTTTGAGGCGCACACCGCGCTGGTGCATGCCGACCCCAGCACCGCCGACCTGGGCGAACTGCTCAGCGAGATGTCAGCGCGCACCGACTCGGGCTATTTGTTTGGGGGACTGGCCAGCAGCCGCAGCACCAGCGTGCAATTTGCACTGGCCGCCGACGGCAATGTGCGCGGCCAGGGCCACGCCGGGGGCGTCTTCAGCGGGGGCTTGAGCGGCGTGGTTTTTGGCCCGGAGGTGGATCTGGTGTCCCGCGTGACGCAGGGCTGCAAACCGGTGTCCAAAACCCGGGTCGTGACCGACTGCCAAGACAACGTGGTGCTGACCCTGGACGGCGAACCCGCGCTTGAAGTGCTGCTGCACGATCTGGCAGTGTCTTTGGACGAGCCGCAAACCGCGCTGCAGGCGGTGCGCGCCACGCTGGTCGGCCTGGCCCAGCCACCCACCGGCAGCGACAGCGCGGCGGTACGCAAGACGGGCAACTTTGGCAGTGACGTGCTGGTGCGCCACATCGTCGGCCTGGACCCCGGACGCCACGCCATCGCGGTGGGCGACCAAGTGCGCCTGGGCGCCCAACTGGCGTTTTGCCAGCGCAATGTACAAGCCGCGCGCGCCGACCTGACGCGCATTTGCGCCGAAATCCGCGAAGAACTCGAACCCGAAGAAATGCTGGAGCCGCTCGCTGCGGGCGACGCGCCACATGACGATGGAGCCTCCGCGACACCCAAAGCGCGTGCGCGCCATATTGCCGGGGCGGTCTACATCAGTTGTACCGGGCGCGGTGGCCCGCACTTTGGCGGCCCCAGCGCCGAAATGCAGATCGTGCGCCGGGCCTTGGGTGACGTGCCCTTGGTCGGCTTTTTTGCCGCAGGCGAGGTGGCGCACCACCATTTGTACGCTTATACCGGCGTGTTAACGGTTTTTACCGCCGAAAGCTGACAGCCTCTCAGGCGCTGGCGCGCTGCAGGCGGTCGGCCACGCCGGCCCAGTCGGGCGTGGCGGGCACGCGCTCTACCCAAATTTCCTGTACCCCCGCGTCGTCCAGGGCGCGCAACACTGCAAACAACTCCTGCGCCGTCTGTGCCGCCGTGGCTGGCATGGGCTGCAGCAACAGGCCAGGCGCGGCCTGGGGCGCAAAGCTGCGGGCGTAGACGCCGAGTTGTGCGGGCGCACTTGCCCCCGCCAGCGCGGCGGCCGGTGGGCCCGAAGCCCCCGGCGCTTTCGGCGCACCCAGATCAGTGCGCCAGTTCTGCAACGCCAACTTCAGCCCAGCAGCGTCAAACAGCCGCACCCGGGCGCGCGGGGCATAGTGCGATTCCAGCGTGCCCGAGGCCCGCGGTGCGGCGGGCAGCGCGGTGTTCGCGGCGGCGGCGTTGGCGTCAGACGCAACAGCACCCTGGGCCGCAGCCGCAAACTCCGACGCGCTCTTCACCGGCTGGCCACAGGCTTGGGCCAGCGCCTCGGTGCTGATCGAGCCCGGGCGCAGCAGCACCGGCACGCCACGCGTGCAGTCCACGATGGTGGACTCAATGCCCAGGCTGCAGGGGCCGCCGTCCAAAATCAGCAAATCCTCACCCAACTCGCTTTGCACATGGGCAGCGGTGGTGGGGCTGACGCGGCCAAAGCGGTTGGCACTGGGCGCGGCCACACCCCAGATTGCGCCTTCCGGACGCTGGCGCAAGGCGCGCAGCAGCGCCTGCGCGCCGGGGTGCGAGGGGCAACGCAGGCCGACCGAATCTTGCCCGCCCGCTGCCGCCGTGGCCACGCCGGGACGCCGGGGCAGGATGAGCGTGAGCGCTCCGGGCCAAAACGCGGCGATCAGCGACAGGGCAAAGTCGGGCAAGGCTTGCGCAAAATGCTGCACGCCCGAGACACCACCGTCGATGTCGGCGATATGCACGATCAGCGGATGGTCGGCCGGGCGGCCCTTGGCGGCAAAGATACGGGCCACCGCCGCGTCCTTGCTCGCATCCGCCCCCAGGCCGTAGACGGTCTCGGTGGGCAAGCCCACCAAGCCGCCATCGGCCAAGGTTTGCACCGCACGCGGCAGTGCGCTGGGGTCAGACAGGGAAACAATCATGGGCTTCTGGACTTATTTATGCGCCGAAAAACAGCAAATGGCGCAAACATCGCTTAAAACGCGCCAATGCCCAAAATCTCTGCCGCCCGCAAAGCGGTAGCGCGCACCTGATCGGGCGTGGCACCGGTCACATTCAGGTGGCCCATCTTGCGTCCGGGGCGCGCCTGCTGTTTGCCGTACAAATGCAAATGGGTGCCCGGCAGCGCCAGCACGGCGGCCCAATCGGGCAGCGAGTTGGGGCCGCTGCGGCCCCACAAATCGCCCAGCAGGTTGAGCATCACAGCGGGGCTGTGCTGGCGCGGCTGCGTGAGCGGCAGATTGGCCAATGTGCGCACTTGCAGGTCAAATTGCGACAGATCGCAGGCGTTTTGCGTGTAATGACCGCTGTTGTGGGGTCTTGGCGCAATTTCATTGACCACCAGACGGCCGTCCGAGAGCACAAAAAACTCCACGCACAGCACACCCACATAGTCCAGGCCTTGGGCCACGGCGCGCGCACCGGCGATGGCCTGCGCCGCCAGCGTGGCTGGCAGATTGCCGTCAAACACTTCGGTGACCGCCAAGATGCCCTCGCGGTGCAGATTGCGCTGCACCGGAAAATTGACCATGGCGCCATCCGTGCCGCGCGCCACGATCACCGAGCATTCCAGCGCCAGTGGCAGCATTTTCTCCAGCACGCAGGGCACCTGGCCCAGATTGGCCCAGGCGGCAGCCAGCGCGGCGCGGTCGCTCACGCGCACCTGGCCTTTGCCGTCGTAGCCCATGCGGGCGGTTTTCAAAATACCAGGCAGCAAATCGTCGGCCACTTGGGCCGCGTCGGCGGCGGTGTGAATCTCAGCGTAGGGCGCGCAGGCCACGCCGCAGCGGCCAAAGTGGGCTTTCTCTGCGGCACGGTCTTGGGCAATGGCCACGGCGGCAGCACCCGGCGCCACCCGGCGCGCAATAGCCAATGTGCGCAGCGCGTCAGCCGGCACGTTTTCAAACTCGGTGGTGATGGCGGCGCTGCAGGCAGCCAGTTGCGCCAGACCGGCGGCATCGGTGTAGCTGGTTTGGATGTGGTGGTGGCTGACCAGGCCGGCCGGGCTGGCCGGGTCTGGGTCGAGCACGGCGGTGGCGTAGCCCATGGCCTGTGCCGCGTGCACAAACATGCGCCCAAGCTGGCCGCCACCCATCACGCCCAGCGTCATGGGCTGGCCGTCGGGGGCGGTGCCGGGCAACAAGGGGCTTGCGGGCTGGCTTACGGGTTGACTCATAAGCCCGCCACACCGGCGCCCAGGCGGGGAATGGGCAACTCCATGGCGCGCGCAGCCGCTGTTTGCTCGGCGCGAAAGGCCTCGAGCTGCGCGCGCAAGGCCGCGTCGCCACTGGCCAAGAGCGCCACGGCAAACAAAGCGGCGTTGGCCGCACCGGCCGCGCCAATGGCAAAGGTAGCCACCGGCACGCCCTTGGGCATTTGCACGATGCTGTAAAGCGAATCCACGCCCTGCAAATGCTTGCTCGCCACTGGCACGCCCAGCACCGGCACCACGGTTTTAGCGGCCAGCATGCCAGGCAAATGGGCGGCACCTCCGGCGCCCGCAATGATGGCGCGCAGGCCACGACCGGCGGCGGCTTCGGCATAGGCGTACATCTCATCGGGCATACGGTGGGCGGAAAGGACCTGCGCCTCAAAACCGATGCCAAACTGTTGGAGAATCTGTACCGCGTGTTGCATGGTGTCCCAGTCAGAGCTGGAGCCCATGACGACGCCGATTTGGATGGTGGTCATAGTGTTGGATGCGTCGGCCTGCGCCGTCGCTTTGGATAAAGCGGCCCGGGCGGCCGCGAAGCTAGACCCGCAATTTTACTTTTTACACCCCGAGGTCTTGCCGATGATTGACGTCACCATTGAAAACTTTGAAACCGAGGTGATTGCCGCCTCGCACCAGGTGCCGGTGCTGCTGGACTTTTGGGCGCCCTGGTGCGGCCCGTGCAAGGTGATTGGTCCCTTGCTGGAAAAGGTCGAGGCTGATTACGAAGGCCGCTTCAAGCTGGTCAAGATTGACTCTGACCAAGAACAACAACTGTCCAAGGCCTTTGGTATTCGCAGCATTCCCACTTGCGTGCTGATGATTGCGGGCAAGCCGGTGGACGGCTTTATGGGCGCGGTGCCCGAGGGCCAGCTCAAGGCCTTTTTGGACAAACACCTGCCCGGCGCCGATGCACTGGCTGCGCAGGACGATGCCGACGACGCCCAGGCCCTGATGGCCGCAGGCGACCCGCAAGCCGCACTCAACAAGCTGCTGGAAACCCTGAGCATGGACCCCGGCAACGACGACGCGCGCTATGACTACGTCAAGCTGCTGATCGAAACCAATGCCTTAGACGACGCCGCCGCCGCGCTGGCCCCGGCCCTGGCCGCCATTCCGCGCCAACTGCGCTTTGAGGCCCTGGGCCAGTTTCTGGACGCCATCAACTTTGTCATGACCGACCCGCGCGGCACCTGGGGGCCCGACCAGTTTGACGCCCTGATTGCCGCCAACAAACGTGACTTTGACACCCGCCTGGCCAAAGCCCGGGTGCTGATGGTGGGCGGCATGTGGACCGAGTCCATGGACGAGCTGCTGGAAATCATCATGCGCGACAAAGCCTGGAACGACGCCGTAGCACGCAAGACCTTTGTCGCCATTCTGGAGCTGCTCACCCCGCCCAAGCCCAAGGACGCCAAGGACGCAGGCAAGGCGGCCGGCGGTATTGAGCTGCTGGGCAAGGCCATGGTCAACGAAGACCCGCAAGCCCAGCTCATCTCCGCCTACCGGCGCAAGCTGAGCATGGCGCTGAACTAGGAGGCCGCGCGGAACACCTGCTCTTCAAGCACGCTTCACAGGCTGCGAATGAGCAAAACAGTGCCTTTTCCAGCCAGACCACCTACCGCCCCTGCAGCGGTCAAAAGTTGGCAACGGGCTTAACCCAGCGCCAACCGCATCTGGTCGATCACGGCCTTGTAGTCGGGCTTGCCAAAAATCGCGCTGCCCGCCACAAAAGTATCGGCCCCGGCATCGGCCACGCGGCGGATGTTGTCGGTCTTGATACCGCCGTCCACTTCCAGGCGAATGTCCTTGCCACTGGCGTCAATGCGCCGGCGCACGTCCTCGATCTTGCGCAGCGCCGAATCAATAAAACTCTGGCCACCGAAGCCGGGGTTGACGCTCATGATCAGCACCAGGTCAATGTCGTCAATCACCCAGTCCAGCACATCCAGCGGCTCGGCCGGGTTGAACACCAGCCCGGCCTTGACGCCTTTGCTTTTGATGGCCTGGATGCTGCGGTGCACGTGACCGGCAGCGTCGGGGTGAAAGCTGATCAGGTCGGCGCCCGCGTCGGCAAACGACGCGGCCAGCGCGTCCACCGGCGAGATCATCAAATGCACGTCAATGGGCACGGCCACGCCGGCGGCCGTCTTGGCGTGGGGCTTCAAGGCGCTGCAAATCATGGGACCGAAGGTGAGGTTGGGCACGTAGTGGTTGTCCATCACGTCAAAGTGAATCCAGTCCGCGCCTGCGGCGATGACGTTTTTCAGCTCCTCGCCCAGGCGGGCAAAGTCGGCGGACAGCAGAGAGGGGGCGATGCGAAATGTCATGGTGTGGTTTTCGGCGGCAAGGGCCAAGGCTAGGGGAATAAGGGCAAGCTTCTGAACATACCCGATTTTCGGCAGTAGCATCGCAGCATGCCCACGCCACCCCGCCCCCACCAGTTCTCTGTTGAAGTGTTCCCGCAGTACCTGCCCGAACAATCTTCCCCCGAACAGGGCTTGTACCTGTTTGCCTACACGGTCACCATCACCAATACCGGCAGCGTGGTCGCGCAGCTTATTTCGCGCACCTGGAACGTCAACGACGCCAACGGCCACACCGAAAAGGTCAAGGGCCTGGGCGTGGTCGGCCAGCAACCCCTGCTCAAGCCCGGCCAGGCTTTTGAATACACCAGTGGCACGCGCCTGCGCACGCCCACGGGCACCATGCACGGCAGCTTTTTTTGCGTGGCCGAAGACGGCGAAAAGTTTGACGTAGACGTACCCATGTTTGTGCTCGACGCCCTGAGCGGCAGCGACACCCATGGCAAACGCACACTGCATTAAAGCCGCCTTGCACCATGGGCGAGTTTGACCTGATCCGCCGGTTTTTTACCCGCCCCACCCCCCATGCGGTGCTGGGCGTGGGCGACGACTGTGCGCTGCTGCAAAGCGCACCAGGCATGCAAATGGCCATCTCCACCGACATGCTGGTGGGCGGCCGGCACTTTTTTGCCGATACCGACCCGCTTGCGCTGGGCCACAAATGCCTGGCGGTCAACCTGAGCGACCTGGCCGCCTGCGGCGCGCGGCCGCTGGCGTTTACGCTGGCGCTGGCGCTGCCCGAAGCCGATGAGGCCTGGCTGGCGCCCTTTGCCCAAGGCCTGCTGGCGCTGGCCGACGCCCATGGCTGTGAGTTGATTGGTGGGGATACCACGCGCGGGCCTTTGAACATCTGCATCACCGTGTTTGGCGAAGTGCCCGCGCAGAGCCACCACGCGCGCAGGCCGCTGGTGCCCACCAGCGCCTTGCTGCGCAGCGGCGCGCAAGCGGGTGACGATATTTATGTGAGCGGCACCCTGGGCGACGCGGCGCTGGCCCTGCAAGCGTTGCTGGGCCGCGTGGCGCTGCCGCCCGAAGTGCTGGCGCAGGCACGCCAGCGCCTGGAACGCCCCAGCCCGCGCGTGGCGCTGGGCCAGGCGCTGCGCGGCGTGGCCAGTGCCTGCGCCGACGTGAGCGACGGCTTGGCTGGCGACCTGGGTCACATCCTGGAGCGCTCTGGCTTAGGCGCTGAAGTGGAGGTTGACCGCGTGCTGCCGCTGCTAGCCGCCCGCAGGTACTACCCCGGCGGTGAAGCGCAGTTTGACCAGCAGATTGGCGCCACTCTCAAGGCGCAACACCCCCAAGCCCTGGCGCTGCAGTGCGTGCTGGCCGGGGGCGACGACTACGAGCTGGTGTTTAGCGCCGCCCCGGCCGAGCGCGCGGCGGTGCAACAGGCCGCCGCCCAAAGCGCCACCCCGGTGACCCGCATTGGTACCATGCAGGCCTCGCCGGGCCTGCGCCTAGTTGACGGCCTGGGCCGCAGCGTGGCGCCGCAGTTTGCGTCCTTTGACCATTTTTCTGCCGCCCAACCAAGCCCTCACCGTCCTTAACGCCCCGCATGACCGAAGCCCAAACCGTTCACCCCACCAACGCCGGCGCCACCCGCTTTAGCGCACGTCCCACGCTGCGCTTCATGCTGGCGCACCCGGCGCATTTGCTGGCACTGGGCTTTGGCTCGGGCCTGAGCCGCTTTGCGCCGGGCACGGCGGGCACGCTCTGGGCCTGGGTGTTCTTTTTGGCGCTCTCGCCCTGGATGAACGATATGCGCTGGGCGCTGCTAATCGCCGCCTCGGTACCGATTGGCTGGTGGGTCTGCACCGTCACCGCGCGCAACATGGGCGTGCTCGACCCGGGAAGCGTGGTGTGGGACGAGGCGGTGGCGTTCTGGCTCATCTTGTGGCTGGTGATGCCCACCGGGCTTTGGGGCCAGTTGGTGGCCTTTGGCCTGTTCCGGTTTTTTGACGCGGTCAAACCCGGCCCCGTGGGATGGGCCGACCGCCTGTACCACGGCCTGGACCCCAGCACGGACACGTGGGCCTGGGCCAAGGCCGGCTGGGGCATCATGCTCGACGACCTGGTAGCCGCCGGTTGCACGCTCTTGGTGATTGCGCTGTGGCGGGCCTGGTGATGGCGGACGCGATGACCGCACAAGCCCCTGACGCCGAAACCGCGCGCCTGGTGCAAGCGCTGGCCGCGCAACTGCTCTCGCGCGGCTGGATGCTGGCCACCGCCGAGAGCTGCACTGGCGGTCTGATTGCCGCCGCCTGCACCGACTTGGCGGGTTCAAGCACCTGGTTTGAACGCGGCTTTGTGAGCTATTCCAATGCCGCCAAGGCCCAAATGCTGGGCGTGGACGCAACGCTGATTGCGCAGCACGGCGCGGTGAGCGAACCGGTGGCGCGCGCCATGGCCCAAGGCGCTTTGCAACACGCCCACGCCCAAGTGGCGCTGGCGGTGACTGGTGTGGCAGGACCCGGTGGCGGCAGCGCGGACAAACCGGTGGGCACGGTGTGGTTTGCCTGGGCGGTCACCGGGCAAGCCCCAACGCTGTACAGCGAAATGCAGCGCTTTGCCGGCGACCGCGCCGCCGTGCGCCAGGCCACGCTGCGCCACAGCCTGCGCCGCCTGCTGAAATTGCTGCCCCGCCTCCCGGCCGGTTCCACGGCCGCATGAACGCTGACTTCTGGACCGGATTTGCCACCAGCCTGGCGCTGATCGTAGCCATTGGCTCGCAAAACGCCTTTGTGCTGCGCCAGGGCATCTTGCGCCAGCATGTGCTGCCACTGGTGCTGTTTTGCGCGGCGTCCGACGCGCTGCTCATCGTGGCGGGCATCGCAGGCGCCGGGGCGCTGGTGCGCGGCAACCCGGCGTTCCTAGAGATCACGCGCATCGGCGGCACGCTGTTTCTGCTGGCCTACGGCTTGCTGGCGGCGCGCCGGGCCGCAGGTGTGGGCGCACTGCAAGTGGCCAATACACCTGGCTTGACGCTTGGCGCGGCGCTGGCGAGCTGCTTTGCGTTTACTTTTTTGAACCCGCATGTCTATTTAGACACCGTGGTGCTGCTGGGTTCGGTGGCCAACCAGCGGGGTGACGCCGGGCGCTGGCTGTTTGCTGCGGGCGCAGCCCTGGCCAGCGGTGTGTGGTTTGCGGCCCTGGGCTTTGGCGCGCGCCTGCTGCAGCCGCTGTTTGCCCGGCCGCTGGCTTGGCGCGTGCTCGACGGCCTGATTGCTTTGACCATGGGCGCTTTGGCGCTAATGGTATGGTTCGGCGCGTAAATCCCCTCAAAGCCCACCCAGAAAGGCCTGTCGATGTTGCTCAAGCTGCTGCATTTTGTGTACCCCATGCGTTACCTGGCGTTTACTCTGATCGTGCTGGGCTTCCTATTTAGCGCCGTGCTTTGGGCAGGCGGCGGCCATCTGGCGCCGCTCTTGGTAATGGGCTATTTAAGTGGCGTGGGCGTGCACGACTTGCTGCAGTCCAAGCGGTCCATATTGCGCAACTACCCTGTCATTGGCCACCTGCGCTTCATGCTGGAATTTATTCGGCCCGAGATTCGCCAGTACTTTATCGAGAGCGACAACGAGGCCGCGCCTTTTTCGCGGGCACAGCGCTCACTCGTCTACCAACGCGCCAAGGGCGACTCGGACAAGCACCCGTTTGGCTCGCAGCGCGACGCCTATGCCAACGGCCACGAGTGGATGACGCATTCGGTGGCGCCAAGCACCGTGGCCAGCCACGACTTTCGCATCACCATCGGGCCCGACACCGCGCAGCCCTACAGCGCCAGCGTGTTCAACATCTCGGCCATGAGCTTTGGCGCCCTGAGCGCCAACGCCATCCAGGCGCTCAACGCGGGCGCCAAGCGCGGCGGCTTTGCCCATGACACGGGCGAAGGCTCCATCTCGGTGCACCACCGCAAGCACGGTGGCGACCTGATCTGGGAAGTAGCCTCGGGCTACTTTGGCTGCCGCAATGACGACGGTACTTTCAACGCCGACAAGTTCAAGGCCAACGCCTGCGACCCGCAGGTCAAGCTCATCGAGATCAAACTCAGCCAGGGCGCCAAACCCGGCCACGGCGGCGTGTTGCCCGGCCCCAAGGTGACGGCCGAAATCGCGCAGGCGCGCGGCGCGCCCATGGGCGTGGACTGTGTCTCGCCCGCCGCCCACAGCGCCTTTGGCACGCCGGTAGAAATGATGCATTTCATTGCCCGCCTGCGCGAACTCTCAGGCGGCAAGCCCACGGGTTTCAAGCTCTGCATTGGCCACCCCTGGGAATGGTTTGCCATGGTCAAGGCCATGGTGCAGACCGGCATCACGCCCGACTTTATTGTGGTGGACGGCACCGAGGGCGGCACCGGGGCGGCGCCACTGGAATTTATCGACCATGTCGGCTCGCCGCTGCAAGAAGGCCTGATGCTGGTGCACAACACCTTGCGCGGCGCGGGTCTGCGTGAGCGCATCAAAATTGGCTGCGCAGGCAAGGTGATCAACGCCTTTGACGTGGCGCGCCTGATGGCGCTGGGCGCGGACTGGTGCAATAGCGCGCGCGGCTTCATGTTTGCGCTGGGCTGCCTGCAAGCGCAAACCTGCCACACCGGCCACTGCCCTACCGGCGTGGCCACGCAAGACAGCCTGCGCCAGCAAGCGCTGGTGGTGCCCGACAAGGCCGAGCGCGTCTACCACTTCCACCAGCAAACCCTGCACGCGCTGCAAGAGCTGGTGCAAGCCGCCGGGGTGCAACACCCCAACCAGATTACCGCCCACCACATCGTGCGCCGCACCGGCGACCACACGGTGGCCAGCCTGGCGCAGGCGCTGTTGAACGAGATCCCCGAAGGCAGCCTGTTGGGCGGCAGCCTGCACGAATTGCCCTTGCTGTACCGGCGCCACTGGGCGCACGCCCGGGCTGAGACTTTCGCCTTAGCCTAAAAGGCCAGGAAATAGCGCCTTAGCGCGCAGGCACCGCCGAGCGGCGCTGCACGCTGCGGGTGGCCAGCATCACCAGCGCAATGGCGCCCACGTAAAAACCCAGTTGCAAGGCGCTGGGGCTGGCGTCGTAGCCCATCAGCGCGTGCAAAAAGGTGCCAAGCGCCGAGTCGTTGGCCAGCAGGCCCGAGCCGTCCCACACCGGGGCACTGCCCCAGTCCAGCAAGCCGGCTTGCACCAGCGCCTTGGCCAGTTGGCTGGCCAGGCTGCCCGCCAGCAGCAGCACCAAGGTGTTGGTCACCGAAAACAAATGGCGCGCCTGCACCCGCGCCAGCCCCAAGTACATCACCAGCCCCACCAGCACGCCCGCTGCCAGCCCGCTGAGCACCGCGCCCACCAGGGCCGCCAGGCCGGTGGATTCGCCCGAGAGCAAACCGCTGACAAACAACACAGTTTCGGCGCCTTCGCGCAGCACGGTGAGCGCCACCGCCACGGCCAGCGCCCACAGTGCGCCGTCGGCCTGCGCGGCAGACTGGCCAATCTGGCGTGCGGCAAGCGCCATTTCGCGGCCATGGGTGGACACCCAGACGCAATGCCAGGCCAGCATCGCCAGCGCCACGGCCAAGATGCCTACGTTGAGCAAGTCCTGTCCCACGCCATCGGCCCAGGCGCTGATGCGCTCCATGCCCGCGGCCAGCGCCAGCGCGCCCAGCACCCCGGCCAGCACGCCCGCTGCAATCCAGGCGCTGCGCCGCGCCACGCCACGCGTGGCAACGGCAATGATGCCGATGAACAAGGCGGCTTCCAGGGTTTCCCGGAACACGATCAGGCTGGTGGCAAACATGCGGAAGTCTCTTGTGAAATTACTGGACCACCAACACGCCCTGAGCGGTGTCTTCGTGGAATTCGCCAACAAAGGTGTAGCGTCCGGGCTTGAGCGGGCCGACAAAAATCACCGCCTTGGCCTTGGCGGGAATGATTTTTTCGCGGCCCAGGGCCTTGCTCTCGAACTCTTCAGGCGTGCTGTCCTGGTTGTGCACCGTCAGGCGCACGCGCTGGTTGGCAGGCACGACCGGCTCGCTGGGCTCAAAACGGTGGTCTTTGATAACCAGCGCCAGTTCAAAGTCAGCCGCCGACGCGGCGCCCGAGGCCACGGCCCCAGACAGCGCCAGAACCAGCGGCAAAACCAAGGCGGAAAAAGAAGCAGTTTTCATGGCAAAGAGGCTTGAACGCACAAGCCGTACATCGTTGAGGTGATGCGATTCTAAACGAGAAGGATTCGCATTCAACTTGATTTGCGTCAAAGGCCCGCCAAGCGCAAGGGCGATTAGGCGGGGCTCTGGGCCCGGATTTTTTTCAGCAAGGCGGTGGTCGAATAGCCCGACACAAAAGGCAGCGCCAGCGCTTGGCCGCCCCAGGATTGCACCAGCGCGGTCTCGGGCAAGACCGCCATGTCGTAGTCGCCGCCCTTGACCAGAATGTCGGGGCGGATTTCGGCAACCAAGGCTTCGGGCGTGTCTTCGTCAAACCAAGTCACCAGGCTCACCGCCTGCTGGCCGGCCATGACCACGGCGCGGTCGTCCTGGGCGTTGAGCGGGCGGTCCTCGCCCTTGCCCAGGCGGCGCACCGAGGCGTCGGTGTTGAGCGCCACGATCAGGCTAGCGCCCAAGGCGCTCGCTTGCGCCAAGTAAAGCACGTGGCCACGGTGCAGCACGTCAAACACGCCGTTGGTAAACACCCAGGGCCGGGGCAACTGCGCCAGCGCTGAGCGCAAGTCCGCACGCGGGCAGATCTTGTCCAGCAAAGCCGGGGGCGGGTAGCTCGCGCTCATGCCTGCGAAGCGGCTGCAGCGGGCGCGCTCGCCAGCGAGGCGGCCAGATCGCGCGCGATTTCCTTGCGGTATTTGTTGAGCTCTTGCACGGTGGCAAAGCTGCGCTCGAGCAGCAGGCTCATGTTGTGCAGGATGCGTTCGACCACCTTGGTTTCCCACACGTCGTCAAACTTGATTTGCTGGTCGAGCCAGTGCTCCAGCCACTGCGGGTTGGGCAGGCGGCTTTGGATGGTGTCGTTGGGGAACAGCGCCTTGCTCACATGCAGATTGGTGGGGTGCAAGGCCTGCGCGGTGCGCCGGGCGCTGGCCATGAGCACGCCGACTTTGGCAAACGCGCTTTTGGCCTCCAGGCCAGAGTTCTGGATGGCGCGCTTCATGTACTTCAAATAGGCGCCGCCGTGGCGCGCTTCGTCCTGGCTCAGGCGGGTGTAAATGGCTTTGATCACCGGCTCGGTATGCCACTCGCTGGCGCGGCGGTACCAGTGGTTGAGGCGGATTTCGCCGCAAAAGTGCAGCATCAGCGTCTCAAGTGCGGGCGCTGGGTCAAATTCGAAGCGCACGTTGTGCAGCTCGGCCTCGGTGGGCACCAGCTCGGGGCGAAAGCGGCGCAGGTATTCCATCAGCACCAGCGCGTGTTTTTGCTCTTCAAAAAACCAGATCGACATAAAGGCCGAAAAGTCGCTGTCGCCCTGGTTGTCACGCAAAAACATCTCGGTGGCCGGCAGCGCCGACCATTCGGTAATGGCGTTCATCTTGATGGTGGCGGCCTGCTCGTCGGTGAGCGCTGCTGCGTCAAAGCTGTCCCAGGGAATGTCGCGCTCCATGTCCCAGCGCACGGCTTCAAGCTGTTTGAAAAGTTCGGGATAAAGCATGTCGGTCTTTCAAAAGTAGGGCAATTTTAGGCCGTCACTGTGTCAGCTTATGCGGCGTGGGGTTGCTAAAGCGGCGCCACTTGATCCAGCTTAAACCCGGAATTGCGAAAAATTACCGCCCAGTCGCAAAATTACCGTATAGTTATCGGACTATGGCACGCTTCTCATGAAAATCGCAATTATTGGCTCCGGTATTGCCGGTTTGGCCGCTGCGCACCGCCTGCAGCCGCACGCGGCGGTGACGCTGCTGGAGGCCGGCAGCTACTTTGGCGGCCATACCCACACGGTCGATGTCACGCTAGACACGCCCCAGGGCCCGCGCACCCACGGCGTGGACACCGGCTTTTTGGTATTCAACGAACGCACTTACCCGCAGTTGATCGCCTTGTTTGCCGAGTTGGGCGTGGATACGGCGCCCTCGGACATGTCGTTTTCAGTGCAAGTGCCCGCCAGCGCGGGGCAGCCGCGCCTGGAGTGGAGCGGCACCTCGCTCAACGCCGTGTTCAGCCAGCGCCGCAACCTGTTGAGTCCACGCTTTTGGCGCATGCTGCGCGACGTGCTGCGCTTTAACCGCCTGGCCACCGACATTGCGCGGCGCAACGCCGAAGGCGAGCTGATGCAGCCGCTCAAGGGCTTTTTGCAGGCGCACCGCTTTTCGGCCGAATTTACCGACTGGTACTTTTTGCCCATGCTGGGCTGCATCTGGAGCTGCCCCACGGCGCAGATGCTCGAGTTTCCAGTGGCCACCATGATCCGCTTTTGCCACAACCACGGCCTGATCCAGGTCAGCAACCGGCCGCAGTGGCACACGGTGGCGGGCGGTGCGCGCCACTACGTGGACAAAATAGTGGCCGGTGTGGCCGACCAGCGGCTGAACTGCCCAGTGCAACAAATCCGCCGAGACGCCGACGGCGTGCACGTCACCAGCGCAGGCCAGACCGAGCGCTTTGACAAGGTCGTCATCGCCACCCACAGCGACCAGGCGCTAGCCTTGCTGGCTGACGCATCGGCGCAAGAGCGCGTCACCCTGGGCGCGATTGGCTACCAGGCCAACCGCGCGGTGCTGCATACCGACGCGTCGGTCTTGCCCCAGCACAAGCGCGCATGGGCCGCCTGGAACTACCAGCGCGCGCCGCACGCAGATACGCCCGGCGCCCCAGGCGACAGCCAGCGCGTGTGCCTGCACTATTTGCTCAACCTGCTGCAGCCGCTGCCCTTTGCGCAGCCGGTGGTGGTGTCGCTCAACCCCCTGCAAGACATTGACCCGCAGCACGTATTGGGCAGTTTTGACTACGCGCACCCGGTGTTTGACCTGGCCGCCATCCGCGCCCAGACCGAGGTGCCCGCGCTGCAAGGCCAGCAGCACAGCTATTTTTGTGGCGCCTGGACGGGCTATGGCTTCCATGAAGACGGCCTCAAATCAGGCCTGGACGTGGCGGCGCGCCTGCGCCCGCTGCTAGGCTGATGCCCATGCCCGGCGAAGCGGTCCACACGCAGGCCCAGGCCCTGATCGGCTTTGGCCAGGTGCGCCACGCCCGGCTCAAGCCGGTGCGCAATATCTTTGCCTACCGTACCTATTTTTTGATGCTGCCCATGCGCAGCCTGCAGCGTGGTGACGCGGCGCCTTCGCCGCTGGCGCGCAACCGCTTTGGCTTGGTGAGTTTTTACGACCGCGACCATGGCGACGGGCGCAGCCCGCAGGACGGCGGCGCGCTAGCCTGGCTTGACGCGCTGCTGGCAGCCGAAGGTATTACCGACGCCGATGGCGAGGTCTGGCTGCACTGCTACCCGCGCGTGCTGGGCTTCGCTTTCAAGCCGGTGAGTTTTTGGTACTGCCACCGCGTAGACGCCAGCTTGCGCGCCGTGGTGGTCGAGGTGAACAACACCTTTGGCCAGCGCCACTGCTATGTGCTCGACCCGGCGCGCTTTGGCGCCGAGTTGCGGGCAGCAAAAGTGTTTCACGTGTCGCCGTTTTGCCCCGTCGAAGGCGGCTACCGCTTTCGCCTGATGGTGGACGCAGCGCGCACGCGCACCGTGGCGCGCATTGACTATGACGATGCGCTCGGACCTTTGCTGCAAACCAGTGTGAGCGGCACGCTCGAACCCATCACGGCGCAGGCGCTGCGCCGCGCGCTGCTGGGCTACCCGCTAATGACGCTGGCCGTGGTCTGGCGCATCCATTGGCAGGCGCTGCGCCTGTTTGCCAAACGGGTGCGGTTTTTTCGACTGCCGGCGCCGCCGCCCACGTCGGTCAGCCGCTAGACGCACTGGTTGCATCGCCCCCTCCTATCCACCTCTTGTTGCACGCGCCCATGAACCGCTCCACCACTTCAACTCCTTCCGCCACCAAAGACGCTGCCGCCGCTGGCGTTCCCGCGTCGGCGCGCACCGTGCTCAAGCTCTTGCAGCGCTTGCGCCACGGCAGCCTGACCCTGCATTTTCCGGACGGACAAATGCAGCGCTTTGGCGGGGAAGCGCTGCCGCACGCCACGCTGCATTTGAACAACTGGAATGTGTTTTCGGCCGCGCTCAAGTCGGGCGACATTGGCTTTGCCGAGAGCTTTATCGCCGGTGACTGGACCACGCCCGACCTGACCGCGCTGCTGCGCGTGCTGGTGCAAAACCGCGCCGAGGTGGAGCAGGTGATTTTTGGCAGTTGGTGGGGCCAATTGGCCTACCGGCTCAAGCACTGGCTCAACCGCAACACGCGCGCCAACAGCCAGAAAAACATCCACGCCCATTACGACTTGGGCAATGCCTTTTACACACGCTGGCTGGACCCGAGCATGAACTACTCGTCGGCCCTGTTTGCCGGCAATCTGCAGCAAAGCCTGCAGCAGGCGCAAACCGCCAAGGTGCGTCGGGTGCTCGAACAGGTGCGCGTGCGGCCAGGCGACCGGGTGCTGGAAGTGGGCTGCGGCTGGGGCGCCCTGGCCGAGATGGCCACCGCGTCCTTTGGCGCGCACCTGACCGGCGTGACCCTGAGCACCGAGCAGCTCGCCTTTGCGCAAGAACGCATGCAGCGCCTGGGCATGGCCAACCGCGCCGACCTGCGCCTGCAAGACTACCGCGATATCAACGACGCCCCTTTTGACGCCATTTGCTCGGTGGAAATGATCGAGGCCGTGGGCAAAGACTACTGGCCCACCTATTTCGCCAGCCTGGCCAAGCTGCTCAAGCCCGGTGGGCGCGCCTGCATCCAGAGCATCGTGATCGACGACGCGCTGTTTGCGCGCTACGTCAACTCCACCGACTTTATTCAGCAGTACATTTTTCCGGGCGGCTGCCTGCCCAGCCCCAGCGCCTTTCGGGCGCAAGCCGCCGCCGTGGGCTTGCAGGTGGAAGAAGAACACGCTTTTGGCCTGGACTACGCCGAGACGCTTAAGCGCTGGCGCGAGGCCTTTTTGGCGCAACGCACCGAGGTGCTGGCGCTGAGCTTTGACACCCGCTTCATGCACATCTGGGAGTTTTACCTGTGCTACTGCGAGGCCGCCTTTATGGAAAAGAACATTGACGTGGTGCAGTACACCTTGCGCAAACCGGGGCCGTCGGCCTAAACACCATGACTGGGCCCACAGTGCTTTGCCACAGACGCACACTGCTGCGTTTGCCGCTGGCTGCGGCAGTGGCGCTGCCACTGGGCGTGGGCGCGCAAACCGCACTGGCGGCGGTACCGCCCGAAGTGGCTCTGGACTTGCCGCAAGGCCAGGCCCTGGGCGCCGGGCGCATGCGCTACTTGCTGTGGGACGTGTTTGACGCCACGCTGTGGACGCTCGCAGGCTTTCGCGGCGCGCAGTATTTTGAACACGCGTTTGCGCTGGAGTTGCGCTATTTGCGCCGCCTCTCGGGCACTGCGCTGGTCGATAGTTCTTTGCAGGAAATGCGCCGCGCCGGTAGCCTGGACGCCAGCAAAGAGGCCGCCTGGACGGCCGCCATGCAAAGCGCCTTTGCCGACGTGCAGCCGGGCGACCGCATTACCGGGGTGCACCGCCCGGGCACGGGCGCGCGCTTTTATTTCAATGGCCGCTTGCGTGCCAGCGTGGACGACGCGGCTTTTGCCCGGGCGTTTTTTGGTATCTGGCTCAGCCCATCCACCAGCGAGCCCCGGCTGCGCAACGCTTTGCTCTCGGGCAGCGCGCCTTGACCAACCCAGCGGCTCCCATGTCCACCGCGCCAGCCACCCAGGCTGCTACGCCCGCAGGCCTGCGTTGGATGGAGGGCCTGCGCTACGGCCTGCTGGGGCTGCCGCTGGCTTTTGTGGCCCTGCCCTTGTATGTGTTGCTACCCAATTACTACGCGCGCAATTTTGGGGTGCCGCTGGCGGGTCTGGGTCTGTTGCTCTTGGGCGCACGCCTGTTCGATGCCGTGGTGGACCCGCTGCTCGGGCGCTTGGCAGATGCCTTGTTTGCGCGTTCGCACCGGCAGGTGCTGGCCTGCGGGGCGGCAGCGGCGCTGCTGCTACTGGCGAGTTTTGGCGCGCTGTTTTTTCCGCCCGACACCACGCTGCCCTTTTTGTGGGGCTGGGCGATGGCCTGCCTGCTGCTGTGCTACGGGGCCTTTAGCACGCTGACCATCCTGCACCAGTCCTGGGGCGCGCTGCTGGGGGGCGACGCGCTGGGGCGCAGCCGCGTGGTGGCGTTTCGCGAAGGGCTGGGCCTGCTGGGCGTGGTGCTGGCGTCGCTGAGCCCGACTCTGTTTGGCATACACGCCACGGTGGCGCTGCTGGGGCTGGCTCTGTTGTTGGGTTGCTGGGCCTGGAGCCGCGGCCCCAGGCCCGCGCTGACCGCGACCATGCCTGCGTCCAGCGCGCAACCGTCGGGCCTGGGCGCAGGCCTGCTGGCGCCGTGGCGCTCGCCCGCGTTTCGCGCCTTGCTGGCGGTGTTCATGGTCAACGGCATTGCCACCGCCTTGCCGGCCACGCTGATCCTGTTTTTTGTGCAAGACCGCCTGCAAGCGCCGCCGGCCATGGAGGCCTGGTTCTTGGGCAGCTACTTTGTTGCCGCCGCACTGGCACTGGCGCCCTGGCTGCGCATCGTCAAACGCTGGGGGCTGGAGCGGGCTTGGCTGGCGGGCATGCTGCTGTCCGTGGCGGTGTTTGCCTTTGCCTCCCAACTCGGGGCGGGCGACGCCCATGCGTTTTTGGCCGTGTGTGTGCTTTCCGGCATGGCCATGGCCGCCGACCTGGCCTTGCCCGGCGCGCTGCTCGCAGGTGTCATTGCCCGGCAAAGCAGCGCTGCCAGCGGCCGCTTTTTTGGCTGGTGGAACCTGGCCACCAAACTCAACCTGGCCCTGGCCGCCGGTCTGGCCCTGCCGCTCCTGGCAAGCTTTGGCTACGCGCCGGGCAACCGCAGCGCTGAGGGCTTGCAGGCGCTGACCTGGGCCTATTGCCTTTTGCCCTGCGCGCTCAAACTGCTGGCGGCAGGCCTTTTGTATTTCCTCCTCCTTCGAAAGTCACCATGAAACGACGCTTGATTCTTGGCAGTGCTGCCAGTGCCCTGGGTGCCACCGCCCTGGGCAGCTTAAGTGGCTGCGCAAGCCAAAACCTGGACACCTACCGCACTGAAAAGCCGGTGCTCGATTTGCAGCAGTATTTCAACGGCACGCTCGACGCTTACGGCGTGTTCACCGACCGCTCGGGCACGGTGGTCAAGCGCTTTACGGTGGTGATGCAGTGCACTTGGAAAGACGGCCAGGGCGTGCTCGACGAAGACTTCGTCTATTCCGACGGAACTAAGCAAAAACGCATTTGGCGCCTCACGTCGCTGGGCGACGGGCGCTACACGGGCCAAGCTGACGACGTGGTAGGCCAGGCGCAAGGCCAGACCCAGGGCAACGCCTTTCACTGGAACTACACGCTGGCGCTGCCGGTGGACAACTCGGTCTATGAGGTGCAGTTTGACGACTGGATGTACCTGGTCAACGACCGGGTGATGCTCAACAAGGCCAGCATGCGCAAGTTTGGCATTTACCTGGGCGAAGTGACCCTGAGCTTTAGCAAGCGCTAAGCCATGGCCTGGTTTCAACCCCTCAACCCCCCGCAGACCGACTGGCGCGGCAAGTCGGTCTGGGTCATTGGCGCGAGCAGCGGCATTGGCCGCGCCACCGCCTCCATGCTGCACGCCGTGGGCGCGCGCGTTACGGTGTCGGCGCGCAGTGGCGCAGCGCTGGAAGCATTTGTGCAAGCGCATCCAGGCAGCCACGCGCTGGCACTGGACTGCACCGACCGGGCCGCCGTGCTTGCTGCAGCGCGGTCGGTGCAAACCGATGCACTACCCGACTGCGTGCTGTATTGCGCCGGCCACTACCAGGCCATGCGCGCACGCGCCATTGACGTGGAAGACATGCTGCGCCACCTGCAGGTGAACTACCAGGGCGCGCTCTATCTGCTTGAAGCGCTGCTGCCCGCACTGCGCCAGCGTGGCAGCGGCCACCTGGCCTTTGTCAGTAGCGTGGCGGGCTACCGGGGCCTGCCCAACAGCCTGGCCTACGGCCCGACCAAGGCGGCGCTCACCAACCTGGCAGAGACCCTGCACCTGGACTTGCAGGCCGACGGCATTGGCGTCTCCGTCATCAACCCCGGCTTTGTGGAAACCCCGCTCACCGCCGGCAACACCTTCACCATGCCGGGCCTGATTACGCCGGCGCAAGCGGCCCAAGCCATCCTCAAAGGCTGGGCGCAAGGCGCGTTTGAGATTCACTTTCCCAAACGCTTTACCTGGTGGATGAAGGCCCTGCGCGCCATGCCCAACCGCTGGTATTTTTTCCTGGTGCGAAAGACCACGCTATGAACACCGCCACCCAAACCACGCCCGACCCGGTTGCAAAGCTGGTCGCCTATTTTGAAAACCTGTCCGCCGACAGCGTGGCGCAGTTGGGGCAGTACTACGCCGAACAGGCGCGCTTCAAAGACCCGTTCAACGACGTGACCGGCCTGCCCCAGATAGGTCGCATTTTTGAGCACATGTTTGTGGCGCTGATCGGGCCACGCTTTGTGGTGACGCAGCAGGTGCGCCAAGGCGCGCAGTGTTTTTTGACCTGGGAATTTCGCTTCCAATTCCGGGCTTACCGCAAGGGTGAGGAACAAGTGATTTTGGGCGCCTCGCACCTGGTGTTTGATGCGCAAGGCCTGGTGACGCTGCACCGCGACTACTGGGACGCGGCCGAAGAGCTGTATGAAAAGCTGCCGCTGGTGGGCAGCCTGATGCGCTGGCTCAAACGTCGCGCCAATACCTGAAGGCCTTGGCGCCGCTGTTTAAGCGACCGGGAAGGTGTCGATAAAACTCTGGCGCTGCGCCAGCTTGTCTTGCAGCTTGGCCAGGCCGGGGTGGGTCTCGCGCCAGACGATCTCAGGAAAGCGAAAGTCCAAATAACCCAGCGCGCAACCCACGGCAATGTCCGACAACGAGAGGTGAATGCCCGAGCAATACGGCTTGTCGCCCAAGGCCTTGGCCATGGCGACCAGCGCTTCGTCGATCTTGCCCATCTGGCGTTCGATCCAGGCAGTGCTGCGCTGGGCGGCGGTGCGGCCAGGCCACACGGCTTCAAGGCGGGCCAGTATGGCGGCGTCCATCACGCCGTCGGCCAGGGCTTCCCAGGTTTTGACTTCGGCACGTTCGCGTCCGGTGCCAGGAATGAGTTTGCCCACGGGCGACAGGGTGTCGAGGTATTCCACGATCACGCGGGAATCAAACAAGGCCTCACCGGCTTCCATGACCAGGCAAGGGACCTTGCCCAAAGGGTTGGACTGGCCGATGGTGGTGCTGGCGGCCCACACGTCTTCGGTGATGAACTCGTAGTCGAGCTTTTTCTCGGCCATGACGACCCGCACTTTGCGCACATACGGGCTGGAGTTGGAACCTATCAATTTCATGCTTTTGTGTTTCCCACAGTCTTTGGTGCATTCTATACAGGCAGGCGTCCTACAATCTGGCCATGACTTTCTCCCCTATTTCTGCCATTTCTCCTCTGGACGGCCGCTACGCCAGCAAGCTTTCCACCCTCAGCCCCCTGATGAGCGAACTGGGCTATATGCACCGGCGCGTGCAGGTCGAAGTGGCCTGGTTTATCGCCCTGAGCGACGCCGGTTTTGCCGAATTCAAACCCCTGAGCCCTGGCGCGCGCAGCTACTTGCTGGCGCTGGTGAAAAATTTCTCGGTGGCCGACGGCGAGGCCATCAAGGCCATTGAGAAAACCACCAACCACGACGTCAAGGCGGTGGAATACTGGCTCAAGTCCAAGTTCGAGGCCCGGCCCGAGCTGCAAAACGCCAGCGAATTTGTGCACTTTGCCTGCACCAGCGAAGACATCAACAACACCAGTCACGCCCTGCAACTGCGCGTGGCACGCGACCTGGTGCTGCTGCCCCAGCTCGACCGCCTGGTGCTCAAGCTGCGCGACATGGCGCACGCGTTTGCCGATGTGCCCATGCTCAGCCGCACCCATGGCCAAACCGCCAGCCCCACCACCGTGGGCAAGGAAATCGCCAACGTGGTGGTGCGCTTGCAAGCGGCCTGCGAAAAAATCGCCAACGTCAAAATTTTGGGCAAGATGAACGGCGCTGTGGGCAACTACAACGCGCATCTGTCCGCCTGGCCCGACTTTGACTGGGAAGCCTTCAGCAAAAAAGTGATCGAGACACCCGAGCCCCTGGGCCTGGGCCTGGTGTTTCAGCCCTACAGCATCCAGATCGAGCCGCACGACTACATGGCCGAGCTGTTTGACGCCGTGGCGCGCACCAACACCATCCTGATCGACTGGTCGCGCGATGTGTGGGGCTATGTATCGCTGGGCTATTTCAAGCAAAAGCTGCGCGACGGCGAGGTGGGTTCGAGCACCATGCCGCACAAGGTCAACCCGATTGATTTTGAAAACGCCGAAGGCAACCTCGGCCTGGCCAACGCATTGTTGCGCCACCTGAGCGAAAAGCTGCCGATTAGCCGCTGGCAACGCGACCTGACCGACTCCACCGTGCTGCGCAATATGGGCGTGGC
Source organism: Comamonadaceae bacterium (assembly GCA_947372865.1). Taxonomy (GTDB): domain Bacteria; phylum Pseudomonadota; class Gammaproteobacteria; order Burkholderiales; family Burkholderiaceae_C; genus Allorhodoferax. The sequence continues at coordinate 28,284 of CANBVJ010000034.1, forward strand.
GTTGGGCTATGCCGTACTGGCCTACCAGTCGCTGCAAGCCGGTTTGGGCAAACTGGAAATCAACCAAGCGGCCATTGCCCGCGACCTCGATGCGTCCTGGGAAGTGCTGGCCGAACCCATCCAGACCGTGATGCGCCGCTTTGGCCTGCCCCAGCCCTACGAGCAGCTCAAGAAGTTCACGCGCGGTGAAGCCATGACGCGCGAACTGATGCAAGGCTTTATCGCCGCGCTCGATATTCCCGATAGCGAAAAGCAACGCCTGCTGGCCATGACGCCCGCGAGCTACACCGGCAAAGCGGCCGAACTGGCGCGCCGGGTTTAAAGCAGCAGCGCCCTGAGGGCGCTGCCCGCGCACCCGCTGCTTGCAGGTTCTAGGCCTCGGGCGCCGCCTTGAGCGCCAGCGCCCGCTCATACAAAGCGTTGCGCGGCTCGCCACTGATGTCGGCGGCCAGTTTGACGGCGGTCTTGAGTGGCAGTTGTTCGAGCAACAGCTTCAGTACCCGGTCATCCTGCGCCACCTCGGCCGTAGCCTGCAGCGGGTGCAGCACCAGCACAAACTCGCCGCGCAAACGGTTGGCGTCGGCCGCCAGCCAAGCCACCAGCGCATCCGAGCGCACCGTGGCGATTTCCTCAAACTGCTTGGTCAGCTCGCGCCCGACCGTCACCAAGCGCTCTCCCAACACAGCCAACGCCAGCGCCAGCGCCTCAATGCGGTGGGGCGCCTCTAGCAGCACGGTGGCCATGGGCTGCGTGGCCAGCACCTGCACCGCGTGCGCGCGCTCGGTGGCCTTGGACGACAAAAAGCCGGCAAACACAAAACCGGTGCTGCCCGCGCCGTCTTGCGCCACACCGGCGGCGCTCAGCAGCGTGGTCACGCTGCTGGCGCCAGGCAGGGGCACCACGCGCAGGCCCTGGGCGCGCACCTGCGCCACCAGACGGGCGCCGGGGTCGCTGACCCCGGGCGTGCCCGCGTCACTGACATAGGCCACGCGCAAGCCCGCGTGCAGCAGTTCGACCACGGTGTGCGCGGCCTGCGCCTCATTGTGCTGGTGCACCGCCAACAATTGGGCGCCAGATTTGTCGATGCCATAAGCGCGCAGCATGGCCTGGGTGTGGCGCGTGTCTTCGCAAGCCACGCGGTCGGCCAGCGCCAACAGGTGCAGCGCGCGCAGGCTGATATCGGCCAAATTGCCTATCGGTGTGGCCACCACATATAGTGCGCCCTGCGGATAATGCTGGGAACCGGCCGCTTCCAGGGCGGCCCCCAGGGCAGAGGTAAAAGAGGCACTCACAGATGGGTTTCCTTCCAAACAACACCAAGCCGGCCAGCACCAAAAAAGTCGGTGACGCGGCCGAAGACGAGGCTTTGCTGTATTTACAACAGCAAGGCCTGCGCCTGGTATGCCGCAATTATCGAACCCCCGGGCGCGGCGGCGGTGAAATCGACCTGATCATGGGTGAGCGCGACGGCACGCTGGTGTTTGTGGAGGTGCGCCGGCGCCGCTCCAGCCTGTACGGAACGGCTGCGGCCAGCGTGGGACGCACCAAGCAGCGGCGGGTGGTGCTGGCGGCGCAGCACTATCTGCTCAAGGTGCGCACGCTGCCAGCCTGCCGCTTTGACGTGGTCGAGGTCACACCCGAGGGCTGCCACTGGCTGCGCGCGGCTTTTGATGCGCAATAGCGCCTGCGCACAACAAGGCGAAATACGCGCGCGGTATCATCCGCGCCATGCTTGAACAAAGAATTGAACAACATTTCATCGACAGCGCCGACCTGAAATACCAGGCGGCCCAAGTCCTGAGCAAACCGATTGCGCAAGCAATCCAGGCCATTTTGGCCTGCGTGACCAGCGGCGGCAAAGTGCTGGCCTGCGGCAACGGCGGCTCGGCGGCGGATGCGCAGCATTTCTCGGCCGAGTTTGTCGGCCGCTTTGAGCGCGAGCGGCCCGAGTTGGGCGCCATCGCCCTGACGACCGACACGTCCATCATCACGGCGATTGCCAACGACTACGACTTCACCTCGATTTTTTCGCGCCAGGTGCGCGCCCTGGGCCAAAGCGGCGACGTGCTGCTGGCCATTACCACCAGCGGCAACTCGGCCAATGTGCTAGCCGCCATTGAGGCCGCGCACCAGCGCGACATGGTGGTGGTGGCCCTGACCGGACGCGGCGGCGGCAAAATGAACCAGGCGCTGCGCGACACCGACGTGCACATTTGCGTGCCGCATGACCGCACTGCGCGCGTGCAGGAAGTCCATCTTTTAACCATCCATTGCCTGTGCGATGGTGTCGATGCCCAACTCATGGGCGACCAGGAAAGCTCTTCATGAAAAACACTTTGCCCACCCCCTCCCACACCCCTTTGTTTGCCGCGCTCCGCCCCCTGGTTTTGGGCACGGCGCTCTTGGGCAGCGTGCTGTCTTTGAGCGGCTGCTTTCCGCTGGCCGCAGGCGGCGCACTGATGACCGGCTTTGTGGCGGCCGACCGGCGCAGCTCGGGCACGCAGCTCGAAGACCAGAACATCGAGCTCAAGGCAGCCAACCAGATGCGCATCAACATCGGCGAACGCGCGCACATCAACATCACCAGCTACAACCGCCAGGCCCTGATGACCGGAGAAGTTCCCACAGCGCAAGACAAGGCGCTGGCAGAACAAATGGTCAAGGGCGTGGACAACGTCAACAGCGTGCTCAACGAGCTGGCGGTGATGGGCAACAGCTCGTTTACCGAGCGCTCCAATGACACCATCACCAGCGGTCGCGTCAAGGCCGCCATTTTTGACGCCAAAGACCTGAGCACCAACGCCTTCAAAATCGTCACTGAGCGCGGCGTGGTGTATGTGATGGGCCGCGTCACCGCGCGCGAAGCCAAGCGCGTGACCGACGTAGTCACCGCCACGCCGAGCGTGAAGAAAGTGGTGCGCGTACTCGAAGTGATCACCGAAGAAGAGCTTGCGCGCATTGCGCCAGCCGCTGACACCAAGAAATAAGCCGTTGGCGGCGCCACGCGGTGCCGCCTAAGCGCACAACGCCTGGTTCAGGCGTCCGTGTATGCGCTTACTTCAGGCGCTTGATCAGGCTTGACGTATCCCAGCGCTTGCCGCCCATTTGCTGCACATCGGCGTAAAACTGGTCTACCAAGGCGGTCACGGGCAAGCGCGCGCCATTGCGCTTGGCCTCGTCGAGCACCAGACCCAAGTCTTTGCGCATCCAGTCCACCGCAAAGCCGAAGTCAAACTTGTCGGCCACCATGGTTTTGCCCCGGTTGTCCATCTGCCAGCTTTGCGCCGCGCCTTTGCCAATCACATCGAGCACTTGGTTCATGTCCAAACCGGCATGCACGCCAAAGGCTACCGCCTCGCTCAGGCCCTGTACGAGGCCGGCAATGGCAATCTGGTTGACCATCTTGGCCAACTGGCCCGCGCCGCTCTCGCCCAGCAAGGTGAATGCGCGCGAGAACGCCATGCCCGTGGCTTGCACCGCAGCAAACGCCGCAGCATCGCCACCGCACATCACGGTCAGCAGGCCGTTTTGCGCACCGCCCTGGCCACCAGAAACCGGCGCGTCCACAAAATGCAGACCGAGGTTGCGCGCGGCTGCGCTGAGTTCACGCGCCACCGTGGCCGACGCCGTGGTGTGGTCCACAAACACCGTGCCTTCGCGCATGCCGGCAAAAGCGCCGTTGGCGCCCAGGGTGACGCTGCGCAAATCGTCGTCATTGCCGACGCAGCAAAACACGATGTCGGCCTGCGCCGCCGCCTCACGCGGGGTGGCGGCGTGGCCGTGGGCGCCCACGGCGCTGGTGGTGGCGCCAAACTCGGCCACCCAGGCCTGGGCTTTGGCGCTGCTGCGGTTGTAGACGGTGACGCGATGCCCGGCGCGTGCCAGGTGGCCGGCCATGGGGTAGCCCATGACGCCCAGGCCCAAAAAGGCCACGGATTGGGGCGCTACGGCCTCGTAGGACTTGGCGTTGACAGAAGATGCTTGGGTCATGGGAAAGTTTTTCCAGGTTCAAAGTGGCACGGCAATGGCGGGATGGCCCACCGGGATCAGACGATCTCCAGGTGTTCGGTACCCGCGCTCAGGTCGTTGTCGCGGGTGTCCTTGCCGTGCAGTTTAATTTGTAGCCGCAAGTCGTTGATCGAGTCGGCGTTGCGCAGTGCGTCCGTATAGCTGATGGTGCGCGCCTCGTACAGGTCAAACAGCGCCTGGTCGAAAGTTTGCATGCCCATTTCGCGGCTTTTTTTCATCACTTCCTTGACTTCGAGCACTTCACCCTTTTGGATCAGGGCCGCTACAGTGCTTGAGTTGAGCAGCACCTCCACGGCGGATGCCCGGCCCTTGCCGCCCACGCGCGGCACCAGGCGCTGGGACACGACGGCGCGCAGGTTGAGCGACAAATCCATCAGGAGCTGCGGGCGGCGTTCATCGGGAAGGAAGTTGATGATGCGGTCCAGCGCCTGGTTGGCGCTGTTGGCGTGCAAGGTGGCGATCACCAGGTGACCGGTTTCGGCAAAGGCGATGGCCAGCTCGGTGCTTTCGCGGTCGCGCAGCTCGCCCATGACGATGACATCAGGCGCCTGGCGCAAGGTGTTTTTCAGGGCACTGTCCCAGCTATCGGTGTCCAGACCGACTTCGCGCTGGGTGACGATGCAGTTTTTGTGCGGGTGGACAAACTCCACCGGGTCTTCCACGGTGATGATGTGGCCAAAGGACTTTTCATTGCGCCAATCGACCATGGACGCCAGCGCGGTGGACTTGCCCGAGCCGCTGGCGCCCACCAGCACGCACAAACCGCGGCTATAAAGCGCCACGTCCTTGAGCACCTGCGGCAGGCCCAGGCCGTCAATGGTGGGCGGCGTGGTGGGAATCACGCGCAGAACCATGCCGACCTTGCCCAACTGCACAAAGGCGTTGACCCGAAAGCGCCCCAGGCCGGTGGGCGAAATGGCGAAGTTGCTTTCCTTGGTGCGCTCAAAGTCGGCGGTCTGACGGTCGTTCATCAGGGCGCGCACCAGCATCACGGTGTGTTCGGGCTGCAACTTTTGGGGGGATGCGCGGGTCATGGCGCCGTCAATCTTGATGGCAGGGGGAAAGTCGGCCGTAATAAACAGGTCGCTGCCTTTTTTTACGACCATCAGCTTGAGCAGGTCAGAGATCAGTTGCGAGGCTTGTTCGCGGGTCATGCGGGCGTTCCTTGGGGCGTGGTCGGTGGGGTCGGGGGTGCAGGGCAGCTCAACCGGGGAAGTTTTCCGGCACCTTGGCCTTGCTGCGCGCCTCGGACGGGTGGATGCGCTTGGCGCGCACCAGATCGGTCAGGTTTTGGTCCAGGGTTTGCATGCCGACGTTGTTGCCGGTCTGGATGGCGGAGTAGATTTGCGCGATCTTGGACTCGCGGATCAGGTTGCGCACGGCGTTGGTGCCGATCAATATTTCATGGGCCGCGATGCGGCTGTCGCCAGCCACGGTTTTGCACAGGGTTTGCGAGATCACCGCTTGCAGCGATTCTGAGAGCATGGCCCGCAGCATTTCTTTCTCATCCCCGGGAAAGACGTCAATGATGCGGTCAATGGTCTTGGCCGCGCTGGACGTGTGCAGGGTGCCGAATACCAGATGCCCGGTCTCGGCCGCCGTCATGGCCAGGCGAATGGTTTCCAGGTCGCGCAGCTCGCCCACCAAAATCACGTCCGGGTCTTCACGCAGGGCCGAGCGCAGCGCCTGCGAAAAACCGTGCGTGTGCGGCCCGACTTCACGCTGGTTGATCAGGCAATTTTTGGACTGGTGCACGAACTCAACCGGGTCTTCAATAGTCAGCACGTGGCCGCTATGGTGTTCGTTGAGGTGGTTGACCATGGCCGCCAGCGTGGTGGATTTGCCCGAGCCCGTAGGCCCGGTCACCAACACCAGGCCGCGCGGCTTGAGCGCGAGCTCGGCAAAAATGGGTGGCGCGCCTAACTCCACCAGGTTCAAAATCTTGCTGGGAATGGCGCGAAACACGGCACCGGCGCCGCGCAAGTGGTTAAAGGCATTGACCCGAAAACGCGACAGGCCTTCGAGCTCGAAGGAAAAATCGATTTCCAGGTCTTCTTCGTAGCGCTTGCGCTGCGAATCGGTCATGACGTCGTAGGCCATGGAATGCACTTCCTTGTGCGACAAGGGCGGCAAATTGAGCCGGCGCACGTCGCCATGGATGCGCAGCATGGGCGGCAGGCCGGCCGACAAATGCAGGTCGGAGGCCTTGCTTTTGACGCAAAACGCCAGCAGTTGTGCAATATCCAACGCAAAAACTCCCTTTGATGATGCCACTGCCGTTTGCAAGTCTGGCGCTTTGTTACCCTAGCGAACGATTATCACCACGATCACTATGACAATTGAAGCCAATTTACAGATAGTTCGCGCGCGCATCCAAGAGGCCTGTGCCAGCGCCGGGCGCAGCAGCGACGCAGTACAACTGCTGGCGGTGTCCAAAACCTTCCCGCCCGAAGCCGTGGCGCAGGCGGCGGCCTGCGGACAGCGCGACTTTGGCGAGAACTACATCCAAGAAGGTGTGGAAAAAATCGCCAGCCTGGGGCACCTGCCTCTGGTGTGGCACTGCATCGGCCCGGTGCAAAGCAACAAAACCCGGCTGGTGGCGGCGCACTTTGACTGGGTGCATTCGGTGGACCGCCTCAAAATCGCCCAACGCCTGAGCGAGCAGCGCCCACCCCATCTGGCGCCGCTCAATGTGTGTATTCAGGTCAATATTGACGCGGGCGCGGGCAAGGCCGGAGTCGCCCCCGACGAGGCGCTGGCGCTGGCGCATGCCGTGACCGCGCTGCCCCGGCTGCGGCTGCGCGGCCTGATGACCATTCCCGAGCCGGCCGCCGACTTTGTTGCTGCGCTGGCGGTGCATCGCCAGGCCAAAACCTTGTTTGACCGCCTGTGCGCCAGCGGCCTGGTGCTCGACACCCTGTCCATGGGCATGAGCGCCGACCTGGAAGCGGCGGTGCACGCGGGCAGCACCCAGGTGCGCGTGGGGTCGGCGATTTTTGGCGGGCGCAGCGCCGCGGTTTAGCCCGGGTTCAGGCGCCGCCCAGTAGCAGCTGGGTGGTGTTTTTTACCTCTTCCATCACCGGATAGGTGCGGGTTTCGCGCACGCCAGGCAGCTGCCACAGCACGGTGCCAGCAAATTCGCGGTAGGCGCCCATGTCGGCCATGCGGGTTTTGAGCAGGTAGTCAAAGCCACCGGCCACCATGTGGCATTCCATGATTTCGGGGCGCACCTGCACGGCGGCCTTGAAGGCCTCGAACACATTGGGCGTGGTGCGGTCGAGCAGCACCTCAACAAACACCATCAAGCCGGCCCCGAGCTTGAGCGGATTGAGCCGCGCCTCATAGCCCAGGATAAAGCCCTCTTTGGCCAGGCGCTGCACGCGCGCGAGCACGGCGGTGGGCGACAGAGCCACGCTTTCGGCGAGCTTGAGGTTGGAGATGCGGCCGTCAGCCTGCAGGCAGCGCAAGATCTTCAGGTCGGTGCGATCTAGATCGGGGGATACGGTATTCATACTTAATTTATCGCTAATTTATCAACGTAATTTGGTGAAATATTAATCCATAAACCTAGGAACATAGCACTTTCTACACCAAACCCACTTTGCGGAGCCCGCCATGACTGTTGCCCAACGCCTGCCCCACTCTTACCGCGACGAAGCCGAAGTCGTGGCCCAGCGCCTGCACAGCCTGCAGCACGCCTTGGACTGGGCCAACGCCGCCCAGATGGCCGCGCCCTGGGTGCAGGCGGTACGCGACAACCCACCGCCGTTTTGGGCCATGGAAAGCCTGCTCAAGGAATACCCGATTTCCAGCACCGAAGGGCTGGCGTTGATGCGCCTGGCCGAAGCCCTGCTGCGCGTGCCCGACATGGACACCGCCATTGCCTTGACGACCGACCAGCTCGGCCGCGCCGACTTTGCGCAGGGCAGCGACCAACTGCTGTCGCGCATTTCCAGCGCCGCCATTGCGCTGTCCAAGCATTTTTTGCCGGGCGCCGACGCCGCCACCCCGGCGCCAGGGCTGATGGGCAAGCTCGGCGCCAAAACCGTGGTGGCCGCCACCCTGCGCGCGGTGCAGTTGCTGGGACGCCAATTTGTGCTGGGCCAAACCATGGCCGAGGCCATGAAAGAAGCCCAAAGCGCACGCAACAGACAAGCCGCCAGCGTTTCGCTGCTGGGCCGCTTGGGCGCACCACACGTCGTGCAAGGGGCAGCCGCCAATGGCGGTGAGCGCGCGTCGGGGCTGACATTTTCCTATGACATGCTGGGCGAAGGCGCACGCACCGACGCCGATGCGCTGCGCTACTTGCAAAGCTACCGCGACGCCATTGCCCACATCGCCCAGCACACCGACGCTGGCGGTACGCCCGAGCGCAACGACGGCATCAGCATCAAGCTCAGCGCCCTGCACCCGCGCTATGAAGACGCACAAAGCGCGCGCGTGATGGCGGAATTGGTGCCGCGCGTCTGGGGCCTGTGCGAGCAGGCGGCGCAGGCCCATATCAACCTCACCATCGACGCGGAAGAGGTGGACCGGCTGGAGTTGTCACTCGAAGTGCTGGAGGTGCTGGTGGCGCGCGTGGCCCAGTACCACCCGCAGTGGCGCGGCCTGGGCCTGGCGC
>CANBVJ010000035.1 GCA_947372865.1 Comamonadaceae bacterium
GCTACGCTGATATGCCGGGCATTGCAGTTGGCCACTGCGCAGCGCCAACCGGGGGCTGCACTCCCACCTGGGCAACTTGTCACTCAATACCTTCGAGCAGCAATCGGCAATCAAACAACCTATCCGTAGGTGCGAAAAAACTTGAGTAGGACATAGAGCGAAACTTAAGCCCCCTTCTCCACCACCTCAAACCGCGAACCCGCGCCCCCAGCCGCAGGCTCCAAAACCCAACTCTTGGTATGAAACCTCGCCACACCCGGCCGGTGCGCAATCGACACCAGTCCGCCGCCGCGTGCAGCCAACAAATCTACCAACCTTTGGTACAGCGTGGCTTCGGTGTCGGCGTCCAGCGCGCTGGTGGCCTCGTCGGCAAACACCCATTGCGGCTGCTTCAAAAACACCCGTGCCAGCGCCAGCCGCTGCTGCTCGCCGCCTGAGAGTTTTTGGCCCCACAGGTCGGCCTGATCGAGCTTGTCGGTCAAGTCGGGCAGTAGCGCCCATTGCAGCGCGTCGTGCAGTTGGGTCTCGCTGTAGCGCATGGGCAATTCGGGGTAAGCCAGCGCGTCGCGCAACGGCCCGTTCGGAAAGTAAGGCCGTTGGGGGATAAACATCGCGCTCTCGGGAAGCGCCACCGTGCCACTGGCAAAAGGCCAGATGCCGGCCAGCGCCCGAAACAGCGTGCTCTTGCCCGCGCCCGACGGCCCCTGCAGCAGCACCCGTTCACCGGCGTGCGCCTGCAAGGCGGTGTGCGCCAAGAGCGCCACGCCGCTGGGCAAGGCCACATTCAAATCCTGCGTGCGCAGTTCGTTGGCCGGGGCTGTCTTCAGTGTCGGGGTGGCAGATTCCAGGCTTTGCAGTGAGGCTTCAAAGTGCGTCAAGCGGTCGGTGGTGGCGCGCCAAGTCGCCAGGCTGGGGTAGCTGTCCACAAACCAACTTAAGGCGCCTTGCACCTGGCCAAAGGCGCTTGAAATCTGCATCAGCTCGCCGAGCTGAATGGCGCCGCTAAAAAAGCGGGGTGCGGCCACCACAAACGGAAATACCACCGCCGCCTGGCCAAAAAAGCTGGTGAACCAGACCAGGTTTTTCTGCGCCCGGATCAGCCGCAGGTAGTTGTCCAGCACCGCGCCAAAGCGCCCGTCGAGCTGGCTGCGCTCCACGCCTTCGCCGCCATCGAGCGCAATCGACTCGCTGTATTCGCGCACCCGGATCATGTGGTGGCGAAAGTCGGCCTCCACCCGTTGCTGCGCAAAGTTCAGCGGAATCTGCGGCCGACCAATGCGGTGCGTGAGCCAGCTGCCCGCCGCGCAGTACAGCAGCGCCATCCAGACCATAAAGCCGGGGATGTTGTATTCCTGCCCACCCGCGTTAAACGCAAAGCCGCCGGACAGGCCCCACAAAATACCGATAAAGCTGCCCAGCGTCACCACTGAATTGAGCAAGCCCATGCCCAAGCCCAGGGTCAAGGAGGTGAACTGGCTGATGTCTTCGGCAATGCGCTGGTCCGGGTTGTCGGGGGTGGCGTCGATGGCCGGGTCGGCGCTGCCAAAGCGGGCCAGTTCCAGCCGGTAAAAAGCCTGACCGGCCAGCCAGCGCTGCAAGGTACTGCGCGTCATCCAACTGCGCCAGCGCATTTCCAGCAATTGCGTGAGGTAAAACTTGTAAACCGCAATCACGATGAACGCAAACGCCAGGTAGCTAAAGCGCCCCAGTTGCGTCCAGAACACCGGCTGGTTTTTTTCTTGCAGCGAATCGTAAAAGAGCTTGTTCCAGTCGTTGAACAGCACCGCCATGTAAACCAAGCCCAGGTTCAGCGCCACGATGGCCGCCAGCAGCGCGCGGGCGCGCCATTTTTCTTCCGAGAAAAAGTAGGGCCAAGACAACGCCCAGACGCGGCGCACCTGGCGCTTGGCGGCGCGCCAACTGCTGGCGCCGGGCGCCGGGAAGGTTTGGGGCAGGGGGTTCATCGTTGTCCCGTCAAGGCTTAGTTGCGCACACCGCTGGCCACATGGCCCGAGGGCACATGGAGTGCGGCCGATTCGATGTGGCCGGTCTGGTCATCAAAAAAGAAGTCGGGCTCAAACTCGCGTAAAAACGCGCCCTTGTCCAGCCCGCCCAAAAACATGGCTTCGTCCACCTCGATGTTCCAGTCCATCAGCGTGCGAATGGCGCGTTCGTGCGCCGGGGTGCTGCGCGCGGTGACCAGCGCGGTGCGTATGCGCATCTCTGGTTGCGCGGCCTGCTGCAAGGCGTGCAGCGCCACCAAGAGCGGCTTGAACGGGCCGTCCGGCAAGGGCAGGGCGGCTTTGTCTGATTCGTGCTGCTGAAACGCGTTCAGGCCTTGGTCTTGGTACACGCGCTCGGCCTCGTCGCTGAACAGCACCGCGTCGCCGTCAAAGGCAATGCGCACTTCAAACGGGTGCGCGCTGCTGGCGTGGGCCGATTGCGGGTACACCTGCGCGGCGGGCACACCCGCGTCCAGCGCGCTACGCACGTCGCTCAAATGCGTGCTTAAAAACAGGTTGGCCTTGAGCGGCTTGAGGTAACGCCAGGGCGCCTCGCCCCGGGTAAACGTGCAGCGGATGATGGGCAGCGCGTAGTGCGCGGCCGAACGCATCACGCGCAGGCCGCTGACCGGATCGTTGCGCGACAAGATCACCACTTCCACCCGCTGCGCGGCCTCGGTGTTAAAGGCCAGCAGCTTTTTGACCAGTGAAAACGCCACTCCCGGTTTGGCCGGTACGTCCAGACGTTCAAGCTGCAGGCGCATATAGGCGCGGTCGTCGCCTTGTTCGAAGAGCTGGTTTTCCTCTTCAAAGTCAAACAGCGCGCGGCTCGAAATCGCCACCACCAGTTTGCCGTCCAGCGTTACAGCCATGGCGGGTCAGCGCTTGGCGCTCTTGGCTGGCACAGAAGCCGGGGTTTGCAGAAACAGGCGGTAGACCGGGTTGTCGGTTTCTTCCACGTACGGGTAACCCAGCGCCAGCAAAAACTGGTCAAAAGCCTTGTTGTCCGCCTTGGGCACCTGCAACCCCACCAAAATGCGGCCATAGTCCGCGCCCTGGTTGCGGTAGTGGAACAGGCTGATGTTCCAGCCTGGGCGCATCAGGCTCAAAAACTTCATCAGCGCGCCGGGCCGCTCGGGAAAGATGAAACGCAAAATCCGCTCGTCCTGCGCCAGGCCCGAATGGCCGCCCACCATGTGGCGGATGTGCTCTTTGGCCAGCTCGTCGTGCGTCAGGTCCAGGCTGGTAAAGCCGTGCTTGCCAAAGTTTTTGGCAATCTTGGCGGACTCGCCCTTGCCCTGCGTGGTCAGGCCGACAAACACATGGGCCTGCGCGGCGTCGCTCATGCGGTAGTTGAACTCGGTCACATTGCGCGGCCCACCGGGCAGTTCGCCAATCAGCGCGCAAAAGCGCTTGAAGCTGCCGCGCTCCTCAGGAATCGTCACCGCAAACAGCGCCTCACGCTCCTCGCCCACTTCGGCGCGCTCGGCCACAAAGCGCAGGCGGTCAAAGTTCATATTGGCACCGCACAAAATGGCGGCATAGGTCTGGCCGCGCGCCTTGTGCGTGGCTGCGTATTGCTTGATGGCCGCTACCGCCAACGCGCCCGCAGGCTCCACGATCGAGCGGGTATCCACAAAAATGTCTTTGATGGCGGCGCACACCGCGTCGGTGTCCACGGTCATGAATTCATCGACCAAGCCGCTGGCCACCCGAAAGGTTTCTTCGCCCACGAGCTTGACCGCCGTGCCGTCCGAGAACAGGCCCACATCGGGCAGCGTGACGCGCTTGTGGGCGGCCACCGACTGCATCATGGCGTCTGAATCGTTCATCTGCACGCCAATCACCTTCACCTCAGGGCGCACCGCCTTGATGTAGTTGGCCACGCCGCTGACCAGGCCGCCGCCGCCAATGGCCACAAACACCGCGTCCAGGCGGCCGGGGTGCTGGCGCAATATCTCCATCGCCACCGTGCCCTGGCCGGCAATCACGTCCGGGTCGTCAAAGGGGTGGACAAAGGTCAGGCCCTGCTTTTTCTCCAGGGTCAGCGCGTGGTTGTACGCGTCGGTATAACTGTCGCCAAACAGCACCACCTCGCCACCAAAGCCGCGCACCGCGTCAATCTTGAGCTGCGGCGTGGTCGTGGGCATCACGATCAGCGCGCGCGCGCCCAGGCGCCGGGCGCTGAGCGCCACGCCTTGGGCGTGGTTGCCGGCCGAAGCGCAAATCACGCCTTTTTTGAGCTGCGCCGCGCTCAGGTGCGCCATCTTGTTGTACGCCCCGCGCAGCTTGAAGCTGCGCACCGGCTGCTGGTCCTCGCGCTTGAGCAGCACTGTGTTGTGAATACGCTGACCCAAAATCGTGGCCTCTTCCAGCGCCGACTCTTGCGCCACGTCATACACCTTGGCGTTCAGGATTTTGATCAGGTAGTCGGCGGGTGAAAGGGCGCTGGTTTGAGGCGCAGAGGCAACTGGGGCGGCCAAGGCGCGCTGTTTGGGCGCTGCTGCTGGGTTTTTGCGGGGGAGGGGTTTGGATTTTGCGGTGGTCATGGCAGAGGGTCAGAGCTAAGGCGCATGATAATCGCCACCCAGGGTCACGCGGCAGTCGCCAGGCCCGTCGCAGGAGTGAAAAAGATGGAATGCACAGTCAGTTGGACCGGTAACAGCGGCACCCGCTCAGGCATGGGCTTTGTGGCCGAAACCGGCAGCGGCCACGCCGTGCTGATGGACGGCGCGCCCGACGCCGCCAAACCCGAAAACGGCGGCCAAAACCTGGCGCCCCGGCCCATGGAACTGGTGCTGGCCGGCACCGGCGGCTGCACCGCCTATGACGTGGTGCTTATTCTCAAACGCGGGCGCCACGCGGTGCAGGGCTGCAGCGTCAAACTCAGCTCCGAGCGCGCTGACACCGACCCCAAGGTGTTCACCAAAATCCATATGCACTTCACCGTCACCGGCAAAGGCATCCCCCCCAGCGCAGTAGAGCGCGCCATCGCCATGAGCCACGAAAAATATTGTTCCGCCAGCATCATGCTGGGCAAGACGGCGCAGATTACGACGGGGTTTGAGGTGGTGGAGGGCTAAATCCACCGCACAGGGGCAGCGTGGCGTTCGAGCGCAGCGGCAGTCCTTGATTGGGGTACTTTTCCCATTAATCCAAAAAAAGTTACTCTGTGCATTTCAGTAATCTTGCGCTGGATCAGTACTTTTTCTGCTAGATCACTTCAAATGTTTACAGCCTCGCCAAAGGCGCGCAGCATGTTTTTGCTGCGCGTCTGAGACTAATTAACCTTGTCGTTGATCTCAAATAGTTAGGAAAATATATGAATACCGTAAAAGCTACGAGTTTGTTCAAAAAGACCGTGCTCGCCCTGTCCCTGTCCGGGGCCGCGCTGATGGCACTCGCTGCCAATGGCTACACCGTCACACCCAAACAGGCAGTGACAATCAAGCCCGGCATGAGCAGCGCAGAAGTGCGGGCACTGATTGGCCGCCCGGCCCACAGCTTGAAGTTTCGCAAAGACCCCGGTCGCACTTGGATCTATGACGTGAACGAGACGAACATTCCCAACACGCACACCGTGTTTTATGTGGACTTTGGTGCGGACAACAAGGTTGTTGCCACCAGCGAGCGCCTGGAGACGGACGATATGGAGTTTTAAGGGGCTTCTAAGCCGGTTGCGGAAAGCGGATTGCCGCAGACGAAACGACCTTTTCAAAGAAGCAAAAAAGCCCCCAGGTATTTCTACCTGGGGGCTTTTTTACTTTCAAACTCTCAAGCTGGCACGAGGCCAGCGAGGAAATTAGAAGTTGTAGCGAACGCCGGTGGCGAACTTGCTAGCGCTCGTAACAGTTGTATCACGTGCTGTGCTGTCAGTTTTGTTGTATCCAGCGTAGATTGCAGTTGCTGCATTCCAGGCATAAACAACTTGCAAACCAACGGAGCTCACCTTGCTATCGGCAACGCTTGGCAGCGAACTAGTTTCAGTTGCGTACCCCAGTGCAGCAGTCATTGCCTTGCTCACTGGAACTGAAACGCCGACCGAGGAGCCAGTGTCTTTGCCCGAGCCTGCAGCAGAGCCGGACACGAAGCCAGCGGTGAAGCCGTCAGCCGTCGCTGCTTCAGCAGCAGCAAAAACGGTGGCGACGCCGAGGTTGTAGGATGCAGCCAAGATCCAAGCATTTGTATTGCTTCCAGCTGTTACGTTAGTTGCAGTGTTGTTCAAGGACGTGAGAACCTTCTCAGTAGCCAAGTTGACTGTCAATGGTCCGTTCGCGTAGTTCACGCCAAAACCGGTGTAATTGGTGGCGCTAGCACTGGAACTTGCATCACCGTTTGAGCCATACATCACAACAGCGTTAAAACCGCTCATCATAGGCGTGGTGTACTGGATTCCGTTCTTGGAAGCGCCTGAGCCATCCATGCCGTTATCACAATGTGTACCGCCGCAGAACGCACTGCCCATTGCAGAGAAACCGTTGTATTCCAAAGCGTCATTGAATGCGCTGTCATATGGTGTCCACATTTTCCCCAACTGCACTGTTCCAAAACCACCAGTCAAACCAAAGTTAGCTTCACGGTTGAATGTTGTTGCAGCAGCGTCTTTAACGCCTACTGTATTCTTCAGTTTGGAACCTAAGCTGCCACCAGTTGCATCCAATGTAGCTTCGAATTGAAACATACCTTTGATGCCACCAGCGATTTCGGAAGAACCTTTTACGCCAATGCGGCTAGTTTCGTAGTTGCCGGATCCGAACTGCGCACCTTGGCTTGTAGTGCCGTCAGTATTGGATGACGAAACGCCGACATCAGCCTTGCCGTACAAAGTCACTTCAGCAGAAGCGGCGCCCATAGCTGCGATGGCAGCGATTGCGATGAGAGTTTTTTTCATTTCTTCATTCCTAAGATAAAAAGTTAAGAAAGTAAACCAGCCCCAGACGCCTTTAAATAGGTTCCGAGGGCCGGTTTGTTCGTAGCGAACGAGGTAAACCTACCGATCGTCAGAAAAGCTTAGAAGCTCTTCATCAAACGGATGCGGTATTCGGTGTCGAGTTGAGAAGGTGTTGTTCCAGCGGGACGCAGCGTTGCAGCGGTGTTATAGGTTGACACCACGGGATTGGCAGAGTCATTTGCACCAACGTCGGTGTAGGTGATGTAGCTGGCGTTCAGCGTAGTAGTCTTGCTGAAACTGTATGTGACGCCCAAACCTAATGAAGAGCTTGCCTTATCACCTTCACGTGTTGCGCCCAAGGCGTAAGCGGCAAATGCTCCAGTTTTAGTAAAGTCAGTGTATCCAGCTGTGCGGTCATACGCACCTTGAGCACCACGAGCCGTGTAATCCAAGCCGAATACGACGTTACCCATCGGCACAGCGAGACTTGCTACATATTGGTCAGCAGAGCCGCCAGTTTTGTTTTGGTAACCCAATCCCACCTTAGCGACTCCCGCGTCATAGGTACCAACCAAACGGGTACGCACAACGCTGTCAACTGCAGCCAATGCACCAACTGCGCCGAAAACGGTCACATTCAGGCCCGCCATCACAGGGCCGCTTGTGTATACGCCACCCAAGTCGGTAAATGTGATGCCTGTCGTATTTCCGCGGTCCGTAGATGTGGTGTCAGCAACTGCGCTACCAAATTCACCGTAAGTGGCAGAAAGCATCACAGGGCCAACGGGCATGGAGTAAACCAATGCGTCCACCAGTGAGCACTTGTCCAAGGGAGTGTAGTTATTCGATTCATTGGCGCTGTACACAGTGCCGGTGACGACGCCCGACTGCACGCCCGCCAAGCTGCCGCATGTGCGGAACGCACCCGCTGTGAGGGCGCCAAATTTTCCTGTCAGGGTAACGGTGGCGTCGCGGTCAGCAATTGCGTTACCACGACCACGCATCGTGAAACCACCACGTGCGGTGGCTGACATACCGCCGCCCAAGTCTTCCGTGGCTGCAATGTAAATTTCACCATCCTGAATAGCAAAACCTTGCACGTGGGAACCATTTGCAGCTTTGACTGGACTTTGCTGCCAACTAAAACCAACGTTTCCGCTGATAGTGGCTTGAGCAAACGTAGCGCCCGTAGCTGCCAATGCGGCGAGAGCGATGAGTGTTTTTTTCATTTCGAATGTCTCCAGATGATTTTTGACAAAGGCGTCGCGAGCGAACTTAAATATGAAAAAAACTGATCAATGCGTCTTTTGCAGTCGTTTTGCGACAGCAGCCAATGCAAAACAGTACAATCATTTTATTTAATGGAAAATTTAATTAAATCACCAGTGAAAACAGATAAATTACCTAAAAAACAATACAAGATGCTGTTGGAAAGCAATTTATTTACAACTTTTTTTGGTCGTTTTTGGCCCTTTGCGGTGGTTTTTAGCCCCTGTCTGCACGGTAAAAAGCAGGCCCCAAAGAGCGAAATCCGCACCCGTTCGGGTGTCCGTTGTTGCATGCAAAACCAGCAAGCGGGGCTTTTTTTGGCTCTACAACTGGCGGGGGTTTCATGCTGATCCAGGTCATTGATCCGTCCCGTGCGGCGGCCAACGACGACTTGGGCACCGCAAAACGCGAGCGCACGGTGCCCATTCCGTCCACGATTACCCGCATTCCGGGCTACCCGGACAATCTGTGCGTCTACAAAATGGAAGCCAGCAAGTACTGGCAGGTGCGTTGCTGGATTGCCGGGCGCACCTACCGGCGCAGCACCAAAACCCAGAGCCTGCGCCAGGCGCAGAGCTTTGCGCGCACGGTTTACGAGGAATGGCTGGCAGGCAACTACCAGTCGGTGCCCGACCCGACGGGCGCCACCGCCAAGCCGCCCAAAGCGCTGCAACAGGGCAAAGTGGTGACGTTTGGCGCCCTGGCGGCACAACTGTTTGCCAACGAAGAGGCCCGCGTGGGTCGGGGCGAGTGGACAGCGGGTAGCCTGCAGGTGCTGCGCAACCGGCTCGATTCCTTTATCTTGCCGCGCTGGGCCAGCGCCGCGCCCTCAGAGGTGACCTACCAAAGCCTGCTCGACTTCATCAACTTCATGAGCGACCAGCATTCCACCATTACCATCAGCCAGTACTTGGTGGCCGTGCGCAAGGTGCTGCGCCACGCAGTGGCCTCGGGCCAGCTCGAAGCGCTGCCTGATTTTCCCAAGGTGAAAGTGATTACGAAGTCGCGCGGGGCTTTTACGCCCACCGAATACCGGCGCATCATCCGCAAGGCGCGCAGCCTGCGCGGCGTGCGCCACCCCGAGAGCGGGGCGGAAATTCGCATCAAGTACAAGGTGCGGCTTAAAGAGCAGATCATGCCGCCCGACCTGGGCTGGGCGATCGGTTTTATGGTGCACGGCTTTATCCGCCCCAGCGACCTCAAAACCCTCAAGCACAAGCACGTCGAGGTGGTGCGCGGCGACAACACCTACCTGCGCCTGACCCTGCCCGAGACCAAAAGCCACGGCAAACCCATCGTGACGCTGTACTCAGCCGTGCGCATTTACGAGCAAATCGTCAAAAATAACGCCCAGCGCGACCTGGCCAAGCCCGACGACTACCTGTTTATGCCCCAGTTGCGCGACCGCCATTACATGCTGGCAGTGCTGAGTTTTCACCTCAATTGGGTGCTGGGCGTGACCGAACTCAAGCAAGGCGCCCACGGCCAACCGCGCAGCATGTACAGCTTTCGCCACTCGGCCATCACTTTTAGGTTGCTCTACGGCCAGGGCATTGACCTGCTCACGCTGGCGCGCAACGCCCGCACCAGCGTAGACGTGATCAACACCTATTACGCCAGCACGGTGACGGGGGAGCAAAACATCGCCCTGCTGCAAAGCCGGCGCACGCGCAAGGTAAAGGCGTGACGCTGGGCCTTTTATGGAAAAACCGGTCTGTACGGGCCTCTATATAAGACAGCGGGTGATTTAGCCGCGTCTACAGCGAAAAGCTACACCCGCTGCGCCACCGTCGTCATCACCTTGGCGGCGGCGCGCATCAGGGCTTGCACGGGCGGCGGCAGGGCGGCGGCACCGGCGTCTCGGGCGGCATCGGCGTGGCGCAACTCATCGTCGCGCATCTGCGCCACGATGGCGCGCGAGGCGTGGTCGCCCACGGGCAACTCCTGCAGATGGCTGTCCAAATGGGCGCCGACCTGGGTTTCCGTCTCCGCGACAAAGCCCAAACTCACACCATCGCCCATGCGCCCGGCGATCAAGCCCAGCCCAAACGCCCCCGCGTACCACAGCGGATTGAGCAGCGAGGGGCGCGAGCCTAGGTCTTGCAGCCGCTGCGCCGTCCAGGCCAGGTGATCGGTTTCTTCTATACAAGCTGCGGTGTAGTGCGCGCGCAACGCGGGGTTGCTGGTGGTCAGTGCCTGCGCGGTGTAAAGCGCCTGCGCGCACACCTCGCCCACATGGTTGACCCGCATCAGCCCGGCGGACTGGGCTTTTTCGGCGTCGGTCAGCGCCGTGGGCGCCTCGGGCAGCGTTTGGCAGGGGCCGGACGCGTGCGGCGTGGCAAACAAAGTGCGAAGCGCCGTGTCAGCGGCGGCCATGAGTCGGTCGGTTGGGGTTTGCATGGTCAGAGCATACAGCCGCAGGCTTGAATCGGCGTTTTCTGGGTGCTTGCGGCCTCTGCGGTCGGCACCAAAACCTTAAGGGTTAACCCTAATTTGTTGCATCAGTGCAACGAAAACTGCCCAAAAACGCCCCGACATCGCGCTTTTCTTTGCCAAAGCCGCATCGCTCTGGTGCAATGCATTCAGCTTCTTAAACGGAGGTTGGTGCTGGAGTTCAATTTAATGAAATCAGCATCCTTTGATTAACTTTGGAGAATTTTTAAATGAAAAAGACCCTTATTGCATTGGCTGCTGTGGCATCTTTGGCTACTTCTGGCGCTGCTTTCGCTCAAGCCACTATATCAGGCGGTTTCGGCTTCGCTTCGATCAAAAACTTTGCAGGTACTTCGCAAGGTCTGTTGAACACCGGCGCTTGGGTTGGTGTGTCGGCTTCTGAAGATCTGGGCGGCGGAATGAAAATTTCCGGCGCGATGGAATTGAACATGGATAGCAGCCGTGCTGCAACCGGCAGCGCGTACAGCGGCGACCGTTCTTTGACCCTGAGCACTGCAGCCTATGCCCTGACCTTGGCTAACAGCCGTTCGGGCGGCAACCAAGCTGCACCACTGGTCGCTCCTGTGAACCTGTGGGACGGCGTCTGGGGTGCTGGTAACGTGATCACCCGCGTTAACGTTGACGCAGCTGTGTTGACCGTTCCTTTGTCTGGCGGCGTGTCGCTGGTTGGTAAATACGTTGAAAGCGGCGCTGACTACGCAGCGTCTGCTGGCACGACCACCATGGTGGCCGGCGCTACCTACGCCGCTGGCCCTCTGAAAGTTGCTGGCTACGTGAACCAGTCTTCGTTCACACCCGCTACCCTGGCAACTCTGGCTACTGCTGGCATCACCACTCCTCGCACCGTGTCTACCGACCTGAGCGTGACGTATGACGCTGGTGTTGCTAAAGTTGGTCTGGGCTACGACAGCACCCGTCGCGGCAAGCAAGACGGCACCGACGACGCTGCCATCTTGGCCGGCGTGACCGTGCCTATGGGCAAAGCAAGCTTTGGCGTGAACTACGGCAAGCGTGGCAATGGCACGTTCTCTCAAGTCGGCGCACAGTACGACATGAGCAAGCGTACCAACGTCAACTTGTCTTTCGGCAATGCTGACACCGGCGCTGCCAACGGTCAAACCAACGAATACTCGTTGTCTTTGAACCACTACTTCTAATTCCCGCGCTGGCCTAGTGCCAGTGTAAGGAGTTGAAGAGTAAAAAATCCCCCAAGACGGAAACGTCTGGGGGATTTTTGCGTTTTAGGCAAAGCGACCTGACCCCGGACCTTACCGGCCGGGCACCTTTTTATCGGTGTTAGGTGGTTTGGGATTCGTTAGCCGTGTTTAGGTCGCCGCGTCAGGCGCGAGGCGCGGCCCGGTTCGGGCACTGCGCCTTATTGCAGGTAGCGTATAAGCTAAGCGCATGGTCGGTGATGGTGAAGCCCTTGGCCTTGGCCACGGCTTGCTGGCGCAGCTCGATTTCGGGGTCGTAGAACTCCTCCACCTGCCCGCAGTCCAGGCAGACGATGTGGTCGTGGTGTTGACCCACGTTGAGCTCATAGACCGATTTGCCGCCCTCAAACTGGCTGCGGCTGAGGATGCTGGCCTGCTCAAACTGGGCCAGCACGCGGTAAACGGTGGCAAGTCCCACGTCGGCGCGCTCTTGCAAGAGCACCCGAAACACGTCTTCGGCCGACATATGGCGTTGGCCACCGCGCTGGAACACTTCCAGGATTTTGAGGCGGGGAATGGTGGCTTTGAGCCCGGTGCTTTTGAGTTCGTCGATGTTGGTCATGGCGGTGCGGTCTCAGAGGGCCGGGGCTACAATGCCGCGATCTTACTGCCCTATTTCCCTCCATGAACCACTCCTTTTTTGTCCGCCGCCTTGTGGCCATTTTGGGGCTCGCAAGCGCCTCCTTGGCGCTGGTGGCTTGCAGCAGCCTGGACCGGGTCAGCCGCGCGGTGCCCACGGTGGTTACGCCCTACAGCATGGACATTGTGCAGGGCAACGTGGTCACCAGCGAGCAATTGGCGGCGCTGCAGTTAGGCATGCCGCGCGCCCAGGTGCAGTCGATTTTGGGCACGCCTCTCTTGGTAAGCGCTTTCCACGCCCAGCGCTGGGATTACACCTTCACCCTGAAAAGCCAGGGTGTAGCGTCTCAAGAGCGCCATGTCACCGTGTTTTTCAAGGACGACCGCCTCGAACGCATTGAGGCCGACCCGCTGCCCAGCGAGGCCGATTTTGTAGGCAGCTTGCGCAAGCCCAAAGACCTGGCCGCGCCCAAGCCGCTTGAGGCCAGCGACGCCGCCTTGTCCAAATACCCGCCCCCGGCTGCGCCTAGCGCCAGCCCGGCCGCCGTTTTGCCCAGCGTGAGCGCCTATCCGCCGCTGGAGCCCGCAGCCAAATAAGCAGACAGCGCGCAGACCCCAGCGCGGCGGGCGCGCGTGCAAGTCGCCCAATGGCGCCGCCAATAGCCAACAATGTAATAAGGGAGCAGGCCGAATGGTTCAGACAACAACACACACAAGCAGCCCAATTGCCGTAGCCATTGCCGGGGCGTCGGGCCGCATGGGCCAGATGCTGATGGAGGCGGTGCGCGCTGACAACGCTTTTGCCTTGGCCGGTGCGCTGGATGTGGCCAGCAGCCCGTCCATCGGCCATGACGCCGGCGCTTACGCTGGCCAGACCACGGGCGTTTCCATTACCGCCGACGTGCGCGCGGGCCTGCAACACAGCCAGGTGCTGATCGACTTCACCCGGCCCGAAGGCACCATGGCGCATTTGCAAGTGTGCCGCGCGCTGGGCGTGGGCTTGGTGATTGGTACCACCGGTTTCACAGACGCGCATAAGGCCGAGATCGCCGAGGCCGCCAAACACATCCCCATCATGATGGCGCCCAATATGAGCGTGGGTGTGAACGTCACCCTCAAACTGCTGGAAATGGCGGCCAAGGCGCTGTCCACCGGCTACGACATCGAAATCATCGAAGCGCACCACCGCCACAAGGTGGACGCGCCCTCGGGCACGGCCCTGAAAATGGGCGAGGTGATTGCCAGCGCGCTGGGGCGCGACCTCAAAGACTGCGCCGTGTATGCCCGCGAAGGCGTCACCGGCGAGCGCGACCCATCGAGCATCGGCTTTGCCACCATCCGCGGCGGCGACATTGTGGGCGACCACACGGTGCTGTTTGCCGGCACGGGCGAGCGCATCGAGATCAGCCACAAATCGTCCAGCCGCGCCACCTATGCCCAAGGCAGCTTGCGCGCGGTGCGCTTTTTGGCGGGGCAACAAAGCGGTTTGTTTGACATGTTTGACGTGCTGGGGCTGAAATGACCCCCCTGGTGGGCCTGGACGCCTTGTTCCAGGGCGACGCGGTGCACAACGCGGTGGCGCTATTGCTGCTGCTGATGTCGGTGGGCAGCTGGCTTGTGATTGTGTGGAAAAGCTGGTTGCTGCGCCGCGCCCTGACGGACGTGGCGCGCAGCATTGCCGCTTTTTGGCAGGCGCCCGATGTGGCGCAGGCGCTGCACACGCTGCAGGCCTTTGACCGCAGCGCGCTGGTGCGGCCCCTGCTGCAAAGTGGCCAAGAACAAATTGGGCAGACGCACAGCGCCCGCAGCCTGGCCGGTCAGGGCGACTTGGGCGCGCAGCTCACCCGCGTGCTGCGCGAGGCGTTGGCCACCAGCTTGCGCAAGTTGCAATCGGGCCAGGTGTTGCTGGCCACGGTGGGTTCGGTGGCGCCCTTTGTGGGTTTGCTGGGCACGGTGTGGGGCATTTACCACGCGCTCATCACCATTGCTAGCGCGGGCCAGGTCAGCATCGACAAAATCGCAGGCCCAGTGGGCGAGGCGCTGATCATGACGGCCGCGGGTCTGGCCGTAGCGATTCCGGCGGTGCTGGGCTACAACATTCTGGGGCGCTTGATTAACCGCATTGAGGCTGATCTGGACGGTTTTGCCCGCGATTTGCGTGCGCTGCTGCTGGCGCAGCACGGCCCAGGCGCCCCAGGCACGACCCCTGCCGACCCGGCGCATCCGGCCCAAGATTGAGGCCACCATGTCATTCGGACGCATGGAACGCACACCGGGCAGCGCGCCCATGGGCGACATCAATATGACGCCGCTGATTGACGTGATGCTGGTGCTGCTGGTGATTTTTATCATCACCGCGCCGCTGATGGTCAGCGCCGTGAAAGTGGATTTGCCCCGGAGTAGCGCGCCAGCGGTGACGGAGGCCGCCGCGCCCACGCTGGCGGTGGCCATTGACAAAGACGGCACCGTGTACGTGCGCGACCAGCCGCTGGCGGGTAACTCGCTGGAGCAGGCCCTGCGCGCTGCCGCCCAAAACCCCGACACCGAGGTGCAACTGCGCGCCGACCGCGCCGTGCCCTACGGCCATGTGGTGGAATTTATGGCCCTGGCCAACCGCGCTGGCTTGAGCCGGGTGGGTTTTGTGGCCCAGGCGCCCCAATAATTCGCCCCCGGCCACCGCCTAAAATGGGCGGATTCCCTCCAAGACCCCCCATGCAAGACAAGTACCAACACACCGCCATTGAACAAGCCGCCCGCGACCATTGGGCCCAGCCCCTGTGGAATGGCCACGAGGCCTATCGGGTGACCGAAGACGAGTCCAAGCCTAAGTTTTACGCCTGTTCCATGCTGCCTTACCCCAGCGGCAAGCTGCACATGGGCCATGTACGCAACTACACCATCAACGACATGCTGGCGCGCTACCTGCGCATGAAGGGCTACAACGTGCTCATGCCCATGGGCTGGGACGCTTTTGGCCTGCCGGCCGAAAACGCCGCTTTGAAGAACGGCGTGCCCCCGGCCAAGTGGACCTTCGAGAACATTGCCCACATGAAGCAGCAAATGCTGGCCATGGGCCTGGCCATCGACTGGAGCCGCGAAGTGGCCACCTGCGAGCCGGGTTATTACAAGTGGAACCAGTGGCTGTTCTTGAAGATGCTGGAAAAGGGCATTGCTTATCGCAAAACCCAGGTCGTCAACTGGGACCCGGTGGACCAAACCGTGCTGGCCAATGAGCAGGTGATTGACGGACGCGGCTGGCGCACCGGCGCGCTGGTGGAAAAGCGCGAGATTCCGGGCTACTACCTCAAGATCACCGACTACGCCGAAGAGCTGCTCGACCAAGTCAAAACCGGCCTGCCCGGCTGGCCCGAGCGCGTCAAGCTGATGCAGGAAAACTGGATTGGCAAGAGTGTGGGCGTGCGCTTTGCGTTTCCCCATGACATCAAAGACGCGAGCGGCGCGCTGATTGGCGACGGCAAGATGTACGTGTTCACCACCCGCGTGGATACCATCATGGGAGTGACCTTTTGCGCCGTGGCGCCCGAGCACCCGCTGGCCGCGCACGCAGCCGCCAGCAACCCGGCGCTCGCCGCCTTTGTGGAGGAATGCCAAAAAGGCGGCACCACCGAGGCCGAACTCGCGGTCAAAGAAAAAGAAGGCATGGCCACCGGCCTGTTTGTCACCCATCCGCTCACCGGCGCGCCTGTGCCGGTGTGGGTGGGCAACTACGTGCTGATGGGCTACGGAGACGGCGCCGTGATGGGCGTGCCGGCGCATGACGAGCGCGATTTTGCATTTGCGCTGAAGTACGGGATTGAGATTCGGCAGGTGGTGGGCGTTGACGCGGCACCAGCGGCATCGACAGGCACGCCGGGCGCCTCATACCGCGAGCAGAAATCGGCGCCCGGCGCACCTGCCGATGCCGCTTCGCTGGTGTTCGACGCAGGCGCATGGCAAACCTGGTACGCCGAAAAAGGAGCAGGCCGGGCAGTGAATTCGGGTAAATACGACGGCCTGACCTTCCAGACCTGCGTTGACGCGGTCGCCGCCGACCTGGCCGCCAAAGGCCTGGGCGAGAAGAAAACCACCTGGCGCTTGCGCGACTGGGGCGTGAGCCGCCAGCGCTACTGGGGCACGCCGATTCCCATCATCCACTGCGCCGAACACGGCGCGGTGCCGGTGCCCGAAAAAGACCTGCCCGTGGTGCTGCCGCTGGACTGCATTCCCGACGGCTCGGGCAACCCGCTGCACAAGCACGAAGGCTTTCACGCTGGCGTCACCTGCCCGATCTGCGGCACCCCCGCACGGCGCGAGACCGACACCATGGACACCTTTGTCGATTCGAGCTGGTACTACATGCGCTACTGCGACCCGGCCAACGCCGAGCAAATGGTGGGCGCGGGCACGGCATATTGGATGCGCGACGCCAGTGGCCAGCCCGGCGGCAGCGGCATGGACCAGTACATCGGCGGCATCGAACACGCGATTTTGCATTTGCTTTACGCCCGCTTCTGGACCAAGGTGATGCGCGACATTGGGCTGGTCAGCATTGACGAGCCATTTACCAAGCTGCTCACGCAAGGCATGGTGCTCAACCACATTTATTCCCGCCGCACCGACAAGGGCGCCAAAGAGTATTTCTGGCCGCAAGACGTGGAGCACGTGTTTGACGACACCGGCAAGGTCACAGGCGCGCGCCTGATCAAAGCCGTGGGCGCTTTGCCCGTGGGCACGGCGATTGACTACGAGGGCGTGGGCACCATGTCCAAGTCCAAGAACAACGGCGTCGATCCGCAAGACCTGATCGAGAAATACGGCGCCGACACCGCACGCCTGTACACCATGTTTACCGCCCCGCCCGAGGCCACGCTGGAGTGGAACGACGCTGGCGTGGAAGGCAGCTACCGCTTTTTGCGCCGGGTGTGGAACTTTGGTTACAAGCTCTCGGGCCTGGACTTGGGCGGTGCCCGTGCCGCGCTGGCCAGCGTCGGTGGCGTAGCCGCCCTGGCTTTGTCCAAAGAAGCCAAGGCGCTGCGCTTTGACGTGCACACCGTGCTCAAGCAGGTGGACTATGACTACCAGCGCATGCAATACAACACGGTGGTGTCGGGCGCGATGAAGATGATCAACGCGCTGGACAGTTTTGCCCCCACGCTCCCCACTTCGTGTGGTTCGCTGCCCCCCGAGGGGGCCCTCGCGGCTAGGGGCGGCCCGTCGCCGCTCGATTCTTCTGTCGCCGATCTCGCCGTTTTGCTCGAAGGCTTTGGCATCCTCTTACGCTGCCTCTACCCCGCCACGCCCCACCTGGCGCACACGCTGTGGACGGAACTGGGCTACTACCAAGCGGCAGGTGATTTGCTGGACGCGCCCTGGCCGCAAGTGGACGCGGCAGCCCTGGTGCAAGACGAAATCGAGCTGGTGCTGCAGATCAACGGCAAGCTGCGCGGCGCGGTGACCGTGCCTTCAGGCGCGTCCAAGGAAGAGATTGAGGCGCTGGCACTGGCCAGCCCGACCCTGATCGCTTTTGCCGCTGGGGCGGCGCCTAAAAAAGTGATCGTGGTGCCCGGGCGCCTGGTCAATGTGGTCTTGTAAAACCGTAGCCGCCTGACCATGAAACACCTGCCGCAACCCCTGGCCTTGCTTGGTGCCCGTGCCCCACGGGGGCGGCGTTGGCTGTTGGCTGGCGGCTTGGCGGTGGTGGCGGGTTTGCAAGGCTGTGG
The DNA here is from genome assembly GCA_947372865.1 of Comamonadaceae bacterium. Taxonomy (GTDB): domain Bacteria; phylum Pseudomonadota; class Gammaproteobacteria; order Burkholderiales; family Burkholderiaceae_C; genus Allorhodoferax. The sequence continues at coordinate 18,131 of CANBVJ010000035.1, forward strand.
TTTTGCGCTGCGCAGCAGCCAAAACTTTGCCTTTGAGACCGTGGCCGTGACGCCCGAAAAAGGTGCTGGCGTGGCTGCCGAGCTGGCGCGCTACCTGGGTGCGCGCGTGCGCCCTTTGGTGCCCGCTACCGGCGCTGCAGCGCCCGACGCGGTGATCGACATCCTGCAAGACGCGCGCGAAAAAACCGTGGTGGGCGTCAACGCCTCGGGCCAGGTGCGCGAATTTCAGTTGCGCTTGCGCGTGCGCTTTCGCCTGCGCACGCCCGCTGGCGTGGAGCTGATTGCGCCCACCGAAGTGCTCTTGCAGCGCGACATCAGCTTTAACGAGACCGCCGTGTTGGCCAAAGAGGCCGAAGAAGGCCTGCTCTACCGCGACATGCAGACGGACGCGGTGCAGCAACTGGTGCGCCGCCTGGCCGCCGTCAAAACCCTGGCGCCCTGAGCGCGCGGCCATGCAAATTTCCCCGCTGCAGCTCGGCCGCCACCTGGAGCGCGGGCTCAAAAGCCTGTACGTCTTACACGGCGACGAGCCGCTCTTGCAGCTCGAAGCGCTGGACACTTTGCGCGCCCAGGCCCGCGCCCAGGGTTTTACCGAGCGCAGCGCCCACACCGTGGCCGGTGCGCACTTTGACTGGAGCGAGGTGCTGGCCGCAGCCGGCAGCCTGAGCCTGTTTGCCGACAAGCAGATCATTGAAATCCGCATTCCCAGTGGCAAACCGGGCAAGGAGGGCAGCGCCGCCTTGCAGCAACTGGCCGAACAAGCCCAGGGCAACGACAGCACCCTGACCATCGTGCTCTTGCCCCGGCTGGACAAGGCCACCAAGTCCACCGCCTGGTTCATGGCGCTGGAAAATGGCGGTGTGACCCTGCAGGTGGAGCCGGTGGAACGCCAGGCGCTGCCGCAGTGGATCGCCCAGCGCTTGGGCGCTCAGGGCCAGCGCGTGGCCGCGGGTGTGGAAGGCCAGCACACGCTGCAATTTTTTGCCGACCGGGTGGAAGGCAATTTGCTCGCCGCGCACCAAGAGATTCAAAAGCTGGGGCTGCTGTTTCCGGCCACCGCGCACAACGACGGCGTGCTGACGCTGGCGCAAGTCGAGGGCGCGGTGCTCAACGTGGCGCGCTACGACGTATTCAAGCTCTCAGAAGCGGTGCTGGCCGGGCAGGGCGTGCGCGTGCAGCGCATGCTTGACGGCTTGCAGGCCGAAGGCGAGGCCGAGGTGCTGGTGCACTACACGCTGGCCGAAGACATACGCGCGCTCAAGCGCGTGAAAGACGCCATGGGCCAGGGCCGCCCGCTGCCCATGGCCTTGCGCGAAAACCGCGTCTGGGGCGCCAAGGAGCGCCTGTTTGAGCGCGTGCTGCCACGCTTGGGCGAGGGCCAACTGGCCGATCTGTTGCACTCCGCGCAGGTGGTGGACGGCATTGTCAAAGGGCTCAAGCAACCTGACTGGCCAGCCAACGGCTGGCAGGCGCTGCATCGGCTGGCACAGCAGCTGTGCGGCCTGTGCGCCAGCACCCGCCTAGCGCCGTCGCCAGCGCGGCGATAGCGTTTAAACGCCGCCAGATGCCAGTGGTCCGCCGCTGCGCTTTGGGGTGAATACCCCAGTAAAACGTAATTTATTAATTTGAATAATTAAAATTTATTTGGCATTAAAATTGTTTAATGCTATTTAATTATTCATATCGCAGGCCCAGCATGGGCTTTACCCTGATCGAGTTGATGATCGTGGTGGCGGTGCTGGGAATCTTGGCCAGCATTGCGCTGCCTTCGTACAAAAGCTATGTGACCAAAAGCCGGGCGCAGGCGGCCACGTCGGATCTGGTGGGCATGTCTTTGGCGCTGGAAAACACGTTCCAGAAAACCTTGAGCTACCCCAGCGCCTACGCGACGGAGACCACGATTCCTGCCTTGACCGCCAACCGCACGGCCAGCACCGGTTTGAACGACTTCAGCGGCTGGTCCCCGGCGCAAAGCAGTTACTTCAGTTACTCCGTGCTAACCACCAGCGCAAGTTTTACCGTCAAGGCCACGGGCAACGGCAGCGGCATGGGCAGTGGCTGCGTGCTGACGCTGACCAACGAGAACTTGCGCACCGCGCCAGCGGACGGTTCCTGCGGATTGACATCTTGGTAAGGCCCCAGGGGATGAACAGGGTTTCAGGTCTGCGCGGCTTTACGCTCATTGAGCTGCTGGTGACGCTGACCATCAGCTCCTTCTTGTTGATGGCCAGTGCGCCTTATCTTTCGGACTGGACGTACAGCCGGCAAATCAAGGACGCTAGCAGCAAACTGCAGTCGGCCTACGGGCTGGCCAAGGCGCTGGCGCTGCGCAACCCCGACGCGGTGGGCGCCACGTCGGCTGCAGCCGGCATCAAGGTGGTCACGGGCAACAGCACCCGCGCCGTCTACGTTTGCAAGGGCGACCCGGCGAGTGCGGCTTGCGCCACAGGCGGCGCCAGCCTGCGTTGGTCGGCGGATTTTCCGGCCGCCATCACCATGACGCTGGGCGGCACCAGCGTGACCAGCAGCAGCGCGGTGACGCTGGCCATTAACAACCGGGGTGTACCCACCACCGGCTTGGTATACGGCTACACCCTTTCGCGCGGAGGAGCGGCCAATGACGTGGCGCGCACGCTGCTCTAACCCGCCATCACCCTGGCAGCCGCGCGCGGGTGTGGCCCAGTGCCGACGCCGGCAGGGTGGCAGCATGCTGGTGGAGGCGATGGTGGGTGTGGTGTTGAGCGCTGCGCTGGGCTTGGGCATGAGCTACGGCGCTGCCCGGGCGCTGGCGGCACAGCGCTACGCCAGCACGCAAAACATGGCGGTTTTGCAGATGCGTGCGCTGCTGGCCACCCCTAGTGACTTGGGCGTCTGGTGCGCCAACGGCGGCGCGCGCAGTTTCAATCTCAGCCTGGGCAACCTGAACGCTGCGGGCACAGCCACCACGGCCAGCGCAGTGGCTGTGCCTTACGCATTGACGTGCAACACGCTCACGCCCACCGTCACCGGCGCAAGCCAAAGCGTCACCGTCAGCCTGACCCGCCCCACCACGCTTGCCACTACCAATACCGGCGCCGTAGCGAGTGCCACCTTGGGTGGCAGCGGCGTGCTGAGTTTTGGTCAATAAGGCCTAGCGACTGCCATGCGACAGCGCTTGCGCCACCAAGCCGGGGAATCGCTGGTCAGCCTGATGGTGGGGCTGCTGGTGTCTGTGGTGGTGGCGCTGGCCATGTTGTCTTTGTTCAAGGTGTCGAGCCGCGTGGGCGGCCAGGCCGGCCAGGACGCTGCGGCCGATGCGCAACTCACTTCGGCGCTGCTGCGCGCCGGTATTGCGGCGCAAGATGCGGGCTTTGGCATCTCAGGCGCAACGCTGGGCGCGCAACTCGTGGTGTTGACGGGCGCCACCTTGGAGGGAAGCACCTTGCACGGGAGTGTGGCAGCGGCGGGTGCCGGTGGCAACGCAGTTCTGTGGGCCCTGCAAACGGGTGCCACGGCGCAGTGCGCGGGCTTGCTGTACCAGGACGCCAGTGACGGCACCGGTGGCCTGTACTTTCTGGGCCCGGTCACCTGCAACAGTGGCAATGTGTCCACCTGGAACGCGCTGGCCTGGACCAGCACGCCCTGGACTGAGCGCCCCGCCAGCCAAAGCACGGCCGCCTACCAGCAGACCAAAATCAGCTTCAGCGCTGCCAGCACGGTTTGCAAACCCTTCGGCGTGACTGCCAACAGCGGTAATGTGCTGCTGGCCATTGCCAGCACCAACCGCAGTGGCGCGGCACTCAGCGAGCAACAATGCCTGTTCAATTTCAAGGCGGCAGGCTGATGCCAGACGCGGGCTGGGCTGCTCGCCCCGGCGCGTCGGTGCGTCACCAGCGCGGTGTGGCTACCGTCATGATGGCGCTGCTGGTGGGTTTGGCCGTGATGGCCAGTACCTTTGCCGTGGTGCAGTACGTGCGCACCAGCCAGGACCAGAGCATGACGGTGCATGCCCAAACCCAGGCGCAGATGAATGCCTGGGCTGGCGCCGAAATGGTGCGCCAGTACCTGCAGGGGCTCACCAGCGCGCAGCGCGCCAGCTTGCTGGCCAGCGTGCAATCGTCGTCTGCCAACACGGCCCTGAGTTTTTCCAGTGACATGGGCGTGCGCGCGGTGCTGTTGCCTGCCTCGACCAGCACCAATTTTTTGGCCCGCGTCACCGGCATTACCGCCGCAGCCAGCCCCAAGGCCAGGACCACGACCACCTTGGACCTCAATTACGGCGTCAGCGCCAGCACGGCCGGCCTGGGCACTTTGCGCGCTGCCTTCAAGTCGGGTATGGCGACCCAGCTCGACGGAACCATCACCCTGCAAACCGCCAGCGCCGATCAGGCGGTGATCAATATCCGCGGCGATCTGCTGTCCGGCGGCTACAGCCTTACAGGCGCCGACACCATCAACGCCACCGGCACCATCAACCTGGGCAGCAACTCCAGCTACCGGATTCTCAATTCCAACTGCGATGTCGTGATTGACGGCACCACCACCGCAGGCACGGTCAACGCCATGCGCCATGTGTGCGGCGGCGGCACGTCGCGGGTCAGCGGGGTGGCCACCGCCAATGGGTCGATTTCGATAAGCACCCAGAACAACGGCACCTTGGCGGCATTGGGCCGCAGCGTGGCCGACGGCAGTTGCAGCGCTTCGGGCTTTGCCGGTAGTGCTGCCCAAGCCCTGGCCGCCACGTGCCCCATGCCAGGCTTTGCCGGCGTCAACCTCGGCAGCGGCACCGCCAGCGTCGTCAAATCGGGTGTGGACGTTTACATGGGCACTGCCACGATTGGGAATCTGGCTGCCGCCCGCGACTTGGTGATCACCGGCTGGAACGGCAATGTCAACGGCACCGTCGGCCGCCAAGTGGTGCGCAACGGCTATAACTTTCAGGGCACCGTCACCACGGGCGGTGCCAGCCCCAGCATTACGCCGGTGCAAGCGCTAACGATTGAGGCCGACGCGCCCTTCAACGCCACCGACTACCGCGCCGCTGCCAATTACGCCTTTTACGTGAGCGGCAGCGACATCAAGGTCGATATCCAGAACGTGAACGGCGTGGGCGACGGCAGCTACTTTCTGGGCACCACCAGCCGGACCACCGCGATGCGCTATGTCTGCAGCTTTAGCGGCGACAACTGCAACGCAGGCAACAAGAGGCTGGACTTGTGCACCGCCACGAACAATACCCAATGCCTGTCGTATGCGGCGGGCACCTGGACGCTGGCCACCGACATTGGCGCAGGCATGCGCCCCGGCGTGGCCTGGTTTAGCGGCGACCTGGTCGCCAGTACCGGCACCTACTACAACACCTTTGTCGCCACCGCCAACATCACCACCAGTGGCACCCACACCATCTATGCGCCCAACTATGCCGGGTATTCGGGCAAGGTGGGAGCCACCACGTATGCGCCCAGCGGCGTTTGCACCACGGCAGCGGGGGTGGCGATTGGCAACTACCCCGGCAACTTTTGCAACCTGACCAGCGCCAGTTTTGACCCGACCGCCGCCAGTGGTTTGGGCAGCTACGCCTATATGGCGGGCAGTTTTGGCGGCGCCAGCTACAACGCGGGTAGCTACCTTGGTGGCAACGTGGCGCTGGGCGGCGGCTCGGTCAACGGCTATGTGCTGGCGGGCAATGCGTTTTCCAGCGGTGGCGTGTCCACCATCCGGGGCTACGTCAGCTCACAGGGTTCTGGCGTGGCCAACGCCGGTCAAACCAGCAAAAATGCGACTTTGGGCGCCAACACCACCATCGATGTGCGCGCCTTGCCCGCCACGCTGGCGGCAGGCGGCGCCGCTAGCAGCGCGGCGGGCGCTGCTGTGGTGTCCATTCTGTATTCGCGCTACCTTTGACGCCGCTGCGCGCCAAAACCTGCGGCATCAACCGGGGCACAATGGACGCCAACGCCCCATCGGTGAAAATTGCTCCATGACCGCCACTTCTACCTCCGCCGCCATTTCCGACTACGCCCACACCCTGGGCGCCCAGGCCAAGGCCGCCAGCGCCCTGATGGCCAGCGCGTCCACCGCCGTCAAAAACCGCGCGCTCAAGCGCCTGGCCGTCCTGTTGCGCGACAACACCGCCGCGCTGCAGATCGACAACGCCAAGGACCTGGACCGCGCCCGCGCCGCCGGACTGGCTGCGCCCCTGGTGGACCGCCTCAAGCTCACCCCCGCCGTGCTGGAAACCTGCGCCCAAGGCTGCGAACAGCTCGCCGCCATGGCCGATGTGATTGGCGAAGTCGTCGGCATGAAGCAGCAGCCCAGCGGCATTCGCGTGGGCCAGATGCGCGTGCCCATTGGCGTGTTTGGCATGATTTTCGAGAGCCGCCCCAACGTGACCATTGAGGCTGCCAGCCTCTCCATCAAAAGCGGCAACGCTTGCATCCTGCGCGGCGGCTCCGAGGCGATTGATTCCAACAAAGCGCTGGCGCTGCTGGTGGAACAGGCACTCGTGGACAGCGGCCTGCCCGCGCACGCAGTGCAACTGGTGCAAACCACGGACCGCGCGGTGGTGGGCGAACTCATCACCATGCCGCAGTTTGTGGACGTGATCATTCCGCGCGGCGGCAAGGGCCTGATCGAACGCATCAGCCGCGACGCCAAAGTGCCCGTCATCAAGCACCTGGACGGCAACTGCCACACCTACGTGGACGACCCTTGCGACATCGCCATGGCCGTAGCCGTGGCCGACAACGCCAAAACCCAAAAGTACAGCCCCTGCAACGCCAGCGAAAGCCTGTTGGTGGCGCGCGGCGTGGCCGCAGAGTTTTTGCCCAAAATCGGCGCCATTTACGCCGCCAAGGGTGTGGAAATGCGCTGCTGCCCTGGGTCTAAAGCGATTTTGGCCAGCGTGCCGGGCGCAAACCTGCAAGATGCCAGCGAACAAGACTGGTTCGAGGAATACCTGGCGCCCATCATCAGCATCCGCTTGGTGGACGGCGTGGACGAGGCCATCGGCCACATCAACCACTATTCCAGCCACCACACCGACGCCATCCTCACCCGCGACCACATGCACGCCCAGCGCTTTTTGCGTGAAGTGGACTCGGCCAGCGTCATGGTCAACACCAGCACCCGCTTTGCCGACGGTTTTGAGTACGGCCTGGGCGCAGAAATCGGCATTTCCACCGACAAATTCCACGCCCGCGGCCCTGTAGGTATCGAAGGCCTGACCTCGCTCAAATATGTGGTGCTGGGGCAGGGGGAAGTGCGGGGCTAGTATCTGCACTGGTCGTCGGTGCGCGCCCGGCTTTGTTTACCTGCGCGGGCAGGCGCTTGCATTTCTGCAAAAGGCCACCACCTACCACCCACGGGTTTTTTGCCCGATCTTGGTACTTTACCCATGAAAGCAGCACAGCTATGGTCCCCCACCTCGTCACCGCACTGACTGGCCCCATCAACGAGCTGGAGCAGCGCGTGCTTGACACCATGCCCGCCATTGAGCGCTGGTTCCGGCTGGAATGGATGGAGCACACGCCGCCGTTCTACACGTCGGTGGATGTGCGCAACGCCGGCTTCAAGCTCGCGCCGGTGGACACCGATTTCTACCCTAGCGGCTGGAACAACTTGACCCCGGCCATGCTGCCGCTGGCGGTGCAGGCGGCCATGGCGGCGATCGAGAAAATCTGCCCCGAGGCGCGCAACCTGCTCATCATTCCCGAGCACAACACGCGAAACACCTTTTATTTGAGCAATCTGGCGCAATTGCGCCGCATTTTTCATATGGCGGGCCTGCATGTGCGCATCGGCTCCATCAGCCCCGAGGTGAAAAAAGCCACGGTCATTGAGCTGCCCGGCGGCGAAAGCATCACGCTCGAACCAGTGATCCGCACCAATGGCCGCATCGGGGTGAAAGACTTTGACCCCTGCACAATTTTGCTCAACAACGATTTGCACGCCGGTATTCCCGGCATTCTGGAAGACCTGCACCAGCAGTATTTGCTGCCGCCGCTGCACGCGAGCTGGACGACGCGGCGAAAAAGCATGCATTTCAAGTGCTACGAAGAGATCGCCAAACGCTTTGGCAAGCTCATCGGCATCGACCCCTGGCTCATCAACCCGCTGTTTGACACCTGTGGCGACGTGGACCTGGCCAGTGCCGCTGGTGTGGCCAAACTCACGTCCGGGGTGGACGCGCTTCTGGCCAAGATCCGCAAGAAGTACAAGGAATACGGCATCAAGGAAAAGCCGTTTGTGGTGGTCAAGGCCAACAACGGCAGCAGCGGCATGGGCCTGATGACGGTGCGCGACAGCAAAGACCTATCCACCCTGCTGCAAAAAAATGCGGCCTCGGGCCAGCCCCAAGGCGTGCTGCAGGAGCTGATCTTGCAAGAAGGCGTGCTGACCAACGAGCGCATGAACGACGCCGTGGCCGAACCGGTGGTGTATTTGATGGACCGCTACGTGGTGGGCGGCTTTTACCGCGTCCACGCGGAGCGTGGCATTGACGAAAACCTGAGCGCGCCGGGTTCGAGCTATGTGCCGCTGGCCTTTGGCGCCAGCACGCAATTGCCGCAGTTGGGCGTGCGCCCCGGCGCGAGCGACCCAAACCGCTTTTATATGTATGGCGTGGTGGGCCGCCTGGCCATGCTGGCGGCGAGCTACGAACTCGAAGCCACCGACCCGGAAGCCGATCTAGAAGCCTGAAACCGGGGACCGGCGCGCGCGAATACCGGTTTTCTGTCGCTTGGGCGACGCTTGTTGCTGCAATGCAGCAAATTACGCGGCATTTTTCACGCATTCACCGTATTTCTGGCCGGGCGCGGGCACAATGGCGCTCCCTTACAGAATGGAACCCGGGTCGCTCCTGCGCCCGGATCGACGCTTGTCTGCTTCAAAATCTTCTCTCACGGCGCTCACCCTAGGCGCCATTGGCGTGGTGTACGGCGACATCGGCACCAGCGTGCTGTATGCGCTCAAAGAGGTTTTCGGTTCCGGCCATGTGCCGTTCACGCCGGACAATGTCTACGGCATCCTGTCCATGATTTTCTGGACGCTGACCGTCATCGTCTCGCTCAAGTACGTGGTGCTGGTGCTGCGCGCCGACAATGCGGGCGAGGGCGGCCTGATCGCCATGCTGGCGCTGGCCTCCCAAGCCGTCAAAGACCGGCCCACGCTGCGCCGGGTGCTGCTCAATGTCGGCATTTTCGGCACCTGTCTGTTTTATGGCGACGGCGTGATCACCCCGGCCATTTCGGTGCTGGGTGCGGTGGAGGGTCTGGAGATCATTTCGCCCAGGTTTCTCAAATACGTGGTGCCCATTACCCTGGTGATCCTGTTTGGCCTGTTTTTGGTACAAAAACGCGGCACCGCCGGCATTGGCAAGTTTTTTGGCCCCATCACGCTGCTGTGGTTTGCGGCGATTGCGGTGTTGGGCGTGGTGCACATTGCCAGCAATCCCCATATTTTGGTGGCCTTGAACCCGTATTACGCCTTGGCTTTTGTCTGGGAAAACCCGGGCGTGACTTTTGTCTTGCTGGGCGCCGTGGTGCTTTGCGTGACCGGTGCCGAGGCGCTGTACGCGGACCTGGGCCATTTCGGCAAAAAGCCGATCCGCCTGGCCTGGTTCAGCGTGGTGATGCCCTGCCTGACCTTGAACTACTTTGGCCAAGGTGCGCTTTTGCTGAGCAACCCGGCTGCGGTCAAAAACCCGTTTTACATGATGGCGCCCGACTGGGCGCTTTTGCCGCTGGTGGTACTGGCCACCATGGCGGCGGTGATTGCGTCGCAGGCGCTGATTACCGGCGCTTTTAGTGTGACCAAGCAGGTCATTCAACTGGGCTACCTGCCGCGCCTGAACCTGGTCCACACCAGCGTGCGCGAGGCGGGGCAAATCTACATTCCCTTTGTCAACTGGGGCCTGTTTGCCGCCATTGTGCTGGCGGTGGTGATGTTCAAGTCTTCCAGCAACCTGGCGGCGGCCTATGGCATTGCGGTGTGCACCGACATGCTGATCACCACGGTGTTGACCTTTTACGTGGTGCGCTACGGCTGGAAATACCCGCTGAGCCTGTGTCTGCTTTCCACCGGATTTTTCTTTGTGGTCGACTTCAGCTTTTGGGGCTCCAACCTGCTCAAGTTGTTTGACGGCGGCTGGTTTCCGCTGCTCATTGGCGCGGTGGTGTTCCTGTTCATGGGCACCTGGAAAGACGGGCGCACGCTGCTGAGCTCCAAGCTCAAAGCCGATTCCATGGATTTGCTGAGCTTTTTGGAAGCCGTATTCGTCAGCCCGCCCACGCGCGTCGAAGGCACAGCCGTGTTTTTGACCGCAGCCGTAGGCACCGTGCCCAACGCCTTGCTGCACAACCTCAAACACAACAAGGTGCTGCACGACACCAACCTGTTTGTTACCGTGCGCAACCACGAGGTGCCCTGGATCGGGCTGGACAAGCGCATCGAGATTGAACGCCTGGGCCACGACTGCTGGCAGGTGCTGATCAACTACGGCTTCAAGAACGACCCCGACGTGCCCCGCGCCCTGCAGCAGCTCAAAGGCCGCGGCGTGGCGCTGGATCCGATGATGACGAGTTACTTCTTGTCGCGCGACACCGTGGTGCCCACGCTGGGCGAAGGCATGGCGCAGTGGCGCGAAAAGCTCTTTGCCCAAATGCACCACAACGCCAGCAGCGCGGCCGACTTCCTGAACCTGCCCAGCAACTCGGTGGTCGAGCTGGGCTCCAAAATCGAAATCTAGGCTGGCGTGCAGTTTTTCAAAGACCTGAGCTGGTCCAGCTTTACCGCCGGTTTTGTGGCGGTGCTGGTGGGCTTCACCAGCTCCATTGCCATCGTGTTTCAGGCCGCGCAGGCCTTTGGCGCCACCCCGGCCATGCTGGCCTCGTGGTTGTGGGCCATTGGCATTGGCATGGGCTTGACCACGGCGCTGCCGTCCCTGTGGTTGCGCAAGCCGGTGATGGTGGCCTGGAGCACGCCAGGTGCGGCCGTGCTGGCCAGCGCCGGGCTGGCGGGCGGCTACACCATGGGCGACGCGGTGGGCGCTTTCATGATGAGTGCCGCGCTCATCGTGCTGGCGGGCGCCACCGGCTGGTTCGAACGGGTGATGAACCGCATTCCGGTGGCGCTGGCCTCGGCCCTTCTGGCCGGCGTGCTGGCGCGCTTTGGCCTGGCCGGCTTTGCCGCAGCCCAGTCGGCGCTGCCGCTGGTGGTGCTGATGCTGCTGACCTATTTGCTGGGCAAGCGCTTTGCGCCGCGCTACGCGGTGCCCGCTACTTTGCTGTTTGCGGTGCTGTTTGTGGCCGGGCAAAACGGGTTTGCGCAGGTGGATATTCCGCTGGGGCTGACGGTGCCGGTGTTTGTGGCGCCTATTTTTTCGTTCTCGGCCTTTGTCAGCCTGGCGCTGCCCTTGTTTGTGGTGACCATGGCCTCGCAAAACCTGCCTGGCGTGGCCGCCATCCGCGCCTCGGGCTTTGGTGACGAGCGCGCACATGGCGGTGACGCGGGCTTGCCCATCTCCAAAATCATCACGCTCACGGGACTTACCACGCTGGTGCTGGCGCCACTGGGCGCGTTTTCGCTCAACCTGAGCGCCATTACTGCGGCCATCTGCATGGGCCCCGAGGCGCACCCGGACCGTGCACGGCGCTACACGGCGGCCGTGTCTTGCGGCGTGCTGTACATCGGCTTAGGCCTGTTTGGCGCCACCATCATGGCGGTGCTGACCGCGTTTCCCAAAGAACTGGTGGCAGCCATTGCCGGGCTGGCGCTCATGGGCACCATTGGCAGCGCGCTGGCCGCCGCCCTGCACAAAGAAGCCGACCGCGAGGCTGCCATGGTGACTTTCCTCATCACGCTCAGCGGCGTGGTTATTGGCGGTGTGGGTTCGGCCTTTTGGGGCGTGGTGGCCGGGGCCATGGCCCTGGCTGTGCAACACTACCGGCCCGCCAAGCGCCAGGCCTGAAACGCCGGCTGCCCCGCTATTTATTGCCGCTGCGGCCTCTTGGCGCCGCACGACCCGTCTGTCTGGAGAATCCCTTTATGCAAATTTTGTTCGTGGCCGACCCGCTGGAGTCTTTCCAGATCTACAAAGACACCACCTTTGCCATGATGCGCGAAGCCCAGGCGCGCGGCCACACGGTGGCGGCCTGCGAGCCGCGCGAGCTCATTTGGCGCAGCGGCGGCGTGGTGCAGGCGCTGGTGCGCCAGATTCGCCTGACCGGCGACCCGGCGGACTGGTTTTTTCTGGAGAGCGGCGCGGTGCGCGAGCTGCGCAGCTTTGACGCCATCGTGATGCGCAAGGACCCGCCGTTTGACAGCGAGTTTTTCTATGCCACACACTTGCTGCAGCAAGCCGAGCGCGAGGGTGCAAAGGTGTTCAACAAGCCGCGCGCCCTGCGCGACCACCCCGAGAAGCTGGCGATCATGGAGTTCCCCCAGTTCATTGGCCCCACGCTGGTCACGCGCGACGCTGTGGCGGTGCGCGGTTTTCATGAAGAGCACCGCGATATCATCCTCAAACCACTCGACGGCATGGGCGGCAGCGGCATTTTTCGGATCAAGGACGATGGCTTGAACCTGGGCGCGATCACCGAAACGCTCAACCGCGACGGCGCACAAAGCCTGATGGTGCAAAAGTTTTTGCCCGCCATTCGCGAGGGCGACAAGCGCGTGCTGGTGATTGGCGGCAAGCCGGTGCCGTTTTGCCTGGCGCGCATTCCCCAGGGCGGCGAGGTGCGGGGCAATCTGGCGGCCGGTGGCCTAGGCGTAGCGCAGCCGCTCAACACGGCGGACCGCGCCGTGGCCGAGGCCATTGGCCCGGTGCTGGCAGCGCGCGGCTTGCTGCTGGTGGGCCTGGACATCATCGGCACCAGCTTGACCGAAATTAATGTGACCAGCCCGACCTGCTTTCAGGAAATCACCGACCAGACCGGCTTTGACGTGGCCGCCATGTTCATGGATGCGCTGGAAACGGCTGCCGCACAAAAGGTTGTCCGTCAATAAACACCTGCAGCTCGCCGGGCGCCATGGCGACCCAGGCCTCGTTGGAGGTGAGTGGCTCGGTCACCACAATGGCCTGGCGGTCGTCGGGGCAATTGAGCTGTGAGAGGTCCACGCTCAGGTCTTCGTCCTTGAGCTGCACTTCGCTAAACGGGTGCTGGCGCAGCACATAGTGCAGCTTGGTGCTGGCGTGCGCCCACAGCGCCTGGCCGTTGCTGAGCAAGAAGTTGAAGGTGCCGTGCTGGGCGATGCGCTGGGCCAGGTCGCGCAGCGTGTGCGTGAGCTCGGTCTCGGACGGCACGCCGGCGTGCGACTTGTTCATCTCTTGCAGCATCCAGCAAAAAGCGAGTTCGCTGTCGGTGGTGCCCACGGGGCGAAAGCTGCCGTGTAGCAGGGGCGCGAAGTCTTTCAGATCGCCGTTGTGCGCAAACACCCAGTAGCGGCCCCAGAGTTCACGCACAAAGGGGTGGCAGTTTTCCACGTTGACCGCGCCCACCGTGGCCTTGCGCACATGGGCCACCACGTTGTGGCTTTTGATGGGATAGCTGCGCAGCATTTGCGCGATGGGCGAGGTAGCGGCACTTTCCTTGTCCACAAAGTGCCGCGCCGCTTTGCCTGGCTGGTCGCCGTCGCTCTCAAAAAAGGCAATACCCCAACCGTCCGAATGGTGGTCGGTACAGCCTCCGCGCTGGGCAAAACCGGTAAAACTCAGGGTCAGGCTGGCCGGCAGGCGGCTGTTCATTCCAAGCAATTGGCACATGGAAACAGTTTACGCCGACAGGTCAAGCCAAAAACGCAGGGGGCTTAAAGATTTAGCCCCGCGGCTCGCTCCACAGCTTGCCGCCGGTAGCCCAGTTTTCGGCCTTGACGTCCGTGATCAGCACGTCCACCGAGTCGGGCGAGCCGCCCAGCACTTCGACGCTGACGCGGGTGATTTCTTGCACCAGCTTTTTCTTTTGCTCCAGGGTGCGGCCTTCGATCATTTCAACGTGGTAGGTGGGCATCGGTAGATTCCTAAAGAGGTGGGTAAACAAGCGCGTGCGGCGCTACTGCATCAGGCCCGCAGTTTAGACTGCGGCATGGCAAAAATTTACCGTCCCAAGCGGCACAACCGTGGTGCGTGAGGACCTGCGCGATTTTCAGGTGCGCCCGGGCCTGGCGCTGGTCTTGTGCGTCTTGCTGCTGGCGCACCTGGCGCTGGGCGCGGCCATGGGCCTGTCGGTGGACGAGGCGCATTACCTGCTTTACGCCGCGCACCCGGCCTTAAGTTACTTTGACCACCCGCCGCTGGTGGGCTGGGTGCAGTGGCCGCTGGTGGCGCTTCAGGCGCCCACGGCGCTGTTGCGCCTGCTGCCCGGCGCGCTGTGGTTGGGCACGGTGCTGCTGGTCTACCGGCTGGCGCAGGGTTTGGCCTTGGAGGGCGGCGGCGCGCCGCTGCGCGCTGGGCTGTGGGCGGTGGCGGCGCTGGCGCTGGCGCCCCTGTTGCACGTGCTGGCCATTGGCTTGCTGCCGGACACTTTGCTCATGTTTTTGGCTGCCGCCGTGATGCTGCAAACCCAGCGCCTGATGCAGTTGGATGCGCCGCGCAAAACCTGGCCTTGGCTGGGCTTGGGCCTGCTGCTGGGCTTGGCCGGACTGAGCAAATACACGGCCGTCTTTTTTGCGCTGGCTGCCGCCGTGTGCATGTTGCAAGCGCACGGGCTGCGCGTCTTGCGCTTGCCCGCCTTGTGGGCGGCAATGGCGCTGGCCTTGGCGCTGGTGTCGCCCGTGGTGGTGTGGAACGCGCGCAATGGCTGGATTTCTTTTAGCTACCAAGCACAGCACGGGGCGGGCAGCGCGTGGCAGGGGCAGGAAGTGCTGCGTTTTGCGTTGGTGCAGTTGCTGGCCTACGGGCCCTTGCTGCTGTGGGGCGCCTGGGCGCGCAGCCGGGCGGGCGTGTTGCGCCTGTTTTTTGTGCTGCCGTTTGCGGTGCTGGGCTGGCTCTCGGGCGGGGGCAGCAGCCTGCCGCATTGGACGGCGCCGGCCTGGGTGGCGCTGGCGCCTTTTGCAGGCGTGGCTTTGGCCGCGTCTTGGGGCCAGGGTGCGGCGTTTGGGCGGCGGCGTTGGCGGCGCTTTGCTATTGGCGCTTTGGTGGCCTTGCAGGCGCTGGCCAGCGCGGCGCTGCTCTGGCTCATGCTCAGTGCGGGCGCGCCGCTGCTGCCGCGCAGCTTTGAAGACACGCCGGTGGGCCGTAACCCCTTTGTCGATTTGCATGGCTGGCAAGCCGCGGGCGTTCAGGCCCGCGCCCTGGCCGCGCAACACGGCCTGGGTAGCGTGTCGGTGCAAAACTGGACCCTGGCCAGCCGCCTGGGCTGGTACGCGCGGCCGCTGCCCGTGCATGTGCTCGAAGACCGCTTTGACCAATTTGACATCTGGGCAGGCGACTTGCCGGTGGGTGGCGACACCTTGCTGCTGGACTGGTCGGCCATGGCTTATACCGTGCCACTGGGCGCGCATGGCTTTCGTGATTGCCAGTTGCTGGCCACGCAGGCCGCCACGCACTGGGGTGCGCCGCTGGCGAGTTTTCGGTTTTATGCCTGCCACGGCTGGTCGGGCAGCCCACAACCGCGTTTGAGGATGGAATAAATGGGCCAAAATTCCGTCCCCCAAACGTGGCGCCGCTGGGCGCTGCCGGTGCTGATGCTGGCCTTGAGCGCGCCGCTGTGGCTTCACTGGGGCGAGCCCGCGTTGTTTGTGGCCATCAACCATGCCTGCCTGCTGCTGCCCGCGCCCGTGTGGACCGGGTTGTCGCTGCTGGGCAACGCCTGGGGCGTGCTGGCGATTACGTCGCCCCTGCTGGTGCTGGCGCCGCGCTTGCTGTGGGCCTGGCTGTGCGCCGTGCCTTTTGGCGTGCTGTTTGCGCGCCTGGGCAAGGGCTTTTTGGACAGCCCGCGCCCGGCGGCTGTGGTGGACAACCGCCTGTTTCGATTGGTGGGTGAAAAGCTCGAAGTCGCGTCCATGCCCTCGGGCCACACGCTGACTGCCTTTGCCGTGGCCAGCAGCCTGTACTTTGCGCTGGATGCCCGAGGCCGCGCGCGCTTTGCCTGGCTGTGGCTGTTGGCAGGCGCCGTAGGCTTGTCGCGCATTGCGGTGGGCGCGCACTGGCCCGGCGACGTGGCGGTGGGCGCGGGCCTGGGCGTGCTGGCGGGCCTGTTGGGCAACCTGCTGTGGTGCCGCCTGGGGGCGGTCTATGTGCAGCCGCAGGGCTGGCGTTTGCGCGCGGTGGCGGTGTTGTTGGCGGTCACGGTATACGTGCTGCTGGACGAGCCGCTGGACTTTGCGCAAAACACGCACTTGCAGCAGGCGCTGGCTGCGGTAGTGACGGGCGTATTGCTGGTGTTTGCGTGGCGCCAGCGCGGCGTGCGCTCGGAGCGCTAGGCGGCTGACGCCTCGGTCAGTGCCCCGCCAGTCGCAGCGCCAGGTCGCTGAGCGCCACATAGGCCGCGCCCGATTTTTCGTCCCAAGCAGCCACGGCCGCTGCTTGGCGGGCTATCGCCGCAGTGTCGCCGCGCGCCGCCGGGCCGGTGAGCGCGCCTTGCGGACCTAAGCGGGTAATGTTGACTACGGCGTTTTGTAAAAGTGTTGCGCGCAAATGCGGCAGCAGCGCCTCGGGCACGCCGGTGGCGCGCCAGGCGTCTTCAGCCACCGACTGCAGCACGGGCAAGAAGGTGGTGGCAAACACGGCGGCGGCGTGGTAGAGCAGTTTGTCTTGGCTGCGGATGTCAAAGCATTGCGCGCCGATGGCCGTAAAGGCGTCTTGCAACAGCGTGCGCGCAGCCGGGTCGCCTTCCAGTGCGCAAGGCGTGCCGACAAA
>CANBVJ010000036.1 GCA_947372865.1 Comamonadaceae bacterium
TACTAACTTGCTCATTTCAACGCCCTTTCAGTTTTAAAACATGCCCAGACCTGGCTGTTTGCCCGGCTCGTCTGGCCGGGGGGCGCACGACGAACCGGAGCTGGATCAGCCCTTAATGGTCGTGGTTTTGGAGGTGTTTGCACGCGCACCGCCATCTGCCGCAGGGGCAGTGGCGCAGTTCAAGGTGAACGGGTAGGCGTGAAACATGGCGCAGATTGTAACGGGGCTGGCTGAGGGCTGGCTTACGCGCGCGCGCGGGGTGCAATGTGCGGCGTTACTAATGGGCTTCAGCTCAGTTTGCATTTGCAATGCTTATGTCAAGTACCTATTCCTCAAGCCTTCGCCTTCTTAACCCCCGCAACCCGCGTCTTCTTCACCGCCGGGCGCTTAACCGTCTTGGCACTGGTGTTGCCCGCAGCGGCGGATTTGGCTTTGGCCGCGCTGGCGGATACGTAAACCACCACGCTTTGCCCGGCTTTGAAGCTGGCGTTGGCGGCTACCTTGTTCCATTGGGCCACGTTGCCGGGGGTGGTGGCGTAGCGCTTGGCGATGCTGGCCACCGAGTCGCCTTTGGCGGCGCGCACAGTTTTGCGCACTTGCACGATTTCGGGGGCAAAGCTGACTTCGCCCTTGTCGGCTACGGCCTCGGTGACTTCGAGTTCACTGTGGGCGGCGCGCGGCACCAGCAGGGCGGAGCCGGGTTTGATCAGCATGCCCTTGGGGATGTTGTTGAGCTCGCGCAGTTGCGCCTCGCCCATGCCAAATTGCTTGGCCGCGTCGGCCACCCGCAGCGTGCTGGGTGCGATCCACACGGTCCAGCTTGCCAGGCGCGAGCCGGCCAGGCGGTCCAGGTTTTGCTGGAATACGTCGGCGCTGTCCCAGGGTAGCAAAATTTGCGGCGTGCCTGCGGCCAGAATTACCGGCTTGTTCAAAGACGGGTTCAGGGCCTTGAAGTCGTCCAGCGGCACTTCGGCCATCTTGGCCGCCAGCGTGACGTCCATGTCGCGGCGGATGTTGACGGTCTGGAAATACGGGTGGTTACCGATCTTGGGCAGCTCGCTGCCAAAGGCCTGGGGGCGGGCCACGATGTTTTTGATGGCCTGCAGCTTAGGCACGTAGAACTGCGTTTCCATGGGCATGGTCAGGTCGGTGTAGCCGGTGCCCAGCATCAGGCGCTCGTTTTTGGCAATCGCCCGGCCCACGCTGCCTTCGCCCCAGTTGTAGGCGGCCAGCGCCAGGTGCCAGTCGCCAAACATGCCATAGAGCTTTTGCAGGTAATCCAGCGCCGCGCGGGTGGACGCCAGCACGTCGCGCCGGTCGTCGCGAAACACGTTTTGCTTCAACTCGAAGGTGCGGCCAGTGGCCGGCATAAATTGCCACATGCCTGCGGCCTTGGCGCTGGAGACGGCTTGCGGGTTAAACGCGCTTTCCACAAAGGGCAGCAATGCCAGCTCGGTGGGCATGTTGCGCAACTCAAGCTCTTCAACGATGTGGAACAGGTATTTGCGCGAGCGCTCGGTCATCCGAAAAATATAGTCAGGCCGCGCGGTGTACCAGGTCTCGCGGTCGCGCACCAGCGGGCTGTCGAGGTCGGGCATGGCGTAGCCCCGGCGGATGCGTTCCCACAAATCGGTGGTGGTGGCTAGGGGCGCCACGGTCTGCGGCGTGCTTTCTTGGGGCGTGAGTGGCTGCAGGCCGTTGCCTCCCACTGGCGCGGCAGACCCGGTGGCGGCGCCCAGCGGAGCGGCAGGGGGATAGGTCTGCGCCTGTGCCAGGCCCGTGCTCAGCAGGCAAGCGCACAGCAGTGGGGCCATCCGCGCCCGGCACGCCTTAACAATCATGCGCATCAAAACTGGTTTTTCCAGGCCCGCAGCGTGGCAAACACGCCTTGGCTGGCGGTTTGCGCGGCGTCAAAGCGCTGGGCGGACGCCGCAATGGTGGGTTGGCTGCTGCGCAAAAAGGGGTTGATGGCGCGTTCTTGCGCAATGGTGGACGGCAGCGTGGGCACGTTGTCGGCGCGCAGGGCCAAGCAGTGGGTTTGGTAGTCGGCCAGCACTGTGTTGTCGGGCTCCACTTCGCGGGCAAACTTGAGGTTGCTCAGCGTGTATTCGTGGGTGCAGCACACGCGGGTGTCGCCGGGCAGGGCGGCCAGGGTTTCCAGCGAGGCCTGCATTTGCGCCGGTGTGCCTTCAAACAAACGGCCACAGCCGCCGCTGAACAAGGTGTCGCCGCAAAACAGCACGGGCGCGCCGTCCATGGCCGCGCAGTAATACGCAATGTGGCCGGAGGTGTGACCCGGCACTTCAATCACCCGAAACTGCAGGCCCAACACATCGACCGTTTCGTCCTGGGCCATGCGGCGCAGTGGTTCGGGCATGTTTTCTCGGTAGGGGCCCAAGACGGCGGCGCCCGTGGCGGTGCGCAGCTCGGCCACGCCGCCGGTGTGGTCCGGGTGGTGGTGGGTGACTAGAATGCCTTGGAGCTTGAGGCTGTGCGCGGCCAGGGCTTGCAAAACCGGTGCGGCGTCGCCCGGATCTACCACCCAGGCGGCTTGCCCGTCGTGCAGCATCCAGATGTAATTGTCAGTAAATGCGGGCAGCGGTATTAACTTCATGAGCGATCAAATTATAGGTTTGCAAGACTGGCTACAGACGCCGCCTGGGCGCTATCTGCTGGCCTGGGAGCAGGCGCAGGTGGACCGGGCCGTGGCCGATATGTTTGGCTACCACGCGCTGCAACTGGGATTGCCCGCGCTGGCGGGACTGCAGCATAACCGCATGCCGCACCGCTGGCTTGCCACCCAGGAAATGCCCGCTTCGCCGCAGGCCCCAGACAAGCACCTGGACACGCAGGCGGGTACGCCAGACGTGCCCCTGGCGCTGGTCACCGACTTTGACGCACTGCCGTTCCCGGCGGCCAGCCTGGACTTGGTGGTGCTGCCCCACACCCTGGAACTCAGCAACGCGCATGAAACGCTGCGCGAGGTAGAACGCGTGCTGGTGGCCGAGGGCCGGGTGGTGATTTGCGGCCTGAACCCGACCAGCCTGTGGGCGCTGCGCAGCGCGCGCCAGCGCCTGTGGCGCCTGCTGGGGCTGGGGCGCTTTATGGGCCCTGATTATTTGCCGCAGCAGGATGCGTTTTTGGGCGTGTGGCGCCTGCGCGATTGGCTGCGCCTGCTGGGCTTTGAGGTGGAGGTGGTGCGCTACGGCTGCTACGCCCCGGCCGTGGGCAGCGTGGGCTGGCTGCAGCGCTTTGCCTGGCTTGACAGGCTGGGCGCGCGCTGGTGGCCGATTTTTGGTGCCGCTTATATGGTGGTAGCGGTAAAGAAAGTGCGCGGTGCGCGCCTGCTGGGCGCCGCCTGGAAGGCCAAGCCCGTGCGCGCCGCCAGCCCGGTAGTGGCCGGCCAGCGCCGGCAAGATATAGCAAAAAAGGAAACAGAACAGTGAACCAGGTTGTGATTTATACCGACGGCGCCTGCAAGGGCAACCCCGGCCCCGGCGGCTGGGGAGCGCTCTTGCGCTCGCCCGACGGCAGTGAGAAGGAACTCTGTGGCGGCGAGTCCGGCACCACCAACAACCGCATGGAAATGATGGCCGTGATCCAGGCCCTGGCCGCGCTCAAGCGCCCCTGCGCCGTCACGCTGCACCTTGACAGCCAATATGTGCTCAAGGGCATTACCGAATGGCTGCCCGGTTGGAAAGCCAAAGGCTGGCGCACCGCCGCCAAGCAGCCGGTGAAAAACGTAGACCTTTGGCAGCAACTCGACGCCCTGGTGTCGCAAGGCGGCCACAGCATCGACTGGCGCTGGGTCAAAGGCCACAACGGCGACCCCGGCAACGAACGCGCCGATGGCCTGGCCAACCGGGGCGTTGGCATGGCGCCCTCCCAGGCCTAAATCTTGCTGCCGGGGGCTGGCCTACATCACCCCCGCAAACACCATCACATCGACCAGATCGCCGGGGGCCACGTTGCCCTGGTCGTGGTGCAGCACCAGCAGGCCGTTGGCGCGGACCATAGAACTGAGCACGCCGGAACCCTGGTCGCCGGTGGTTTGAACGCAGAGCTGGCCTTGCGCGTCGGGGCTGACGATGGCGCGCTGGTATTCGGTGCGGCCGGGTTTTTTGCGGATGGCTTGGGTGCTGCGGGCTTTGAGCAGCGGCGGCGAAATGGCCGGATCGTGGGCGTTGGCACCGGCCATGCGCCACAGGGCAGGGCGCACAAAGGCCAAAAAAGTCACCATCACCGCCACCGGGTTGCCCGGCAAGCCAAACAGCGGTACGCGGCCCACGCGTCCCACCGCCATAGGGCGGCCCGGGCGCATGGCGATGCGCCAAAACACCACGCCGCCTTCGCCCGGCGTGTCGCTTTGGGCGATTTTGCGCATCATGGCTTTGGTGTGGTCGGCTTCGCCCACGCTCACACCGCCACTGGTGACGATGGCGTCAGCCTGCGCGGCGGCGCTGCGAAAGGCGGCCTCAAGCGCCGCCGGGTCGTCCGGCACCACGCCCAGGTCGATGCATTCCATGCCCATGCGTTGCAACATGCCCCACACGGTGTAGCGGTTGCTGTCAAACACCGCGCCTTCGCGCGGGGCCTGGCCCAGGCTCAAAATCTCGTCGCCGGTTGAAAAATAGGCCATGCGCAGGCGGCGCCACACCCGCACCGTGGGCAGGCCCAGGCTGGCCAGCAGCCCCAAGCTGGCGGGTGCCAGCACGCTGCCTGCGGCCAGGGCGGTTTTGCCTTGTTGCAGGTCTTCGCCCCGGGCGCGGCGGTTGTCGCCTGCGCGCAAGGCGCCTGCGGGAATGGTGATGTGCGCGCCGCTGGTCTGCACCAGCTCTTGCGGCACTACCGTGTTAAGCCCGGCGGGCATCACCGCGCCGGTCATGATCTTGACGCACTGGCCGGCCGCCACTGCGCCTTGGTAGGCGGCCCCGGCCAGTGCGGTGCCCACGACCGCAAGCCGCAAGGGCGCACCGGTTTGCAGCGCTTGGCCGTGAAAGGCGTAGCCGTCCATGGCCGAGTTGTCGTGGGCCGGCACGTCGATGGGGCTGACCACGGTGTGCGCCAGCACGCGGCCCAGGGCCTGCATAAGCGGCACGTCTTCGCTCTGCGTGGGCAGCGGCACCATCTGCGCCAAAAAGGTGTTGACCGTGTGCGCGGACAGGGCTTGCGAGTCGTAGCCTTGCAGTTCGGCGGCAATCTGGTCCAGTGTTTTCATGGGGCAGGGGATGCTTCAAGGCGCCCGAGTTCGTCCAGGGTGTTGGCGTTAAAAAACGCCAGGGCGTCGTCCTGCGGCTGGTCAAAAGCCACGGTGACGGTGCGGTGCTGCGCGGTCCATGCGTCTACCTTGCGCCCGCCTGCGGTCAAAAACGCGTTCAGGCTCCCCGCCAGGCGGGTGCGCAGCAGGCAAAACACCGGCTGGGTGCGCAGCGACCAAGTGCCGCCAGGGCCTTGTTCGGGGGCACTCGCCACGGCAATGTCGGCGCCACCGTCCTCTAGCGCCTGCGCCAGGCGCGCCAGCAAGTCCAGCGCAAAGCGTGGCGTGTCGCAGGCTACGGTGAGCAAATAGCGGTAGCCCTCGGGCGGGGCAGTGGCTAAAGCGGCTGCATCGGCGCAATGCTGCAATGCGGTCTGAAACCCGGCCAGCGGCCCGGCAAAGCCGTCAATGTCGTCCGCCCACACCGGGCAGCCCCAGCCGGCATAGACCTCTGCGTTGCGGTTGGCGTTGATGGCAATCAGGCCGGGGGCGCCGCCGCTTTGGGCCTGCAGGCGCCGCACGCAATGGCGCGCCAGCGGCTGGCCCGCCAGCAGTTGCAAGCCTTTGTCCACGCCACCCATGCGGCTGCCCATGCCACCGGCCAGCACCACCGCGCACACGCTTTTGGGGTCGAAATTTGGCATGCGCGCTTAGCCCCCGATGTAGCTCATCTCGACCCGGCGCGCCCCGGTACCCTGCGCCTCGGGCGGCAGCGCTGCGCGCAAAAGCGAATAGCGGTCGGTGCGGCCCTGCCAGATGTTGCCAATAGCTTCGGCCAAGGCCGTATCGTCCGAAGTGCCGGTATCGGTGCGCACCAGGCTGCGCAGGTCGTAACCCTGGTTGGCGAAAAGGCACAAATAGAGCTGGCCCTCGGTGGACAGGCGCGCGCGGTTGCAGTCGGCACAAAAGGCCTGGGTCACACTGCTGATGACACCTACTTCGCCCAGGCGCGGGTCGTATTGCCCTTGCGCGTTGGCGTAGCCCCAGCGCTGTGCGGTTTCGCCGGGGGCAGAAGCCTCTAGCGCCACCAAGGGCATTTCTGTCTGCAGCCGCTCAATCACCTGGGCCGATGGCAGCACTTCGTCCATACGCCAGCCGTTGGTGGCGCCCACGTCCATGTATTCAATAAAGCGCAGCACCACGCCCGTGCCCTGAAAGTGGCGCGCCATGGGCACGATTTCGTGGTCATTGGTGCCGCGTTTGACCACCATGTTCACCTTGATCGGCCCCAGGCCGGCCGCCTGCGCCGCCGCAATGCCCGCCAGCACATCGGCTACCGGAAAGTCCACGTCGTTCATCTTTTTGAACACCGCGTCGTCCAGCCCGTCCAGGCTTACGGTGACGCGTTGCAAGCCTGCGGCCTTCAGCGCCTGGGCTTTGCGCGCCAGCAGCGAACCGTTGGTGGTGAGCGTAATGTCCAGCGGCTCACCATCGAGCGTGCGCAGGGCGGCGAGTTGGGCGATCAGCACTTCGAGGTTTTTGCGCAGCAGCGGCTCGCCCCCGGTCAGGCGGATTTTTTGTACTCCGTGGGCCACAAACTGCCGCGCAATGCGGGTGATTTCTTCAAACGACAAGAGCGCGCTGTGCGGCAAATAGGCGTAGTCCTTGTCAAACACCTCTTTGGGCATGCAGTAGCTGCAGCGAAAATTGCAGCGGTCCGTCACGCTGATGCGCAGATCACGCAGCGGGCGGCGCAGGGTGTCGAGCGTGTGGGCGGTGGCGTTGGGGTTAGCAGCAGCGCCAGTTGGCACGGGCAGGGTGCCAGGGCGCTGGTCGAACACTGGAATGGTGCGATAAGCGGGACGGTTGGTCATGGGCTCGATTGTGGCCTTGTTGGCGGCGGGCGCGGCAGCGTAAAGCACTATTATCAAAGCTCAGGCGAACCCGCGCTTGCGCGCAACACCGCTTGCAGGCCGTATGCCCGGCTTTTTTTTTGATCCATGACCGAACCTTTGCCAACCAGGCCTGACGCCTTGCCGCAGGCCGTATCTGACGTTGCTGCTACGCCACAGGCTGCCGCGCAGTTTTGGGCGGACGCCTTGCACGCGCTGGCCCAACCGGTGCAGGCGCTGGCGCTGTTTTCTGATCGCCTGCGTCGTCTTGCGGTGGGGGCGCAGGCCGCACCGGTAGTGGAGCAGGTGAATGCGTCGGTGCAGGACTTGCAAAGCCTGCTTTATCGCTTGGTGCAAGTGGCGCAGATGGATGCGGGCCACCTGTCGGTCAGGCCAGAAGCGGTGTCGGTGGATGCTTTGTGCGCGCGCCTGCGCCGCCACACAGACGCGCGGCCCCAGACCAAGGGCTTGCGCTGGCGCAGCCAAGGTCAAGAGGTGTTTTCCGATCCCCTTTTGCTGGAACGCCTTTCGCTGGCGCTGATCGACCATGCTTTGGAGATCGCCCAGGGCGGCAGTGTGCTGTTGGCTTGGCGCAGTCTGCGCGGGCAGGGCGCTGTGCGCATGGAGCTGTGGTGGCGTGGTTCGGGTCTGCCTGCTTGCGAAAAATCTCAGTTTTTTGCGCCTTTTGGCCCCGCCCCAGTACGGTCGCAGTCGCGCAGTCTGCAAGGTGAGGTGGTCCTGTACACCGCGCAGCGCCTGGCGCAATTGCTGGGCAGCCGGGTAGAGGTGCTCTCAAGGCCGGGTAGGCCTGTCTGTCTGTCTGTGCGCCTGCCGGTTACGGCGTGCGAAACGCCTTAAATCGCTGCCGGCTGCGGAACCCTCAGTTGTACCCAAGGGTATTATCTTTGTGGTGGCGCCCCAGTAGCGACTTGGCGGGCGCTGACCGCTGTCAGCGGCGCTTGAGGCTGCGAAATCCGTAGTCCAGCGCCGCCAGTGCGGCCTGGGTACGGTTTTCGGCATTGAAATAGCGAAGAATGGCACTGACATGGGTTTTGACGGTTTCTTCCGACAAATCCAGATCCTGGGCGATTTCGCGGTTGGACTGGCCATCCATCAGGCGTTGCAGCACGGTTTCCTGGCGTGGCGACAGCGTGTTGGGCCCCTCAGAGTTGCCCGATTTGCTCAGCACCTCCAGCTCGGGCGGTAGATAGACTCCTCCCTTAAGCACTAGGTCAATGGCTCGCACCAAGGCCTGGGCATTGCCTGACTTTTGCACAAAGCCGCAGGCCCCGGCACTCAAGGTCTGCTGCATCAGGTGCGGATTGACAGAACCGGAGATCACCAGCACCACCAAACCAGGCTGGATTCTTGCAAACTGGCGCAGCACGTCCAGTCCGGTCATGTCAGGCAACTGGTAGTCCAACAGCACCAGGTCAATGTCCCGGTGCGGCAAGAGCATAGCAATAGCTTGTGCGCCGTTGGCCGCATGCAAAAGAACCAAGTCCGGGTACATCCCTACCAGGAGCTGACCCAGCCCCTCGCGCATGAGGGCGTGGTCGTCTGCTATCAATATCTTCATGTTGGCAATGCTACCAGCAGGTCAAAACAATCTAATTTTTTAAATGTGTGTCGCACACGCTTGGGCTCGATGCGCAAACGCATGGCCTTGGCCAAACAATGAATCGGATGGGACATGATTGATGGAGAGCACCAATTAATTTGCTAGTTCCATAAAAAAGTCCGCAAACAATGCGGACTTTTGAGCGCCGAAATTCAGGCGGTCGAGCGGAAATTGGTTGCCAGACCTACCCCCCGTGAATCTTCATCATCAACGGCACAATCAGCAGGGCCACGATGTTGATGATCTTGATCAACGGATTGACGGCTGGGCCTGCCGTGTCTTTGTAAGGGTCGCCAACGGTGTCGCCTGTCACAGCCGCCTTGTGCGTGTCAGAGCCCTTGCCGCCGTGGTGGCCGTCTTCGATGTACTTCTTGGCGTTGTCCCAGGCGCCGCCGCCGGTGCACATGGAGATGGCCACAAACAGGCCGGTCACGATGGTGCCCATCAGCAAGCCGCCCAAGGCTGCGGGCCCCAGGGCCAGGCCGACCACGATGGGCACGACCACGGGCAAGAGGCTGGGGATCATCATTTCTTTGATGGCCGCAGTGGTCAGCATGTCCACTGCGGTGTCGTACTCGGGCTTGCCGGTGCCGTCCATGATGCCCTTGATGTCTCTGAACTGGCGGCGCACTTCCACCACCACCGAACCAGCCGCGCGGCCCACGGCTTCCATCGCCATGGCGCCAAACAGGTAGGGAATCAGGCCGCCGATAAAGAGGCCAATGATCACCATCGGGTCGCTCAAGTCAAAGGCAATATGCTTGCCAAAGGCGTCGAGCTTGTGGGTGTAGTCGGCAAACAGCACCAGTGCGGCCAAGCCGGCGGAGCCAATGGCGTAGCCCTTGGTGACCGCTTTGGTGGTGTTGCCCACGGCGTCCAGCGGGTCGGTGATGTCGCGCACGCTTTTGGGCATTTCGGACATTTCGGCAATGCCCCCGGCGTTGTCGGTAATCGGCCCATAGGCGTCCAGCGCCACCACGATGCCCGCCATGCTGAGCATGGAGGTAGCCGCAATCGCAATGCCATACAAGCCGCCCAGGTGAAACGCCGTCCAGATCGCCATGCAGACAAACAGCACCGGCCAGGCGGTGGAGCGCATGGACACGCCCAGGCCCGCAATGATGTTGGTGCCGTGGCCGGTGGTGGAAGCCTGCGCAATGTGCTGCACGGGCGCGTACTGCGTGCCGGTGTAGTACTCGGTAATCCAAACCAAAGCGGCGGTCAAAATCAGGCCGACGGCGCAAGCGCCAAACAAATCGGTGCTGGTGATCACGCGTCCGTCAGTTAGCGTGACCGATGCCGGAAACAGGCTTTGCGTCACAAAGTAAAACGCCACCAGCGACAAAACACCGGCCACCGCCAGGCCTTTGTACAGCGCGGGCATGACGTTCTTCATGTCAGGCGACGCCTTGACAAAAAAGCAGCCAATGATGGACGCCACGATGGACACCGCGCCCAGTGCCAGCGGGTATAGCACCGCGTTGGTGTTGGCCCCGGTCAGCATCATGGCGCCCAGCACCATGGTGGCAATCAGCGTGACGGCGTAGGTCTCAAACAGGTCAGCTGCCATACCGGCGCAGTCGCCCACGTTGTCACCCACGTTGTCGGCAATCACGGCGGGGTTGCGCGGGTCGTCCTCAGGAATGCCGGCTTCGACCTTGCCAACCAAGTCAGCGCCCACGTCCGCCCCCTTGGTAAAAATGCCGCCGCCCAGGCGGGCAAAAATCGAGATCAGCGACGAGCCAAAAGCAAAACCGATCAACGGGTTGAGCTTGGCCACCGTCACTGCGCCGTCTGGCACCAGGTACCAGTAAAAGCCAGTCACGCCCAGCAACCCCAGGCCTACGACCAGCATGCCTGTGGTCGCACCACCGCGAAAGGCCACGTCCAGCGCCGGGCCAATGCCGCGCGTGGCCGCCTGCGCGGTGCGCACATTGGCGCGCACCGACACATTCATGCCGATAAAGCCGCAGGCACCCGACAGCACCGCGCCCACGACAAAGCCGATGGCACTTAAAGGGTCAAGAAAAACGGTAATGAGGATGGCCAGCACCACGCCGACCATGGCAATGGTGCGGTACTGACGCGACAGGTAGGCCGCAGCGCCGGTTTGGATAGCGGCTGCAATTTCTTGCATGCGGGGGTTGCCCGCGTCTTGCGAAAGAATCCAGCTTCGGGCCCAGACGCCGTACAGCACGGCGACCAAACCACAGCCAAGCGCCAGAATCAGCGCTGAGTTACCAGTCATAAAAATACTCCTACTAGCATGTTGTTCGAAGAAGGGGGCAACGCAAGCGGGGCCCCCGCTACGTTGCTTCCTCGTCATCCCGAACCTCAAAACCAGGGGAATTGATTGGCCAACGCCCCAATGTAGTCCTAAAAACGTGCATTAGGGCGATTCGCAAGAGCCAAGTCAGTAAAATCAGGGTTAATCCTAGTCTCGCTTCCTCCTAACCTTACGACGAGTATTTCATGTCCCTAGACAAAGTTACCCCTGGCAAAGACGTGCCCAACGCCTTCAACGTGATCATCGAAATCCCGATGAACGCTGACCCCGTGAAGTACGAAGTGGACAAAGAAACCGGCGCCATTTTTGTGGACCGCTTCATGAGCACAGCCATGCACTACCCCACCAACTACGGTTATGTGCCCAAAACCATCTCGGGCGACGGCGACCCGGTGGACGTGCTGGTGATCACGCCCGTGCCCCTGATTCCCGGTGTGGTGGTGCGCTGCCGCGCCATCGGCATCCTGAAAATGGAAGACGAAGCCGGCCAAGACGGCAAAGTGCTGGCCGTGCCGGTGGACAAGATATTGTCGCTGTACACCCAGTGGCAAAAACCGGAAGACCTGAACCCCCTGCGCCTGAAAACCATCTCCCACTTCTTTGAGCATTACAAAGACCTGGAAGACGGCAAGTGGGTCAAGGTCTTGGGCTGGGAAGGCCCCGAGTCCGCCCGCCAGGAAATTCTGGAAGGCATTGCCAACTACGAAAAAGAGCAGACTTCGGTTTAAACACCGCGCGCTTTGCGTTTACGCCCCGGTTTCGGTTTCCCACCGACCGGGGCATTTTTATTGGGGCTTGGCGCCTTAGTCGCTGGGTTTTTCTGCCCGCAAGGGCGAACGCTGGTGCAAGGCGCCCAGGTAGTTTTCAATGCCTTCGCCCTCGCGCTCCAGAAAGCGGGCCACTGCGTCGGCAAAGCTGGGGTGCGCCAGCCAGTGCACGCTGCTGGTTTTGACCGGCAGCAGGGCGCGCGCCATTTTGTGTTCGCCCTGGGCGCCGCCTTCAAAGCGCTGGTAGCCGTGCGCAATGCACCAGGCCAGCGGCTGGTAGTAGCAGGCCTCGAAGTGCAGGCAGTCCACGCGTTCTAGCGCGCCCCAGTAGCGGCCATAGGCCACTTTGGGCTGGGGCGCACCGTTGGTGCCAGTCGCATCGCTACTCAGCGCAATCAGGCTG
This sequence comes from Comamonadaceae bacterium, assembly GCA_947372865.1. GTDB lineage: Bacteria > Pseudomonadota > Gammaproteobacteria > Burkholderiales > Burkholderiaceae_C > Allorhodoferax. Next base: position 12,168 of record CANBVJ010000036.1, read on the forward strand.
CTGGCCATGGGCTGGCCTTCGCGCTCAGCCACAAACAGCAGCCAGTTGCCCGCCATGCCGCTTTGCATGCGGGCAAAGAAGTCGCGGCTTAAATATGGCGCGTTGCCGTGTTCCAGGTAGGTGCGCTCGTAGCAGCGGTAAAAAAAGTCCCAGTCTGCAGACGCGATGTCCGCGCCTTGCGCCCAGCGAAATTGCACCCCGGCATCACTCACTTTGCGCCGCTCTTGGCGGATCTTTTTGCGTTTGTCTTGCGCCAAGTGCGACAAAAATGCGTCAAAGTCGGCATAGCCGGGCATGCTGTTGTTCCAATGAAATTGCACCGTGTGGCGCAGCATCAGCCCCGCCGACTCGCAGGCCTGCAGGTCGGCGTCTGAGGCAAACAACAGGTGCAAGGACGACAGCTGCTTCGATTCGCACCATTCCACCAGCGCGTGCACCAGCGCTGCGCGCGCATCGGCGTCCACAGCCAGCAGGCGCGCGCCGGGCACCGGGGTAAAGGGCACGGCCACCACCGCCTTGGGGTAATAGGGCAGGCCGTGCTGTTGGTAGGCGTTGGCCCAGGCCCAGTCAAACACGTATTCGCCGTAGGAGTGGTCTTTGACGTACAGCGCGCAAGCCGCCACCAACTGGCCCTCGCGCTCCAGGGTGATGATTTGCGGCAGCCAGCCGGTGGCCGGGCTGGCGCTGCCACTGGCTTCCATTGCGTGCAAATAGGCGTGCTGCATAAAAGGGCTGGCGTCTGGGTGGCGCAGCAGCAAAGCGTCCCACACATTCGCCGCAATGTCTGCCATGGACGGCAGAACCCGGGTGACATAATCAATTGCAACAGTTGGATTTATATTTTTACCCATGGTTTCTGGTTCATGACTCTCAAAATTTGCGTCGCACAACTCAACTTCACGGTCGGGGACTTTGCGGGCAACGTCCAAAAAATCGTTTTGGCGGCCCAACAGTCCTACGCCCAGGGCGCGCGCTTGTTGCTCACGCCCGAATTGTCCTTGTGCGGCTACGCCGCAGAAGACCTGTACTTGCGCCCGGCCTTTATGCGCGCATCTGATGATGCCCTGAAAGCCCTCACCGAGCAGCTCGCCGGGTTAAAAGACATGACCGTGGTCGTCGGCCACCCGCAACACGCCGAGCGGCGCACACCCTTGTCGATGGTGCAAGAGCGCTTCAATTGCGCCAGCATGCTGCGCGAAGGCGAGGTGCTGGCCACCTACGCCAAGCGGGAACTACCCAATTACCAGGTGTTTGACGAACGCCGCTACTTTGCGCCCGGCAAGGGTGTGTGTGTGTTTGAGGCAGGCGAAGCGGGCGCGCGGGTACGCGTGGGTCTGCTGATCTGCGAAGACGCCTGGTTTGACGAACCCGCGCAACTGGCCCAGGCCGCCGGGGCGCAGGTGCTGGCGGTAATCAACGCATCGCCCTTTCATGTGGGCAAGGGCTACCTGCGCGAGGCGGTGATGGCCGAACGGGCCCGCGCCACGGGCTTGCCGCTGATTTACGCCCATTTGGTCGGTGGCCAGGACGAACTGGTATTTGAAGGCGAATCCTTCGCCCTGAACGCAGACGGCGCGGTGGCCGGACGGGCGCCGAGTTTTAAGGAAGCATTGTTTGAAACCATGCTGGACGGGCAGGGCGCTAACGCCCGCTGGAGCGCCCCGGTGGAGCCCCGTCGTTCAGCCGAAGCCGACTTGTGGGACGCGCTGGTGCTAGGCGTGCGCGACTACCTGGGCAAAAACCGCTTTCCCGGCGCGCTGCTGGGGCTGTCGGGCGGCATTGATTCGGCACTGGTGCTGGCCATTGCGGTAGACGCGCTGGGCGCCGACAAAGTGCGCACGGTGATGATGCCTTCGCCCTACACGGCGGACATCAGTTGGCTGGACGCGCGCGACATGGCGCAGCGCATGGGCGTGCGCTATGACGAAATCTCGATTGAGCCCGAATTTGCCGCCTTCAAGGCCTCGCTGGCGTCCGACTTTGCGGGGTGCGCCGACGACACGACCGAAGAAAACATCCAGGCTCGCATTCGCGGCACGCTGCTCATGGCGCTGAGCAACAAATTTGGCAGCATCGTGCTGACCACGGGCAACAAGTCCGAGATGGCCACCGGCTACTGCACCCTATACGGCGATATGGCCGGTGGCTTTGCGGTGATCAAAGACCTGCTCAAGACCCGCGTGTTTGCCATGGCGCGCTGGCGCAACGCGCACAACCCCTATGGCACCTGCGATCAGCCGATCCCGGAGCGCATCATCACCCGGCCCCCCAGCGCCGAACTGCGCCCCGACCAGACCGACCAGGACAGCCTGCCTGCTTATGAGGTGCTGGACGCCATCATTGAGCGTTACATGGAAAACGACGCCAGCATCGAGGACCTGGTGGCCGCAGGCTTTCCGCAGGCCGATGTGGAAAAGGTCACGCGCCTGATTCAAATCAACGAATACAAGCGCCGCCAGTCGCCCATTGGCGTGCGGCTCAGCCACCGCAGCTTCGGCAAGGATTGGCGTTATCCTATAACCAACCGGTTTCGGGCCTGAGGCCCCAATCAACTACTTTGGACTTCGTCATGAAACAAATCACCGCCATCATCAAACCGTTCAAGCTCGAAGAAGTGCGCGAAGCCCTGGCCGAATGCGGCGCTACCGGCCTCACGGTTACCGAAGTCAAGGGTTTTGGCCGCCAAAAAGGCCATACCGAGCTCTACCGCGGCGCAGAATACGTGGTGGACTTTTTGCCCAAAGTGAAGGTGGAAGTGGTCGTCAAGACCGAAGACCTGGACCGCTGCGTGGACGCCATCATCAAGGCCGCCTACACGGGCAAGATTGGCGACGGCAAGATTTTTGTCACCAGCGTGGAGCGCGTGGTGCGCATCCGCACCGGCGAGCAGGACGAATCGGCGGTTTAAGCCGACTTTCCTAGCGGCTCATTGGCTCGGAGTCAACGAGCCGGGTGCCCGCCCAGACGTCGTGCCAAAACTGGCCATCGCGCTGAAAGCGGCTGAGCACCGCCCACACCGCCACCCAGCCCAAAAACAGCACGCCGGTTTCGCCGCCCGACAGGCCCAGCGGCCAGATCACCGCCAGCGGTGGCAAGATCCACACCCAGGACAGCACGTAACGCCCCAGCGCGCGCTGCTGGGTTATGGCTTGACCATCGATATCCACCACACGGATGTGCCATGTCTTCATGGCTAGGGTCTGGCCTTTTGACCAGAACCACACAAAGTAAATCCCAAATACCAGAAAGAGAAACGCCTGCAAGCCGTGGCGGTTGTCCATGGCGTTTCGGGTTTGGCTGAGGGTGCCAAACAGATAGCCCGCAATAAAAACGACGCCAAACAGCAGCATGCCTTCATACAGCCAGCAGGCCATGCGCCGATTGAGTGAGGGGGTGGTGAAATCAGTGGGGTTCATGGCGGAGAGGCATACAAAGCGAGCAAGCGCCGATTGTGGCCGCAAAAGCAGGGGGTGACTCAAGAATGGGCGGTCTGGCCACAGGTCCCACCTGACGTTAGGCCCGCCTTATTTGCCGGAGGGGTCGGGGGCTGCAACGCTGTCTTTGGTGCCCGGATTTTGCGGCAACAAGGTGTAGCGATCGAGCATATTGCGCTGGCTGACTGCTGCGCGAACGGGTTCGGGCGTTTTGCGCGTGACGGGTACTTCTGCCAGCTTGTTGGCAGGCACCGGTTTGATCGTGACCGCTACGCCCACAGGCTTCTTGGGAGCGGCTTCCAGCAATTGCTGCTTTTTGCTTTCGGGCAGTGCTTGGTAGGCCTCCCAGTTGGCAACCCGCTGATCAGAGCTCAGTTTTTTGGTTTGCGCAAAATTCAGGCGCGCAAGTTCACGGTCTTTGGGGCTCAGCGCGGCCCAGTCCACCATACGATCATGCAGGCGGGCGCGGTCGGCCTCCGCCATTTCCGGGAATTTCTGCACCAAGGTGATCCATTTGTTTTTGTGGCCCTCTGCAAGGCTCGGCCAAGCAGCGGCCAGAGGCGCCAAGGCGTTTTTTTGGGCGGGACTCAGGCTAGACCAAGCCGGTCCGACTTCGGTGCCTGCAGGCAAGGGAGCGGGGGCAGGTGCGGAAGCTTTGGCCGCCGCCGAGTCAGATTGCGCGAAGGCCCAAGGCGACGCGACCAAGGTCAAGGACAGGCCCAAAAAAAGTGCGCGTGCCACCCCAACGTAGCCCTCTGCCACCACCAACGGTTTGCCACCCTTTAAAACAAATTTCCCCATCAGTCTTGGGCTCCAAGCTTCAGGTATTGCGCAAAACCTGGATCAGTGTATGCCGTTGTTGGCAGTTCGCTGGTGAGCAATTCGGCGTCGACATCGGCGATTTCGCTGGCGCGCATTTGTTCTTGCAGCGTGCCGATACCCAGCAGCCCCAAAGTCAGCGCTACCAATGGCAGCCAGCTCGCAGCCCGTCCCCAAAACCCAAAACCGCCGCCCAATACGGCAGAGCCGCCTTGAACAAAAACGGCAGGGGCCGCCGCTGTTTCAGCAACGCGGCGGTTTGCCAGTGCCTGTGTGCGCGCGGCGCGCAAGCGCTCTGACACGTCATGGGGAAGCTGTTGTGTGGCAGCGTCAAGCTGGTTTGCGACGCGAGCACCGAATTGGTCCACCCACAGGTGCTGAGGAGAAAATGCGGTCGTCTGGGTGGTCATAAAAATATTCCTCTGGCTCTCAGTGCTTTTGACAAGGCGGCTACCGCCCGGGAACAGTGCGTTTTCACGCTCCCCTGCGAGCAGCCCATGGCACTCGCAGTTTCTGCAACGTCCATATCTTCCCAGTAACGCATGAGGAAGGCTTCCCGTTGACGTGCTGGTAAATCTTGAATTTCTTCTTCAATCGTATGCAAAGTTTGTGCCCGTTCGGCCTGGCTTTGCGGGTTGTCGGCGTGATTGGTCTCATCGTTTTGCAGCAAAGTTTCCAGCAAGTCGAACTCACCGCCGTCTTCGGCGGATTCAAAGTCGCCGAGGTGGGTAAAGAGCGTGTTTTGGGTTTTTTGCCGCCGAAACCAGTCCAAGGTGCTGTTGCTCAGAATCCGCTGGAACAGCATGGGCAGCTCTTCTACCGGCTTGTGGCCGTAGTGCTGCGCCAGTTTCATCATGCTGTCTTGCACGATGTCCAGGGCCGATTCCTGGTTGCGCACATGGTAAAGCGACCGCTTGAACGCCCGCTTTTCGACTCCCCGCAAAAATGCGTCGAGCTCTTTCTCAGTAGCCAAGTGGGGTCACCGAAGGGCTAACGACGAGGAAATTCACCATTTTTTGCAATTTTTTGGCGGCATTGTGTGACTTCATTATTGCACCGCTGGCAGGTTTGGGCGTGCAGGCGCTGCGGGAATGCCATAATTCGCCTTGCAACTCAAACGCAAACGGGTCCCGGTCCGGCGCAGCATTCAATGCGTCCATGGCCTTGACCTCAAGTCCCGAAGCTACGCCACAAGTGTTTGCTTAGGGGCACCCAAGGTCTTTCGTTAGAGAAATTCACAAAGGTTCACCATGGAATTATCAAAAGCCGAAATGGCTTCAGCCTCCGCTGCCGACGCAGCCGCAACCCCCGAGCTCCGCGGAGCAGAGATTTTGATCAAGGCCTTGCAGGCCGAGCACGTTAAGTACGTCTGGGGTTACCCCGGCGGTGCGGTTTTGCACATTTACGACGCGTTTTTCAAACAAGACACCATCCAGCACGTGCTGGTGCGCCACGAGCAGGCCGCCGTTCACGCCGCTGACGGCTATGCGCGCGCCACGGGTGACGTGGGCGTGGCGCTCGTCACCTCGGGCCCAGGTGTCACCAACGCCGTGACCGGCATTGCCACCGCCTATATGGACAGCATCCCTATGGTGATCATCACCGGGCAGGTGCCGACCCACGCCATTGGCCTGGACGCTTTCCAGGAGTGCGATACCGTGGGCATCACCCGCCCGGTGGTGAAGCACAACTTTTTGGTCAAGGACGCGCGCGACCTGGCCGAGACCATGAAAAAAGCCTTCCACATTGCCCGCAGCGGCCGCCCCGGCCCTGTGGTGGTGGATATTCCAAAGGACGTGTCCTTCAAAAAAGTGCCCTATGCCGGTTACCCCGCCAGCGTGGAAATGCGCTCCTACAACCCGGTGCGCAAGGGCCATGGCGGCCAGATTCGCAAGGCGCTGCAATTGCTGCTGGCGGCCAAGCGTCCTTACATCTATACCGGCGGCGGCGTGCTCTTGAGCAATGCATCTGCCGAATTGCGCACCCTGGTGGACATGCTGGGTTATCCCTGCACCAACACCTTGATGGGTCTGGGTGCCTATCCAGCGAGTGACCGCAAGTTCCTGGGCATGCTGGGCATGCACGGCACGGTGGAAGCCAACAACGCCATGCAAAACTGCGACGTGCTGCTGGCCGTGGGCGCTCGGTTTGACGACCGCGTGATCGGCAACCCCAAGCATTTTGCGCAAAACGAACGCAAGATCATCCACATTGACATCGATCCGTCGAGCATTTCCAAGCGCGTCAAGGTTGACATTCCCATCGTGGGCGACGTGAAGGAAGTGCTGGTCGAACTGATCGCGATGATCAAGGAAAGCAGCACCAAGCCCGACAGCGACGCCCTGGGCGCCTGGTGGGACACGATTGAAGGCTGGCGCAAGCGCGACTGCATGAAGTACAGCCTGGGCAAGGGCGACGTCATCAAGCCGCAGTACGTGGTCGAAACCCTGTGGAACATGACCAAGGACGCGGACACCTACATCACATCCGACGTGGGCCAGCACCAGATGTGGGCAGCGCAGTACTACAAGTTTGACGAGCCACGCCGCTGGATCAACTCGGGCGGCCTGGGCACCATGGGCGTGGGTATTCCCTACGCCATGGGCATCAAGCTGGCCAAGCCGGACAGCGAAGTGTTTTGTATTACCGGCGAGGGCTCGGTGCAGATGTGCATTCAGGAACTGTCCACCTGCCTGCAATACAACACGCCCATCAAGATTTGCGCGCTGAACAACCGCTACCTGGGCATGGTGCGCCAGTGGCAGGAAGTGGAATACGAAGGCCGCTACAGCCACAGTTACATGGACGCTTTGCCCAATTTCGTGAAGCTGGCTGAAGCCTATGGCCACGTGGGCATGCTGATCGAGCGCCCCGAGGATGTGGAGCCCGCGCTGCGCGAGGCGCGCCGCCTGAAGGACCGCACGGTGTTCATGGATTTCCGCACCGACCCGACCGAAAACGTGTTCCCCATGGTGCAAGCCGGCAAGGGCATTACCGAAATGCTGCTGGGTGCGGAAGACCTCTAAACCGCGCGTTATTTTTTCGGACTCCCTACTTCAACCCTTATTTGACGAATCTATTGCCTGCCAAGCCCTGACGTTACCGCGCCAGGGGGAGGGCAGCGAAAAGAGGAATCTACGCTTATGAAACACATCATTGCAGTTTTGCTGGAAAACGAACCTGGCGCCTTGTCCCGGGTGGTGGGCCTGTTTTCAGCCCGTGGCTACAACATCGAGTCGCTTACCGTGGCGCCTACCGAAGACCCTAGCCTGTCGCGCATGACCATCCAGACCACCGGCTCGGACGACGTGATTGAACAAATCACCAAGCACCTGAACCGCCTGATTGAAGTGGTCAAGGTAGTCGATCTGACCGAAGGCGCCTACATCGAGCGCGAGCTGATGATGGTCAAGGTGCGCGCTGTGGGCAAGGAGCGCGAAGAAATGAAGCGCATGGCCGATATCTTCCGCGGTCGCATCATTGATGTGACCGACAAGAGCTACACCATCGAGCTGACCGGCGACCAGTCTAAGAACGACGCCTTTTTGCAGGCGATTGAGCCGGGCGCGATTTTGGAGACGGTGCGCACCGGTTCTAGCGGTATTGGACGCGGCGAGCGCATTTTGCGCGTCTAGGCCCATTACGAAGAAGTTTTCCGGGCGCGTGCTTTTGGCATGCTCAGCGCGTTCGGACAATGATGGCGAAGCACGCGTGCTTCGCCCTGAAAAGAGCAAGTGTTTTGCAACCAGGCGCCCCAGGCCCTAATTTATTCGGAGAAGAAAATGAAAGTTTATTACGACAAAGATTGCGACCTCAGCCTGATCAAGGGCAAAACAGTGGCCATCATCGGTTACGGCAGCCAGGGCCACGCCCACGCGCAAAACCTGAATGACAGCGGCGTCAAGGTCGTGGTCGGCCTGCGCAAGGGCGGCGCTTCGTGGCCCAAAGTCGAAAAAGCAGGCCTGAAAGTGGCTGAAGTGGCCGACGCTGTGCGCGCCGCCGACGTGGTCATGATTTTGTTGCCTGACGAGCAAATCGGCTCGGTGTACACCAACGACGTGGAACCCAACATCAAGCAGGGCGCATCGCTCGTGTTTGCCCACGGCTTTAACGTGCATTACGGTTTGGTTAACCCCCGCGCCGATCTGGACGTGTGGATGGTTGCGCCCAAAGCGCCCGGCCACACCGTGCGCGGGACCTACGCCCAAGGTGGTGGCGTGCCCCACCTGATCGCAGTGCACCAGGACAAATCCGGCCGCACCCGCGACCTGGCCCTGAGCTACGCCATGGCCAACGGTGGCGGCAAGGCTGGCATCATCGAAACCAACTTCCGCGAAGAGACTGAGACCGACCTGTTTGGCGAACAAGCCGTGCTGTGCGGCGGTACCGTCGAGTTGATCAAGGCTGGTTTTGAGACCCTGGTGGAAGCTGGTTACGCCCCTGAAATGGCGTACTTTGAATGCCTGCACGAGCTCAAATTGATTGTGGACATGATTTATGAAGGCGGCATCGCCAACATGAACTATTCCATCTCCAACAACGCGGAATACGGCGAGTACGTCACCGGCCCGCGCATCGTGACTGCTGCCACCAAAGACGCCATGCGCCAGTGCCTGAAAGACATTCAGACCGGCGAATACGCCAAGAGCTTCATCCTGGAAAACAAGGCCGGCGCACCCACGCTGCTGAGCCGTCGTCGTTTGACTTCCGAGCACCAAATCGAGCAAGTGGGTGAAACCCTGCGCGCCATGATGCCTTGGATCAAGAAAAACAAGCTGGTTGACCAGACCCGCAACTAAGCAGGCTTGCGCCTTGCTGTCAAAGGCCACTTCGGTGGCCTTTGACATTTTTGGATGCCAGCGGCCCGGTGTGCGGCGTACACTGGCGCATTGAGGCAGGAGGATTGATATGGATGATGGATTCGATACGGCGGCGGAGTCCGACGAACCGGTATTGGTGCGCAAACGGCGCAAAGGCATTTATGTGCTGCCCAACCTGTTCACGCTGGCGGCCTTGTTTGGCGGTTTTTACGCGATTGTGATGGCGATGGAAGGCCAGTTTGTGCAGTCCGCCATCGGCGTGTTTTGCGCCATGGTGCTCGACAGCCTGGACGGCCGGGTGGCGCGCATGACCAACACCCAGAGCGCCTTTGGCGAGCAAATGGATTCGCTCTCCGACATGGTGTCTTTTGGCGCCGCACCGGCGCTGATTTCTTACGTCTGGGTGCTTAAGGGCTTGGGCAAATGGGGCTGGTTTGCCGCGTTTGTGTATTGCTCATGCGCCGCGCTGCGTCTGGCGCGCTTTAACGTCAACACCCATGTGGTGGACAAGCGCTATTTCCAGGGCCTACCTTCGCCTGCGGCGGCCGCCCTGGTGGCCGGCTTTATGTGGTGGTGCACCGACCGCGGCATTGCGCCTGCCAGCGTGTCTTGGTTTGTCTTTGCCTGGGTGCTGTACGCGGGCCTGACCATGGTCACCAACGTGCCGTTTTACAGCTTCAAAGACGTGAGCATGAAGCAAAGCGTGCCCTTTGCCGTGATCGTGATGATCGCCCTGGGCATCGCCGTGATCAACATTGACCCGCCCACCGTCATGTTTGGCGTGTTCGTGGCTTACGGCATGAGTGGCTACATTGTGTATGCCATACGCAAGTTCAAGGGCATCCACACGAGCGTGATCAGCACCTCGACCGACGAGCCCGACGAACGCGGCATGCACCGCTAAACGCCCTGAGCCCCACCGCACGGGCGTGTGCGGGCCGGGGTTTGAAATGCAATTTGGAGAAGCACCGATGTCCGACAAACTCATTATTTTTGACACCACCTTGCGCGACGGCGAACAGTCGCCCGGCGCGTCCATGACGCGCGATGAAAAAGTCCGCATCGCGCGCCAACTCGAGCGCCTTAAGGTGGACGTGATCGAAGCCGGCTTTGCCGCCAGCTCCAACGGTGATTTTGAAGCCGTGCAACTGGTGGCCAACACCATCAAGGACTCCATCGTCTGCTCGCTGGCCCGCGCCAACGACCGTGACATTGCCCGCGCCGCCGAGGCACTCAAAGGCGCGCAGCGCGCCCGCATCCACACCTTTATTGCCACGTCCCCCCTGCACATGGAAAAGAAGCTGCGCATGACGCCCGACGAGGTGTTTGAGCAGGCCAAGCAGTCGGTGCGTTTTGCCCGCAATCTGGTGGACGACATTGAATTCAGCCCCGAAGACGGCTACCGCAGCGACCCCGACTTTTTGTGCCGCGTGCTCGAAGCCGTGATTGCCGAGGGTGCTACCACCATTAACGTGCCAGATACCGTGGGCTACGCTGTGCCTGAGCTGTATGGCAATTTCATCAAATCCCTGCGCGAACGCATTCCCAATTCGGACAAGGCGATCTGGTCCGTGCATTGCCACAACGACCTGGGCATGGCGGTCGCCAACTCGCTGGCCGGCGTGAAGATTGGCGGCGCCCGCCAAGTGGAATGCACCATCAACGGCCTGGGCGAACGCGCGGGCAACTGCAGCTTGGAAGAAGTGGTGATGGCGGTCAAAACCCGGCGCGACTACTTTGGCCTAGACATCGGCATTGACACCCGCCACATTCTGGCGGCCAGCCGCATGGTCAGCCAGACCACCGGTTTTGTGGTTCAGCCCAACAAAGCGGTGGTCGGGGCCAACGCCTTTGCCCATGCTTCGGGCATCCACCAGGACGGCGTGCTCAAGGCGCGCGACACCTACGAAATCATGCGCGCTGAAGACGTGGGTTGGAGCGCCAACAAAATCGTGCTGGGCAAGCTCAGTGGCCGCAATGCCTTCAAGCAGCGCCTGCAAGAACTGGGCGTGCAACTCGAAAGCGAAGCCGAGATCAACGCCGCCTTTACCCGTTTCAAGGAACTGGCCGACCGCAAGGCCGAGATTTTTGACGAAGACATTCTGGCGCTCGTCAGCGACGAGAGCGTGTCACAAGAAAAAGAGCAATTTGCCTTTGTTTCACTGTCGCAGCACAGCGAAACCGGCGAACGGCCCCACGCCGCCGTGGTGTTTACCAGCGGGGGCAAAGAGGTCAAGTCCGAGTCCGACGGCAACGGGCCGGTGGACGCGTCGCTCAAGGCCATTGAGGCCCATGTGCAAAGCGGCGCCGAAATGGTGCTGTATTCGGTCAACGCCATCAGCGGCTCCACCGAAAGCCAGGGCGAAGTCACGGTGCGCTTGCAAAACAGCGGGCGCGTGGTTAACGGCACGGGTTCCGACCCGGACATCGTGGTGGCGTCCGCCAAAGCCTATTTGAGCGCCCTCAACAAGCTGCAAAGCAAGGCCGACCGGGTCGCGGCGCAAGGATAGGCCATGATTTACACGATTTAGCTTGATGTTTGTGATGCAAGTACTTGATTTGGCAGGTTTTTTGTTTAAACTCGGAGCATCTTTTCAGCGCGCCAGGATGCATGCGTTCTGGCCGTCAGCTTCATTTGGACTCCAAATTGCATAAAAAACTACTGTCCCTCGCGGTTTTGATCGCCTCCCTTGCCCACGGTGTTAGCGCCCAAGCAATGGTCGCCCAAAACGACAATGGAAATCCCGCCATCAACAACCGCACCAAGGCAAAACACATCGTAAAACGTGCTTCCAAGCGCGTGGCGGTGGCGGCAGTGCCAGGAAAGCCCTCTTTCGGTGAAGCCGCTGGCCTGCACGCTGCGCGTGACACGCTGGCACTCAAATCCAGCGTGGCCTTGGTGATTGACCAAGACACCAAGGAAGTGTTGTTGCAAAAGAACGAATCTGCTGTATTGCCCATCGCCTCCATCACCAAGCTCATGACCGGCGTGCTGGTCAGCGAAGCCAAGCTGCCCATGGAGGAGATGATTACGATCTCGCAGGCAGACGTGGACACGGAAAAGGGCAGCCGCTCGCGCCTAAGCGTTGGCACCGTGCTATCGCGTGGCGAACTCTTGCATTTGGCGCTCATGTCCAGTGAAAACCGGGCCGCCCACGCGCTGGGTCGCACCTATCCCGGTGGCTTGGGCGTGTTTGTCAGCCTGATGAATGCCAAGGCCAGCACCCTGGGCATGCGCTCTACCAGCTACGTGGAACCCACTGGTTTGTCCAGCAAAAACCAGTCCAGCGCCACCGATTTGGCCACCCTGGTCGGTTATGCCTACGGCAACCCCACACTGCGCGAACTGTCTACCTCGCCCGGCTACGACGTGGAAGTCGGCAAACGCACCCTGCGCTACAACAACACCAACCGTTTGGTGAAAAGCCCGGCCTGGGACATTGGCCTGCAGAAAACCGGCTACATCTCTGAAGCTGGCCAGTGCCTGGTCATGCAAGCCAAGGTGGCCGGACGCAAGCTGATCATGGTGTTCCTGGACTCGGCAGGCAAACTCAGCCGCATTGCAGACGCTGAGCGTGTGCGCCATTGGGTTGAATCGAGCCCACCCTCGCTCAACCGGGGCTCGCCAGTGGCCCTGCTTGAAGCGGAATTAGACCTCAGCGTCAATTAATCAAAAGGGCCCTGATCGGGCCCTTTCGTTTTTCCGTCTCGCACAGCGTCAAGACGCGCCGCGGTAGCCCAGTGTCTGCGAGATATGCTGCGCTGTTTCTTTGAGTTTGGGCATCCACGCATCGTCCATGCGGCTTGAGGGCGATGAGATCGACAGGCCGGCCACCAGCTTGGACTGGTCGTCGTAAATGCCAGCGGCCATGCAGCGCACCCCCAGCTCCAGTTCCTCGTTGTCATTGGCCTGGCCAGACTGGCGTACGCGGGAGAGTTCGCGCTCCAGGGTGGCCAGATCGGTAATGCTGTTTTTGGTGTGTCCGTGCAAGCCGGTGCGCATGGCGTAGGCTCGAATGCGCGGGGGGTCGTCGGCAGCCAAAAACAGCTTGCCCACCGAAGTCAGGTGCAAAGGCGCTCGCCCGCCAATGGCGCGCACCACCTGCATGCCCGAGCGCTCGCTAAAAGCGCGCTCCACATAAATGATTTCATCGCCCTGGCGCATGCTCAGGTTCACGGGCTGCTGCGTGAGTTTGTGCAGATCGCGCATGGGCGCCAGCGCTGCATCGCGCACATTCAGGCGCCCTTTGACCAGGTTGCCCAACTCCAGCAGGCGCATGCCCAGGCGGTAGCTGCCCGGCTGCGGCCGGTCGGCAAAGCGCCCGAGCACCAGGTCGTTGAGGATGCGGTGGGCGGTGGACGGGTGCAAACCGGCTTTTTCGCTGATGTCCTTGAGTGTCATGGCTTCTTCGCGCGAGGCCAGCACGTCAATCAGGGTGAACATGCGCTCAATCACCTGTACGGAAGGCGTGGCGGCATGGGGGGTATCAGGTTTGGTCATGGGTCCGTTTCGTTTGCTGCGATTGCCAGCGGCCATCGATGAGCAGTTGTACCGGCTGGTACTGGATCTTGTAACTCATTTTTTGGCTTTGTTCTATCCAATAGCCCAAGTATAAAAAGGACAGGCCCAGTTCTTTGACTTGGCTGATCTGCCACAGCACGTTATAGGTGCCGTAGCTGGCGCGGTCCTCGGGCTCGTAAAAAGTGTAGACCGCCGAAACACCGTCGCTGAGCACGTCCAGGATGGACACCATTTTGAGCGCGCCGGGTTGGCCATCGATTGCGGATTCGCGAAACTCCACCAGGCGCGAATTGACCCGGCTTTGCAGCAGGAACTGGGTGTATTGCCCCGCGCTGTCTTCTTCCATGCCGCCGCCTGCGTGGCGGCTTTGCTGGTAGCGCTGGTACAGCGCGTAATGTTCGGCCACGAAGCCCAGGCCCAACACGCGCGCCTGCAGCCCTTGGTGCTGCTTCCAGGCCCGGCGCTGGCTGCGGCTGGGCACAAACGCGTCAGCCTGCACGCGCAGGGCAATGCAGGCCTGGCAGCCGTCGCAGTGCGGGCGGTAGGTGAACATGCCGCTGCGCCGAAAGCCCTCGGCCACCAAATCGGAGTAGGTGGCGTTGTCAATGAGGTGGCTGGGCGTGGCCACTTGCGAGCGTGCCTGGCGCCCAGGCAGGTAGCTGCAATCGTAGGCTGCAGTGGAATAAAACTGCAGCGCCCGCAGCGGAAGGTCTTTGAGGTTTGTCATTCAAGGTTCAGTCGGTTGACAAAAGTGGCTTCCAATACGCTGGCGAAAACTGCCATGGCGGCGCCGACCCTTGGGTGGCTTGCGCCATACCGGCCACAAACGCGGCGCGCGACACGGGCGCCGCCCCCATGGACGCCAAGTGGGCGGTATTTTGTTGGCAATCGATTTGCGTAATTTGGTGGTGTTTACAAAAGGCGACCAAGGCAGACAGAGCAATTTTTGAGCCGTCGCTGCGTTCGCTGAACATGGACTCGCCAAAAACGGCCCGCCCGATGGCCACGCAGTACAAACCCGCTACCAACGTACCGTCTACCCAGGTTTCCACGCTGTGGGCCAGCCCTTTGCGGTGCAACGCGGCGTAGGCCTCAACCATGGCCGGCACAATCCAGGTGCCGTTTTGCCCCTCGCGCGGCGCCTGGGCGCATTTGCGGATCACGGTGTCAAAGACGGTGTCAAAGCGGATTTCGCAGCCGGGGGTTTGCGCAAAGCGGCGCAAGGTCTTCTTGAACGAGCGGTGCAGTCGAAAGTCTGCCACTTTGAGCACCATGCGCGGGTCCGGGCTCCACCACAGCACCGGCTGGCCCAGGCTGAACCAGGGGAAGATACCTTGGGTATAGGCCGCACGCAAACGCGGCGCGTCCAGATCACCACCGGCGCCCACCAGACCCGGTGCCCCGGACGCGGCACCCCAGGCCTGGTCCACCGGCGGAAAGGGATCGTCGGCAGTGAGCCAATGCAGAGAAGGGGCAGCCATGAAAAACAGGGTGTATCGTCAAGAATAATGGAGATTTGGCAGTGTCGGGTCAATCCCGCTGCCGCAGGCGGTTAGAATACTCGTTGTCGGGGCGTAGCGCAGCCTGGTAGCGCATCTGGTTTGGGACCAGAGGGTCGAAGGTTCGAATCCTTTCGCCCCGACCACATCATTGCCAAAGCATCGTCTTTGGCATTTTTGTTTCTGGCGTAGCTCGCCCCTTATCTGTCCGTAGCTCAGTTGGATAGAGCAACAGCCTTCTAAGCTGTAGGTCACAGGTTCGATTCCTGTCGGACAGGCCAAACTCTGGCCCCTAAGCAACCTCCACATGACGCGCCAATCCGGTGCCAACAAGCCAGCGCTGGGCTGCGCCTTCTAGCGTTTGTGTTTCGCCAGTAGTCCAAAGCCCAACCCAGGCGGCGTCAGTGTGTGCCGGTAGAACAGCGGTGGCGTGCGCCAGCAGGTTGACTGTGCGTTGCGCCACTGGGTCGCCAGCGTCGATCAGCTCCACATTTGGGCCCAGCAAATCTTGCAATACCTCTGTGGCAAAGGTGTAGTGGGTGCAACCCAGCACCACGGTGTCGATGGCGCCAGGCAAACTTCCCACGGGGCCGAGTGCCGCCGTGTACCGGGCGCACAGCGCGTGTATTTGTTGCGTATCTGCGCACTCAATGGCCGCAGCCAGGCCGTTACAGGCTTGCAGCACAAAGCGCACCTGCGGGTTTTGCGCTTGCAACAGGGCTTGGAATTTGTCGCTCGCCAGCGTGCTACGCGTGGCCAGCACGCCGACCGCGCCAGTGCGGCTGCGCGCTGCGGCGGGTTTCAGGGCGGGCTCTACGCCCACGATGGGTAGCGTCGGGTAGGTGGCGCGCAGGGCGGCAATCGCCGCTGCGGTGGCGGTGTTGCAGGCCACCACCAGCGCCTTGACCTGGTGGCTTTGCACCAGATGCCGGCCAACCGCCAAGGAGCGTGCCAGCACATGGGCCACATCGCGCTCGCCATAGGGCGCGTGGCCCGCGTCAGACACGTAGACGAACTTTTCTTGGGGCAGCGCCTGGCGCAGGGCCTTGAGCACGCTCAAGCCCCCCACACCACTGTCAAATACGCCGATGGGCTGCATGGGGCAGGGCGCGGCGCGCGGGCTTCAGACCGACTTGATGCTGATGTTTTTGAACTCGCCGGTGGCAATTTTCTTTTGCCACTCGGCCGGCCCGGTGATGTGTGCGCTGGTGCCGCCCGAGTCCACCGCCACGGTCACGGGCATGTCGACCACGTCAAACTCGTAAATCGCTTCCATGCCCAGGTCGGCGAAACCTACGACCTCGGCGTGCTTGATGGCTTTGCTCACCAGATAGGCGGCGCCGCCCACGGCCATGAGGTAGGCGCTCTTGTGCTTCTTGATGGCTTCAATGGCCACCGGGCCGCGCTCGGCCTTACCCACCATGGAGATCAAACCGGTTTGGGCCAGCATCATTTCAGTGAATCCATCCATGCGGGTGGCGGTCGTGGGGCCGGCGGGGCCGACGGCTTCACCGGCCACCGGATCGACGGGGCCAACGTAGTAAATCACCCGGTTGGTGAAGTCCACGGGCAGCTTCTCGCCTTTGGCCAGCATTTGCTGAATGCGCTTGTGGGCGGCGTCGCGGCCGGTCAGCATCTTGCCGTTGAGCAGCAGGGTTTGGCCGGGCTTCCAGCTTGCCACTTCTTCTTTGGTCAGGGTGTTGAGGTCCACCTTGGTGCTTTTGACGTAGTCGGGCGTCCAGTTCACGGCGGGCCACAGGTCCAGCGATGGGGGCGTCAGGTAGACCGGGCCGCTGCCGTCCATCACAAAGTGGGCGTGGCGGGTGGCGGCGCAGTTGGGGATCATGGCCACGGGCTTGCTGGCGGCATGCGTGGGGTACATCTTGATTTTGACGTCGAGCACCGTGGTCAGGCCGCCCAGGCCTTGGGCACCAATGCCCAGGGCGTTGACCTTGTCAAACAGTTCCAGGCGCATGTTTTCTACGGGCGTGAGTACCGCGCCGCTGCTGGACTTGGCCTGCAGCTCGTACATGTCCAGATCATCCATCAGGCTCTCTTTTGCCATCAGCACGGCTTTCTCTGCCGTGCCGCCAATGCCAATACCCAGCATGCCCGGTGGGCACCAGCCGGCGCCCATGGTGGGTACGGTTTTCAAGACCCAGTCGATCACCGAGTCGCCGGGGTTGAGCATGATCATCTTGCTCTTGTTCTCGGAGCCGCCACCCTTGGCTGCGACGGTGACTTCGACCGTGTTGCCGGGCACGATTTCGGTAAAGATGACGGCCGGCGTGTTGTCCTTGGTGTTCTTGCGCAAGAACTCGGGGTCGGCCACCACGCTGGCGCGCAGGGTGTTGTCCGGGTGGTTGTAGCCGCGGCGCACGCCTTCGTTAATCGCGTCATCCAGGCTGCCGGTAAAGCCGCCCCAGCGAACGTCCATGCCGACTTTGAGGAAGACGTTGACGATGCCGGTGTCCTGGCAAATCGGGCGGTGGCCGGTGGCGCTCATCTTGCTGTTGGTCAGGATTTGCGCAATCGCGTCCTTGGCCGCAGGGCTTTGCTCGCGCTCGTAGGCGCGCGCCAGGTGAGCGATGTAGTCGGCGGGATGGTAATAGCTGATGAACTGCAGGGCGGCGGCAACGGACTCGATCAGGTCTTCTTGGCGGATGGTGGTCATGGGGCGGTGGCCTGCTAGGGCGCTGGGTGGGCGATAAAGAAACGAGTTTAACCAAGGCGTCCCACGGCAAGCTGACGCCGTCTGGCTATGCTCTGGCGCACTTTTGCATCGCTATTGAACTCGGGTATGGACGTCAAAATGAAAAGGTGGCGGGGAGTCAGTGGCCTGTAAGTGCCACCCCCGACGATCGCGCCCAGCTTTTTACGCATAACTAGGAGACAAGCCCATGAGTTCCCCATCCTCTGCCATCCAGTCCGTTTTGGTCGAAAACCGCGTTTTCTACCCCAGCGACGCCATGGTCAAGTCCGCCCGCATTTCGGGCATGGACGGCTACAACGCGCTGTGCAAGGCCGCAGAAGACGACTTTGAAGGCTTTTGGGCGCAACTCGCGCGGGACAACGTGGTGTGGAACAAGCCCTTTACCCGCACCCTGGACGAGTCCAACGCGCCTTTCTACAAGTGGTTTGACGACGGCGAACTCAACGCCTCGGCCAACTGCCTGGACAAGCACATGGGCACGCCCAACGAGAACAAGACCGCCGTTATCTTTGAGGCGGACGACGGCGCGGTCACCAAAACCACCTTCCGCGAACTGCTGTCGCGCGTGAGCCAGTTTGCCAATGCGCTCAAGGCCGACGGTATCCAAAAAGGCGACCGTGTGCTGATTTACATGCCCATGACTTTAGAGGGCGTGATCGCCATGCAGGCCTGCGCCCGCATTGGCGCCACCCACAGCGTGGTGTTTGGCGGCTTCTCGGCCAAGGCGCTGCAAGAACGCATCATCGACGCTGGTGCCGTGGCGGTCATCACCTCAAACTTCCAGATGCGCGGCGGTAAAGAGCTGCCGCTCAAAGCCATCGTGGACGAAGGCATTGCGATGGGCGGCTGCGAGTCGATCAAGACCGTCTACGTCTACCAACGCACGGCCAGCGCCTGCAATATGGTGGCCGGTCGCGACAAGACATTTACCCAAGCCATCGAAGGCCAAAGCACCGTGTGCGCGCCCGTGCCCGTGGGCGCCGAGCATCCGCTCTTTATTCTTTACACCTCGGGTTCTACCGGCAAGCCCAAGGGCGTGCAGCATTCCACCGGCGGCTACCTGCTGTGGGCCAAGCTGACCATGGACTGGACGTTTGACCTCAAGCCCAACGACGTGTTCTGGTGCACGGCCGACATCGGCTGGATCACCGGCCACACCTACGTGGCTTACGGCCCCTTGGCGGCAGGCGCCACGCAAATCATTTTTGAAGGCGTGCCCACGTTCCCCAACGCCGGACGCTTCTGGCAAATGATCGAGCGCCACAAGTGCTCGATTTTCTACACCGCGCCCACAGCCATTCGGTCCTTGATCAAGGCCGCCGAGAGCGACGCCGCCGTGCACCCGGACCGCTCGGACCTGAGCAGCCTGCGCATCCTCGGTTCGGTGGGCGAGCCCATCAACCCTGAAGCCTGGATGTGGTACTACAAAAATATTGGCCATGAAAAGTGCCCCATCGTGGACACCTTCTGGCAGACCGAAACCGGTGGCCACATGATGACGCCTCTGCCTGGCGCCACACCCTTGGTGCCCGGAAGCTGCACTTTGCCGCTGCCCGGTATCATGGCCGCTATCGTGGACGAAATGGGCCACGACATTCCCAACGGCACCGGCGGCATTCTGGTCGTCAAGCGCCCCTGGCCTTCCATGATCCGCACCATCTGGAACGACCCTGAGCGCTTCAAAAAGAGCTACTTCCCTGAGGAAATGGGCGGCAAGATGTACTTGGCCGGCGACGGCGCGGTGCGCAGCGCTGACCGGGGCTACTTCCGCATCACCGGACGCATTGATGACGTGCTCAACGTCTCGGGCCACCGCATGGGAACCATGGAAATCGAGTCGGCCCTGGTTTCCAAGACCGATCTGGTGGCCGAAGCCGCCGTGGTGGGCCGCCCGGACGACCTCACCGGCGAGGCGATTTGCGCTTTTGTTGTGTTGAAGCGTTCACGCCCCACCGACGAAGAGGCCAAGGTGATCGCCAAGGAACTGCGCGACTGGGTGGCCAAAGAGATTGGCCCGATTGCCAAGCCCAAGGACATCCGCTTTGGTGAAAACCTGCCCAAAACCCGCTCCGGCAAGATCATGCGCCGCCTGTTGCGCTCGCTGGCCAAGGGCGAGGCGGTTACCCAAGATGTCTCCACGCTGGAAAATCCGGCGATTTTGGACCAGCTCGGCAAAGCCTATTAAATTGGCCGGGCCTGGCGGCGTACGCGGGCTTTTCGTCGGTTACTCTCGGGCCTGCAGTGCACCCAATCCATGGGTGCACTGCAGGCCCTGAGTTTTTTCCAGACGGAGTTTGCGCCATGACCCAGTTAAGTGCCGAAGATATCGCCCAGTTTCAGACCCAGGGCTACCTCGTCATCGAGGACGCCGTTTCGCCCGCAGCGCTGGCGGCGCTGCGCCACGACTTGGACGCCTGGGTGGACGAAAGCCGCTCGCAAGCCGGAAACTGGGGCACCACCGCAGACGGCCGCGCACGATTCGATTGTGAAATCGGCCACAGCGCTGACGATCCGCGCCTGCGTCGCATCAACAACCCGGCTGAAATCTCGGCGGCTTATGAACAGGTCTTGCTCGACTCCACCATGGTGGATGCAGTCGCCGGTCTGATTGGACCTGACGTCAAAGTGCACCACTCCAAAATCAACCTCAAGCGCCCGGGCACGGCCACCCGTGTGGGCTACCACCAGGATTTCTCGTTTACCCCGCACACCAACGACAGCCTGGTCACCGCGCTGGTCGCGCTGGACAAAGTTGATCTGGAGAACGGTCCGCTGCGCGTGGTGCCCGGCTCGCACCTCAAGGGCCAAGTCAGCCTCTGGCAAAACGGCGCCTTCACCGGCCAGGTGGATGAGGCCGCAGCCAGGTACTACGAGGCGAACTCGATTCCCCTCCCGCAAAAGCCCGGCAGCGTGTGCCTGATGCACACCAAGTTGATGCACGGCTCGGACCCTAATCGTTCCCAGGCGCCGCGCGGTCTGTTTATCTGTGTCTATGCTGCGGCCGATGCTTTTGCCCTGTCGCCTTCGCCCTTGCCCAACCGTTTTGAAGGACAGGTTGTGCGGGGTCAGGCCACGGGCCAGGCCCGACTGACCGAAGGCCATGTTAAGCTGCCTGCCGCATGGAAAGAGGCAGCCTTCTTTGCGGTGCAGGGCCAGCGTGCGGCGGTACCACTCGACGGCTAGCGCAGCGCTGGTTCGCATCGCCCAAATAGAAAAGCCCGACCTGCTTGCGCAGACCGGGCTTTTCTATTGTGCCAGCGACTAGGCTGGCGCGTTTGTTTAGCTTTCCAGTGCAGCAAACACGCTGGCGGTAATGGCGTCCACATCGCCCACGCCGGCCACCGCGCGGTACTTGGGGGCTTTGCCCGGCGCTTGCTGGGCCCAGTCGGAGTAGTACTTGACCAGGGGGCGGGTTTGCGCGCTGTAGACCGCCAGGCGGTTTTTGACGGTGGCTTCCTTGTCGTCTTCGCGCTGGATCAGGGGTTCGCCGGTCACGTCGTCCACGCCTTCGACCTTGGGCGGGTTGAACTTGACGTGGTAAGTGCGGCCCGAAGCCGGGTGCGAACGGCGTCCGCTCATGCGCTCGATGATGGAGTCAAAGGGCACGTCGATCTCAATCACGTAGTCGAGTTCCACGCCAGCGGCCTTCATGGCGTCGGCCTGGGGAATGGTGCGGGGAAAACCGTCAAACAAAAAGCCCTTGGCGCAATCGGGCTGCGTCAGGCGCTCTTTGACCAAGTTGATGATGAGCGCGTCACTGACCAAACCGCCCGAGTCCATGATGGACTTGGCTTCCAGGCCCAGGGGCGTGCCGGCCTTGACGGCGGCGCGCAGCATGTCGCCCGTCGAAATTTGGGGGATGCCGTACTTTTGGCAGATAAAGGTGGCTTGCGTGCCCTTGCCTGCGCCCGGAGCTCCTAGAAGAATCAGTTTCATTGCGAACCTCAATTGGAAATTAAATCTCGTCTGCGCTTGCCCACCGGCTGCGGTGTTGTCTCAGGTCAAGCGCATTGTTGTCTTTGGAGAATAGCATGCAGTAACCCGCGTCTGCCTTACAAGGCGCCGCGCCGCTTCACTAGCAATCTCAGGGCTGTTGCGCCACCCAGGCGCGCACGCGTTCTAGGTCTTCAGGCGTGTCCACGCCCGCGCCTGGCGCGGTAGCCGCCAGATACACCGCAATGCGGTGCCCGTGCCACAGCGCACGCAGTTGTTCAAGTGCTTCGGTGCTTTCCAGTGGTGCGGGGGCCAAGGTAGGGAATTGGCGCAAAAAGCCCACGCGGTAGGAATAAATGCCAATGTGGCGCAGTGGCGTGGGGCTGGGCAACTGGCGTTGGCCATCGGCGGGCGCGTCGCGCCACCACGGAATCGGCGCGCGGCTGAAATACAGGGCGTGTGAGGCGGCGTCCAGCACCACCTTCACCACATTGGGGTTAAAAAATTCGTCTGCGTCGTTAATGGGGCTGGCCGCCGTGCCCATGCTGGCAGTGGCGCTGTCTTGCAGCACCTGCGCCACCGCAACTACCAGCGCGGGATCGATCAGCGGTTCGTCGCCTTGCACATTGACCACGATGGCGTCGTCGTGCAGACCCAAAATGTCGCAGGCCTCGGCCAGCCGGTCGCTGCCGGAGGGGTGGTCCTGGCGGGTCAAAACCGCCTCTATTCCGTGTTGGGCACAGGCGTGCAAGATGGATGCGCTGTCACCGGCCACCACCACGCGCGTGCCCGGCGCCATGCCTGAGAGCACCCGTTGCGCCACGCGCACCACCATGGGAATGCCGCCAATGTCGGCCAGCGGTTTGTTGGGCAGGCGGGTGGAAGCCAGCCGCGCCGGTA
>CANBVJ010000037.1 GCA_947372865.1 Comamonadaceae bacterium
TAGTTGGCGGCATCTGCGCCACTGATCGTGTTGCCAGTGACGGTGACTGCCTTACCGGTACCTGCGTTCTTGTCGGCAAAGGCGCCAACTGCGGTGCCGCCCAGGGTAACGGTGTCGCCTGCCAGCGCGGTAATCGACGCTGTGCCGCCCAAAGTCGCTGTCCGCGCGGTGTCGTAGGTCTTATTCTGCGCCATCAGGCCACTGACAGTGAGGCTGGCCTGGGTCACGCTCAGCGTGTTGGGCAAGTACGCCAAGGCGTAGCCCAATTGGTCTACTGCGCTGTCAGCCGTCAAAGCATGGGTGCCCGCGGTCAGGTAGCCCGCAGACGATGTTGCACCACCGGCAGTGACGGTGGCTTCTGTGCGCAGGGCTTGCGTTGCGGTGTCGCCGTTTTGGCCGCTGACGGTGGTGCTGTAGTTCGGTGCGCTGGTGCCGTACATAATGCTGGGCGCAGCATCGACGGCAACGGTGAGCGTGGGTTGCTCGCGGTACACCGCAAACAAGCCCGTTCCTAGCGCAACGCTGTAGTTGCTGCTGCCTTGTTTGCTGTTGTACCTGAATTTGCCACTGCCCGAACCCACCGCAGCACTCACTCCGGTGCTGCCGCTGACTGAGCCGGTGTAGAGGATTGCCGTGCCGCCCGCACCCACTGCGATGGTGGGCGCGCCAGTGAGCAGCACGTCGCCTCCGGTGGGCGTTCCCACCGCTGTCGCAGTGCCGGCCGCCAAAACCAAGCCGGTGGCGGTGGTGGAGACATTGCTGCCCACCGTTAAATCTCCCGCCGTGGTGTTAATGGCCACCGCGCCGGTGGAGGAGATGCCGCTGTAGCTGCTAGACCCCAGCGTGGCGGTGCCCACGCTGAGTGCTGCGCTGTTGGTCACGCTCAGGGCGCCTGCCGATGCGTCTGTGGCAAGGGTGCTTAAGGTGTTGGCGTTGTTGTTTAAGGTGTTGGCGCCTGTGCCCACAACGACCAGGGCGTTGCCGCGTGCGCTCACGGCGCCGGTCAGGGTGAGGGCGCCGCTGCCGCCTAGGGTTGTGGCTGAGCCCAGCAAAACCGCACCGCTGGCGGTGGCGGGCGTGGCGCTGCTATTGGTCAAGGCGCCCACTGCGCCGCTCTCTCCCGCGCTGCCGTAGCCGTAGAGCGTGAGTGCGTTGGACAGGGTGTTGGCGTTGAGGTCTAGCGAGGCGGCGCTGCTTGCGTTGCTGCCAACCGTTACGCCACCCAGACCCAGGGCGCTGTTGCTGCCCGCTTTTAAGGTGCCGGCGTTGAGCGTGGTGCCGCCGGTGTAGGTGTTGGTGCCGCTCAGGGTCACGGTGCCCGCAGTGGTTTTGCTGGCACCTGCGCTACCGGCCAAAATCGCGCTGACCGTGCCTGCTTGCAAGTCGTAGGCGCTGCTGCTGGTCAACACGCCGGTACTGCCACTTATGACACCTATGTCTTTCAAGGACACCGACGCCACCGTGTCTGAATAGCTTCCCAAACTCAGCGTCCCGGTGCCGCTGACGGTCAGTGCGCCAGCGTCTGCAAAAACATGGCTCGCACCGAGCGCCAGCGTACCGGCACTCACCGTCGTGCCACCGGTGTAGGTGTTGGCGCCCGACAGGGTGAGGGTAGCGGCGTTGGTATCTTTTAGTAAAGAGCCCGCGCCCGACAAAACACCAGAGAACGTTTGTGCGCCACTTGAGGAATATTCCAACGCAGCGCCGCTGGACAGTGCAATGTTGCCTGCATAGCTGCCGTTGCCCAGACTGCCGCTGATCTGCAGCGTACCACCACTCACCGTGGAGGTTCCGGTGTAGGTGTTGGCGCCGCTCAGGGTGACGGTGCCCGCGCCACTCTTCGTAGCCCCAGCGTTGCCCGCCAAAACGGCGCTGGCCGAGCCGGATTGCAAGTCATAGCGTGCGGTGCTGGTCAAAACACCGCCGCTGCCAGTGATGGCGCCCGAACCCTGCAACGACACCGAGGCCACGGTGTCCGAATAGGTACCCAAGCTCAATGTGCCCGTGCCGCTGACCGTCATCGCCCCAGTGTCGGCAAAAACGTTTCTGGCCCCCAGCGCCAAGGTACCAGCGCTGACTGTGGTGCCGCCGGTGTAAGTGTTGGCGCCAGACAAGGTCAAGGTAGCTGCATTGGTGTCTTTGAGTACGGCTCCAGCGCCCGAGACGATGCCGGAAAGGGTTTGTGCAAGGCTGGACGAATACTCCAATACCGCGCCGCTGGCGACCGATATATTACCTGCGTAACTGCCGCCGCCCAGACTCCCGGTTAACTGCAGCGTTCCATCGGTGATGGCCGTGGCGCCCGTATAGGTATTGGCGCCCGACAAAGTCCAGGTGCCCGTACCGCTCTTGGACAGGGTGCCTGAACCTATGCCCACAATACACGCGAGTGTGCCGCCTGCCGCACCGTCCAAGGTAAGGGCGTAGTTGCCACTGGTAATGGTGCCTAGGTTCGTCAGGTTGATTTTTCCGGTACCGCCAACAATCGATGCAGACGCGCCCAGCGTCACCAAGCCCGCATAGGTGGCCGCAGTCGCGCTGCTGTTTATCAAGGCGCCACTATTGCTGTAACCGCTGCCAGCAATGCGCAGTGGCTTGTTGTAGGCAATGGTCTACCCATTGAGATCGAGCAAACCTGTGGTGATGCTCACGCTGCCCGCGACCCCGCCTAGGGCGGTGGCGTTGCCCAGCTTCAAGGTGCCGCCAAAAACATTGGTTCCGCCGGTGTAGGTGTTGGCGCCAGTCAGCGTCAGGGTGGTGCCCGCTGCCGTGGCGTTCCCCAGGCTGCCAGAACCCGAGATAAGGCCACTGAACGTTTGAGAGGCCGTGGAAGAGTAGTAAAGGCTTGCTCCAGAACCGATGGCGATGGCTCCAGAATAGTCTGCACCCGTTCCGTAGGAATTGCTGCCACCGAGATACAGCGAGCCACCCGTCACAGCGGTTCCGCCCCAGCTATTGGCAGCGCCGGCAAGCACTACGGAGCCCTGCCCCGACTTGGTGAGCAGGTAGTTACCGGTCACCGAACCCGTGATCGTGAGGGTCCCCAAGCCGGTATCAGCCAATATGCTTGCAGCGCCCATAGTGACTGGACTTGCAATCGTGTAACTGTTGGTAAACGGTGCGATCGGACTCGAGCTTTGGAGCGTACCGCCATTGAGGGTAATAGGCTCAGCGCCGATATTGGCTTGAATGTCCAGCGTCGCGCCTGAGGCGACGGTAGTTCCGCCCGACACATCGCCCAGCCCTGCCGCATGGGTCACCGACAGAGTGCCAGCGTTCACATTGGTGCCGCCGGTATAGGTGTTGGCGCCCGCCAAGATCCAAGTGCCCGCGTCTTGTTTGGTGAGCGTGCCTGAACCCAGGCCCAAAATGCTAGCCACGCTGCCCCCCGCCGCCCCACCCAAGGTCAAGCTGTAGTTGGAGCTGGTTATGTTGCCCGCATTCGTCAGGCTGATTTTCCCGGTGCCCGCCACAATGGAGGTGTCGCTTCCCAAGGTGACCAGGCCGGCGTAGCTTGCGGCGGTGGCGCTGCTGTTGATCAAGGCGCCGCCACTGCTCACACCGGTGCCGTTCAAGGTCAGCGGCTTGGCGTACGCAATGGTTTGCCCATTGAGGTCCAATGCGCCGCCTGTCAAACTCACCGTGCCTTGTGCATCACCCAACGCGGTGGCGCTTGCCAGCTTCAAGGTGCCGGCCGAGATCACCGTTCCGCCGGTATAGGTATTGGCACCAGACAGGGTCAAAACGCCGGTGATCGATGTTGACTTGCTGACGCTCCCGCCGCCTGAAATCACGCCACTGAATGTCTGTGTCGCGCCAGAAGAAAAACGAATGTTTCCACCGTTTAGCGCGATGTTGCCGTTGTAAACACCACTGGGGCCCAAACCGGCGCTGGCGCCGATGTACAAAGTTCCAGCCACAACTACGGTATCACCCCAATTGTTGGAGGGCGCAGCAATCCCCCACTGGGAAGCACCGGACTTGGTCAGCGCATAGTTACCCGTCACCGATCCGGTAAAAATCAGAGCGCCGACCGGGCCAAAAAAAGTGCTGTTGGCGCCCAGCGTGATGGACGGGCTCACGGAGTAGGTAGTGACGGACAGATTGGTGATCGTGCCACCATTCAAGGCAATTGGTTCGGGCCCCAAGGCCGCTTCGATATCGAGCGTTGCGCCGGAGGCAACCGTTGTGCCGCCTGACACACTGCCCAATGCCGCAGCATTGGTCAAAGACAGCGTGCCAGCGTTCACCGTGGTGGTACCGGTAAAGGTATTGGTTCCCGACAGTGTCAGCGTGCCAGCACCCGATTTGGTCAGTGCGGTGGCGCCCGAAATCACGCCCGCGACCGAGCTGGCCGTGGCACTGTCTAAAGCCAAGGTGCTGGCGGTGCCCGGCGCAATGCCACCCGTCACCGCCACGCCAGCGCTGGTGGACTGCAGCGTGGCCGCAGTATTGAGTACCAAGGAGCCGTTGTAGACCTGCGCGCCGCCGGTCACCACATTGGCCGCCAGATTGATGCTGCCACTTCCCCCCACGCCTGCGGTCACGCTCAAGCCGCCGCTGGTGCCCGAGGCGGTGATCGCGTTGTTCAGGTTCACGTTGCGGTAGGCGGACAAACTCAGGGTGGTGTTGGCGCTCCAGGCCACAGCCGCGCCCACCGTCAGGTCACCGCTGTCCGCGCCCAAGGCGTTGTCGGTGGCAATACTGACATTGCCTCTGGACAGGCTGTCTTGCAGCGTGGTCGCGCCAATGCCGCTGCTGGTGCTGGCGCCCGCGCCGCTGCTGATGGTGAAGTCGGTGGGGTCCAGCAGCCAGGTGCCGAACTTGCCCTGGGGCGCGCTGGTATTGACCTGCGCACCATCGGCAATGACCAGATTGGCCGCAGAGGTCTCGATAAAACCACCGTCGCCGCCCAGGCTGCCTCCGCGCGCGCTCAAGCCCCCGGCCATGTCAGCGCGCCCGGCCAGATTGGTCAGATCCGTAACAAGCGCAATGCGCCCGCCCTGGCCTGCGCTGTTGGGCGCCGCATCGGCCGCAATGCGGCCCGTGGTCTCGATGCGGTCGCTGGCCACCAAACGAATAGTGCCGCCCTCGGACACCAAGCCTGTGGCATTGAGCACGCCGCGGTTTTTAACCACCCCGGCCTGCAGGCGGTTGGCAGCCTGGGCGGACAGGATGATGAGGCCGCCTGGGGCTTCTACCGCATTGCCGTTGTCCACCAGCGCAGCCATGGTGGCGGGGCTGACCAGGATGTTGGACAGCCGTCCTTCGCTGCCGATTTGCAACTGGTAGCGCTCGCCCGCCGCCAAGGCCACCGTACCCATCTTGGCCAGCACCACGCCCTGGTTGCGCACCTCGGGCGCCAGCAGAGCGATGTAGCCACCGTACTGGGCGCTCAGAGTGCCTTGGTTGACGACGCTGCCCGTGGCGCTCTGGCGCTCCAACAGGTAGTTACCTGCCATGAAGTCCGCGTCGCTGATCTTGTGGGTGGTGGCAGCCAGCGCGCCTACATCCACGCTGGAGCCTGGCGCAAAGTAGACACCGTTGGGGTTGCTCAAAAACACCTGGCCGTTGGCGTTGATCTGGCCAAAAATCTGGCTAGGAGTGCTGCCCAACACCCGGTTCAAAATCACGCTGCTGGCCTGCGGCTGGCTGAAGTTGACTGTGGCGCCGCTGCCCACGTCAAAGCTTTGCCAGTTGACTGCCGCGCGCTGGCTGCTTTGCAAAATGTCCATCACGCCCTGGTTTTGGCGGATGCTGACGCTGCCCACCGCTACCTGGCCGCCCACGGGCAACTGGTCGGGCGCCGGCCCGGCGGCATGCACCAGCCCGGCGCTGACCAGCGCCACCAGCAGCGGCTGCAGCAGCGCCCAAAGCGCTTGGCCCGCTTTTGCGCCCACTGCGCCCGCCACTTCCACAGCGCCCTGCACCGCGGCACCGGTGCCGCTCGCACGTCCGGCACGGGCGTTTTCAGGCGCAGCGACATAGGTGCCACTGGCCTCGTTCCACAAGACGCGGTAGATCTTGTTCATGCCAATATCTGAATCACGGCGCGCGGTCCAGCCTAAAAGCCCATGGCGACACTGGCCCAGACCCGGTCCAGCACCCGCGTGCCGTCCTGGTCGCGCCCGGTCGAGGTCGGATTGGGGTTGTCGCCCTGGCGGCGCGCCCAGGTCAGCCGCGCACTGGTGCGGCGGCTCACTTGCCACGCCAGCGCCAGACCCGCGCCCGAAAGTGCGTAGCTATTGAGGGCCGACGCGCCGTTGTAATCGTTGCGGGCATTGACGGTGACAGTGCCGCTGTCAAAGAACGCGGACCACACCAACGGCGCACTAGCCTGCCAGCGCAGCTCGGCACTGGCGACGCGGCCAATCGCACCCGCGCCCTCGTCGCCCGGATAGGCCCGCACGCCCGTGCTGCCGCCCAGGCTAAAGCGCTCGGAAGAATCCAGATTCTGGTCCGTCCATTGGCCCGAGAGCGACACCAGCAGCAGCAAAGCGTCGGTGATGGACTGCTGGCGGGCCAGGCTGTAGCGCAACTTGCGGTAGTCGCCTGCGGTTTGGGTGCTCAGGGCGTCGGTCGCCCGCTGGGCTGCGCCTTCCAATTGCAGGTGACCCTGGCTGAGCGTGAGGTTGCCACTGGTCGCGCCACCGCCGGCCAGATCGTCAAAGCGGTTGCCGTACAGACTCCACGACAGCGCCAAGCTGCGATAGTCAGAAGTGGCAAGCTTGGCCGCGTAGTTCAGAAAACGCTTCTCGTCCAGCGCCAGACCCAGGTACAGGTTTTCGCGCTGCGCACGCACCAGCGGATACGAGGCCTCCAGGCCCCACACGGCGCTGGAGCCTTCCAGGCCCAAGCTGCTGTAGTCTGCGGTGATGACCTGGTATTGCAGATGCGAGGTGTTCACACCCATTCGCAAACCGTCGTAGCCCATGGGAAAGCCTAAGCTCACACGCGCATAGGTGCTGCCCTGGTTGGCCACCACGTTGCCAGTCCACAAATCGCCCTGGCCCAGCAGGCCGTTGCCATACATGTTCAGGCTCACCCGGTCAGAGCCAGTAGACGCGCCACCGGCGTTGTCGAGCACCGCGTCGCCCGTCACCGGGGCCGTGTCTTCCACATGGAGCAGCAAGTCGGTCTGGCCGGGCGCCGCACCCTCGGCCAGTGCGCCAGTGACGGCTACGCCTGGCAGGTCACCGGCGATCAACAAAGCCCGGTCCAAGGCCTGGGCCTGCAAAAACGTCCCTTCAGGCAGTTGGGCCGCCACCCTGCCCTGAATCTGCGAGGGCACCGTGCGCGAAGGAGGATTGGCCTCCACAAGCACCTTGCCCAATACCGCCTCCAGCACCAAAAAACTCAGCGTACCGTCCGACACATCTTGCGCCGGCAACACCACCGAGGCAAGATAACCCCGTGCACGGTAACGGGCCGCAACCACCGCCGTGAGCGCTTCGATTTCGCTGAATTCCAGCGCACGCTGGCGGTAAGGCTCCAGCACAGCCTCCAACTCAACGCTGGCCACCAGAGTGTTGCCTGAGAACCTGAAACCACTGATGGTCAATGCGTTACCACGCCGGGGTGAAGGTGGCTCGGCCGGCACCAGCACCTCTGGCACACCCTGGCGCGGCAGCGGCCGAAGCTGGTCGCGTTCCAATTGCTGCCGCAAGGCGCCAGCGTCGGTCGCCGCTTGGAGGGGCGTCGCCGGGACAAGCGCCAGGGCAGCTAACAGCGGCAAAAACCCGCACACACCAGACACGAACCCAATGGGAGAGGGTCCATGTGCATTTTTTGTTGGCGTAGGCGAGGGCAGATCAACAAGCAGGGGCAATTCGCTAGAAGAACTTGCCAGATGCGAAAAAATTGATTTCAATGATTTTTGCAAATATTTAATATAAATAACATTTAAGTTAAAAATGATTTATATCAATATTAAACGCAAAAAGCTGACAAAATTTGACAGCACCGTTACAACGCCACATGGCGAAGCGGCCCGCTAGGGCGTCAGCAGGAAGTGGCGCCCAAGGGGCTAAAAGGAATGCAAGACCTGGATCGGCGCTGTGGGTCGCCGGATGCTCAGTCGCGCAACTGAATGACGGCGGCTCGTACATCAGCCGCCCAGGTGCGGCGGTCGCGCCCGGCGGCGTGTTGTGCCGGGCCAAAGTGCGCTACGGCCGCCAGGTCTTGGGCGCGCAGGGTACGCCAAATGGAGCCGACCAAGGTGTCGTCGCCGATGTAGCAGGGCGCAAAACTCGCCAGCCCGGTGCGGCTGTTGATAAAGCGCAGCCCCACCGGCACCACCGGCGCATCGGCCGAAATGGCGGCCTGGAACAAATTGGCATGAAAGGGCAGCACCGTGCTGCCATCGCCCGTAGTGCCTTCGGGGAACACCGCCAGTACCTCGTCTGCACGCAAGCATTCGGCCATGTGGTGCACCACGCGCAGGGCGTCGCGGCGCGACTCGCGGGTGATATACAGCGTGCCTCCGGCCGTGGCCAGGGTACCAATCAGTGGCCAGTTCTGGATGTCCGCTTTGGAGATAAAGCGACAGTGGCGCGCGGCGTGCATGACCAAGATGTCAAGCCACGAAATATGGTTGGCCGCCAGCAGCACCGGCCCACTCCGCGGCACCTCGCCGTGCACCTGCAGTTTGACGCCCAAGCAAGCCAGCATGGTGTGCGCCCAGGCCTGCACCGCAGCGTCACGGGCGTCTTGTTCGAGTGCGGGGAAGCGCAGGTAAATCAACCAAAGGCCCCGGCCCACATGCACCAGCATGCGCACTAGCCGGACCAAGGCGCGCATGGCTAGGCGCTGCGCTCAAACGCCAGGCGGCCGCCCACCAGCGTGGCGCGCACCTGGGCGGGCATCTCGTAGCCCGCAAAAGGCGTGTGCTTGCTCTGGCTGCGCAGCGCCTGGGGCTGCACTTGCCACGCCGCCTGGGTGTCAAGCACGCAAATATCGGCCGCGCCGCCTACGTGCAGGCGCCCCAGGCTGCTCGCCAGCGCGCCTACCGATGCGCCCAGCACGGCTGCGCTGTTGCTGGTAACGCAGGCCAGCGCATGCGCCAAGGGCACGCCGTCGGTCTGCGCCCATTTGAGCGCCAGGCTCAGCAGCAACTCCAGGCCGGTGGCGCCGGGTTCGGCTTCGGCAAAAGGCAGGTCTTTTTCATCGGCGCCCACGGGCGTGTGGTCAGAGACAAGGGCGTCCACCGTGCCGTCGGCCAGGGCGGCGCGCAGCGCGGCGCGGTCGGCCTGTTGGCGCAGCGGCGGGGTCAGGCGGGTGCGGCTGTCAAAGTAGCCCACGTCCAGATCGGTCAGGTGCAAAGAATTGATGCTGATGTCGCAGGTGACCGGCAGGCCTTGGGCCTTGGCCTGGCGCACCAGCTCCACCCCGGCGGCGCTGCTGATGCGGCACAGGTGCACGCGGGTGCCGGTGGCACGCACCAGCTCAAAAATCGTGTGCAGGGCAATGGTCTCTGCCGCCACCGGCACGCCGCTCAGGCCCATGCGCGTGGCCAGCGGCCCGCTGGCGGCCACGCCTTTGCCCAGATACAACTCTTGCGGACGCAGCCACACGGTGTAGCCAAACGAGCGCGCGTATTGCAGCGCGCGCTGCATCACCTGCGTGTTGGCCAGCGGCACTTCGGCCTGGCCAAAACCAACGCAACCGGCTTCGGTCAGCTGCAGCATCTCCGTCAGCACCTCACCGTGCAGGCCGCGCGTGAGCGCTCCCAGCGGCAGCACGCGCGCCTGGTGCAGGTTTTCGGCTTTGAAGCGCAGCATTTCCACCAGACCGGGCTCGTCGAGCACCGGGTCGGTGTCGGGCGGACAGACCAGGCTGGTGACGCCACCGGCCACCGCAGCGGCCAATTCAGATGCCAGCATGCCTTCGTGTTCGTGGCCGGGCTCGCGCAGGCGCGCAGCCAAATCCACCAGGCCGGGGATGACCAGGCAGCCCTTGGCGTTAATCGTGTGTGCGGCAGCAAAGTCGTGCGGCGCCGCGCCGATAGACAAGACGCGCCCTGCCGCAATCGCCACATCGGCCACCGCGTCAAAGCCGCTGGCCGGGTCGATCACGCGACCGTTTTGAATAAGAATTTTCATGGCGTGCTTTCCTTACGCTTCGTTGCCAGCCACGATGCCCATCACCGCCATACGCACCGCAATGCCAAAGGTCACCTGCGGCAAGATCACGCTTTGCAGCCCGTCCACCACCGCCGAGTCAATTTCCACCCCGCGGTTAATAGGGCCCGGGTGCATGACGATGGCGTCGCTCTTGGCCAGTAGCAGTTTTTCGGGGGTCAGGCCAAAGCTCTTGAAATACTCTTGGCTTGAGGGCAAAAGCGCGCCGTTCATGCGCTCGTTTTGCAAGCGCAGCATGATCACCACGTCGCAGTCCTTGATGCCTTCTTCTAGTGTGTTGCACACGCGCACGCCCATGGCCGCCATGTCGCTGGGCACCAGGGTGCGCGGCCCCACCACCCGCACTTCGGCGCAGCCCAGGGTGGTGAGCGCATGAATATCAGAGCGCGCCACGCGCGAATGCAGCACGTCGCCCACGATGGCCACCGTCAGGTTGGCAAAGTCTTTCTTGTAGTGGCGAATGGTGTACATGTCGAGCAAACCCTGGGTCGGATGCGCATGGCGACCGTCCCCGGCGTTGACCACGTGCACATGGGGCGCCACGTGCTGGGCAATCAAATACGGCGCGCCTGATTCGCTGTGGCGCACCACAAAAATGTCAGCCGCCATGGCGCTCAGGTTGGCAATGGTATCGAGCAGCGACTCGCCCTTGGACGCGCTGGAGCGCGCAATATCCAGGTTAATCACGTCCGCCGACAAGCGCGTGGCGGCAATGTCAAAAGTGGTGCGGGTGCGCGTGCTGTTCTCAAAAAACAGGTTGAACACGCTTTTGCCCCGCAAAAGCGGCACCTTTTTGACCTCGCGGTCGCTCACCGACACAAACTGCGCCGCCGTGTCCAAAATGTGCGTGAGCATGTCTTTGGACAGGCCCTCGGTGGACAGCAGGTGAATCAGTTCGCCGTGTTTATTGAGTTGGGGATTGCGTCGGCCTAGCATGCTCAGGCACCTTTCACGTCAAAACTAAAGTGGCCGTCGGCGTCACGCACCAGCGCCAGCGACTGCGTGGGCTCCAGGCTCACGCGGGCGGCGGCAAAGTCGGCCTGGATGGGCAGCTCGCGCCCGCCCCGGTCCACCAGCACCGCCAGTTTCACGCTGGCCGGGCGGCCGTAGTCAAACAGCTCGTTGGTCACAGCGCGGATGGTGCGCCCGGTAAACAGCACGTCATCCAACACCACAATATGCGCGCCCTGCACCGCAAACGGCAGCTTGGTCTGCCCGCCGGCGGCCAAGCCACGCTTGGCAAAGTCGTCGCGGTGCATGGCAGACGAAATCGTGCCAAAGCTGCCACTCAAACCCAGGTCTTTTTGCAGCCGCTCGGCCAACCAGGCGCCGCCCGAGGTAATACCCACCAGGCGCGAATCAGGCCCGCACAGGCCACGCACGCCGCGCAGCAGTTCTATGTAGAGAGCTTCCGCATTCAGAATTAAAGCCCCCACGCTCGTCGCTGCGCGTACTTCGCTGCCCCCCGAGGGGGCGTTCGCGCCTTGGGACGGCCCGGCGGCGACGCCATTTGCCCCCACGCTCGTCGCTGCGCGTACTTCGCTGCCCCCCGAGGGGGCGTTCGCGCCTTGGGACGGCCCGGCGGCGCTCATCGAATCTGGCATCAAAGGCTCCTCAAAAATTGTTCCAAAATAATGCAAGCCGACGCCGCATCCGCGTCCTTGGCGCCTGAGGCCAAGGCTTCGGTGGTGCTGTAGCGCTCGTCTACCTCAAACACCGGCAAGCCAAAGCGCCCGCGCAACTGACGGCCAAACTTTTGCGCACGCACTGTGTTTTCATGCGCCGCGCCGTCGGGGTGGTAGGGCACGCCGATCACGATGGCGTCGGGCTGCCACTCTTTCAGGCGTTGGGCGATCTGGGCAAAGCGCGCGTCGCCGATGGCGGCAATGGTGGGTTGCGGCTGCGCTGTGCCCAAAAGCCGGTTGCCTACGGCCACGCCAGTGCGCTTCATGCCAAAGTCAAAGGCAATAAACGTGGAGAGATTGGCCCCCACTGCGGGCAAGGTGTCAGCCGTAAGCGGTGCGCTGCCCAAAGGTGGAGTGGCAGAAGAAACGCTCATGCACTGCCCGCGTGTGGCGAGATCATCCAGGCCTGCAGGCCCAAAAGCGCCAGCGCCTGGTCGTAGCGCTGGGCCACGGGCGTGTCAAAAATGATGCTGCTTTTGGCGTCTACGGTCAGCCAGCTGTTTTCCTTGATTTCGGTCTCCAACTGGCCTTCGCCCCAGGACGAATAGCCCAGCGACACCAGCACCTTGCGCGGCCCAGCGCCCGTGGCGATGGCCTCTAACACGTCGCGCGAAGTGGTCATCTCCAGCCCACCGGGAATCACCATGGTGGACGCATAGAGCGAGGCTTCCGGGCGGTCCTGGTCGGCAAACACCGGCTCGTGCAGCACAAAGCCGCGTTCTTCGTGCACCGGCCCGCCCTGAAAAACCGCCTGGTTGACCAGGTCTGCGCGCTGCAGTTGCAAGTCCACCTTGCCAAACAGCGCGCCCATTTTGAGTTCGGCCGGTTTGTTGATGATCAGGCCGAGCGCGCCGCGTGGGCTGTGTTCGCACAGGTAAACCACGCTTTTGCTGAACATGCCGTCTTCCAGCCCGGGCATCGCAATCAAAAAATGGTGCGTGAGGTTGGTGGGTGCAGAATCGCCGGTCATCTTTCGATTTTAACGGCAGGCATGGAACACACTTACCCCACCGGACTCGTCTGGTTTCGGCGCGATTTGCGCACCAGCGACAACCCCGCACTCGCCCGGGCGCTGCAATCCTGCGCCCAGGTGCACTGCGTGTTTGTGTTTGACCGCAGCATTCTGGACGCCCTGCCGCGCGCCGACCGGCGGGTCGAATTTATCCAGGCCAGCCTGGTGGAGCTTGACGCCGACCTGCGCGCCTTGGCGGGGAAGGCTGGGGCTGGCCTGGTCGTGCGCCATGCGGTAGCGGCAGACGAAATCCCCCGCCTGGCGGCCATGCTACAAGCCCAGGCCGTATTTGCCGCCCACGACTACGAACCCGCCGCGCTGGCGCGCGACGCCCAGGTGCAAAGCGCGCTGGCAGCCAGCGGCGCGGCCTGGGTTGGCGTCAAAGACCATGTGATTTTTGAGCGGCGCGAGGTGCTCACCCAAACCGGCAAGCCCTATGGCGTGTTTACGCCCTACTTGCGCGCTTGGCTGGCGCGCATGGGCGACGCCGGCCCGACGCGCCACGACAGCCACAGCAGCACCAAGCGCCTGGCCGCGCGCCCCGCAGGCTTTGACGCACCCGTTCCCACCCTGGCGGACATCGGGTTTGAACCCACCAATCTGCGCGCCTTGGGCATTGCGCCGGGCGCCTCGGGCGCGCAGGCGATGCTGGAAGACTTTTTGCCGCGCATGGACGCCTACGACGAGACGCGCAACTTTCCCGCAGTCAAGGGCCCCAGTTACCTGGGCGTGCATCTGCGCTTTGGCACAGTTTCGATACGGCAACTCGTGGCGCTGGCCCTTCCCCGCCACCAGGACGGCAACAAAGGTGCCAGCGTCTGGCTCGCAGAACTGGGTTGGCGGGACTTTTATTTTCAGATTCTGGCCAACTTCCCCCAGGTGGCCGCCGGCGCTTTCAAGCCCGAGTACGACGCCATCGTCTGGGAACAGGGGCCCCGCGCGCAAGCCCTGTTTGCCGCCTGGTGCGAGGGCCGCACCGGCTACCCGCTGGTGGACGCGGCCATGGCGCAGCTCAACCAAAGCGGCTACATGCACAACCGCCTGCGCATGGTGGCGGGCAGTTTTCTGGTCAAACACCTGGGGCTGGACTGGCGCTGGGGCGAGGCCTATTTTGCAAAGCACCTCAACGACTTTGACCTCTCGGCCAACAACGGCGGCTGGCAATGGGTGGCGTCCAGCGGCTGCGACGCGCAGCCTTACTTTCGCATCTTCAACCCGGTCACGCAAAGCGAGCGCTTTGATGCCAGCGGCAAGTTCATCAAACGCTACCTGCCCGCCCTGGCTGGCCTGGACGCCAAAAGCATCCACGCCCCCTGGCTGGCCAAGCCGCTGGTCTTGCAGGCCGCAGGCTTGGTGCTCGGGCGCGACTACCCCGCGCCCGTGGTGGACCACGCAACGGCCAGGGCGCTGACCTTGCAGCGCTATGGGGTGGTGAAGAAAGTGGAAATAGTCGATCAGCCCTAGGTGGGGGGCGGACTATTGCCTATTGATCTACAAGTGCCTGCACTTCCTCAATCAGACCGTGAACTAACGCGCAGAGCTCGGCGACGGTGGACTCTTCGACCTCAAGATAACCCTCGTATTCCGCCAAGTTGCGCTTATGGTGCGCCACGTCCAGCACACGCCAGCGACTGGCGGGCCAGCCCAGGGTGTGGCTAAGACACTGAAAGACGGTGTAACGGTTTTCGCTGCGGTAGCCGTGCCATCGCAGTGCTGCCAAGGCTGCAGCGTGGGCGGCGTTGTAGGCGCTGGTAAAACGCCCCTCTAGCGACAATTTACCCAGCTTGGCGTCGCCTAGCCGGGTCTGGGCCATGGACAGCATGCGCTTGACCTCTTGCATGTTGCGCGGCTCGGCCTTTAACTGACCGATTCGCACCAGGTTGCCCAACTCAGGCAGGCCCATAAGCATCTCCGTTAAATCAACCGATCAAGGGCAGCACGGGCTGCGACAGCACCCGATGGACGAACGAGTCGGGCTCGGCACGGCGGCGCTCGAATTCTTGGGGGGAATAGCAGCTTGGGTTGATTTTCCGCCCAAGCTGGGCTTCGGCGGGCTCAAGGACCGACAGTACTTGACTGAGCTGCAAGCCCTCACCCACCAGCATGACATCGATATCACTTTGGGCTGTGTCCGTTTGCTTGGCGACCGAGCCGTAAACCCAGGCGGACTGCAGGCCCGGCAGCAGCGCTTGCAGGGCTTCGCGCAACACCGGCACCGTGCCCAGGGTCTTGCGGGTCAACCCTACCAATTCGGCGTAGACAGGCGAATTGGGGTTGGCTTGGAAGCAGCGCAGGTTGCCAACCGCCTGAACATCGACCAAACCCGCTGCCGCTAGGCGGTTTAACTCCCGTTGCAAAGACGCGCTGCCCAAGCCGGTCAAACGGCGCAACTCGTTGAGGTGGTAAGCCCGCGTAGGCTGGCCAAAGATCCAGCCCAATACCCGTGACTGGCTGTCGGTAAAAAGTGCAGAACTGATGGTCATGCCAAATATTAGCACGATCAAGCCAATTATTGGCTTGATTTAATTGCGTTTGGTGCACTGTCACTTGCAACTTAGGCGTTGGGTCGGGCGCAAATAGCAAACTCCATTCGGCCAAAGCCAGAGACCTTAGTCCGGGCCCCGGCGCAACAAGCCTCAGCTCGTAAGTCTGACCTTAGATCTGCACCAATTCAAAGTCTTCCTTGCGGGCGCCGCATTCGGGGCAGACCCAGTTCATGGGCACATCGGCCCACAGGGTGCCGGGGGCGATACCGTCGTCTGGAGCGCCCAGCGCTTCGTCGTAAATCCAGCCGCAAATCAGGCACATCCAAGTTTTGGTATCAGTCACAGCGTCATAAACCTTGAGAATAGAATCGACTGATTGTAATAAGCACGCGCCAGCGCAATGGTTGGGCGGCGCCTCTGGGTTAAGGTTTGCATCGCATCCATTTTTCTGCCAAGACCATGAAAAGCCCAAAAAAAGACCTTCCCTCCCCCGCCGTCATCGAAGTGCTCGAAGAGTTTGACGAAGACGAGCTTGACGGACCGATTGCCAGCGTCATGGTATTCAACGCCAATGACGCCAGCGGCGCCGGTGGCCTGGCGGCGGACTGCGTGGCCCTGGCGTCGGTAGGCGTGCATTCCATGCCGGTGGTCACAGGCGCCTATGTGCGCGACACCAGCGAGATCGTGGACCACTTTGCCTTTGACGACGAGGCGGTCACCAGCCAGGCTAGCACGATTCTGGAAGACGTGCCGCCCGACGTGTTCAAGATCGGCTTTGTGGGCAACCCGCACAACCTCAGCGCCATTGCCTCGCTGCTGTCGGACTGGGCCGATGTGCCAGTGGTGACTTACATGCCCGACCTGGCCTGGTGGCAAGACGACCAGATTGACCAGTACCTGGACGCCTGTGCCGAACTAATGCTGCCCCAGACCACGGTGCTGGTGGGCAACCACAGCACGCTGTCGCGCTGGCTGTTGCCCGACTGGGCTGCCGCACAGGCGCCCAGCGCACTGGACATTGCTGCGGCCGCCCAAGAATACGGCGTGCCCTACACGCTGGTGACCGGCATCAGCCTGCCCGAGCAATTCATTGACAACGTGCTGTGCTCAGGCACCGCCGTGCTGTGCAGCGAAAAGTTTGAGCGCCTGGAGGCCACCTTTGTGGGCGCGGGCGACACCTTGTCGTCCACGCTGGCGGCGCTGATTGCGGCGGGCACCGAACTGACCGAGGCCGTAACCGAAGCCCTGAGCTACCTCGACCGCAGCCTGGAAGGCGGCTTTCGCCCCGGCATGGGCCATGTGCAGCCCGACCGCCTGTTTTGGGCCCACCCCGAAGGCGACGACGCAGACTTTGACGAATCCGATGAACCCTTTCCTTTTGAATTAAGCCCCAATGAAACCCGCCACTGACCGCAATATCGAACTCTTTTCCCGTGCCAGCGCGGTCATCCCCGGCGGCGTCAATTCGCCGGTGCGCGCTTTCAAGGCCGTGGGCGGCACGCCGCGCTTTATCAGCCGCGCCCAGGGCGCCTATATGTGGGACGCCAACGGCCAGCGCTATACCGACTACATCGGTTCCTGGGGTCCGATGATTTTGGGCCACGGCCACCCAGCGGTGGTGGACGCAGTGCAAAAAGCGCTGTCCGAGGGCTTTTCTTTTGGCGCGCCCACCGAACGCGAGGTGGAACTGGCCGAAGAAATTTTGAAACACATGCCCAGCATGGACATGGTGCGCCTGGTCAGCTCGGGCACCGAAGCCGCCATGAGCGCCATCCGTTTGGCGCGTGGCGCCACCGGGCGCAGCAAGTTCATCAAGTTTGAGGGCTGCTACCACGGCCACGCGGACGCGCTCTTGGTCAAGGCCGGCTCGGGCCTGGCCACTTTTGGCAACCCCACCAGCTCGGGCGTGCCGCCCGAGGTGGTGCAGCACACGCTGGTGCTCGAATTCAACAACCTGGCGCAGCTCGAGGAAGCGTTTGCGCTGCACGGCAAGGAACTGGCATGCGTAATGATTGAGCCGATTGCCGGCAATATGAACTTTGTGCGCACTGCCACGCCCTTCATGCGCCGCGCGCGCGAGCTGTGCACCGAATACGGCGCGCTCTTGGTCTTGGACGAGGTGATGACCGGCTTTCGCGTGGCCCTGGGCGGCGCGCAAAGCGTGTACGCCAAAGCGATTCCCGGCTTTGCGCCCGACATTACGGTCATGGGCAAGGTCATTGGCGGGGGCATGCCGCTGGCCGCTTTTGGCGCCAAACGCGCCATCATGGAACACATGGCGCCCCTGGGCACGGTTTACCAGGCCGGCACCTTGTCAGGCAACCCGATTGCCACCGCCTGCGGCCTGGCCACGCTGCGCGAGATCAGCAAGCCCGGTTTTTACGAGGCGCTGGCGGGCCAAACCCAAAAGCTGGTCGCCGGCCTGACGGGTGCGGCCAAAGCCGCTGGCGTGCCGTTTTGTGGCGACAGCGAAGGCGGCATGTTTGGCTTCTTCTTGTTCCCCGAGCTGCCGCAAAACTACAGCAAGGTGATGACCACCGACGCCAAACGCTTTAACGCGCTGTTCCACGGCATGCTGGACCGGGGTGTGTACTTTGCGCCTGCGCTCTATGAGGCCGGCTTTGTGAGCGCCGCGCACACCGATGCCGACATTGCGCAGACGGTGGCAGCGGCGGCGGAGATCTTCGCTGCGCTTTAGAGCGCCGGGTCGCGCATTTCCCAGCGGATGGCGTCAATCGCCTTGAGCAGCTCAGGCGCCAGCACGGTGCCGTAGGCGTCAATGTCTTCGTCCAACTGCGCTTGCGT
Source organism: Comamonadaceae bacterium (assembly GCA_947372865.1). Taxonomy (GTDB): domain Bacteria; phylum Pseudomonadota; class Gammaproteobacteria; order Burkholderiales; family Burkholderiaceae_C; genus Allorhodoferax. Next base: position 18,128 of record CANBVJ010000037.1, read on the forward strand.
GGTCACACCAATGATGGTGCTGGCTACCTGCCACTTGGTGTAGCAATAGGCCAGCGCCATGCGGGTGGGTGTGAGGCCATTGGCAAGTGCCAGCGCGTTGTAGCGGCGCGCCGCAGCCAGCGCCTCGGGGCGGCCCCAGCGCTGCTTGCGGGTGGATTCAAACATCGTGATGCGCGCATTGGCCGGTGCGTCTGGCCCGGTGGTGCCCGAGGCGTCGTACTTGCCGGTGAGCAGCCCATAGGCCAGCGGCGAATAGGCCAACAGCGAGACGTTCAGGCGGTGCATGGCTTCGTCCAGGCCGTTTTCATGGGTGCGGTTGAGCAGGCTGTAGGCGTTTTGCACCGTGGCCACGCGCGGCAGGCCGTGTTGTTCGGCCAGGCGCACAAACTCGCACACGCCATAGGCCGACTCGTTGGACAAGCCCACGGCGCGCACCTTGCCCGCCTTGACCAGTTGCCCCAGCGCTTCGAGCTGGGTGTGCATGGACGTGACCGCGCGGTCTTGACTGGGGTCAAAACTCATCATGCCAAACAGCGGCACGTTGCGCGTGGGCCAGTGCAATTGGTAGAGGTCAATCACGTCGGTTTTGAGGCGCTGCAGGCTGCCGTCGCAGGCGGCCACGATGTCGGCGGCTGTCACGTCCATGGCGCCGCCGCGCACCCAGGGCATGCCGCGTGAGGGACCCGCCACTTTGGTGGCAATCGTGAGCTTTTGGCGCAACTGCGGGTTTTTGGCAATCCAGTGGCCGATATAGGTCTCGGTCACCTGAAAGGTTTCGGCGCGCGGGGGCACGGCGTACATCTCGGCTGTGTCCCAAAAGGTGACGCCGCGCTCCACCGCGTGGCTCAGGATCGCGTGGCTGGTGGGCTCGTCCACCTGTTCGCCAAAGGTCATGGTGCCCAGGCAAATGGGGGTGACGTGCAGGTCGCTGGTGCCGAGTTGGATGGTTTTCATGGTGGGTTGGGGCTAGAAAATTAGGTCAAAACCGAGTGTATCGGGGCTTTAACGCGGGGCAGTCGCACGTTGGACTTGGGCTGCGCGCGCCTCTTCTTGCAGGCGCAGCACGCGCCGCTGCACTTTGCCCGTAGTCGTCATGGGCAAGGCGTCTACAAATTCAATTTCTTTGGGGTATTCATAGGGCGCGAGCAGGCCTTTGACATGGCTTTGCAGTTGCACGGTCAGGCGAGCCTGAAATGCAGCCGTGCCCCGCTTGCCCGCCGCCTGCTGCGCGTCCAGTGCGTCGGGCGAGAGAACCACATAGGCCTTGACCAGCGCGCCCCGGTCCGGGTCGGGCTTGGGCACCACGGCAGCATTGGCCACGCTCGGGTGTTTGACCAGGCAGTTCTCGATCTCGCCCGGGCCAATGCGGTAGCCCGCAGACTTGAACACGTCGTCGCTGCGGCCTTGGTACCAAAGGTAGCCATCCGCATCACGCACCGCCAGGTCGCCGGTGCGGCACCAGTCGCCGGTGAACTTTGCGTCAGTGGCGGCCTGGTTCTTCCAGTAACCCAGAAAAAAGATGGGATCGGGCTGGCCGTGCACGTCAAGTCGGTGCAAGGCCACGTCGCCGGGCTCGCCTGCCGGGCATTCCTGGCCAGCGTCGTCAATCACCGCCACCCGGTGGCCGGGGTAGCCCATGCCCATGCTGCCGGGTTTGGGCGGCCAAAACACGCTGCAGTTGCCCACGATGTAGTTGACCTCGGTCTGGCCGAACATCTCGTTGACGGTGATACCGAGCTGCCTTTGGCAGTAGCCAAACACCGCGTCGCCCACCGCCTCGCCCGCGCTCATGATGGCTTGCAACTGCAAACCGCAGTGCTGGCGCACCGTGCGCCGGGCGGCGCCGGGAAAGGCTTTCATCATGGCCTTGAGCGCCGTGGGAAACAAAAAAGTGTGGGTCACACCGCAGTCGCCCAGCAGCGCAAAAGCGGCTTCGGGGCTGAAACGACCGCCAAAAGCGACGATCTCGCGGCCAAAGTAGAGCGTGGGCAAGAGCGCGTCCATCAGCCCGCCAGTCCAGGCCCAGTCCGCGGGGCTCCAGAACACGGCGTTGGAGCCCGTGGGCAAATCTGCGGACTTTGCCGGTTGGGCGGCCGGGTCAAAGCCAAACCAGTTTTGGCTGCAGACAAAACCGGTCAGGTTGCCGATCAGCGCGCGGTGCGGAATCAGCGCGCCCTTGGGGTTGCCGGTGGTGCCGCTGGTGTAAATCAGCACCGCTGGGTCGTGGGCCAGTGTGTTGACCGCTTTGAAGCGCTGCGGCGCGCGGGCCAGCGACTGTTGGTAGTCCAGCTCGGCAAAACCTGCCATTGGCGCCTGAATCGGGTTGGCAGCGTCCGTCACACCGGCCACCACCACGCTGCGCAACAAGGGGCATTGGTCGGCCGTTGCGCGCAGGCCGTCCAGGGCGCTGGCGTGGCAAATTGCCACTTGCGCGTCGCTGTCTTGCAGGCGAAAGGCCAGGGCCTCAGGCCCAAACAACATAGACAGAGGCACTGCCACCGCGCCCATTTGCAGCACGGCAATATAGGCCACCGCTGTCTCAAAACACTGCGGCATGACGATGGCTACCCGGTCGCCCCGGCGCACGCCCTGCCCGGCCAGCACCTGGCTCAGACGCTGGGCTTGGGCCTGCAATTCGGCGTAGCTGTGGCGAATCTCGCTGCCTTTTGCACCGCTCTCACCCGCCGTGTAGACCCGCACAGCCACGCGCTGCGCGGCATCAGGCGCCGCCGCCCAGCGCGCACAACACCAGTGGGCCATATTGAAATACCGGGGCACCTGCCAGCCAAACTGCTGGTGCAGGCGGCTGTAGCCGGGAGGCAAATGGGTGGTCGCCGGAGCGGCTGGGGGGACGGCAGCGGGCGCGGCGATGTCTCGGTTCGGACTTTGGCGCGCCAAGGCGGGGGTGCGGGTCTTTATCATTAGCGCAATGTACCAAGTCCAACGCCCTCCCCGCAGTGAATTCGTTCCTATCCGCAATCTGAGCTACCACGTGCAGACCTGGGGCGCACCGTCGCCCGGCAAAACGCCGCTGGTGTTGGTGCACGGTTGGATGGACGTGGCCGCGTCCTACCAGTTTGTGGTGGACGCCCTGAGCCACGACCATTACGTCATCGCACCCGACTGGCGCGGCTACGGCCAAACCCCGTCTGGCGGGGTGGACAACTTTTGGTTTCCCGACTACATGGCGGACCTGGACTTTTTGCTGGACCACTACGCGCCAGACCAGCAGGTCAACCTGGTGGGCCACAGCATGGGTGGCAATGTGGTGATGCATTACGCCGGTGTGCGGCCCGAGCGCATTCGCCGCCTGGTCAACCTGGAAGGCTTTGGCATGCCCGCCACCGAGCCGGAGCAAGCGCCCGCACGCTACGCCAAGTGGATGGACGAGCTGAAAAAGTTGCACCGGGGCGAAATGGACCTGCGCCCCTATGACGCGTCCAGCGGCGTAGCCCGGCGCCTGATGAAAACCAACCCGCGCCTGAGCGCCGACAAGGCCAATTGGCTGGCCCGCCACTGGGCTGCCGAAAACGAACAAGGCCAGTGGAGCATTCTGGGCGCGCCGGGACACAAAATTGTCAACGCCAATTTGTACCGCGTGGAAGAAGTGCAGGCCTTGTACCGGCGCCTGAACATGCCGGTGCTGGCGGTAGAGGCGTCGGACAACAGCCTCAACGGCTGGTGGAAAGGTGCTTTTACGCTAGAGGAATACCACGAGCGCATCCAGGCCGTGCCCCACGTGGAAATCGCCCGGATTGAGGACGCCGGCCACATGATGCACCACGACCAACCCGAGGTGCTGGCGGCGCTGATTGAGCGCTTTATCGCCTAAAGCGCGTCCACCGGAATCTTGAGATAAGCCACGCCGTTGGCCTCTTTGGGCGGCATGTCACCTGCGCGAATATTGACCTGCACTGCGGGCAAGATCAGCATGGGCATCTCCAGCGTGGCGTCGCGCTGGGTTCGCATGGCCACAAATTCGGCCTCGGTCATGCCGTCGTGAACGTGGATGTTTTTGGCGCGCTGTTTGGCCACGGTGGTCTCGAACGCCACTGCGCGTCCATTGGGCGGGTAGTCGTGGCACATAAACAGGCGAGTCTGGGGTGGCAAGTCCAAAATCTTGCGGGTGGACGTATACAGCGCTCTTGCGTCACCCCCCGGAAAATCACAGCGTGCGGTGCCCACGTCGGGCATGAACAGCGTGTCGCCCACAAACACCGCGTCGCCAAACTGGTAGGCCACGCAGGCCGGGGTGTGGCCGGGCACAAACAGGGTGCGCCCCACCAAGCCGCCCACCGGCACAGGCTCGTCGGCATGCAACAAGTGATCAAACTGCGAGCCATCGGTCTTAAAGCCAGGCCCCAAGTTAAAGATGCTCTGAAACACCTTTTGCACCACGGTGATATACGCGCCAATGGCGGTTTTTCCACCGAGTTGCGCTTTCAGATAGGCCGCAGCGCTCAGGTGGTCGGCGTGGGCGTGGGTTTCCAAAATCCACTGCACCGTCAGGTTTTGACTGCGCACATAGTCGGACACCTTGTCCGCCGAGGTGTGGCCCGTACGGCCTGATTTGGGGTCGTAGTCCAGCACCGGGTCGACGATGGCGCAGGCCGAGCCCGCGCCTTGGTGCACCACGTAGGTGACGGTCCCGGTGGAGGGATCAAAAATGCCGTGTACTTGGACAGGTCCGGGCGTAGGAGTCATGGTGCTTTCGTTGCGACGTCGGTAGGGGGCCATGGAGTCGGCAACAATACGCGACGCAATCGCCTGTTTCAACGCATTATGTTGGCTCCATTGCCCGCGCCCACGGCGCTGGCAGCGATGCAGGCGCGGCACCACCCGCTTTGTGGCATTGAAGAGGAACACGCTGTGACGATTGACTGGATCCACTTCACCCCCTGGACCGCGCTGGCCGGGGGTGTACTCCTAGGGCTTGCTTCGGCGGCCTTTATTTTGCTCAATGGCCGCATTTTGGGCATCAGCGGCATCTTGGGCGGCCTGCTGGTGCCCTTCAAGGGCGATGTGGGCTGGCGCATTGCATTTTTGCTGGGCATGGCGTGCGCGCCGGCCGTGTTTGGCAAATTATTCCCCGCCGACATGCTGGTGGCGCCCCACATTGATGCCGACTATGCGGTGCTGGTAGTGGCCGGCTTGCTGGTGGGCCTGGGCACCAGTTACGCCTCGGGCTGCACCAGCGGCCACGGCGTGTGCGGCTTGTCGCGGCTGTCGCCACGCTCATTGGTGGCCACCGCCAGCTTTATGGCGGCGGGCTTTTTGGTGGTTTTTGCCGTGCGCCACCTCTTGCAAGGAGCAGCCGCATGAACCGCGTCAGTGAATTTTTGGTTGGGCTGCTGTTTGGCCTGGGCCTGATGTTGTCGGGCATGACCGACCCCGGCAAGGTCCTGGGCTTTTTGGACCTGGCCGGCGCCTGGGATCCGTCGCTGGCGCTGGTGATGGGTGGCGCCATTGCGGTGGGCGTGGCGGCGTTTGCGCTGGCAAAGAAGCGCACTTTGACGTTTTTCGGCGGGGCGCTGCATTGGCCCGACGCAAGCGCGGTGGACAAACGCCTGGTGCTGGGCTCGCTGGTGTTTGGCGTGGGCTGGGGTTTGGCCGGGTTTTGCCCCGGACCGGCCGTGGTGTCGCTGGCGGCGGGGCAGCCCAAGGCCGCGGTCTTTGTAGCGGCCATGCTGGCGGGCATGGCGCTGTTTGAATGGGCCGATCGCCGCTTTCACCGCGGCGCTGCGGACGCAGGCGCTGACGGCTGAGAAGGATGATGGTGTGGGCGTGAGAAAATACCCGCCAATTACCCAAATACCGCAGGAATACCCCATGGACGCAGAACGCACCAACCTCATTGGCACCCAACTCAACGACCTCAGCGCACGCACCGCCGAGCTTCGGGGGTATCTTTGACTACGCTGCCAAATCGGAACGCCTGCGCACGGTTAACGCATCGCTAGAAGACCCCACCGTCTGGAACGACCCCAAGCGCGCCCAAGAGCTGGGCAAAGAGAAAAAAGCGCTTGAAGGCGTGGTGGTCACGCTGGATCAACTGGACCGCGACCTGGCCGACAACACCGAGTTGTACGAGATGTCCAAAGAGGACGGCGACGAGGCCGGCCTGCTGACCATCGAAGCCGAAGCCGCCACCCTGGCCACCACGATTGAAGGCCTGGAATTCAGGCGCATGTTCAACAACCCGGCCGATCCGCTGAACTGCTTTTTGGACATCCAGTCGGGCGCCGGCGGCACCGAGGCCTGCGACTGGGCCAGCATGCTGCTTCGCCAGTACCTGCGATACGCCGAACGCAAGGGCTTTGCCACCACCGTGGAAGACGAAACCGCAGGCGACATTGCCGGCATCAAGGGCGCGACGATCAAGATTGAAGGTGAATACGCTTTTGGCCTGCTGCGCACCGAGACCGGCGTGCACCGCTTGGTGCGCAAAAGTCCGTTTGACAGCTCAGGCGGACGCCACACCAGCTTTGCCAGCGTGTTTGTCTACCCCGAGATTGACGATTCGATTGAGATTGACATCAACCCATCCGACGTGCGGGTGGACACCTTCCGTGCCAGCGGCGCGGGCGGCCAGCACATCAACAAGACCGATTCGGCCGTGCGCCTAACGCACATCCCCACCGGCATCGTGGTGCAGTGCCAGGACGGGCGCAGCCAACACGGCAACCGCGACGTGGCCTGGAAGCGCCTGCGCAGCCGCCTGTATGACTTTGAGCTGCGCAAGCAGCAAGAAGCGCAGCAAAAGCTCGAAGACACCAAGACCGACGTGGGCTGGGGCCACCAGATTCGCTCTTATGTGCTGGACAACAGCCGCATCAAAGACCTGCGCACCAATTACGAGACATCGGCCACGCAAAAAGTGCTGGACGGTGACTTGGACCCCTTCATTCAAGCCTCGCTCAAGCAAGGCGTTTAACACAAGAGGGCCGCCAGGGCCCCGTGACACAGGAGAGTTTTTCATGTTGACATTTCGCGAAGGCCAGGCCACCGCCACCACCGTGCGCCGGGGCGACTACACGCCCCCGGCGTTCTGGATTGACACCGTCGATTTGGCTTTTGATCTGGACCCGGCCAAAACCCGGGTGCTGAACAAGATGACGCTGCGGCGCAACCCAAACGTGCCCGCGCAAGCGCTGCGTCTGGACGGCGAAGAACTCAATCTGGCGCGCGTGCTGGTCAATGGCGCGGGCACCTCATTCAAGATGGACGGCGAAAAACTGGTGCTGGAAAACCTGCCCGAAGGCCCTGAGCCCTTTGCGCTGGAAATTTTTACCACCTGCGCCCCGGTCAAAAACACCAAGCTCATGGGCTTGTACGTCAGCAACGATTCGTTTTTTACCCAATGCGAGGCCGAGGGCTTTAGGCGCATCACCTACTTTCTGGACCGCCCTGATGTGATGGCCAGCTACACGGTCACGCTGCGCGCCGACAAGGCCGCTTATCCGGTGCTGCTGTCCAACGGCAACCTGGTGGACCACGGCGATCTGCCAGACGGTCGCCACTTTGCGCAGTGGGTGGACCCGCACAAAAAGCCGGCCTATCTGTTTGCCCTGGTGGCCGGGCAGCTGGTATGCCGCGAACAGCGCATCAGCTCTCTGGCGGGCAAAGAACACTTGCTGCAGGTCTATGTGCGTCCCGGCGACCTGGACAAGACCGAGCACGCCATGAATTCGCTCATGGCTAGCGTGGCCTGGGACGAGGCACGCTTTGGCCTGCCGCTGGACCTGGAGCGCTTCATGATTGTGGCCACCAGCGACTTCAATATGGGCGCCATGGAGAACAAGGGCCTGAACATCTTCAACACCAAGTACGTGCTGGCCAACCCGGCCACCGCCACGGACGTGGACTACGCCAATATTGAGAGCGTGGTGGGCCATGAATACTTCCACAACTGGACCGGCAACCGCATTACCTGCCGGGACTGGTTTCAGTTGAGCCTCAAAGAAGGCTTAACGGTCTTTCGCGACCAGGAATTCAGCCAAGACCTGTGCGCTGACCCGTCAGCCCGCGCCGTCAAGCGCATCGAGGACGTGCGCGTGCTGCGCAGCGCCCAGTTTCCTGAGGACGCCGGCCCTATGGCGCACGCGGTGCGGCCCGACAGCTATGTAGAAATCAACAACTTCTACACCGTCACCATCTACGAAAAAGGTGCCGAAGTCGTGCGCATGATGCAAACCCTGGCGGCCCAGGGAGACGAAGCCAGTGGCCGCGCCGGGTTTGCGCGCGGCATGAAGCTGTATTTCGAGCGCTTTGACGGCCAGGCCGTGACCTGCGACGACTTTGCCCAGGCCATTGCCGACGCCAACCCGGCTTCCAGCCTGGCCGCGCTCTTGCCCCAGTTCAAGCGCTGGTACAGCCAAGCCGGCACGCCGCACCTGACCGCCAGCGGCCAGTTTGACGCCGCCGCCCAGACCTACACGCTCACGCTCATGCAAAACTGCGCCCCGACGCCGGGCCAGGAGCCCAAAGCACCGTTTGTCATCCCGGTGCGCCTGGGGTTGGTGGGCGCGCAAAGCGGCAGCGCCCTGCCCCTGCAAACCGCCACAGGCAGCGCCGCCAGCCCGAACTACCTGCTGGTGATGACCGAGCAAAACCAGTCCATTACCTTCGTCAACGTGGCAGAAGAACCGGTGCCGTCCATCCTGCGCGGCTTTTCTGCACCGGTGGTGCTCGACTTTGAATACACCGACGCGCAACTGCTCGCGCTGCTGGCGCACGACAGCGACCCGTTCAACCGCTGGGAAGCCGGCCAGCGCCTGCTGCTGGGCTGCGCCCTGCGCGCCATTGCCGCCGCAACGGAGGCCGAGCCCGCGCAATTGCTGGACGCCACGCTCTTGGGCGCCCTGCGCGATGTGCTGCGCCACCCCACCTTAGACGCCGCGTTCAAAGAGCTGGTGCTTACGCTGCCGTCTGAGGTGTACATCGCCGAACAACTGGCTGTGGTCGATCCGCAGCGCATCCACACCGTGCGCGAAGCCATGCGCCTGCAACTGGCCACCGCGCTGTACGCCGATTGGGAGTGGGCCTATGCCACGCAACAAGACAGCGGCGGCTTTCGCCCGGACGCCACTTCGGCCGGGCGGCGCGCGCTGCTCGGGCAGGCGCTGGCCCATCTGTGCCTGGCGGCCAACGCCTCGGGCGACCCAGTGTGGCCGGGCAAGGCGCTGCAGCGCTTCAAAGACGCCAGCAATATGACCGACCAGGCCAACGCCCTGCAAGCCCTGATTGGCAGCGGCCACCCGCTGGCAGCACGGGCGCTGGCGCTGTTTCACGCCCAGTTCAAGGGCGAGCCCCTGGTCATCGACAAATGGTTTGCCATGCAGGCCGGCGCCTGCGACCGGGGCGGCCAGGTGCTGCGCGACGTACGCCAGTTGCAAGAGCACCCCGACTTCCAACTGCGCAACCCCAACCGTGCGCGCAGCGTGATCTTTAGCTACTGCAGCGCCAACCCCGGCGCCTTCCACCGCGCAGACGCCGCTGGTTATGTGTTCTGGAGCCAGCAGGTGATTGCGCTCGACGCCATCAACCCGCAGGTGGCCGCCCGCCTGGCGCGCGCCCTGGACCGCTGGAAACGCCTGGCCGAGCCCTACCGCAGCGGCGCGCGTGAGGCGCTGCAGCGGGTGGCCGCCAAGGCCGACCTGAGCAACGATGTGCGCGAGGTCATCGACCACGCGCTGGCTGAATAAACGTTCCACAAGGCAAATCCATGGCAAACCCCATTTCCCTGACCCGCTACCTGGTGGAGCAACAACGCGTTGACGGCACCATTCCAGCGCAACTGCGCCTGCTGCTTGAAGTGGTGGCGCGCGCTTGCAAAAGCATCAGCCACGCCGTCAACAAAGGCGCTTTAGGCGGCGTGCTAGGCGCGGCGCAGACCGAAAACGTGCAAGGCGAGATCCAGAAAAAGCTCGACATCATCGCCAACGAAGTGCTGATTGAGGCCAACGAATGGGGTGGCCATCTGGCGGCCATGGCCAGCGAGGAGATGGAAGACATCTACGTCGTGCCCAACCGCTACCCGCAGGGCGAATACCTGCTGCTGTTTGACCCTTTGGACGGTTCGAGCAATATCGACGTCAACGTGAGCATCGGCACGATTTTTAGCGTACTGCGCAAGCCTGAAGGCCCGGCTGTTACCGAAGGCGACTTTTTGCAGTCTGGCAGCCAGCAAGTGGCCGCCGGTTACTGCGTCTATGGTCCGCAAACCACGCTGGTGCTGACCGTGGGACGGGGCGTGGCCATGTTCACGCTGGACCGCGAACAGGGCTCGTTTGTGCTGACACAAGAGCACGTCCAAGTGCCCGAGGACACGCAAGAATTTGCCATTAACATGAGCAATATGCGCCACTGGGACGCGCCCACGTGCCGCTATGTTGACGAATGCCTGCAAGGCACCGAAGGCCCGCGCGGCAAGAACTTCAATATGCGCTGGATTGCCAGCATGGTGGCTGACGTGCACCGCATCCTCACGCGCGGCGGCGTCTTTATGTACCCCTGGGACAAGCGCGAACCCCACAAGCCCGGCAAACTGCGCCTGATGTACGAAGCCAACCCCATGAGCTGGTTGATCGAACAAGCTGGTGGTGCCTCCACCAACGGTCACCAACGCATCTTAGAAATCCAACCCACGCAACTGCACCAACGTGTGAGCGTGGTGCTGGGTTCTAAGAATGAAGTGGAACGTGTGACGCGTTATCACACAGAAAAATAAACCTTGTCGATCCCGTCATGCGTTCGCTGCTTTGTTCTAGCGTGCCTGCTGATGGGCGCAAGCACATGGGCAATTGCGGATGTGTCAGACCACATCACAGCACGCGCCTATTGGGAAGACACGACCGAACTTGCGAACCTGCAAGAAGCCCAAGCACACGCCTTCACGCCTTATAAAGGCGTTCTAAGTCGTGGCTACACGTCCGCAGCCACTTGGGTGCAACTAGACATCACGCCCCCCAAACAGGCAAAAGCGGATGACAAACTCATCCTGCGAATTCGGCCCATTTATTTGGATGAGGTCACCCTCTTTGACCCCCTCGACACGCGTGGTCAGCTGCGGCAAACGGGCGATCAGATCAACTACAAGTTGGAAGAGTACAAATCGTTGTCACACACGTTTGTCATTCCTGCCGGTAACCGGCCTCGCCAAATTTGGTTGCGTGTCAAAGCGACCAGCACGACCTTGATGCATGTCGAAGCGCTCTCTGTGGAGGACATGCAAATCGACGAGCACAGGTTGCTGCTTGCCTACTATTTCTCGTTGTCACTCATCCTCGTCTTTTTGATTGTGGTGTTGATCAACTGGCTCAACTACCGTGAGTTTTTGTATGCGGTCTTTGTGGTTCGTAACGCTATTTACTTTGTCTACACGGCGGCATTTTTTGGGTTTCACCGCTACCTCTTGGGCGATTGGGTCGACGCCAAATACCTTGACCAAATCTACAACTGGTTGGTCGTCGGCACCACGGCTTTTTCGTTCTGGTTTGAAACACGATTTCTGAGTGAATACGAGCCCCCCTTGTGGGCCAAAAACATTTTCCGCATCATGTTTGCATGGTCAGCTGTCGCAGCCGTCATGCTTGGACTGGGTTTTACAAACTTGGGCCTCAAAGTCAACATGCTGCTCAACTGCGCAGGCATTTTGGTCTTATTGGCATTGGCTTGGATTTTTATTGATGACAACCAATCAGCCACGCCACGCACAGCGTCCTTGCTGAAAAAGAAATTTGTGATCGGCTACTACCTCATCATCACTGCGCTGCTCATGTTCAGCGTCCTGCCCTACTTGGGCAAGATGGCGGGTAGCGAGTTCTCGGCCAACGGTCTTGTCTATTACGCCTTGATCTCTGGTCTAGACATGACCATCTTGATGCAGTTGCGAGCGAACCAACTTCGCAAAGCCAACATCCAAATTACGCAAGATTTACTGCTGTCACACCAACAAGTGAAATTCGAAAAAATTCGCAGAGAAGAACAAAGTCAACTCCTCACCATGCTGATGCATGAGCTCAAAAATCCACTCGCCGTGATTGACTTGGCGCAACAAACCTCGGACGACTCACGAACCAAAGAATACGTCAACCGCAACGTCAGCATCATCCGAAACGTGCTCGACCGATGTTTAAGTGCAGACCGTTTGTCTGACGGCAGACTCACCATCAGCAAACAACGTGTGGACTTGGTTGAGCTCATGGATGACTTGATGGCGCAAGACGCCAACCCCCTGCAACGTGTGCTTCCCACGTACTCAGGCAACGCCACCACCGTGCATACCGACTACGAATGTTTGCGCATCGTGCTGAGCAATCTGATCGACAACGCCAGGCGCTATGGCGATGCAGACCAGCCCATTCAAATCGCGGTGGATGCCAAACGCAACCAGGCTGGTGTGGCAGGTGTGTCCATCACGGTTGCCAACAAACCGGGCCTTGCCTCATGGCCAGATGTGGGCAAGGTGTTTCAAAAATATTACCGAAGCACGGGTGCCAAATCCATCTCAGGCACAGGGCTGGGCTTATTTTTGGTCAGCAGCATTTGCACCTTGCTCGGTGGCACATGCGCGTACACGCCAGACAACACCCATGTGAAGTTCACCGTATGGCTACCCAACAACTGAACCTTGTCGTCGTCGAAGACAACAACGACCTGCGCACCTTGCTGTGCATGGCCTTGCGCAAAGATGGCCATCGCGTCACCCCCCTCTCGTGCGCAGAAGAGCTAGAAGACCAAGCCGGCAGCGACCATGCAGATGCCTTCTTGATCGACATCAACCTGCCCGGTGAAGACGGCCTCAGCTTGGCACAGCGTATTCGCAAAGCACACCCCTTGGTGGGCATCATCATCTTGTCAGCGCGCTCAGCGTTGGACGACAAATTGAATGGGTACGACTGCGGTGCAGACATCTACCTCACCAAACCCGTCTCGTTGCCCGAGCTATCTGCGGCGCTGCGCAGTTTTGCGCGGCGCAGAATTGCCACCCTCAAGCACCTCACCCCCGAAGGCTTGACCCTCAACAAACTCGAACTGCACGGTCAACAAAGCGCGGTGAAGCTCACCACGCAAGAAGCCATCGTCTTAACCGCTTTGGCCAGAGCACCGGCAGGCCGTTTAGAAACATGGCAAATCGCCGACTTGTTGGATGCAGATGTGGACGAATCTTTCAAATCCAGCCTTGCCGTGCGCATGGTGCGATTGCGCAAAAAGCTCACAGATGCGGGGGCTGAGGGCCTGGTGATTGAATCATTGCGAAATATCGGTTATCAATTAGCAATACACATTGAAATCATTTAATATCAAAGTTACGTTTTGTAGTTTGCGGTAATAAAACAAACCTAGGGTTTTCAACAATTCAGACTGGCTTCGATATGTCTGCTTGAATGACCCATTTCCAATCTCTAAAAAACCATGCGGCGCGACTGACCGCAACCGCCTTGGCAAGCATCACATGCTGCGCGCAAGCGGTGACGCCGCTGCCAGATGCAGGCGCCCTGTTGCGTCAAACGGAGCAAGGCTTACAGCTGCAAACGCCGCCAGCAACCGTTCATCGCCGTGAAGCACCGCCACCCGCGATGGTGCAGCTGGGCCAAGCCACAGTCACCGTGAAACGTTTTGTCTTTGCAGGCAACACCTTGGTCAGCAACGAAGCCTTGCAAGCCTGCGTCGCCAGCTACCTGAACCGTCCGTTGAACTTCAACGCGCTGCAAGCCGCTGCGGCTGCCGTGGCGCAGACCTACCGCGAGGCGGGCTGGCTCGTCACCGCCTATTTGCCAAAACAAGAAATTAGCAGTGGCGAAGTGACCCTTCAAATCATTGAAGCCGTGTTGGGCAAAGTCAGCGTGCAGCCGCCACAACCGCAGCGCGTGCCAGCACAACGCTTGATTCAAATCTTTGAATCACACCAAGCCAAGGGCGCCCCCTTGCAAGCCGATCGCGTGGACCGCGCATTGCTGTTGCTGGATGACTTACCCGGCGTCATGGTGAACGGGAATTTGCAAGCCGGTGACTCGCACAGCGAAACCGACATGGTGCTCAACGTGGTCGACGAACCAGGCATCCAAGGTGATGTCAGCACAGACAACTACGGCACCCCCTCGTTAGGCATTGCACGCGCCAGCCTCAACACCCACCTCAACAGCCCCCTGCGCTGGGGCGACCAGCTGTCACTCAACGCCCTTCAAAGCCAAGGCAGTGCCTACACGCGCTTGGCCTACAGCGTGCCCTTGGGTGACGATGGTTGGCGCGCACAAGCGCGTGGCACACACATGAGCCACCACTTGATTGGCGATTTGGAGGCCACGCAGGGCCATGGCAATGCCCGCACCCACGGTGCAGAACTCAGCTATCCCTTGCAGCGCAGCCAAACCAGCAACCTCAACCTGAGCGTGGGCTACGACATCAAGCAGTATGAAAACTTTGACAGCACAGGCCTCACCTCGCGCTATCAAGCACGTGCGTCTAGCGTGGCCCTGTCGGGCAACCGCATCGACGCCAGTGCAAGCACCAACAACTTCGGGCTCACCTGGGTCAGCGGCAACATCGACTTAAGCGATGCACCCGCAGCCTATACAAGCGGCATCCTCAATGGCGCCAACACAGCAGGCCGCTACAACCGCTGGACGCTTAACCTGAGCCGCCTGCAACCCGTGACGACGAACACCGCTGTGTGGCTGGCTTATGCCGCGCAGTTCGCCGACAAAAACCTCGATTCGTCTGAAAAAATTTACCTCGAAGGACCCACCGGTGTTCGCGCCTATGGCGGTGGTGCCACCGGCTTGGGCGGCAGCGAAGGCCAAACCTTCACCGCCGAGTTGCGCCACAACCTGAATGAAAACTGGCGCCTCACCGAGTTTTATGACTACGCCCGCGCACGCATCAACCTAAACAACCTCAAAGCCGATGGCACAGGCCCCATCACGGATGTGAACAACTTCCAATTGAAAGGCTTTGGTTTCACCCTAGCTTGGCAAAGCGTCAAAGGCATCGACCTCAAAGCCACCACAGCACGGCGCATTGGCAAGAACCCGAACCCCAACGCAACCACCGGGCAAGACCAAGACGGCACCTACAAAAACCCACGTTACTGGCTCAGCGCCACGATGGCCTTTTAACCACAACGCATGAAAGAGCACGCGAGTTTTAACCGTTGCTATCGGCTGCTGTGGTCCGGCACCACAGCGCAATGGAAACCCGTGCCCGAAACCGCCCGCACCGCCAAAAAAGGTGGGCGCGGTAAAGCCGCCAACACCTTGACACTGGCGGGCGTCTTGCCCGGTGTGGCCATGAGCTTGTTTGTCATGTCCAACCTGGCGGCCCAGCCACCGCCTGCCCCACCCACAGCACCTGCGATCACGCAGCTGCCCACGGGCGGCAACGTGGTTGGCGGGCAAGCCACCATCAGCCAAAGCGCCATTGCCACAGCCGCCAACATGGTGGTCAACCAGACCAGCCAACGCGCCATCATTGACTGGCGCAGTTTCAACCTAGGCGCTGCGGCCACGGTGCAGTTTGTGCAGCCCAATGCGCAATCGGTCATCTTGAACCGTGTGTTGGACCCTAACCCCACGCAGGTGTTTGGCCGCATCAACGCCAACGGGCAAGTGTTCTTGACCAACCCGTATGGCGTGTACTTCGCACCCACAGCCACCGTGGACGTGGGTGGCTTGGTAGCGACCACCTACAACATCCGCAATGAAGACTTCATGTCGGGCTTCTACCGCTTTGAGCGCAGTGGCAGTACGGGCAGCGTGGTCAACGAAGGTGCCCTGCGCGCCAACGCCGGCGGCTACATTGCCCTGCTCGCACCTGAGGTGCAAAACAGCGGCTTGGTGCTGGCCCGTGCGGGCACTGTGGCGTTTGCCGCGGGCGAACAAGTCACCCTCA
>CANBVJ010000038.1 GCA_947372865.1 Comamonadaceae bacterium
TGTCTGACGCAATCGCCCAGCCCACGACCTTGCGGGCAAACAAGTCCAGCACCATGGACAGGTACAACCAAACGCTGCGCGTTCGGATGTAGGTGATGTCAGCCACCCAGGCCTGATCGGGTCTATTCTTCGCCAGGCCGCAGCAGTGCCGGCTTTCGGTCTCTAACTGGCGGATGCGCTGTTGCTCAGCGGTTAAAAGCTTGCCGATGCCGGGTTGGCCCAGTGGTTCGGCCCCAATCCACCACCCAGCGTCTAAGCGCCGTCTGCCCCAAACTCACGTCTTTTTACCCAGGTGATTTCCACCTATCTGTCTGTACGAAGTCGTTAGACCCGCACACACTTCGCCCCCCCCTTTTTTCCTCACCGCTGGGGAAGAAGGGGGGGTGAGAGGCGAAAAAACAGTCTGATAACCTAAAAAATCAAAATTTCAAAAAATGAAAAGTGCAAAATGAATACATCAAAAATATTAGTTGAAACGGTTTTTCGATGTTCCGTCCATTGCGCATCCCGCCCACGCCCTGGAGGAGCTGGCTATCGCTGTTGATCGGCTGCGCCATGGCCACACAGGCTTTCGCCTGGGGCTCCCAAGGCCACGAGGTGGTTGCTGCCATCGCCTGGCGAGGTTTGCAGCCCAAGGCGCGCCAGGAGGTAGCCCGGCTGCTGGCGCTGGAGTCTGGCCAGACGCTGGAGTCGATTGCCACCTGGGCCGATGAGCACCGCAGCGCGGCCACCGGCGCGTGGCATTACGTCAACTTTCCCCGGGACACCTGCAGCTACGAGCCGCTGCGCGATTGTCCCGATGGCAAGTGCGTGGTGGCGGCCATTGCGCGCCAGCAGGCGGTTTTTGCCTCGCACGCCAGCGATAGCGAGCGATTCAAGGCTCTGAAATACCTGGTGCACCTGGTCGCAGACGTGCACCAACCCCTGCATGCCGGCTACGCCGATGACCGGGGTGGCAACCGGTTTCAGTTGCGGGCATTCGTGCGCGGCAGCAATTTGCATGCGCTGTGGGACAGCGGCTTGCTGCACCAGATGGAGCTGGACAACACGGCGCTGGTGGCGCTGCTGCAAAGCCTTGCCCCTGTGGCCTATGGCAGGGACCTGAACGTGGTTCACATGGCGCAAGAGTCCTGCCGCATCGTGGCACTGGCGGACTTTTACCCCCAGGGCGAACTAAGTGACGCATACGTGCAGCGCTTTACCCCTGTCGTGCAGCAGCGTCTGGCGCTGGCTGGTGCGCGGCTGGCGGCCATGCTCAATGCGGCTGTAGTCACCGACTGACCTGCATCACCCCGGCGCCTGCGGTGCTGTTGAAAAATGGGTGTTTCGGGCGGTGGCGGCGCGCGCGGGTTTGTATTGGCCCGGCGTGATCCCGGCGTGGCCCGCTTCACACCATTTTTCAGGAGCGCATCCATGAACATGTTGACCAAGTTGGCACAGGGTCTGATTGGCCAGTACAAACCAGTGGCGGCGTTGACCAACGGCAGCCACACCACGCACTTGCCGCTTGCCAACACCAGCGGTGGCCTGCCGCTGATGCAGGCGCTGGCGCAGCGGCATTCGGTGCGTGAGTTTGACCCGGCTGCGCTGCCGGACCAAACCCTCTCAGACCTGCTGTGGGCGGCGGCCGGCATCAACCGCCCGAAGTTGGGCGGGCGCACGGTGCCCAGCGCCATGAACGGGCAAGAAGTGGATGTGTACGCGGCCATGCCCCACGGCTTGTTCCGCTACGACGCGCCCAGCCACAGCCTGCACCTCATTACCGCCGTGGACGTGCGCCGCGTGACTGGTTATCAGGATTTTGTGGACACCGCGCCCATGGACCTGGTGTTTGTGGCCGACCATTCGCGCATGAAGCTGGTGCCTGCCAGCCGACGCGAGGCCTATGCTTTTGCCGTGGCCGGCGCCATGGCGCAAAACGTGGCCTTGTACTGCGCCAGCGCCGGACTGGGCGCGGTCATTCGTGCCTGGTTTGACCGAAGTGCGCTGGAGCAAGCCCTGGGGTTGGGCAGCGACCAGCAGGTCTTGCTGGCGCAAACCGTGGGCCAGCCGCGCCCGCCCTTGGTGGCCTAGGATGTCCCGTGCTAGCGGCCAGGGCCGCAAAGCGCGCTAGCATCCGCGCTTTGCGCCTTAGCGGCGTCACAGGCCTCCGGGGCCGCAAGGAGCATTTGCATGAAAGCAGTTTGGAAAGACACCGTGATCGCCGAGAGTGACGCCACGGTGATGGTCGAAGGCAACCATTATTTCCCCGAGGCGTCCGTCAAGCGCGAGTTCATCAGCTTTAGTAACCACAAGACCAGTTGCCCCTGGAAGGGCCAGGCGAGCTATTACTCGCTCATCGTCAACGGCGACCTGAATCCGGACGCGGCCTGGTACTACGCTGATCCCAAAGAGGCGGCCAGCAATATCAAGGGCTACGTGGCGTTCTGGAAGGGCGTTAAGGTCAGTTAACGCGCGCAGCAGCTTGACGCTAAGTTAGGCTGCCAGCAGCACCGGAAAACTCTCCGAGTCCATGGCCGCGCCGTCGGCGGGGCCGCCGCTTTGCGGTGGCGGCGGCGACATAAAGCCGCTGCGCAGCACAAATCGCGCATCGTCCCCGGTAAAGCGGGCCGAGAAGGCGCGCCGGCGCTGGGCGCTGGCGTTGGCCGGCGAGCCATGCACGGTGAGGCCATGGAAGGCGACGCAGTCGCCCACCTCCAGCGCCCATTGCAGCACGTGGTGCTGGGCGCGCTCGGCCTCGAAGTCGGGCGGGGTCTCGAAGCGGCTGTCTTGCGCGTTGGCGTGTGCTTTTTGGTCCACAAAGCGCGCCGGTGTGAACCAGCGGCCCCAGGCGTGGGAGCCAGCGATAAATTCGATCGAAGTGTCTTTTTCTACCGGGTCCAGCGGAATCCACAGGCTCACGATGTCGTGGCCGTCAATGGGGTAGTAAGGCTGGTCGTGGTGCCAGGGCGTGCGCTCTTTGGTGCCGGGTTCTTTGACGAGCACATGCTCGTGGTACAGATTGACCTTGGCCGAACCCATCAATTGTGCGGCGAGCTGTTTGGCGTTGGACCCAAAAAAGAAATCGCGGTAGGGGCCAATGCGCTGCCAGTTGCAGTAGTCACCAAAGAACCTGCCGGGGTTGCCCTCGGGCGTATATTGCTTAGCAAAGGGGCCGGGCTGGTTCAGATTTTCTTCCACGCCCTCGCGCAGGCGGGCAATCCATTCAGGGCTGATCACGCCGCGCAGCGGAACCGCACCGTCTTTTTGGTAGTCTGCCAGCGTTTGGGGATCCAACATGGTGCGCTCCTTCGGGGCTTAGGCCTAATGGTGTGGGGGTTGTGTAAGTTGTCTAGACAACTATACTTTACACTGACCATCAAAGGAGAAGCAGCCATGTTTTTGCGCAATACCTGGTACATCGCCGCCTGGAACCGTGAGCTCGGCGACAAACCGCTGGCCGTACGCGTGCTGGGCGAGGACATCGTGCTCTACCGCAAATCGGACGGCAGCGCCGCCGCCCTGGAAGACGCCTGCCCCCACCGCAAACTGCCGCTCTCGCTGGGGCGCATCCAGGGCGACCACCTGGAATGCGGCTACCACGGCCTGACCTTTGACTGCAGCGGTGCCTGCGTCAAAGTGCCGGGCATGGACCGCATGCCGCCCGGTGCGCGCGTGCGCTCGTACCCATTGCATGAACGTTACGGCCTGTTGTGGATCTGGATGGGCGAGCCTGAGCGCGCCGACCCGGCCACCATCCACCAGATTCCCCACTGGGACGACCCGACCTGGGGCTGCAACCAGGGTGAGGCCATCGACATGGCCTGCAACTACCTGCACATCACCGACAACTTGCTCGACCCGTCGCACGTCTCCTGGGTGCACCAAAGCTCGTTTGGCAGCGCCGCTTGCGAAGACACGCCGCTGGACACCACAGTGGCCGACAACGGTGTCACCGTGTCGCGCTGGATGCGCGACGTGGAGCCGGCGCCGTTTTACGTGCCTTTCCTCAAATTCAAAGGCAACTGCGACCGCAAGCAGCAGTACGAGGTGCGTTTCCCTAGCCACGCCTATATCAAGGCCATCTTCGTGCCCGCAGGCACGGGCGGCGACGACAAAGCGCTCCACCCTGACGGCTTCATCATGGACAGCTACAACTTCATGACGCCGGTGGACGAAACCCACACCCGCTACTACTGGTTCCAGATGCGCAACTTTGCGCCGGGGGACGCCGAGATTTCGCGCCAGTTCACCGAGTCGGTGCGCTTTGCGTTCGCCGAAGACAAGATCATTTTGGAAGCGGTGCAAAAAGGCATAGACCGCGCTGCCGTGCCGCCCATTGGCCTGAAGATTGACTTAGGGCCCACGCGCTTTCGCCGCGCCATGGCGCAGTTGATTGCCGAAGAACAGGCGCGCGCGCCAGTCGCAGCGCGCAGCATTCCCATTCACCCGGAATCCGTATCGTGAGCGCATCCCCCCATGGACTGACTTTCAACCCGCATGTGGCGGCGCTGCCGCCGTACAACGCCGGCACCAATGTGGCCATTGCACGTGCCGTCTCGGGCCGCGAGGACATTGCGCGCCTGGCCAGCAACGAAAACCCCGAGGGGTGCTCGCCCAAGGTGATGCAGGCGCTGGCGTCCAGCGCCTTCGAGCCCTGGCGCTACGCCGACCCGGCTTGCACCGCCTTGCGCGCCGCACTGGCGGCCCGCCTGGGCGTAGACGCAGCGCAGATTGTGGTGGGCAATGGCTCGGAAGAAATGATTGCCGCCGTGTCGCGCGCGCTGCTGGTGCAAGACAGCGAGGTGCTCACCGTGGTGCCCAGCTTTGGCCTGCACGAAATCGAGCCCTTGGCCCTGGGTGCACACGTCACCAAACTGGCCATGACGGCGGACTGCGGCTTTGACTTGGACGCGCTAGAGGCCGCCATGGCCAGCGCCCCGCGCATTGTGTTTTTGTCTTCGCCTTGGAACCCGGTGGGCCCGGCGCTCAGCGCAGCGGACTTGCAGCGCGTGCTGCGTGCGGTGCAGCCCGGCAGCCTCTTGGTGCTGGACGAGGCGTATTTTGAATACGCCGACCCAGGCAGGGTGGACGGATTAGAGGCGCTCAAGGCCAGCGGTTTGCCCTACGTGGTGTTGCGCACGTTTTCCAAGGCCTACGGCCTGGCCGGTTTGCGCGTGGGCTACGCCGTGTGTTCGGACCCCGAGATTGCGCGTGTGATGGGCTCGGCCAAAACGCCTTTCAACGTGAACGCCGCAGCGCAACTCGCTGCACTGGCCGCGCTGGAAGACGAGGCCTGGATGCGCGCGTCGGTGGCGCGCGTGCGCACCGAGCGCGCCCGGGTGGCCGCTGCTTTGAAGGCGCTGGGCCTGCGCGTGGCCGATTCGCAAACCAACTTCTTGTTCTTTGAATGCCACAGCGACAGCGCCGAACAAGCCGCAGCGCTGCTGCGCCAAGGCATCATCGTCAAAGCCTGGCGCGAGGCGGGCTACGAGCGCTT
The DNA here is from genome assembly GCA_947372865.1 of Comamonadaceae bacterium. GTDB lineage: Bacteria > Pseudomonadota > Gammaproteobacteria > Burkholderiales > Burkholderiaceae_C > Allorhodoferax. The sequence continues at coordinate 5,480 of CANBVJ010000038.1, forward strand.
TATGCGCGCCACCATCGGTAGCGCCCAAGACAACGACCGCCTGCTGGCCGCATTGGCGGCGCTCAACCCCGCCTGAAGGAAATCGCTATGTCCGCTGTGCCCGCTGAATTGATCGCCGCCCTGCGCGCTGCGGTGGGCGCGGCCCATGTGGCCACGGGCGAGGCGGTTGCCTTGCTCGATGTGGGCTGGAACCCGCACAACCTGGACGCTGGCATCGTGGTGTCCCCGGAAAGCACATCCGAGGTGGCCGCCGTGGTGCGGCTGTGCGCGCAGCACGGCGTGAGCCTGGTGCCGCAAGCCGGGCGCACCGGCTTGGTGGGCGGCAGCATGTCAAAGCCGGGCCAAATCGTGCTCTCGCTTTTGCGTCTGAACCAGATCGAGCCCATGGACCCGACCGAGCGCGTGGCGCTGGTGGGCGCAGGCTGCACGCTGCAGGCGCTGCAAGAGGCTGCCGCCGAGCACCAGCTCGAGCCCGGCATCGACCTGGCCGCGCGCGGATCGGCCACGCTGGGCGGCATGGTGTCCACCAACGCCGGGGGCGTGATGGCCTTTCGCAATGGCGTGATGCGCCACCGCGTGCTGGGTCTAGAGGCGGTTTTGCCCGACGGCACCGTGTTCCAGGACCTGACCCGGGTGGTCAAAAACTCGGCGGGTTACGACCTCAAGCACTTGTTCATTGGCGCCGAAGGTACCCTGGGCGTGGTCACGCGCGTGGTGGTCAAGCTGGATCCCATGCCGCAGGCAACGGCTACCGCCTTGTTTGGCCTGCCAACGGTCGAAGCCACGCTGGACGTGATTGGCATGGCCCTGCAAGCCAAAGCCGGCCATTTGCGCGCGGCCGAGGCGCTGTGGCAGCGCTTTATGCACCTGAACGCCCAGGCCCTGCAGTGGTCGCAAGAAGGCTTTGCGCTAGACCAGCCCCTGTTTTTGCTGCTCAAACTCGGGGGGGCGGACGAGGCGGCTTTGCAGGGGGCGTTTGAGGACTTGTTTGAAGCCACCCTGGCGCGCTACCCCAGCAGCACCGGCATCATCGCCAGCTCGCAGCGCCAGGAAACCGAGCTGTGGCACCTGCGTGAAGACACCGACATCGTCTACCGCGCTTTCCCCGCAGCGCCTTCGTACGACGTGTCGGTGCCACTGTCGCGCATTCCCGCGTATGCGGCGCAGGTGCAAGCCGAACTCGCTGCGCTGGACGCCAGCCTGCAGCCCTTCATCTTTGGCCACCTGGCCGACGGCAATCTGCACATCATCCTGAACCACACCGGGCCCTTGCCTGCGCAGCGTGCGCAAGAGGTCGAACACATCTTGTACCGCAATCTGCGCGCCTGGGGCGGCTCGTTTTCGGCCGAACACGGCGTGGGCTCCAAGCGCATCGGCGCCATGAACGACACCACCGATGGCGTCAAGCTGGCCGCCATGGCCCAGGTCAAGCGCCTGCTGGACCCGCAGGCTCTGATGAATCCGGGCAAGGTTTTTTTGGACTGACGCCGGGGGGCGAACGACGGCGTTACTGCGGGCTGGTCAGCGGCAGCGAGCGCTCCACCAAGGCCGCAAACAGCGCCGCGCCCAGGGGCAAGATGTCGTCGTTGAAGTCGTAGCGCGTGTTGTGCAAAAAGCAGCTGCCTTCGCCGCCTTGCCCGATGCGGATGTAGGCGCCGGGTTTGGCCTGCAGCATGAAGGAAAAATCCTCCGCGCCCATGCTCGGCGCCATGGCGCGCAGCACCTGTGATTCGCCCACCAGCGTGGCTGCGACATCGGCGGCCAAGGCGGCCTCGGGCGCGCTGTTGAGGGTGGCTGGGTAGTTGCGAAAGTAGTCCACGCTGGCGCTGGCGCCAAAGGCCTGCGCAATGGATTGCACCAATGGGTTCAGGCGCTGTTCCATCAGGTTTTGCACTTCGCTGGAAAAACTGCGCACCGTGCCCACAATGCGCGCCTGGCGCGGTATCACGCTGTAGGCGTCCGGGTCGCCCGAGTGGATGGCGCACAGGCTCAGCACCGCATGGTCCATGGGGCTCACATTGCGCGACACCAGCGACTGCGCCGCGGTAATGATGTGGGCTGCCACCAGCACCGGGTCCACCGCCAAGTCGGGATGGCCGCCGTGGCCGCCCAGGCCGGTCACCACAATTTCCACCCGGTCTGAGGCCGCCATCACTGGCCCGGTATTGACGTTGATGGTGCCCGGCGCCAGCGTGGGCCAGTTGTGCATGGCGTAGACCGCTTCCACCGGAAAGCGCTCAAACAGCCCGTCTTCGATCATCGACCGGGCGCCGGCAAAACCTTCTTCGCCAGGCTGGAAGATCAGCACCGCGTCACCCGCAAAGTTGCGGCTGGCTGCGAGGTAGCGCGCCGCGCCAATGAGCATGGCCATATGCCCGTCGTGGCCGCAGCCGTGCATCATGCCGGGCTGGGTGGATTTCCAGGCAAAGCTGTTTTCCTCATGCATGGGCAGGGCGTCCATGTCGGCGCGCAGGCCAATGGAGCGCCCGGTTTTGGCGCCATGGCCATGGATGACGGCCACCACGCCGGTTTTGCCAATGCCCGTGTGCACTTCGTCCACGCCCACCAGGCGCAGCATCTCCACGATGCGGGCGCTGGTGCGCACTTCTTCAAATCCGATTTCGGGGTAGGTGTGCAACTCGCGCCGCAGTGCGGTCAGATCGCCCTGCCACTGCAGCAGGCGGCGGTAGGGTCCGCTCGAAAGAAGGCCAATTTCTGCAGACATCGCTTGCCAATCCCTTTGGTAAAAAAGCTAGACGAGCATGGCGGCGCCACGGTCGAGGTAGGTGTCCAAAAACTGGTCCAAGCGTGCGTGGCGGGGTTTGCCAAAGACCTCTTCGGGCGTGCCGTTGAGCAGCAGGCGGCCGTGGTCCAAAAAGGCGATGCGGTGCGCCACCGACGCGGCAAAGCCAATCTCGTGCGACACCACCACCATGGTCATGCCGTCAGCGGCCAAAGAGCGCATGACGTTGAGCACCTCACCGGTGAGCTCGGGGTCGAGCGAGGAGGTGGGTTCGTCAAACAACATGATCTTGGGCTCTAAGGCCAGCGCGCGTGCAATGGCCACGCGCTGCTGCTGGCCGCCCGAGAGCTGCGAGGGGTAAAAGTCCGCCCGCGCTTCTAGCCCCACTTTTTTGAGTTGCACCATGGCGCGCTCTTCGGCCTCGCTGCGCGAGAGTTTGCGCACCGTCTTGAGCGCTTCGCTGACGTTGCCCAGCGCCGTCATGTGTGGCCACAAGTTGAACTGCTGAAAGCACATGCCCACCTGCGAGCGCACTTCGCGGATGCGCTGCGGGCTCAGGCGAACGCGCTGGCCACTGTCGTCCTGGGCAAAGCCCAGCGGCTCGCCGTTGACCAAAATGGTGCCCGTGGTCGCTTCTTCAAGAAAGGCCATGCAACGCAAAAACGTGCTTTTGCCCGAGCCCGACGGCCCGATGAGGCAGGTGACGCGGCCGGCCTCAATATCGAGGTCAATGCCGTGCAGCACTTCGGTCTGCCCAAATCGTTTGCTCAGGCCCCGCACGGATATGGCGGGAGCGGGGGCGGTGCTTGCAGGGTTCATCAGCGGGTCAATCTCAGTCGGGAAAAGCGGGCTTCGGCGGCGCGGCCCAGCGTGCCGCAAAGCTCCACCAGACCCCAATAAAAACAGGCCAGCAAAAACATGGCCTCGACAAATGCGTATTTTTCAGAGCCGATGGCGCTGATCTGGAAGGTGAGCTCGGGCACGGTAACCACCGACAGAACGGCGGTCTCCTTGAGCAGCACGATCATCATGTTGACGATGGGCGGCATGACCAGCGTGGTCATCTCGGGGATCAGGATGCGCCGCACGATCTGGCCCTGGTCCAGGCCCAGGCACACGCCGGCTTCAATGTGCCCGGCGGGCACCGACTCGAACCCGGCGCGGAAAATCTCGCTGAAATAGGCGCCGCCGTAGATGGCCAGTCCGATCAGGCCCGCAGGCACCGGGTCAAGCACCAGCCCGATAAACGGGCCGCCGTAATACAACAAGAAAAGCTGAATCAAAAAAGGCGTGCCCCGGATGATTTCCACATAGGCCCGCAGCGCTGCGTCCAGCGTGCGCGGTCCGTAACGCCGGCCAAAGGCGACAAAAAACCCCAGCACAATGGCAACCAAGGTGGCACCCAGCCAGACCGACAAGGTCACGCCTGTGGCCCGCAGCAGCGTGGGGCCCAGCGCGTAAATCAGATTGATGTCGAAGGTCATGCCTTGATGCCCCAGCGAAAGGAGTTTTCCGCTTTCTTGAAGCCCAGGGCCACCACGCCGTTGATGACCAGGTAAATAAAGGCCGCCGCCGCGAACAGGGGCAGCGGAATAAAGGTGCTGGCAGAGAGGTCTTGCGCCATGCGCGTGAGCTCTACCACGCCCACCACGGATACTAGTGACGAGGCTTTGAGGATCATGATCGACTCATTGGCCAGCGCGGGCAGCGTCATGCGCAGCGCAATGGGCGCGCGGATGCGCCAGAACTGCTGAAAAGGGCTCAGGCCCAGCATGTCGGCGGCTTCTAGCAAACCCGCGGGCACGCTGGAAAACCCGCCGCGCAGGTTTTCTGCCTGGTAGGCGGCGGTGCACAGCGACAGGCCCACAATGGCGGCCACCATGCTCGGCACGTTCAGGCCCAGCATCGGCAACAGGTTGTAAATCAGGAGCAGCTGCACCAAAAGCGGCGAGCCACGGAAAAAGCTGACAAAAATGCGCCCGGCCAGCGCCAGACTGCGGGAGCTTGACAACATGGCAGCAGAAACCACCGTGCCCAGCAACAAGCCGAGCACGATGGAAATCACGCTGATGAAAACGGTCCAGCCACAGGCTTGCACCAAAAGCAAAAAGAGCTGGGCCGTCATCGCCGTCTGATTACAGGTTCGGGGTGATGACCATGTCAGGCGTGTCAAACGCTTGACCGAACCACTTCTTCTGCATGGCGGCCATGCGGCCGTCGCCCTTGATCTTCAGCATGGTGGCTTGCACCGCGTCCATCAGCTTGGCGTAGTCCGCATCCTTGCGGCCCACAAAAGCCGAATAGGCCTTCACGCCGAACGGGGGCAGCACCACTTCAAAAGTGTCTGGGCGCTGCTGGGCCACGAAAGCAATGTTGGTCAGCGAGTTGCACACCGCAGCAATGCGGCCAGCGGCCAGATCGGCGTAGGCTTCGTTGTTGCCGGGGTATTCACGCACATCGACCTTGGTGGCCAGCGTCTCGGAATAGGCCTTGATTTGGGTCAGTTGCGCGGATGCTTTGCCAACGCCAACCGCCTTGCCGCCCACGTCGGATGCCTTCATCACCGAGCTGTCGCCCTTGCGCTTGAGCAGGGCCACGGTGGAGTCAGCAATCGGGGGGGTGAAGCGGTAGCGCAGCATGCGCTCTTTGGTCACGGTGGCGGGGCCGGCGACGATGTCAAACTTGCCCGACTCCAGGCCGGGGAAAACGCCTTCCCATGGCAGCAACACCCATTCCAGCTTGACGCCCATTTCCTTGGCGATTTCTTTGTACATGTCCACGTTAAAGCCGACGTGTTCGCCTTTGTCGATGAAGTCAAACGGTGCGAAAGCGGTCTCGGTTCCGACCTTGAGCACGCCCGCCTTTTTGACGCGCTCCAGCGCGTCCTGGCCGCTTTGGGCAAAGGCGCTAACGGCAGCAAGTGCGATCACGGCGGTGGCCATCGATTTCAGGAAAATTCGTTTAGACATAAGTACCTCGGTTGGGTTGAAAAAATGATCCGTCCGCTAGGCCTTCTAAGGGCCAATGCGTCCTGTTTTCTTACACATAGTAAAGCATTGCTGGGGTCCTACCTTTTGGGTAGTTACCCTCGCAACGACTGCTCCAGCGGATGGATATCCTGCGCAATTTTGGCCCGAACCGCATGCTGCGTCCGGTAAAAAACAAAGTACAAATCCCATTGCTTGCAAAGCCGGTTTCAAGCCGCAATCCACAGGGCTGGCAGCGCTGGCAAAGTACGCAATATCCGGGCCAAGGCGCCGCTTTCCACCAACGCGGTGGCGTGCGCAATGTCGGGCGCCAGATAGCGGTCTTGTTCCATCTTGGGAATGTGCGTGCGCAGCAGTGCGTGCACCGCTTCGAGCGCCTGCGAGCTGTGCAGGGGCCGCAGGAAATCAATGCCCTGGGCGGCGGCCAGCAGCTCAATGCCCAGGATGTGCGCAGTGTTGCTCACCATGGCTTGCAGGCGCCGCGCGGCAAAGGTGGCCATGGACACATGGTCTTCCTGGTTGGCGCTGGTGGGCAGGCTGTCCACGCTGGCCGGGTGCGCCAGCGATTTGTTCTCGGAGGCCAGGGCGGCGGCCGTGACGTGCGCAATCATGAAGCCGCTGTTAAGGCCCGCGTCGTCCGTCAAAAACGGCGGCAGGCGCGACACGCTGCTGTCAATCAGCATGGCGATGCGCCGCTCGGCAATCGCGCCCACTTCGGCAATGGCCAGCGCCATGCCGTCGGCGGCCAGTGCCACTGGCTCGGCGTGGAAGTTGCCGCCCGAAAGCATGGCCTGGTCTTCGGCAAACACCAGCGGGTTGTCGGTCACCGCATTGGCTTCGATCAGCAGCACCCGGGCGGCGTGGCGCAACTGGTCCAGACAGGCACCCACCACTTGCGGCTGGCAGCGCAGGCAATACGGGTCTTGCACCCGGTCGTCCCCATGCAGGTGCGAGTTGCGGATCTCGCTGCCCGAAAGCAGTGCACGGTAAACCTGGGCTACGTCAATCTGGCCGGGCTGGCCGCGCAGCAGGTGGATGCGCGGATCAAACGGGCCGTCGCTGCCGCGCGCGGCGTCAATCGTCAGCGCGCCGATGACCAGTGCGGCTTCTAACACCGGCTCAAAAATCAGCAGGCCGTGCAGGGCCAGCGCGGTTGAAGTCTGGGTGCCGTTGATCAGCGCCAATCCTTCTTTGGGCCCGAGCGTGAGCGGCGCAATGCCTGCGGCCTGCAAGGCAGGCAGCGCGGGCACGGCGGCGCCGTCCACCAGCATGAAGCCTTCGCCCATCAAGGCCAGCGTCATGTGCGCCAGTGGTGCGAGGTCGCCCGACGCGCCGACCGAACCTTTGGATGGCACCCAGGGCACCAGTCCCGCGTTGTAAACGGCCAAGAGCGTGTCCACCACCACTTCGCGTACGCCGCTGTAGCCGCGCGCCAGACTGGCCGCCTTGAGCGCCATCATCAGGCGCATCACGGCGGGCTGCAGCGGCTCTCCCACGCCCACGCAGTGCGAGCGGATCAGGTTGAGTTGCAGCGTGGCGAGTTGCGACTTGCTGATGCGCTGGTTGGCCAGTTTGCCAAAGCCGGTGTTCACGCCATAGACCGGCGCGTCGCCGTCGGCGGCGTTTTGCACCACCTGCTGGCTGGCGCGAATGCCGGCGCGGCTGGCCTCTTGCAGTTGCAGGGGCACCCCGTCAGCATGGATGGCCATAAGCTGTTCCAGCGTCAGGTGGCCGGGCGTGATGGTGATGGCGGTGGTGGGAGTGCGCATGTCAGGCAGCTTTCATGGGCAGGTTCAGGCCCTGTTCGCGGGCGCATTGTTCGGCAATTTCGTAGCCCGCGTCGGCGTGGCGCATGACGCCGGTGGCCGGGTCGTTCCAGAGCACGCGCTCCAAGCGTTCGGCTGCCTCGGGCGTGCCGTCGGCCACGATTACCACGCCGCTGTGCTGGCTGTAGCCCATGCCCACGCCGCCGCCATGGTGCAGGCTGACCCAGGTCGCGCCGCTGGCGGTGTTGAGTAATGCGTTGAGCAGTGGCCAGTCGGACACGGCGTCCGAGCCGTCTTGCATGGCCTCGGTCTCGCGGTTGGGGGACGCCACCGAGCCACTGTCGAGGTGGTCGCGGCCAATGACGATGGGGCCTTTGAGTTCGCCGCTCTTGACCATCTCGTTGAACGCGAGTCCGGCCAAATGCCGCTCGCCCAGGCCGATCCAGCAAATGCGCGCGGGCAGGCCCTGGAACGCAATGCGCTCTTGGGCCATATCCAGCCAGCGCAGCAGGCCGGCGTTGTGGGGAAAGAGTTCTTTCATCTTGGCGTCGGTCTTGCGGATGTCCTCGGGGTCGCCGCTCAGGGCCACCCAGCGGAAGGGGCCAATGCCCTTGCAAAACAGGGGCCGCACATAGGCGGGCACAAAGCCGGGGTAGTCAAAGGCGTTGGCCACGCCGTAGTCCTTGGCCACCTGGCGCAGGTTGTTGCCGTAGTCCACCGTGGGAATGCCCATGGCGTGGAAATCGAGCAGCGCCTGCACGTGTACCGCGCAGGATTCGCCTGCAGCTTGCGTGAGCGCGGCGTGTTGCGAGGGGTCTTTTTGCGCGGCGCGCCATTGCGCCACGCTCCAGCCGCTGGGCAGGTAGCCGTTGATGATGTCGTGCGCCGAGGTTTGGTCGGTCACGATGTCCGGGCGCAGGCCGCCGGCTTTGGCGCGGCGCACCAGCTCGGGCAGCAGGTCGGCGGCATTGCCGCACAGGCCAATCGACACGGCTTCTTTGCGCGCCGTGTGGTGGGCGATGAGTTCGAGCGCCTCGTCCACGGTGGCGGCCTGTTTGTCCAGGTAGCGGGTGCGCAGGCGAAAGTCGATGCTGCTTTGCTGGCATTCGATGTTGAGCGAACAGGCCCCGGCAAAGGTGGCGGCCAGCGGTTGGGCGCCGCCCATGCCGCCCAGGCCCGCAGTCAGCACCCAGCGCCCGCTCAGGTCGCCGTTGTAATGCTGGCGTCCGGCTTCGACAAAGGTTTCGTAGGTGCCTTGCACAATGCCTTGCGAGCCGATATAGATCCAGCTACCGGCCGTCATTTGCCCGTACATCATCAGCCCGGCGCGGTCGAGTTCGTTGAAGTGGTCCCAGGTCGCCCACTTGGGCACGAGGTTGGAGTTGGCAATCAGCACGCGGGGGGCGTCGGTATGGGTGCGAAACACGCCCACCGGTTTGCCGCTTTGCACCAAGAGGGTTTCGTTGGGTTTGAGTTTGCGCAGGCTGTCCATGATCCCGTCAAAGCAGGCCCAATTGCGCGCCGCCTTGCCAATGCCGCCGTAGACCACAAGTTCGTCCGGGTTTTCGGCCACCTCGGGGTCCAGGTTGTTTTGCAGCATGCGGTAGGCCGCTTCAATTTGCCAGTTGGCGCAGGTCAACTCAGGGCCGCGTGGCGCGCGCACCGGGCGGGCTTTGGAAGCGGCAAAAGGGGAGGGGGTGGAGGTGGCTGGCATGGTGATTGGGCTGAAAGAAGTAGGCGGTTAAGGGTTTGTATGGAGAGTGTAGTTGTCTATACAACTTCTATAATAGCGGGAAAACCCTGAGCCGAAAATAAACCATGCCCACTAGCCACTTACCCGCCTTTGAACAGGTCAAAACCTTCGTCAAAGCGCAAATCACCAGCGGCGTTTGGCAGGCTGGCGACACTGTGCCCAGCGAGTCGGCTTTGCAGCAGCAATTTGGCGTGAGCCGCATGACGGTCAACCGCGCGGTCAAAGAGCTTGCCGCCGAAGGCCTGGTGACCCGGCTGCGCGGCTCGGGCACGGTGGTGGCGCAGTGGCACCGCATTTCCAGCATGCTTGCAGTGCGCGACATCCATGAAGAAGTGCTTGAACGCGGCCACGTCCACAGCACCCGCGTGCTGCGCCTGGAAGTGGTGGTGGCCGACGCCGCGCTGGTGGAGGCGCTGGGCGTGCGGCTGGGGGCGCCGGTGTTCCATTCGGTGATGGTCCATATGGAAGACGACGTGGCCATTCAGCTCGAAGACCGCCACGTCAATCCGGCCGTTGCGCCCGACTACCTGACCGTCAATTTTCAAGCCACCACGCCCACCCAGTACCTGTTTGCCTGCGCGCCGCTGACCGAGGCGCGCTACTCGATTGAGGCCGCGTTGCCCAGCGCCTCTGAGGCCAAAAGCCTGGGCATTGGCCGCAACGAACCCTGTTTGGTCATTACCCGCTGCACCGTCAGCGGCGCCCACGTGGCCAGCCAGGCGCGACTGGTCTACCCCGGCATGCGTTACAGCCTGCGCGGCAACTTTCAACTATGAGCTGGCACACAGTAGCCCTGGCCGATGTGGCGCCCAGCGCCTGGAAAAACGGCGGCGGCACCACCCGCGAGTTGCTGGCTTGGCCCGGTCCCGCCGACTGGGTGTTTCGCCTGTCGGTGGCCGAGGTACGGGCCGACGGGCCGTTCTCCAGCTTTGCCGGTGTAGAGCGCTGGTTTGCGGTGCTATCCGGCGCGGGTGTGCGGCTGCGCTTGGGTGCAGCAGCGCCTCATGAAGTACAAGCGCTCACACCTGCCAGCGCGCCTTTTTGCTTTGACGGTGCGCTGCCCGTTGATTGCACGCTGATCGATGGCGCAACACAAGACTTCAACCTCATGGTGCGCGCCGACCAGGCCCGCGCGCAAATGCAGCGCGTGGCAGACAGCCTGAAAACCGAAGGCGCAGGCCCGCGCACCGTGGCCGTGTGGACGGGCGACGCAGGTGCCGCGCTCTGGCTGGGGCAAAAATGCACCCTCATGGGCGCAAACATGCTGGCTTGGCAAGCGCTGCCGGCCGGTGCGGCCCTTGAAGTGATTGCACTTGATGCTTTGTTTATGGAGATCCAACCATGTCCCTGACGCTATGGCACCACTGCACGCTGGCCACCTTGCAGCCCGATTCTGGAAATACCGAAGTCGCACAACCCTACGGCCTGGTGCCCGACGGCGCCCTGGTGGTGCAGGGCGCCACCCTGAAATGGGTGGGCCCGCTGGCCGAGCTGCCCGAGGTATTGCGCGACCAATGCAGCACGCAGCACGACGCCGGTGGCGCGCTCATTACCCCGGGCCTGATTGATTGCCACACGCATCTGGTCTATGGCGGCGACCGCGCGGCAGAGTTTGAGCAGCGCCTCCAAGGCATGGGCTACGAAGAAATTGCCCGCCAGGGCGGCGGCATTGCGTCCACCGTGCGCGCCACGCGGGCTGCAAGTGCTGACGAACTCCAGGCCAGCGCGGCGCGGCGCCTGCGCTACCTGCTGGCCGAGGGCGTGACCACCCTTGAGATCAAATCGGGCTATGGACTGGCGCTCGAGCACGAGCGCAAATGCCTGCAAGTGGCGCGCGCCCTGGGCACCGACCACGCGGTGGCCGTGCGCACCACTTTTTTGGGCGCCCATGCCTTGCCACCTGAATTTGCCGGCCAGAGCGACGCCTATATGGACGCGGTGCTGCGCATGCTGCCCGTCTTGCACGCACAAGGACTGGTGGACGCGGTGGACGCGTTTTGCGAGCGCATCGCGTTCAGCCCCGCGCAAACCGCGCGCCTGTTCGAGGCGGCGCGCGCCCTGGGTTTGCCGGTCAAGCTGCACGCCGAGCAATTAAGCGACAGCGGTGGTGCGCAACTCGCGGCCAGTTTTGGCGCCCTGAGTTGCGACCACCTGGAATGGTTGTCTGAAGAAGGCGCCGCCGCCATGGCGCAAGCCGGCAGCGTGGCGGTGCTACTGCCCGGCGCTTTTTACTTTTTGCGCGAAACCAAGCTGCCGCCCATGGACATGCTGCGCCGCCATGGCGTGCCCATGGCCGTGTCCACCGACTGCAACCCCGGCACCTCGCCTTGCACCTCGCTTTTGCTCATGCTCAACATGGCGTGCACGCTGTTTCGCCTCACGCCCGAAGAAGCGCTGGCCAGTGTGACCCGCCACGCGGCGCAAGCGCTGGGCCTGAAAGACCGGGGCGTGCTGGCCCCCGGCATGCGCGCTGACTTTGTGCTCTGGGACGTCACACATCCCGCCCAACTGGCCTATGCGCTGGGCGCTAACCCGCTGATCCAAACCGTTTTTGAAGGCCAGGTGCGATGACCGATTCCCACAGCTACTCTCTACGCCACGGCTCCTCGCCGCTCTTGGTCAGCATGCCGCACATTGGCACCCACATTCCGCCTGATTTGCGTGCGCAGTACGTGCCGCGGGCCTTGGCGCTAGAGGACACCGACTGGCACCTCGAGCGCCTGTACGGCTTTGTGCCCCAGCTTGGCGCCAGCCTGTTGTGCGCGCATATCAGCCGCTATGTGATTGACCAAAACCGTCCGCCAGACGACGCGCCCATGTACCCCGGCGCGTCCAACACCGAGCTGTGCCCCACGCGCTTTTTTACTGGCGAGCCCCTGTACCAAGACGGCTGCGCCCCCGACGCGCCTGAGCGCGCGCGCCGCCGCAGCCTGTACTGGGAGCCCTACCACCAGGCGCTGCAAGCTGAGCTGGCGCGCATCACCGCCATCCATGGCTACGCCTTGCTGTGGGACGCGCACAGTATTCGTTCGCAGATTCCTTGGCTGTTTGAGGGCGTGCTGCCCGACCTGAACATCGGCACGGCCAACGGCCAAAGCGCGGATGCATCTATTGCCCAAGCCGTGCAGGCGGTGTGCGCAAGTGCGCCGCAGACCAGCCATGTTCTCAATGGCCGTTTCAAGGGCGGCTATATCACCCGCCACTACGGCGCGCCAGACCGCCATGTGCACGCGGTGCAGCTAGAGATGTGCCAAAGCCTGTACATGCACGAGACCGCGCCTTTTGCCTATGCGCCAGAGCGGGCGCAGCAAATTCAACCCCAGTTGCAGGCCATGCTTGTGGCCGCCCTGCAAGCTTGCAAGGACTTGTATGCGCCCCACTGAAACCCGTTTTTTTGCGTCCCAAGCCTGGGTCAACGGCGCCTGGGCCTATGACGTGCTGCTCACGGCGGACGCCACCGGCCACTGGTCTGGCATTGCGCCGGGCGCCACGCCTGGCGAGTGCGCTGATGCGCAGTTGCTGGCTGGGCCCGTGTTGCCCGGCGTGGTCAACGCCCACAGCCACGCCTTCCAGCGCGCCATCGCCGGTCTTACCGAGCAGCGCGGCTCTGCCACCGGCGCCAGTAGCGACGACTTCTGGAGCTGGCGCGAGCGCATGTACGCCGCCGCCCTGCGCATTTCGCCCGAGCAGTTGGAGCACATCGCTGCCTTGCTTTACACCGAGCTGCTGGCCGGGGGCTATACCCAGGTCTGCGAATTCCATTACCTGCACCACGCGGCCGCAGGCGCCCCGGCCGCCCCGGCGCTGGACATGTCCATGTCACTGGTGCGCGCCGCGCAGCGCGTGGGCATGGGCATCACGCTCTTGCCCACGCTGTACATGCGCTCGGGCTTTGGCGCCACCAGCTTACGTACCGACCAGCAGCGCTTTGCGTCCACGCCCGCATCCATCTGCCGCCTGGTGGACGATGTGCAGGCCCAAACCCGGGGAATGGCGCATGTCAATGTGGGCGTGGCCGTGCATTCGCTGCGCGCGGCCGACGCGCCCGCCATGGCCGAGCTGGCGCAGTTTGCTCAATCGCGCGGCTTGCCGGTGCACATCCACATCGCCGAGCAAGAACAAGAAATCAAAGACTGCATCGCCCACACCGGCCAGCGCCCGGTGCAGTGGCTGCTGGAAAACCTGCCGGTCAACGCTCGCTGGAACCTGGTGCACGCCACCCACACCACCGCGCAAGAGCTCGCCGGTGTGGCCCAGACGGGTGCGAGCATCGTCATTTGCCCTAGCACCGAAGCGAACTTGGGCGACGGCGTGTTTGACTTCAGCGCCTATTGCGCGCTGGGTGGGGGCTGGAGCGTGGGCTCGGACAGCCATGTCACCCGCAGTTGGACCGAAGAACTGCGCCTGCTGGAATATGGCCAGCGCCTGGTGCAAAAAAAGCGCAATGTCGCCGCCCACTGCGGCGCCAGCACCAGCAGCGCCGCCAATCTCTTTGAGGCCGCACTGGACGGCGGCCATGCGGCCACGGCGCTGCCACTTGGTGGCCTGCAGGTCGGAAACCGCGCCGACTTCCAGGTGCTGTACGGCCACGCCTCGGGCCTGTTGGGCGTGCCAGCGGAACATGTGCTGGACGCGCTGGTCTTTTCCAGCCCCGGCGCCGCACCCCAAGCGGTGTACGTGGCGGGCAAGGCGGTAGCGCACCGCGCCGACGCCGAGCTGGCCAGCGCATTCGCACAGACCATGGGCGCGCTCTGGCAGGCCTGAGCGCCTGAACCGCTGCACCGCGCCTGCGTGCAGCCATGGCCCGTTTTCTGCGGGCCGCTCCAAAATTTGCTGAAGATCACCTTTTCCAAAGGTGGCGGTTTTTTGACCGTCAATTTTTGACGCGCGTCATTTCTGCCCCGCGATTTTTGGAAACACTGGTGGCGTGCTGATCAACGTGGATCTGTAAAGCATCCGCAGGCATCGGCGCGTTGGCGTGTGCCACCTGTTACGGCGTGGCCCGGGCCTTCCATCCCATCGGTATTTTTCAAAGGAAAAAAACAATGAAATCTATAGCTATGTTTCGCAATGCCCTCGTACTTGCTGCGCTGGGAGCTTCCGCCGGTTTGGCGTTTTCGGCTGGAACAGCCACCACCAACATCGGCGTGTCCGCCAGCGTGGCCAGCAACTGTCTGGTGTCCACCGCCTCGACTGGCTTGAGCTTTGGTACCTATGACCCCACGGCCGGTACCGACAACACGGCGTCTACCACCTTCAAGGTCAAGTGCAGCAAAAACGCCGGATACACCATTGGGTTGAGCAAGGGCGGCGGCACCTCGGAGACCGCCCGGACCATGGCGCTCGGCAGCGAATTGGCAATGAACTACGCCATCTACTCCGACAGCGCCCGCACCACCAACTGGGGCGCTACTGCGGGCGCGGCCACCGGCACCGGTTCGGGTCTGAACACCGAAAATGAGATCACGGTCTACGGCAAGATTCCCAAAAACCAGTACGACGTAGGCGTAGGCGCCTATGCCGATACCGTCACCGCCACCGTCACGTACTGACCTCGCGCCTGAAAGATACCCCCGTGAAAAAGCCTGTCATCCTGGCGCTGCTTTTGTGCGCCACCTGGCCACTGTTGGCGGCCACTTTCAATGTCTCGCCGATTCGCGTGGGGCTCTCGGCGCAGCGTCCCATCGTGCCCCTGTCCGTGCGCAACGAGGGCGATGAGCCCATGGTGGTGCAGGTTCAGGCGGTGCGCTGGTCGCAAAAAAATGACGAAGACGTGTACGAAAGTACCAACGACATTTTGGCCACACCGCCCATCGTCACCGTGCCCCCGCATGGCACGCAAATCGTGCGCGTGGGCCTGCGCCGGGGTGTGGACCCCGAGCGCGAACTCAGCTACCGCGTCTACCTGGCCGAAGTGCCCGCACCGCCCGCAGCCGACGCCACCCGCGTGCACGTGGCCTTGCGCATTGGACTGCCGGTGTTTGTCAGCAGCCCCGCCGCGCCCCAACCGGCCCTGGCCTGGAAGGTGGTGCCCGGTGAAGACGGTGTGGCCACGCTGCACGTCAAAAACGAAGGCAATGCCCACGCGCAAATCGCCAACCTGCGCCTGCTCTCTAGTGCAGACCGCCAGCCCCTGGCGCGCTACCCCAGCCCCGCCTATGTGCTGCCCGGCAGCGCGCAGGAATGGCGTCTTCAGCTCGAACCTGGCAAGCGACTGGGCCTAGACCCGGTGCGACTGCAGGCTTATATGGACGCTGGAGACGTGGATGTCGATCTCACACCGCAAGCGGCGGACTAGGCGGCGCGCCGCCTGGGTTTCGCTGGCGATTGCGGCCAGCGCCCTGTGCCCGCCAGCCATGGCGGATGTCACGCCCTGGGGCGTGGAAAGCCTGTTGCAAATTGACATCAACCGGCAAAGCCTGGACGACAACGCGCTCGTCATCCGCGAGCCCGATGGCGGCCTGCTGATTGCGCGCGAAGACCTGCAGCGCTGGCGTGTGCGCCTGCCCGAGCCCTTGGTGGTGCAGGTGGACGGTAAAGACTATTTTCGCCTCCAGTCCATCGCCGGCGCGGTGTATGCCGTGGACGAGACCACCCAGCGCCTGACCATTGAGCTGCCGGCCGCGAGTTTTCAAAACTACCGCTTTGACCAGGAGTCCCGCTTTGCCCCGGTGCCTGGAACGGCGAGCCCGGGCGGCTTTTTCAACTACGACCTGTTGGCCGAACAAAGCGACAACAGCAGCCGCGCCTCGGGCGTGTTTGAGGCGGGTTACTTCAACCGCTTGGGCGTGGGGATTTTGAGCTTCGCCAGCTACCCCCGGGGCGGACAAAACACCGAGGTGCGGCTCGATACCACCTGGACTTTTGACCAGCCGCAGCAACGCGCCAGTTGGCGCTTGGGTGATGCGATCAGCCGCGCCACCAGCGGCTGGGGCCTGCCGGTGCGCTTTGCCGGGGTGCAATATTCCACCAACTTTGCGGTGCAACCCGGCTTTTTGACCATGCCGCAGCAAAGCATCACGGCGCAAGCGGCCGTGCCGTCGAGCGTGGACGTGTTTGTCAACAACGCGCTGGTCAGCCGCAGCGAGGTGCCGCCGGGCCCGTTTTCCATCAACAACATTCCCACCATCACCGGCCAGGGCGAGGTGCGCGTGGTGGTCAAAGACCTGCTCGGGCGCGAGCAGGTGATTACCCAGGCCTTTTTTGCCAACGCCCGCTTGCTGCGCGCCGGGCTGGACGATTTCTCCTACGAGCTGGGGCGCGAGCGCGACAACTATGGGCTTGACAGCAACACCTATGGCCGCTGGCTGGCGGCTGGCACCTACCGGCGCGGCCTGAGCGACCACGTCACCGCCGAGCTGCACGCCGAGCAAAGCTCGGACGCGCAAACCACGCTGGGCGCCAATGGCGTGTGGGGGCTGGAAAGTGGGCCGGTGCTAACTGCATCGTTGGCGGCCAGCGACAGCGCTGACGGCCCCGGTTATCTGAGCGGCCTGGGCCTGGAGCTGCAGCGCACGCGCTGGACTTTTTCTGCCCGCACCCAGCACGCCACCTACCACTTTGCGCAGATCGGCCAAGACCCGGCCGCGGGCGCACCCAGCCAAATCAACAGCCTGAACGCGGGCTACTTTGCCCCCGGCCTGGGCAGCTTGGGCGCCGCCTATGTCATGCAAGAAAAGCGCGACGCCACCCGCACCGAGCTGCTGAGCCTGTCGTATTCCACCCAGATTGGGCGCACCGCCTTTGTGGGCCTGAACGCCTTGCGCAGCCTGAGCGGCACGCCCAGCGACTACATCGGCGCCTTTGTGGTGATTCCGCTGGACAGCCGCACCAGCGTGAGCGCCAACGCGCAGCGCAGCACGGTGGCGGGCAGCGCCAGCAGTTCGCTCTTTAGCATGCAGCTGCAGCGCAGCCTGGCACCCGACGACCCGTTTGGCTACCGCCTGCAAACCAGCGACGACGGCGCCTGGCAGGCTGAAGCCAGCTACCAAAACACCGTGGGTGACTACACGCTGTCAGCGGCGCAGCGTGAAGGCGCAACCGCCTTGCGCGCCGGGGCCTCGGGCGGCTTTGCCACCTTGGGCGGTGGCGTGTTTGCCAGCCGGCGCATCTCAGACAGTTTTGCGCTGGTGCAGGTGCCCGGGTATGCCGATGTGCGCGTGTACAAAGACAACCAGCTCATCGCCCGCACCGACGCTAGCGGCAACGCCCTGGTGCCCAGCGTGCGCGCCTACGAGGTCAACCCGGTGAGCATCGAGGCGCTGGACCTGCCCATGGACGCCCGGGTGGACGCCTTGCAACGCGACGCGCTGGCCTACTACCGCAGCGGCGTGCTGCTGCGCTTTCCGGTGGGGCGCTCGCACGGCGCCACCGTCAAGATCCGCCTGCCCAACGGCAGCCCGCTGCCCGCTGGCGCCACCGTGCGCCTGGAACAACCCGGCCAGCCCGACGCGCTGGACCAGCCCGACACGGTGTTCCCGGTGGGCTTTGACGGCGAGGTGTATCTGTCGGGCCTGTCTGCGCGCAATGTGCTGCGCGCCACCTGGCGCGGGCAAAGCTGCCTGATGGCGGTGGACTTTGTGGCGGGCAGCGATCCGCTGCCGTTTTTGGGGACCTTGGTGTGTGAGGGTTTGGGGCTTTGAAGCCAAGGCGCTTCCCCGCTGGGGGAGCGCGCCTGCGCTACATCGCCAGCCGGGGGCTGTTGTGCACGCCGTAGTTCGGGCCGGTGCCGCCGCCTTCGGGATTGGGGCAGGTGTTGTCCATCTGTACCGCGATGTATTTGCCGCTGCCGCCCACAGCGTCCAGTATGCGTATGCAGCCAAACGCCAGGATGGCCTGCTCCCCCTTGCTATTGGCGCTGGTGGTTACCGGCATGGTGACGTATTCGCAAGACTTGTCTCCCGCCGCGCTGCAGGCTGCCACTACGGGGTAAAGCGCGGTTTTGGAGCCCGGCTCGATCCAGGTCTGGTCGCCGATCGCCAGTGTCGTGGGGTTGCCGTTGGCGATCAGGCCTTTGATGACTGGTACGTTGTTGTCGTCCAAGGCAAATGACGTCCACTCGCCGCCGTCGCAGGGCGTGTAGATGGCGGCGCCCAGGTGGAACACCCAGGGCTTGCCGATCACCTGTGGTACCCCAAAAAGGGTAGTTGCAGTGGCTAATTTCGGCTTGGCTGTCGTCGAGTCCCAATACAGGTCGTACATGCATTTGGTAACGGCGAAGGGGAACAGTCCGCCTGGGCCTTCCACGCCGGGCGATGTGACGACGGACACTGCGGTCGCGCTCACGTCCGACGCGGCCAGGCCCATCAGGCCGGCCAGGTACAGCACCACGCTGCCGCCATTTTTTCCGCTTTGTTTGCTAATGGTCACCTGGATGGCCGGTGCTTCATTGGCTGTGGGCGTGTGGGGCAGCAGCTGCATGGTGCCAGGCGTGCCTGTCAGGTTCCAGTAGCCTGAAGTAACCACCCCGGTGGCCAAGGCTGCGCCTTGCGATGTGTTTTGCGTCACAGCCAGCGAGGCGCGGGTCTGCGAGGTGGCCCAGTCGGGCGCCGTGCTCAGGGTGTTAAAGCACTCGGCGCGGGGGTACAAGCACTGTGCACCTGTCTGTGCCGCTGAATCGGCCGCGTTTTGCAGTTCGTTTTTCACCAGCATCAGGTTGGCAATGTCCACCGCAAAGGCCGACACCATAAGCAGTATGGGCAGCAAGATGACTGCCAGTATGGCGATGGCGCCGCGCTGGCGGCGCACGGGTGGCGCTGCGAAGGTCGTATGCGGATCGTGGGGAAATGCTGCTTGGGTGCGTTGTTTCATGTGCGGACTCCCAGGGTTGGGTTTATTCGTTGTTCATGACCGTGGTGCCGGTCAGCGTGAGCGGCCCGGAGATCGGGCTGAGCAAAGTGCCCAGGCCCAGGCCGTAATAGGTGTAGGTGACCTTGACGGTCAGTGGCGTGCCAAAGGTGCCGGCGGCGCCCGACGGTACAGTGACCACTGGCGGATTCGATGCTTTGAACGAGATCAGGTAGCTGCTGCAGTAGCTGGTGGCGACCGCCTCGATTTGGGCTGCGGTGAGCTTGGGTGTTTTTAAAACCACGCCCGCGCGCGCCGCCTCGCGGCTGGCGTTGGTGATCACAGCCTTGTCGTACAAGATAAAGCCGAACTCAATGATCGCAAATACCAGCAGCAAAAAAATGGGCAGCACGATGGCGAATTCGACTGCAGCGGAGCCGCGTTGGGCTTTGTGTTTCATGGGGGTTCCTGACGTATTTTTCTTCATGCGCCAATGCTAATTTCGCGCAGGCTCTGCTGCCGCCGCAGCGCATGATGCAGGTCACGCAAGATGCGCAAGATGCGCAAGGGCGCGCGCGCCCGCGCTGCTACCAACCCAGGGTCAGGGTGATGGTGGGGTCGGAATAGACGCCTGGCCCGTCGGCCAGATTGGCAGGGGTGTTGTCAATCTTTCCGTAGATGGTGATGGACTGGTTGGTAATGTCGCCGCTGATAGTCTGCGTGTATTGCGCCGCACCGGTATCACCCCAAACGGTGGCCCGTGCGGCGTCTTGGTACAGGTTGTAGGTCAGCGCGGTACTTCCCTTTTTTTGCGTGCGCTGGGCTACGGTACCGCTGCCTGCGCTCAGGCCTACGGTAATGGTGCCAGTCCCGGCCCCATTTGTGCTGCAACTTATGCTGAAGGTAGTGGCGCTGGTCAGGCTGCCCAGCAAATTAGTCACAAACACCATGGTGGGCGGTTGGGTGACGCTGCAGCTATTGATGTGCAGTGCCGCCTGCGCATTGCCAAGCGCACCCAGGGCCAAGGCGCCCCACAGCAGGGCGAGCGTCGGCGCCGTCCATTGGTTGTTGCGCGCCATCATCAATAGGTAATCGTGGCCGTAATGCTGTCCGAATACGCGCCAACGCCCGGGGTGTACTGGTTTTTCGGAATCTTGCCGTAGACGGTTATGGTGTTTTCGGTGGTCAGGCCCGAACCGGTGCCAACCAGGGCTCCGGTGCTGGCGCCCCAGTTGGTGGCGCGCCCGCTGTCAGAGTACAGGCTGTAGTTCAGGCGGTTGGTGCCGCTGCTCATGGTGCGCGCCGTGTCGGTGGCGCTGCCCCCGGCGCTCAGGCCCACGGTGTAAGACAAGCCCGAGCTGCACTGCACCTTGAACGTGGTCGAGCCCAGGGTGTCGCTGCTGGCGGTGGGGTCATAGGTGGCAAAGGTCAGGCCCGTGGACGCGGTGGACACAACGCAGACGCTGGAGATGGTGGTGCTGACAGCAAAGGTGGTGGTGACGGTTGCCGCCTGCCCCGCGCAGGCCAAGACGCCGAGCGCGAGACACAGCGCGGTGCTGCGAATGAATTTCCCCAATGTCATGACTGCGTTCCCCGTCGGATAAGTGTGGATTGAAAAGTGGTTTGGGGTCGGCAAGCGGCACGTCTGGTATGCGCAAGTTCGGCCCCATGACTGAACACAGGTGGAAGTCTGGCGAACCTTTGCGTCGGCGGCGTGATCTGGCGCACGGCTTTGGCGCAGCGCAGGCAAGGCGGCACGCCCATCAAAGCGGCGTCATGATCTGCATCAATGGGGCCGGGGGCGGCGGCTTTGCGTGCTACAACCCAGGGCGGCGCGCAACAGCTGCACCGCCCCCACGCCAACCCAACGCCCCGCCCAATCCCTTTTGAAACCCACAAGCATTCCCCCGCCGCAGTCTGACCGCAGCTTCCTTGAGTCGCTTGCCGCCATGCTGGGCATCGCACTGGCTTTTATGCTGATTGCCCTGAACACCTCGGTGGTGGGCACCGCCATGCCGCGCATCGTGGCCGACCTGAGCGGTTACGACCTGTACCAATGGGCGGCGTCGGCCTTTTTGGTGGGCAACGCGGTCATGATTCCGATTACCGGTCGCCTGGGCGACTTGCACGGGCGCAAGCCCTTTGTGCTGGCGGCGGTGGTCTTGTTCGCTTTGGCGTCCATTGCCTGCGCGGCCTCGCAAACCATGTTGCAGCTTGTGGGCGCCCGCGCCTTGCAGGGGCTGGCCGGCGGCATGCTGCTGGGCGTGGCATCGGCCTGCGTGCCTGATTTGTTTCCCGACGCGGTGCAGCGCGTGCGCTGGCAGGTGCTGCTGTCGGCGGGCTACGGCGTGGCGCTGGCCGTGGGTCCGTGGCTGGGCGGCTGGCTCACCGAACATGTGGGCTGGCGCTACGTGTTTTTGGTCAATCTGCCACTCGCCTTGGCCGCACTGCTGATGGTGTGGCGCTACTTTCCTCACATCGTGCAGCACGCCCAGGGCGACCGCAGCATTGACTGGCTGGGCGCGCTCTTGCTGCTGCTGGCCATTTGTGGCTTGCTGGCGGCGGCCGAATTTAGCCAGACGCACGGCTTTGGCAGCCTGCAGGCGCTGGGCTTGTGGGCGGGCACGGGTGCCTTGGTCTACGGCTTTTTTCGCCACCAGTACCACACCCGCGCGCCCATCATCTCGCCCGAGTTGCTGGACAACCGGGGGGCGCGCAAGCTCATGCTGCTGGGGCTGCTCACCGGGCTGACCATGTTCACCCTGATTTTTTACACGCCTTTGCTCTTGCAAGGCAGCTTTGGCCAGTCGCCGCACGAGGCCGGGGTGGTGATGACGCCGCTGCTGGTGCTCATCACCATTGGCAGCATCGTCAATTCCCGGCTCCTGCCCCGCCTGCAGCGCGCCGAGCGGCTGATCGCCTGGGGCCAGTTGGGCACCATGCTGAGTTGCCTCTTGCTGGCGCTGGTGGACGCGCACACACCCACCAGCTTGCTGATGGTGATTTTTGGCCTGTGCGGCTTTAGCCTGGGCTTTCAGCTGCCCAATCTGTCTTTGCAAATCATGGCGGTGGCTGGGCGACGCCACATGGGCGTGGCGTCGGCGCTGGCGCAGTCCACCCGCATGGTTGGCAGCATGGTGGGTGTGGGCGTGGCCAGCGTGCTGGTCAACGCCTTTTACGCCCGCCAGACGGCCGCTGCGCTGCTGCAGCACCAGATCACCGACACGGCGCTGGCCAAGCTCTTGTCCTCGCCCCAGATCCTGATCAGGGAGCAAGACCAGGCCGCCTTGCGCTCGCTGGCCCGAGGCCTGGGTCTGGACGCCGCCCCTTTGTTTGAAGCGGCGCGCCAGGGGCTGGTCAGCGGCACGCACGCGGCGTTTTTGCTGTGCGCGCTGATTGCGGGCCTGAGCGTGCTCATTAGCTGGCGCTTGCCGCACTACACGATTCGCCCCCAGACGGCGCCCGCGCCAGAATCAGACTAGCGCAAAATCACCCGCCGGGCCCACAATGGCGCCAGCACCCCAACCAAGTGCCAGCCCCCCTACAGGAACTGCTATGTCCAGCCCATCACCGATCTACAGCCCGACGGCCCCTACCCGCAGCGAAATAGACGCCATGCCCGGCGCGCTGCTCTTGCAGTTTGGCGTGGGCTGGTGTGGCCACTGCCAGGCGGGCGAACCGGCTATTGCCCAGGCCCTGCAGGCTTATCCGCAGCTTGCGCACCTGCGCATTGAAGACGGCCCGGGTCGGGCCTTGGGGCGCTCGTTCAAGATCAAACTCTGGCCCACGCTGGTGCTGATGCACGGGGGCGAGGAACGGGCCCGCCTGGTGCGTCCCACCCAGGTGGCGCAGGTGCAAGAATTTTTGCGCCAGTTGCCCGACGGGGACTGAGCCGTTCTTGGTCGCCCCCCCCCCGAAGCGCCATGACGCGCCATAGCGCCGCGCAAAGGGGTCAATCGCAGGCTTTAACGGGAAAGCGCCGTACCAGCGCCCCAAACAAAACTACGCCGAGCCACAAACTGGCAGCCGCAGCCTGCAAGGCCAGGGCAAAACCCTGGCGCGCATCCCCACTGGTTTGCAGCAGCAGACCCACCAAAAGCGGCCCTGCAATCTGGCCCAGCCCATAAGCGGCCGTCAGCAGGCCGATAAAGCCCGATGCCCCTACCGGACGCAGGCGCCGCACCTCTTGCAAGGCAAACATGGTGATGGCGGTAAACGGCAGGCCAATCAAAAAGCTGCTCAGCGCAAAGCCGGTCAGCGTGGGCCAGCCCAGGCTCAGCATCACACCGGTGGCCTGCAGGGTGTAGCCGCCCATGAGCAGGTGGCGCCGGTCCCAGTGCGCCGGAATGCGCAGGGTAATCAGCGCGCCCAGGCTCACGCCCACGCCAAACAGCGGCCAAAACAGGTCCAGCCACACCGACCCGGCCAGCGACTGGCGCGCGATCAGCGGCAAAAATGTGGCGGTAATGATGTAGCCAAAACCCGCCAGCCCGTAGGCCAGCGCCAAAATCGCCACGGCGCCCGCGCCCGAACCGGCGGTCTGTTGCACAGGTGCGGCCTCTTGGGGCAGGCCGCCGCGCAGTTGCGGCCACACCAGCACGGTCAGTAGCAGCGCCAGTGCTGCAAAAGCCAGCCAGCCGG
Organism: Comamonadaceae bacterium; assembly: GCA_947372865.1. GTDB lineage: Bacteria > Pseudomonadota > Gammaproteobacteria > Burkholderiales > Burkholderiaceae_C > Allorhodoferax. The sequence continues at coordinate 29,156 of CANBVJ010000038.1, forward strand.
TGGCCGCACTCAGGCCTGCTGCCACCAAGGCCGTGGCGGCCAGACCGCTGGCGGTAATGCCCAAGCCCGGCCCCACGTAGATCAGCCCGGCTAGGCGTGGCGCGCCCTGGGCGGTGAGCTGCTGCAGGCACCAGCCCGAGCTGTAGACAAACACCAGCGCACTGGCGACCCCCGCCAAAAAGCGCCACAGCGGCCAGGCGACCGGCCAGGGCAGGGCCATGCCCAAGGTCAGCAGCACGGTGGCCACCAGCCCCAGGCGAATGGCCCGGGTGTGGACCACCGGGCGCAGCCCCGGCCACCGGGCACTGGCCCAGGGCAGCAGCGCGCAGCCCAGCGCCCCCAGCCAGTAACCCAGGTAGTTGGCGGTGGCCAGCCCACTGGCCGCAGGCAGACCGAGCACGCCGTCGTGCAGCATCATGGGCAGCAGGGGCGTAAAGGCAAAGCGCCCAATACCCATGGCCACGGCCAGCGCCACCATGCCGGTGGCTGCAATGGCGAAAGGATGGCGCGGCTTCATGCGCTGATTGTGCCGCCTGCTGCGGTGCGTCTTGCTTGAAGCTCTGCGCCAAGCGCGTCGCTGGGCGCGGGCCAGGTTGCCAGCAAGACCTTACAAACTGGCATCGCCTAGGTTTCACCCTAGGATGCGCGCGATCTTGCACCCCACCATGACCATTCCCACACGCTCCATGTCCGCCAAGCCGCCCGCCACGCCCCGTATCGTGCTGGTGCTGGGCAGCGCGGCCGACGCGGTGCGTGCCCGCGCATGGCCCCGTGCGCCCTTTGCCGCCGTGGTTGCGATCAACAACGCCTGGCAAATTCGCAGCGACTGGGACTACCTGATTCATCCGGAAGATTTTCCGCCCGAGCGCTGGCCTGCGTCCTTTAACCGCCAAACCCAAGCGGTGGTGACGGCGGCGGATTACGTGCCCGTGCAAAACCGCTTTGGCGGCTTTGTCTACGCCGGAGGCACCATGGCATTTACGGCAGCGTATTGGGCGCTGGGCGCCTTGCAGCCCGACGTCATTGCCTTTGTGGGCTGCGATATGGTCTATGGCACGGGTCCGCAGACCCACTTTTATGGCAGGGGCGCCGCCGACCCGCTGCGCGAAGACGTGACGCTGCAAAGCCTTGAGGCCAAGTCGCTGCGCCTGCTGGCCCTGGCGGGCCAAGAAAACTGTGTGTTGGTCAACCTGTCTGAGCAGGCCAGCTCGCGCCTGCTGTATCCGCGCAGCAGCCCACAGGCCTTGGCGACATGGTCGCGCTCGCATTGGCGCGAGCAATTGCAGGAACAGCGCGCCAGCCTGAACCCGCTGGCGCTGCGCGCAGCGCTGCACCGGGAGTCCGAGTTGGGCTATATGGTGCAGTCAGGCCGGTATTGGGAGGTGCGGTCCACGCTGGACGCAGCCAAATTGAACGCGCTTGACCAGCAATGGTTGGCCGTGGGCCAAGTGCAAAGCGCCTAGGAGAGGCGCTTTGCCAGCGGCGGGCGCGGTGCGCCCCGTCGCTTAAGCGGCGGGATCAGCCGCTGGAGCAGTCGCCGCGACGGGCGCCACTGCGGGCTTGGGGGGAGAACAGTCGCCGCAGACGAACATGCTTTTGCCCGCCAGCTTCTTGAAAGAGCCCAAAGAACGGGGTTTGTGCAGGCCGCATTTGGCGCAGCTCATGCTGGCGTTGCCAGACGATTGTGCAAACGGGGAGCCGGAGGCGCGCGATCGATAGCGCAGGCCGTCGGCACTGATTTTTGTGGTGGTGTTGTCGCGCATAACCCCCATTTTGCCGCTTTTATGGAAAGTTAGCAAAAAGGGCTATGTATGCGGCGGTTTTTGCGGGGCCTTCAGGCCTGCTTGGCGCCGCTTGCGCCAGCGCCCAAGTGGCGCTGCGCCATCTGCAAATACCAGTCCAGGCAGCCCGGATTGGCCATGGCTTCCTTGTTCACCACTTTTTCCAGCGGGTGGCCGAGCATGAGCTTTTTGATCGGCAGCTCTTGTTTTTTGCCCGACAGGGTGCGCGGAATTTCTGTCACATGAAAGATGGCGTTGGGTAAAAAGCGCGGGCTTAGCGCGTTGCGGATGGCTTGCTGTATGCGGGTCGTCAGCGCCGCGTCCAGCCTCAGGCCAGGGCGCAGCACCACAAACAGGGGCATATAGCTCTCGCGTCCCAAATATTCCAGGTCCACCACCATGCTGTCCATCACCTCGGGCAGGGCTTCCACGGCGCTGTAGATTTCGCTGGTGCCCATGCGCAGGCCGTGGCGGTTGATGGTGGCGTCGCTGCGGCCAAAAATCACGCAGCCGTAACCCGCGCTTTGGGAGTTGTCCGTACTTTTGGCGTTTCCGATCCGCAGCCAGTCGCCGTGGCGCCAGACGCCGCCCGTCTCTGCGCCCAGGTCGCCACCGCCGGGCTTGCGGCCGTGGCCTGGCGGGTACATCTCAAAGTAACTCGCCAGGTAGCGCGCGTTGGCCGTGTCGCCCCAAAAATACAGGGGCATGGACGGAATAGGCTGGGTGCAGACCAGTTGGCCCACTTCGCCCAGCACCGGGTCGCCGGCCTCGTTCCAGGATTCGACTGCGCAACCAAATAGGCGGCATTGCATGACACCGGGCTCTTGCACCAATTCGCGGATGCCGCCAATGAAGGCGCCGCAAAAGTCGGTGCCGCCCGAAATATTGCACCACCAGATGTCAAAGTCAGGCTGCGCCGAATCGGTCTGCTGGTGAATGCGGCGAAATTGTCCGGTGCCCCAGATTTGTGTCTCGGGCGCTAGTGGCGAGCCAGTGGTGCCCAGCGCGCGCACCTGACTCAGGTCGCCCAGTGTGGCCAGATCAAGCCCGGCTTTTTGGCAGTTGGCAAAAAACGCCGCGCCTGCGCCAAAAAAGGTGACGCCCGTCTCGGCCGCAAAGCGCCACAGCGTGCCCCAGTCCGGGCGGTCTTTGTCGCCTGCGGGGTTGCCGTCGTAAATGACGCAGGTGGTGCCATTGAGCAAGCCGCTGAGCTGCGCGTTCCACATCACCCAGCCGGTGGAGCTGTACCAGTGGTAGCGCTCGCCAAAGCTGTTGGGGTGGTAGCTGCAGCCGATGTCGTTGTGCAAAATCTTGAGCGCCAGCGCCACGATCACCGTGCCGCCCTGGCCGTGCACGATGGGCTTGGGCAGGCCGGTGGTGCCGCTGGAATACACAATCCACAGCGGGTGGTCAAAGGGCAGCCACAAAGGCGTAAAGCCAGCCACTGCGTCGTCGTCGCGCGCAGTGGTGTGGGCCATGGGTGTGGCGTCATTCACGGCGCCCGCAGGGTTCAGATCGCCCAGGTTGTGGTGCACGATGAGGTGCTGCACGCTGGGGAGCGCGGCGCGCAGCTCCTGCACCACGGCGCGGCGGTCCAGGTCGCGCCCGGCGTAGCGTACGCCGTCCACGGCAATCAAAATCTTGGGCTCGATTTGCCTAAATCGGTCGAGCACCGCCGCCGTGCCCATGTCGGGGGCGCAAATGCTCCACACGCCGCCCAGCGACACCGTGGCCAAAAACGCCACCATGGCCTCGGGAATATTGGGCAAATAGGCGGCCACACGGTCGCCCGGTTGCAGGCCTTGGGCTTGCAAGTGCAGCGCCATGGACGCGACCTGGCGGCGCAGCTCGGGCCAGCTGAGTTCCTGGTGGTCGCCGCGCTCGTTGCGCGAGACCAGCGCGGGCAAACCGGCCGCATGCGCTGCGTCCACGTGGCGCAGCACCTGGTGGGCGTAATTGGTCTGCGCACCCACAAACCACTGCGCCCCGGGCATGACGTTGTGTTGCAGCACCGCGCTGTGGGGCGTAGGCGATTGCAGCTCAAAGTAGTCCCAGATGCTT
>CANBVJ010000039.1 GCA_947372865.1 Comamonadaceae bacterium
CCTTCAAAGATACCTCGCTGGTGACGATTGTGAGCATGTACGAGCTGACCGGCTCCATGGGCATGGCGCTCAACTCGGACGCCAACTGGCGGCCCTTCAAGATCGAAGGCTACCTCTTCATCGCCCTGATTTATTTCGTTTTCTGCTTCTCCATGTCGCGCTACAGCATGTGGATTGAAAAGCAGGTCAACAAAAGCAAGCAACGCTAAGGAAATTACATGTCTGACAACATCATCACCTTCGACAAGGTCAACAAGTGGTACGGCAACAGCTTCCACGTGCTGCGCGACATTGACCTGCAGGTCAAGACCGGCGAGCGCATTGTGGTCTGCGGCCCCTCGGGCTCAGGCAAGTCCACCTTGATCCGCTGCATCAACCGACTCGAAGAGCACCAGCAAGGCCACCTCACGGTGGACGGTGTGGAGCTCACCGACGACATCAAGGCCATTGACGACGTGCGCAAGAAAGTCGGCATGGTGTTCCAGCAGTTCAACCTCTTTCCCCACCTCACGGTGCTGGAAAACCTGACGCTCTCGCCCATGTGGGTGGGGAAAATGCCCAAAAAAGAGGCCGAAGAAAAAGCCATGGAGCAGTTGCAGCGCGTGCGCATTGCCGAACAGGCTCACAAATACCCCTTGCAGCTCTCGGGCGGCCAGCAGCAGCGCGTGGCCATTGCCCGCGCGCTGTGCCTCAAGCCCAAGATCATGCTGTTTGACGAGCCCACCTCGGCGCTTGACCCGGAGATGATCAAGGAAGTGCTCGACGTTATGATTGAGATGGCCAACCAAGGCATCACCATGGTCTGCGTAACGCACGAAATGGGATTTGCCAAGGCCGTTGCCGACCGGGTGATCTTCATGGACCAGGGCCAGATCGTGGAACAGAACAACCCGCACGACTTCTTCAACAACCCGCAAAGCGAGCGCAGCCGCGACTTTCTGTCCAAAATCCTAGGCCATTGATTTGAATCCCACCCTCTCCGCCGCTGCCCTGCCCCCGACCTGCGCACTTCCCCCCGACTTCTCCCAAAGCCAGTTTCGCCACGCCCTGGGGCAATTTGCCACGGGTGTGACGGTCGTCACCGCCCTCAACCCCGCCGGGGGCTTGGTGGGTTTGACGGTCAGCTCTTTCAACTCCGTGTCTTTGTCGCCCCCCTTGGTGCTGTGGAGCCTGGCCGTCAAATCGGGCTCCATGGCCGCGCTGCTGGCCTGCCGCCACTACGCCATCAACGTGCTCTCAGCCGACCAAAGCGCGCTGGCCAGCCAGTTCGCCACCAAAGACATTGACCGCTACGCCGGCGTGCACTGGCACCCTGGCCAGCACGGCGCGCCCCTGATCGAAGGCGCCGTGGCTACCTTTGAATGCTTTAACCGCAGCCGCCACGAAGAAGGCGACCACATCATCTTTGTGGGTGAAGTCGAGCGCTGCAGCCACCGCGACCAGGCCGACCCACTGCTCTACCACGGCGGTGCTTTCTATACCGGCGGTCTGCGCGAATGAGCGCTACGGTGCCCGCACAACGCAAGGAGCACCTCGACACGCTGGCCATCGTGCTGCTGCTGGTGTGCTGCGCGTTCTGGGGCTTCCAGCAGGTGCTGGTCAAGGCCACGCTGGGCGAGATGGCGCCCATCTTTATGGCCGGCGTGCGCTTTATCGGGGCCAGCGCCGTGCTTTGGCTATGGTGCCTGTGGCGCGGCATACCGCTGTGGCAGCGCGACGGCTCCTTGTGGCCGGGCGTGCTGGCAGGGTCTTTGTTTGCCATGGAGTTTGTTTGCCTGTTTTCTGGCCTGCAATTCACCGCGGCCTCACGCATTACGGTCTTTTTGTACACCGCGCCCCTGTGGGCGGCGCTGGTGCTGCCCTGGTTTATCCCGTCGGAGCGGCTGGCGCCCTTGCAGTGGCTGGGCTTGCTGCTGGCCTTTGTGGCGGTGGGCTTTACCTTGCGCGAGGGCTTTGTCGGCGGCCAGACGCCGCAACAGCACTGGGGCGATTTGCTGGGCATTGGCGGCGCCATCGCCTGGGCGCTGACCACCGTGGTGCTGCGCACCACCCGCCTGACCCGGCTGGGCGCCGAAAAGATCCTGTTTTACCAAGTGGCGGTGAGTGCCGTGGTCTTGCCGCTGTTGTCGCTGGCGCTGCATGAAACCTGGAACTGGAATTTGAGCGGTTTTGCCTTGGGCTCGCTGTTCCTGCAAACCGTGGTGGGCGCCTTTGCCAGCTATTTGTCCTGGGTCTGGTTGCTCGGGCGCTATCCCGCCACCAAAATGGGTTCGTTTGCCCTGTCCACGCCGCTGTTTGCGCTGCTGTTTGGCGCGCTGTGGCTGGGCGAGGCGGTTACCGCCGAATTGCTGGGTGCCTTGGCGGTGGTCGGCTTGGGCATTACTCTGGTGAACCGGCGCCGGGCCTAAGCGCCCCCTCGGCTTCAGGCATCACGCCCGGAACGGGTATAAAAAAAAGCTGCAACGTTTGCGTTGCAGCTTTTTTTCTTTCCAGAATCGGGCGGCCAGAGCCGCCCTGCCGGCTTATTTGAGCGCCTTGTAGCGCATGCGCTTGGGCTTGGCGCCCTCTTCGCCCAGGCGGCGTTTCTTGTCGGCTTCGTACTCTTGGTAATTGCCGTCAAAGAACACCCACTGGCTGTCGCCCTCGCAGGCCAGGATGTGGGTGGCAATGCGGTCCAAAAACCAGCGGTCATGGCTAATCACCATCAGCGTGCCGGCAAACTCGAGCAGCGCGTCTTCCAGGGCGCGCAGGGTTTCCACGTCCAAGTCGTTGGAAGGCTCGTCGAGCATGAGCACGTTGCCACCAGCGATCAGGGTTTTGGCTAGGTGCAAACGGCCACGTTCGCCGCCCGAGAGCGTGCCCACGCGCTTTTGCTGGTCTGCGCCGTTGAAGTTGAAGCGCCCGCAATACGCGCGGCTGGCCATCTGGAACTTGCCCACGTTCAAAATATCGAGGCCGCCCGAGACGTCTTCCCACACGGTTTTCTCATTGGCCAAGTCGTCACGGTTCTGGTCCACAAAGGCCATCTTGACGGTTTGGCCGATTTTGACTTCGCCGGAATCGGGCTGCTCGCGCCCGGCGATCATCTTGAACAGCGTTGATTTACCCGCGCCATTGGGCCCGATGATGCCCACAATCGCGCCTGGCGGCACCTTGAAGCTCAGGTCGTCAATCAGCACGCGGTCGCCAAACGACTTGGTCACGTTGACGAACTCGATCACTTCCTGGCCCAGGCGGTCAGCCACAGGGATGAAGATTTCGTTGGTCTCGTTGCGCTTTTGGTATTCAAAGTCGCTCAGTTCTTCAAAGCGGGCCAGGCGGGCCTTGCTCTTGGCCTGGCGGGCCTTGGGGTTTTGGCGCGACCATTCCAGCTCTTTCTTCAGGGCCTTGGCGCGGGACTCTTCGCCTTTTTGCTCGGCTTCCAGGCGGGCCTGCTTTTGTTGCAGCCAGTCGGAGTAATTGCCCTTGTAGGGAATGCCCGAGCCACGGTCCATTTCCAAAATCCACTCGGCGGCGTTGTCCAAAAAGTAGCGGTCATGGGTAATGGCCACCACGGTGCCAGGGTAGCGCTGCAAAAACTGCTCCAGCCAGTCCACCGATTCAGCGTCCAAGTGATTGGTGGGCTCGTCGAGCAGCAGCATGTCGGGCTTGCTCAGCAACAGGCGGCACAGCGCCACGCGGCGCTTCTCGCCGCCTGAGAGCACGCCGATGTTGGCGTCCCACGGCGGCAGACGCAGCGCGTCGGCGGCGATCTCTAACTGGTGCTCAGAATCAGTGCCGGCGGTGGCGATGATGGCTTCCAACTCGGCCTGCTCAGCCGCCAGCGCGTCAAAGTCGGCGTCTTCTTCGCCGTAGGCGGTATAGACCTCTTCCAGGCGCGCCTTGGCAGAAAACACCTTGCCCATGCCCGCTTCCACGCTTTCGCGCACGGTTTGCGTCGGGTCAAGCTGCGGCTCCTGGGGCAGGTAACCGATATTCAGGCCGGCCATGGGAATGGCTTCGCCTTCGATCTCTTTGTCCAGGCCGGCCATGATTTTGAGCAGGGTGGATTTGCCCGAGCCGTTGGTGCCGAGCACGCCGATCTTGGCGCCAGGAAAGAAACTTAAGGACACATCTTTCAAAATGTGGCGCTTGGGCGGCACGATCTTGCCGACGCGGTTCATGGAAAAAACGTATTGGGCCATTGCGGTATTCGAGGGGAATCAAAAAGGGAGAAGCCGGTATTATCGTTTGCGCGTCACCCCAACGCTTGCAGGCGCCACCAGGAGCGTTTTCAGGGCTGCGGCGCAACGTGCGACAATTGGCGTACTTGCGGAGTTTCAGTTGCCCGCAATGACAGCAACATGCTGGGGACAGCAACCAAACCGGTTCGTCCCATTTTTGAATCTACCTGCCTATGACTGACCGTTGGTAAACCGCCAACGGACAGGCCGGTACGCAAGCACCCGCAAACCGGTGCCTCTTTATGAACTTCGATGAATTGAACCTGGCACCTGCCATCCTTAAAGCCGTGCTTGAGCAAGGCTACGAGACCCCTACGGCCATTCAGGCGCAAGCCATTCCCCTGGTACTGGCCGGCCACGACCTGCTCGGTGGCGCCCAAACCGGCACTGGCAAAACTGCAGCTTTCACGCTGCCCATGCTGCAACGCCTGTCCACCACCCCAGCGGCCAAAAACAAGTTTGGCGGCGTTGGCATCCGCGCACTCGTCCTGACCCCCACCCGCGAACTCGCCGCCCAGGTGGAAGAATCCATTCGCACCTACGGCAAATACCTGGAGCTGACCAGCACCGTTATTTTTGGCGGTGTGGGCATGAACCCGCAAATCTCCAAGCTCAAAAAAGGCGTGGACTTGCTGGTAGCCACGCCCGGCCGCCTGCTCGATTTGCAGCAACAAGGCATGCTGGACCTGGGCCAGGTGCAAATTCTGGTGCTCGATGAAGCCGACCGCATGCTCGACATGGGCTTTGTCCATGACGTGAAGAAAGTGCTGGCCTTGGTGCCCAAAGACAAGCAAAGCCTGTTGTTCTCGGCCACCTTCAGCGACGAAATTCGCGATCTGGCCAATAACCTGCTGAAAAACCCGCAAAGCGTGCAAGTCACGCCGCGCAACACCACGGTGCAGCGCATCACCCAGGTGATCCACCCCGTGGGCCGTGGCAAAAAGAAAGCCCTCCTGGCGCACATCATCAACGCGCAAAACTGGAGCCAGGTGCTGGTGTTCACCCGCACCAAGTTTGGCGCCAACAATGTGGCCGAGTTTCTGGAAAAGAACGGCATTTCCGCCATGGCGCTGCACGGCAACAAGAGCCAGGCCGCCCGCACGCAAGCGCTGGCCGGCTTCAAGAGCGGCGATGTGCGCGCCCTGGTGGCCACCGACATTGCCGCGCGCGGCATTGACATTGACGACCTGCCGCACGTGGTGAACTACGAAATCCCCAACGTGAGCGAAGACTATGTGCACCGCATTGGCCGCACCGGCCGCGCCGGCGCTGACGGCGCCGCCGTGAACCTGGTGTGTCTGGACGAAGAAGGCTTTATGCAGGACATCGAGCGCTTTACCAAGCAAAACATTGAAGTGGTGGTGGTTGAAGGCTTTGCGCCCGAACCCGGCGAACGCGCCGAACCCATCGCCATGGGCCGACAGACCATCTGGGGCGGCGCGGGCAAACCGCCCAGTCGCGATGTGATGCAAGCGGCTGCCAAAGCCGCCCGCACCGAAATGCTGACCCGCGTACGTGAAAGCAAAGGCCCTGGCGCCAACGGCGGCGGAAATCGTGGTGGTGGCGGTGGCGGCCAACGCCAGGCGCAAGGCCCCCGAGGTTCTGGCAACGGCGGCGGCGGTCGCAATGGCCCAGGTAATGGATCGGGTAATGGACCACGCCAGGCACCCCGTGGCGCGCCACGCGACGCCGGATTTCCCCGTGACGACGACGGCCCCGGCCGCCACGAAGACCAACCCCCGCGTTCGCACGACGCCCACGCGGCGCGCCCGCGTTTGGGACCTGACCGTATGTCGAACTTCCCCAGCGAAACCCGCGTGCCCCGCGCACCCGGCGGCCAGCCTGACCCGATGCGCACCAGCGTGGACCTGATGGCCGAGCGCGGCGCTCGCCGTGGCGGCGGCTACCAAGGCAACCGCACTGGCGGCGGCGGCGGTGGTGGCGGATATGGCGGCGGCGCTGGCGGCCAAGGCCCCCGTGGCGGTAGCGGTGGCGGTGGTGGTGGCGGACGTGGACGCGGCGGCCCTGGTGGCAACCGCGGACCGGCTGGGCGTTAAACGCTTCTGGTCACTACAAGAAAAAGGGCTCTGCGGAGCCCTTTTTTATGCCCGCAAAAATAAGGTCACCAAAGGTTCAGGCCCGATCTGGCGGCTCCAGTGGCCGTGAACTGCCGGGTCAAAGGTGGCACCAACGGGTAGCACATCCGCGCTGAAAAAGTGTTCGCCCGGACCAAACACGCGCGAGACGCCGCCCTGGATGCCAATCTCCATCTGACCGCCCAAGATAAACACCCACTGCGGCGCGCCGGTGCAATGAAAGCTGCTGCGAAAACCCACCGGGCTGGTGCGCAACTGGTAGCCGCCGCTGGCAAACAATTCGGACAACTGGGTCTGGGGCGTGCCCTGTTCCAGCGCCACGGCCTCTTCTTTGAAGCGGGCGCGGCCGTCCACGTCGGTGAACAAAACGGTTTTGGTGAAATGGGTCATGGGGGCTCCGCCGGGTAAAACGACGATTGTGGCCCACGCCTTGCTGTCACCAAGGCACCTGCGCACCGTGGGCTGGCAGCAGGGGCGCTTCTAGAATGATTTTTTGCACTGCACACAAGCGCCCAACCATGCCCCACTCCGCGACCCTCGACACCTGGTTGAGCCAAGAAACCGATATTGCAGCCCGGCTCGAAGCAGGCCCCGGACCCGGCGTCGCCCGGCCTGAGCAAGTCATGCACCTGAGCGGCTTGGAGATGATGCAAGCCATGCTGCGCGGCGAACTCCCCTACGCGGCCATTGCAAAAACATTGGACTTCACCCTTTTGGAGGTGGATTCTGGCCGCGCTCTGTTTCAGGGCCGCCCGGGTCCGGCGCACCGCAACCCCATGGGCGGCATCCACGGAGGCTGGTACGCCACCTTGTTGGACTCGGCCCTGGGCTGCGCGGTACATACCCTGATGCCGGTTGGGCGCGGCTACACCACCGCCGAGCTCGGGGTCAACATCGTTAAAGCCATCGGCCCCAAAGTACAGCGGGTGCGCGCCGAGGGCAAGGTCATCCACTGCGGGCGCCAGCTCGCCACCGCCGAGGCGCGCCTCTTCGGGCCCGACGGCACGCTCTACGCGCACGCAACCACCACCTGCCTGGTGTTCGAGCTCAAGCACTAATGTGGTCGCACCAGGATAAAAAAGCGCCTTCCGTCTGGGAGACAATGACACCATGAAAATCCTCCACACCATGTTGCGCGTTGGCAATCTCCAGCGCTCCATCGATTTCTATACCCAGGTCATCGGCATGAAACTGCTGCGCACCTCGGACAACCCTGAATACAAATACACGCTGGCTTTTGTGGGTTTTGGCAGCAACCCCGACCACGCCGAGTTGGAGCTCACCTACAACTGGGGCGTGGAAAGCTACGACATGGGCAGTGCCTATGGCCATGTCGCCCTGGGTATGAGCGACATTTACGCGGCCTGCGAACGCATCAAGGCTGCGGGTGGCAACGTCACGCGCGAACCCGGCCCGGTCAAGGGCGGCACGACGCATATCGCCTTTGTCACCGACCCCGACGGCTACAAAATCGAGTTGATCCAACGCCTGGGCGCCGAATAAGCGATGGGCACCCGGTCTCTGGACGTGCGCGGCGCGTGGCTGGTCTTTGGCTCGGCCACGGCCTGGAGCTTTGGCGGCGCCATCGCGCGGTTTTTGACGGTGGGCGACAGTTGGACCGTGGTGTTTTGGCGTTCGGTATTTGCTGCCTCGTTTTTGCTGGCTTTCATGCTGTGGCAATACGGCCGCAAGGCCACGGTGGCGCTGTTTCTGGCCATGGGTTGGCCCGGCGTGGGCGTGGCGGCGTGTTTTGCGCTGGCGTCCACTTGCTTTGTGGTGGCGCTGGCTTACACCACGGTGGCCAATGTGCTACTGCTGCAAGCCGGCGTGCCGCTGATTGCCGCGCTGATGGCCTATGTGTTTTTTCGTGAACGCATACCGCGCGCCACCTGGATTGCCATTGCCGCCGTGATTTCTGGCGTGGCAGTGATGGTTTCGGAGTCTTTTGGCGGCAATGTGTCGCCCATTGGGGACGGTCTGGCGCTGTTGGTTGCGCTGGCCTTTGCCACGGCCACCGTCATCACCCGGCGCCACGCGCACGTGGCCATGATGCCCGCCGTGTGCCTGGGCACGGTGATTGCCGCCTGCGTGTCGGCCAATATGGCCAGCGGCTTTGCGGTCAATGCCACGGACGGAGCGCTGCTGTTTGCCTTTGGAGCGCTGAACCTGGGCTTAGGCCTGGCGCTGTTTGTCACCGGAGTGCGGCTGCTGCCCTCGGCGATTGCGGCGCTGATCGGCATTGCCGAGCCGGTGCTGGGGCCCGTCTGGGTGTGGTTGATCCACAACGAGATTCCCAGCCAACGCACGGTGCTGGGCGGCGCCATGGTGTTTGTGGCGCTGCTGGCGCACATCGTCTGGCAGTTGCGCCAGCCTGCGGCGGAAGTGGGTGGAAATTAAGCTGCGGCGAACACCGTGCTGGCGCAAGGCCGCCGCCAAACCGCAAGGCTTGGCGGCGGTTTTCGTTTAAAAGGACAAGACGAGCGAAGTGCCCAGGCTGTTCTTGGTCTTGCTGTACGTGCCGTCGTCCAGCAGGAAGTTGTAGCCGGTGGACTGGTCCAGCCGGTACTCGGTTTTCCACTGGGTGTTGGCGTTGATCTGGTAGTTGGTGCCCAGGCTCAGACGGGTGAGGTTGGCGCCGGTGGTGGCGTAGCCTGTATCGGCATCAAGCGCGATCACCGTGCCGGTGGAATCGCGTTCCGGTCCAAGTCCATTGCCAAACGTTCCGCCGTTGTCGTAATAGGTGCCGCCGCCGTTATTGCTGTTCTGGATGTAGTCTGCGCGGGCCATGAGTTGCAACCGAGGAACGATTTTGTAACTCACAAAGGCAGAAACTCCAGCCCATTGCGCAGTGCCACCGTTGGCTGCCGCGCGCTGCATTTCACCCAGCGTAAGCTGACCGTTGTACTGCCAATCACCGCGCGTGACGCCGCCGTCCACCGCCATGATATTGAAGTTGCGGTTGTTGGATCCGTGCAAGCCGGAGACGCCAATGTAAGTAGTTTCATCGGGGTAGTAATCGAGACGGTAGGCCAACGCGACCGTTGAGGCGGACGATGACCATGTGGAGAAAGAAAGATCTTTCGTTAAATCGTTAGGGTCCATAGCCACTGTGTACACCACGGGGTTTCCATTAGCATCCAAGGAAGTGTCAGCCCCCTTGTCCACATTTCCTACCAGCCACTTGAGCGCAACCTTGCCGCCATTAAGCGTGTGCGACATGCCCATGCCCGTATAAACGGTGGCGCCCGCCAGGTCGTACAAAGCGTTGTGGGTGATGAACTGGTTGCCCAAGGTGGCATTGGCGTTCGCAAACACCATTTCATAGCCCTGGAAATCGGGAATTAGGCCGGCAATGATGCGGTTGTCCTTGTTCAGCGGAATGGACAGCGAAGCCTCATGCACTTGCGGGTCGCCGCCGGGCATCAGGCGCAGCGTCCAGTCCACGCCCTGCCCGTCTTGCGACTCTTTGGTGATTTGCAGCATGGCGAACTCGCCAACTCCGTTTCCAGCCGAGGCGCTGAAATCATGCTTTTTATCGGAGTCGTTGTATTTGTAAGCCGCCTCAATCACCCCGTTGACCTTTAGGCCGGAGAACCCTGAGGCCTCAGAAGCGGTCTGTTGCAGCTCAATCCTTTGCTCCAAGCGATTGACCTGTTGCACCAGGGGTGCGGGTTCGGTGGCGTTGCTCAGTGCTTCGAGCTTTTCTTGCAGCATTTTGAGCTGCGCCTTGAGTTCGTCGATTTCTTTGCGGGTGTCAGACGGCGTTTGCGCCAACGCGCTGGCCAGGGGAAACAGGCTGGCAATGGCCAGCACACACAGTTTTTTCTGAAAGCGCATATCTCACTCCGGTAGATAAAAAAGACACAAACACAGGCCCCAGTGCCATCCCAAGGTGCAGCGCAAGCCCCATCGCCCTGGTCCACAGCAAGCTTCAGAGCAATAAGCGCGCCGCCTTGGCACACCCCATTCCAAGGCTGCAATGGTAACGATTTGCAGGCGGGCTTTGACCATAACATGCCAGAAACTGCGAAAGTAAGCGCGCCCGCCGCCTCTTGTCGCGGCCTATTTGCTCACCATTTGGGTGCGGCGCGCCGGGCACGCGTGGGCGCGCACCATAAAGATGTCAGACCGAAGATGTCAGACCGCCGCCGAGCCCGCCTCATGCACCAACCAGTCTTTCAAAGCCATCACGTCGCTGCGCGCACGCCCGGCGCGTGACGCCACGATGTACATGGGCTGGTCGGTGGTCACACTTTGGGGCACCGGGCGCACCAGGCGGCCTTGGGCGATCAGCGGCTCCACGATGTGGCGCCAGCCCAGCGCCAGACCTTGCCCTTCCAGCGCGGCTTGCAGCACGATGGAATAGTCGTTGAACGTGAGCGCCTTGCCAGCGCGCGCGGCGCTCACGCCAAAGCGCGCCAGCCAGAGCGGCCAGTCTAGGCGCGGGCGGTAGCGCTCTTCCAGGTGAAGCAATGTGCTGTTGGCCAGGTCTTGCGGGCTTTGCAACTGCGGGTTGGCGGCCAGAAAAGCCGGGCTGCAGACGGCAAAAACCTCCTCGTCCACAAAACGCCAGCGCGCGTGCTGGGCGAATTCACCGCTGCCCAGGGTAATGGCCAGGTCAATGCGCTCGCGCTCCAGATCTAGGTCAATGTCGGTGGTGATGCAGCGCAGCTCAATGTCCGGGTGCTGCTGCTTGAAGCGGGCAATGCGCGGCATCAACCACCACGTGGCTGTGGCCGTGGACACCGCCAAGGTCACCTGGTGGCCCGGCGTCATGCTGCGCACCTCGCGCAGGGCCTGGTCCATCAGCGTCAGGCCCAGACTCACCTGTTCCAGCAGGTAGCGCCCGGCATCGGTCAGCTCCACGCCCTTGTGGCGCCGGGCAAACAGCACCACGCCCAGCTCGTCCTCCAGCAGGCGAATGGCGTGGCTCACCGCCGGCTGGCCCACCGCAAGCTCCAGCGCGGCCTTGGTAAAACTGCCGGTGCGCGCTGCTGCTTCAAAAGTAATCAGGTTGCCCATGGCGGGCTGGTCAAAGCGCTTTAGCATGTATTGGATTGATGGTTTGGATGAACAATCGGGCAGGTCACAAACTCTTTATTTCAACCTATTATCCGGCTAAATAGCACCTAAACCGGAGACAAAAGGCATGAACGAATCTGATACCCAAGGCACAGCAACGGCGACCGAACCCAAACGCAGCCGACGCACCGGCGCTCGCGAACGGCGCGACCCCAACGCCAAGATCACCGGTCCGGCCTATATCAAGCGCGTCATTCCCACCTACGACATCATGGGCGAGGAAAGCCTGCTGAAAATTGAGGCCACAGCCGACCGCATATTGGCCGAAGTGGGCCTGGACATTCGCGATGACGACGAAGTGCTGGCGATGTTCAAGAAATCCGGTGCCAAGGTAGACGGCATGCGGGTGAAGTTTGAGCCTGGCCACCTGCGCGAAGTGCTCAAAACCGCGCCCAAAGAATTCACCCAGCACGCGCGCAACCCGGCGCATTCGGTGCAAATTGGCGGCAACAACGTGGTGTTTTCACCCGCCTATGGTTCGCCATTTGTGATGGACCTGGACCGTGGGCGGCGCTACGGCACGCTGGATGACTTCCAAAACTTCATCAAGCTGGCCTACAACTCGCCCTGGCTGCACCACAGCGGCGGCACGGTGTGCGAACCTACCGACGTGCCTGTTAACAAACGGCACCTGGACATGGTCTACGCCCACATGCGCTACTCAGACAAGGGCTATATGGGCTCGATTACCTCCGAGGACCGCGCCGAAGACTCAATCGCCATGAGCCGCCTGCTGTTTGGCGCCGACTTTGTGGACAAGAACTGCGTGATTTTGGGCAACGTCAACGTCAACTCCCCGCTCTTGTGGGACGGCACCATGACCAAATCGGCCCGCGCCTATGCCCGCGCCAACCAGGCCGCCGTGATCGTGCCCTTTATTTTGGGCGGCGCCATGGGGCCGGTGACCAACGCAGGGGCGATTGCCCAGGCGCATGCCGAGACCATGGTGGGCT
Organism: Comamonadaceae bacterium; assembly: GCA_947372865.1. Classification (GTDB taxonomy): domain Bacteria; phylum Pseudomonadota; class Gammaproteobacteria; order Burkholderiales; family Burkholderiaceae_C; genus Allorhodoferax. The sequence continues at coordinate 12,355 of CANBVJ010000039.1, forward strand.
GCGCCATGACGCAGCTCGAGCGCCCCGGCGCGCCGGTGATTTATGGCAATTTTTTAAGCAGCATGTCGCTGCGCTCGGGCTCGCCCACATTTGGAACGCCCGAGCCTGCCATTGGCTCGATGGTGGTGGGGCAACTGGCCCGGCGGCTGAATTTGCCGCTGCGCTGCGCAGGGTCTTTCACCACGTCCAAGCTGCCCGACGGCCAGGCCATGCAGGAAAGCGTGATGTCCATGTTGTCGGCCGTGCATTGCGGGGCCAATTTCATCTTGCATTCGGCCGGTTTTTTGGACGGATTGTTGTCCATGAGCTACGAGAAATTCATGATGGATGCCGACTTTTGCGGCGCGTTGCACAGCTACCTGGGCGGCGTCACAGTGGACGACAACACCCTGGCCATGAACGCCTTTGAGCAAGTCACCCCCGGCGGCCACTACCTGGGCAGCGCCCACACCATGGCCAACTACACCACCGCGTTTTACGACTCCAGCATCTCGGACGACACCCCGTTTGAAACCTGGACCGAAGCCGGCCAATCCGACGCCGCCAGCCGCGCCAATAAGCGCTGGAAACAGTCGCTGGCCGACTATGTGGCGCCCGAGCTGGACGTGGCGGTGGACGAATCCATCCGCGACTTTATGGACCGCAAAAAAGCCTCCATGCCCGACCAGTGGTATTGACCCGAAGCCATCCGAGGTAGAAAACCATGTCCAGCGCCCAGTCCAACGACCCCCTGCTCCAGCCCTTTCAGCTCAAGCACCTGCGGCTTAAAAACCGCTTGATGATCACCTCGCACGAGCCTGCCTATCCCGAAGACGGCATGCCCAAGGCCAAGTACCGCGCCTACCACGTAGAGCGCGCCAAAGCCGGCATTGCGCTGACCATGACCGCAGGCTCGGCGGCGGTGTCGCGCGACAGCCCGCCGGTGTTCAACAACATCTTGGCCTATCGGGACGAGGTCGTGCCCTGGATGCGGGAGCTGACCGACGCCTGCCACGAGCATGGCGCCGCCGTGATGATTCAGCTCACCCACCTGGGGCGGCGCACCAGTTGGTCCAAGGCGGACTGGCTGCCCGTGGTGTCGCCCTCGCACGAGCGCGAGGCCTCGCACCGGGCTTTTCCGAAGCGCATGGAAGACTGGGACATTGCCCGCATCATCAAAGACTACGCCGACGCCGCCGAGCGCATGCACGCCGCAGGCGTAGACGGGCTTGAACTCGAAGCCTATGGCCACCTGATGGACCAGTTTTGGTCGCCGTCCACCAATACGCTAGACGCACCCTATGGCGGGCCGCTGGAAAACCGGGTGCGCTTTACGCTGGAAGTGATTCAGGCCATCCGCAAGCGCGTGGGGCCGGACTTTATTTTGGGCGTGCGCGGCGTGGCCGACGAGGTGCGCCCTGGCGGCCTTACGCAAGACGAAGGCCTGGGCATTGCCCGCTACCTGGCCAAGTCGGGCATGGTGGATTTTTTGAACATCATCCGCGGCCACATCGACACCGACGCGGGCCTGACCGACGTGATTCCGGTGCAAGGCATGCGCAGCGCGCCGCACCTGGACTTTGCGGGCAGCCTGCGCGCGCATGTGGACATTCCTATCTTTCATGCCGCCAAGATCCAGGATGTGAACACCGCGCGCCACGCCATCGCCAGCGGCAAACTCGACATGGTGGGCATGACGCGCGCCCACATGGCCGACCCGCATATCGTGCGCAAGATTGTGGAAGGCCGCGAAGACACCATTCGCCCTTGCGTGGGCGGCAACTTCTGCCTAGACCGCATCTACGCCGGGGGCGAGGCCTATTGCATCCACAACCCGTCTACCGGCCGCGAACTCACCCTGCCCCACGCCATTGCACCGGCAGCCACGAAGCGCAAAGTGCTGGTGATTGGCGCGGGCCCCGCTGGTCTGGAGGCGGCGCGCGTGAGCGCCGAGCGCGGCCACACCGTCACCGTGCTGGAAGCCGCACCCAAGCCCGGCGGCCAGATTCGCTTGACCGCCCTGAGCCCCCGGCGCAAAGAGATGCTCAGCATCATCGACTGGCGCATGGCGCGCTGCGAAGAACGCGGCGTGACTTTCCGCTTTAACACCCTGGCCGACGAGGCCACCGTGCTGGCGGAGCGCCCCGACGTGGTCATCATCGCCACCGGCGGCCTGCCGCACACCGACGTGCTAGCCACGGGCAACGACTTGGTGGTGTCCGCCTGGGACATCTTGGGCGGCGATGTGAAGCCTGGCCAAGACGTGCTGCTGTTTGACGACGCGGGCGACCATTCGGCCCTGCAAGCCGCCGAAGTGATTGCCCAAAGCGGCGCGCGCCTGGAAATTGCCACCCCCGACCGCACCTTTGCGCCCGAGGTGATGGCCATGAACCTGGTGCCCTATATGCGCAGCCTGCAAAAGCTCGACGTGACATTTACCGTGACCTTTCGCCTGCAATCGGTGGCGCGCCACCCGACCCAAAGCGGCAAACTGCTGGCGGTGCTGGGCAGCGACTATGGCGGCGTGCGCAAAGAGCGCGTGGTGGACCAGGTGGTGGTCAACCACGGCACACTACCGCTGGAAGACCTGTACTTCGCCCTCAAACCCCATTCCAGCAACCTGGGCGCCGTGGACTACGGCCAACTGATTGCGGGCCAGGCACAAACCGTGGCCAGCAACCCGGGCGGCGGTTTTCAGCTGTTTCGGATTGGCGACGCGGTGGCGGCGCGCAATACGCATGCGGCGGTGTTGGACGGGTTGCGGTTGGCGCGGGAGTTGTGAGAACAGCCAGCATTAAGAAACGCAGCGATCGGTTTCAAGCCGCCATGTTCTAAATAGCCAACGCTACGCAGCAGCAAGCTCTTGCGTTAGTTCGGGGTGCTTGCTGATAAGCCGCAGCAAGCACAGCACCCCGCCTGGCGGGGTGAATCTACCTTGCTCCCAGTCCCGCAAGGTGGCAACGGGAGTGGCAATGCGCTCGGCAAATGCCTGCTGCGACAGACCTGTTCTAGACCGCGCTTGGCGCACCAGTATCTGCTCGGGCGTCGTCAATCGGCCCACGCTTGCCTTGGCCTCTTCCAGCGCTTGGCGCAAATCTGGCAAGGGCATACCGGCATCAAGCTCGATGGCCTTTGCGGCCTTTTCAATGTCAATTTTTTCCATCTCAAATCGCTTTCTTAATGTCACTCGGCCCGACGTTGGACTGATCTGCCTTGGTGTAAATGATCACCAAAAGCACGACGCCCTGCTCGGTCAGATTGAAATACACCACACGCACTCCACCGCGCCTGCCCCTGCCGCCGACCGACCAGCGCACCTTACGAGCGCCCTGCGCACCAGGAATGACATCACCTGCGAGCGCGTTTTCTGCGATCCAGTTGATGAACTCAATCCTCTCGGGTTCATTCCAAATCTTCTCCGCTTGTTTTTGAAAACTTGGAGTTTCGATCACGGTGTACATAGCATGGGCAGTACGGGTTCCCCGTACTTTAGCAGGGTTAACGAAATACCGTGGAGAGAATGCAACGGCAGGGAGTCGTCTACAAACACGACGGGCCGTCTTCTGTTGCGCGTCAGCAATTGCCTTTGGCGCGGTTGTGCGTCTTGCAAAGTAATTGGCAATTTTTGATGGCCGTGTCACCGCCTTTGCTCCATGCCGTCACGTGGTCGGCGTCCATTTCTGGCAAGGGCCAGATTTTCTTTTTATTGGACTCATGGCCGATTGCGCAATGCGGGCAGTTCGATTTTTCTTGGGCCTTCGCCTTCTGGGTTTGTGTCGCATAGACCGACTTCTTGGTGGCATCGTCGAAAATTCGCAACTCTAATAACTTGGTGTCTTTCGATCCGCCCAATAAATACTCAAAAATCCCTCGGCGATTTTTGACATAAGAATCACCATAGAGCCGCGCCACGCTTGCCGCAAGTACTGTTGGGTTGTATGGTTGATCGTGGTAGGTCTCGTATAAACGGCCCCAATCCAGCAATCGCATCTCACTTTCAACGCTGATGAATACTGAAGATACCCAACCGATCACGCTATTGAAATAGCTGACAAGCTCATGGATATTTGCATCGTTGCGGTGGGTGCTCATGTACTGGCCAATTTCGCCCTTGCTCACCCATTTCAGGGCACACTCCAAATAGTCCTGCCGGATGACACTGCCCTTGACGTACGCACTCCACTTTTGCGTGTTGGCGTTTTGGCTGTTGCTGAAGGTTTCTTTGGCCAGCGTGACAAATTTCCCTGAATAAACGGCGTTAAGCAATTCTTGCTCATTGAGCGGCACGCCTGCAATATTGATGGTTTTGAACCAGTCTTTGATTTCGCTTTCCTGGCCGTCGCATTCATAGATGAGCAGCTTGGCGTCAAGGATCAAGTTCTGCTTGTCTGCGGCCATGCTGCTAAAGTACTGCGGCATGCCGCCGCTGTCCTTGATGGCGAATTTGTCCTTGACAAACCGACCGATGCTGGTAATGCGCTGTTGACCGTCTAATACTTCAAACTTGTCTTCAGCGACTTTGTTAAAGTAAATCAAGCCCAGCGGGTAGCCCTGAAGAATTGATTCGATGACCGCCGCCTCACGCTTGCCACCATCGGCTGCATAAATGTAGTTTCGCTGGTACTCCGGTTGGATGGTCAGTTTGCCAGACAGGCCAAACAGGCCTTTTCCCTCAAACTCGTTATAGACAAAGCCATCACAAATTTCAGCGACGGTGATTTCAGTGCGAAGAGTAGTCTTCATATTATCCTCCCAGATGTTTTATGAAGATTCTTTTAAAGGCTTTTGCACCGCCTACTAACGGCTGTGAAACTCTGCTTTTCTCATCCCATAGGCCATTTGAAAAGCCACGCCCCTCGCTTTCCGTGGCTCCTACAATCACAAATTGATCTGGGTTGTATTTATCCAAAAAACTGATGGGCACGCCCATGACACCGCCATAGTCGCTTGGAATGGCATCGGTGAAGAGGATTTCTATGGCATCGTAGTTGTCGTATTGGTCGTATCGCGCCTTACCTCTGATTTGCTTGTGGCGGCTGAATTTCAAGTTGTCTTCCATCGTCATTAATTGGAGCGGTTGGTGGCGCCGACCATGGTCGAGATTTGTAAACCAAATGGAGGGAGATCGCAGATAGGTAACTCCATCGACGCAGCGAAGTGCAGTTTTGGGTTTTCCGCTCAGATCGATACCAGCCGGTGCAATAAAGAGCATGTCAGTACTGAACCCGGTGACACCGGTCCACATTCGATTTCCCATGATGAGCGGGAAAATCTCTTTGTAAGTTATTGCATTTTTACTTCCAACAATTACGAACTTTTTATCGAGTTCTACCAACTGCTTGACATATTCCCGAAACAGGCTGAAAGGCGGGTTGGTCACCACAATGTCCGCCTGCTTCAGCAACGCGAGGCACTCAGCACTGCGAAAGTCTCCCTCCCCCGCGAGCGGCGCCCACTTGTTCACCTTGTTCGCTTTCAATTGTTCGGCCACATCGTTCAGGTTGAACTGGCCATCACCGTCGATGTCGTGCACTTTATTGATGATGAATTGGTTGGCCGTGGCTTTGGGTCGCCCTTTCGGGTTTGCCGAGTACTGCTCGGCGCCAAACAGGGCGAGTTGGGTGTTGGCTACTGGCGAAGGCTTGTAGCTGGTGGTGATGAGACGCTTGAGCCCCAGCTTCTTGAAATTGAGAACGAAATAACGGAAGAAATTGCTCTCATACGGATCGTCGCAGTTGCAATAAACGACCTTGCCCTCAAAGGTGTGGGCGTCGAATTCCAGATAAGCCTCTATCTCTTTTTGAATATCGACGAACTGGGTGTAAAACTCATCATTTTTCTGCCGCTTGGCACTTGCGAGATTATTGTTTGCCATGACCCAATAGACGCTTTGAAGATTTTCATAGTCTATTGAATACTGATTATTAAAACCGGTACTTTTATTTAAATCGGCAATTTGAATTGCCAAAAATATGTTTACCGAATTATTTTTTTCATAAGTCAAGATTAAAACGGGAGAAACTGGAGTGCCGTGAGGCGGCATACGCTTGACGAATACCGGTGAGCGACGGACGCATCGCCGTGCGAAATATGAGCGAAACCATGAAAATCGAACGCCAGATTCATGTTTTCCATGGCTGCGAATGAAGCCGCCGCATTCAGTCCGCAAAAAAGCCCTCAGAAGAGGGCTTTTCCATGATTCAAATTGGGCACGCAAGACATTGCCAGCGCCGCCAACAAGGCAACTCAACCGCCCGCAGCGCCCGCCACCCCCGCCCCAAACAAACTCACCAAATCCTGCGCCCCCGTAGGCGCACGCTCCAGTTGCAGATGCTGGGTAATGTGTTCCAAATGGGTGCGCATCAGGCCCTCAGCCTGGTCGGCGTCACCTGCGGCCAGGGCGCTGACGATGGCGGTGTGTTCGTCGTCGCGGCAGTTGGTAAAGCCGGCGTCGCCGTACATGCCGATGATCAGCGAGCTGCGGGTCACCAGGTCTTTGACGATGCGCAGCATGACCGAGTTGCCCGCCGCCTGGGCCACGGCCGCATGGAACTGGCCGGACAGGCGAATAGCCTCGCGCCGGTTGCCCTGGTGGTGGGCGGCAGATTCGTTTTCCAGGTGCTGCTGCAGAACGGCGATGTCGGCCTGGCTGACGCGCTGGGCCGCAATGCGCACCAGCGATGGCTCAACCGCCAGGCGCGCTTCAAAGATCTCGCGCGCTTGTTCGGCGCTGGGTTGGGCCACATAGGCGCCGCGGTTGGGCTGCAGCTCTACCACTTCGCGGCTGGCCAAAATGAGCAGACTGCGGCGTATGCGCATCCGCCCCACGCCAAAGGCCTCGCACAAATGGGCTTCTGACAGTTTGGCGCCCGGCGCCAGGCGCTGGTCCATGACGGCCTCGTAAATGCGCTCAACGATTTGCGCTTCTTCCGCATCAACCGGCTTGGAAATAGTGCTCATGCGGCAAATTGTAGTGCGGTGAAAACCCCTAGGAAAAATGTCAAAACAATCGTTGACATGATTGTTAACAACATTCATGATGCAGACACCAAGCCAGTTTGCGTGCTGCGCGCAGCCTTGGTGACCTTTCCAACACAGTGTCCTCATTAGGAGTTGCCTTCATGAAAAAGCGTTACTTTATGAAAACCAGCGCCATTGCTGGTCTGGTTGCCGCCGCACTCAGTGGCGCGGCCTTTGCCGCCAACCCGGTGCTGAAAATCGGTTTTGTGGGCGTCACGTCCGGCCCGGCTGCAAGCTGGGGCATTTCTAACCAGCGCTCTATGGAAACCCGTGCCGCCTGGATCAACGAGACCGGTGGCGTCAAGATTGGCGGCACCACCTATGACGTGAAAATCGTCGCGTTTGACGACCAAAAAGACCCCAAGCGCGCGATCGCCGGCATGGAAAAAATGGCGCAAGAAGGCATCCACTACGTGGTCGGCCCCAATGTGGACGACGGCGCCGCTGCTGTGCGCCCTGTGGCCGAGCAAAAGGGAATCATGTACTTCCCCTACGCGTTCCCCAAAGAGCTTTACACCAAGCCCGCCTCCAACGCCATTTTGGGCATGGTGGCCAACTACCAGTCTGGCCCGGCCATCTACAAGTATTTGATGAAGGAAAAGAACGTCAAGAAGGTCGCTTTTGTGGCCGCCAACGAGTCTGACCCTTTAAGCCAGCGCGACAGCGGTGCTGCTGCGGCCAAGGCGCTGGGCATGCAAGTGGTGTCTGCTAACGTGACCTTCCAGGTTGACACCACCGACTTCAGCCCCGTGCTGCTGCCCGTGCTCAAAACCACGCCCGATTTGCTGGTCTTGTCGGGCGTCTCGCCCGCCCAGGCGCCACAACTCATCCGCTCGGCCCGTGAAATGGGCTTCAAAGGCATTATTTCTACCGAAACCGCGCAAGACGCCAACGTGCTTAAAGAAGGCGCGGGCAAGCTGGCTGATGGCTTTATCTCGGTGGGTGGTGCTTCCACGCCCCAACTGGCCTCGGACAAGATGCGCGAGTTCGTCAAGCGTTACACCAAGATGTTTGGTGAGTACAACGACGAGTCCAACACCAAGGTCTACGCCCTGGAATACATCCTGGAAACGCTCAAGGCCAACCCCAAGAGCATGACCGATGTGGCCGAGTTCAAGAAAACCATGGACAGCTTTGAGGCGCCCAACCCCTATATGGTGGGCAGCGCCAAGCTGAAGTACGTGGGCATGGGCTCGTTTGGCCAGAAGCGCCAGGTATCGGTGCCGCTGGTGGTCAATGTCTACAAGGACGGCAAGTTTGAGACGCTGTTTGTCGCGCAAGTGGACTAATTAGCGCCAGGCCTCCCAAGGCGCACGCCTGCACGCCAGGCGTGCGCCCCTCTCTCAAGGAACACCAATCTCCATGGAACAAGTCATAGCCAACGGCCTTTATCTGGGGGCCCAGTACGCGCTGATCGCGCTGGGGCTGACCCTGATTTTTTCGCTCATGAACGTGCTGAATTTTGCGCACGGCCAGATGTACGTGCTAGGGGGCTTTGTCACCTACACGGTGGTGGCGCAATTTGAGCTGCCTTTTATTGTGGGGCTGCTGGCCTCGGGCCTGGTGCTGGGCGCCGTGGGCGCGCTGGTGGAGCGATTTTTGTTTCGCCCGGTCATCCGCAAGTCGCAGCGCGAAGAAAGCACCATGCTGCTGGCCGCAGGCATCGCCTTCTTTTTGGACGCCGTCATCTTGCTGGTGTTTGGCGAAAAGCAGCGCGGCGTGCCCAAGATCATCGACGGCGTTTTCAACTGGGATTTCCTGATCGTCATGCCCTATGACCGCATTGCCATTGGCTTGCTGGCGCTGGCCATGGTGGCGGGTTTTATCCTGTACATGCAGTATTCCAAAACCGGCCGCGCCATGCGCGCGCTGGCCCAAGACAAGGTCGCGGCGCGCCTGATGGGCGTGGACGTGGACCGCTATTCCATGATCGGCTTTGCGCTGGGCGCCATGCTCGCGGGCATTGTGGGCGGCTTGCTGGTCACCATTACCGGCATCAACTTAGGCATGGGCGGGCCAACCTCGATCAAGGCTTTCATGATGATCATGATTGGCGGTGCCGGGGTTATCTCGGGCGCCATCATGGGCGGCTTCATTTTGGGCATGGTCGAGAGCGTAGGCCTGACCGTGCTGGCCGCCTCGGGCGACATTACTTATCTGGTCATCTTCGCCTCGCTGATGGTTTTCCTGGCCATACGGCCCCAAGGCCTGATGGGCAAACCCTGGGGTTGACATGAAAAATACCAAACACCTCGCCTCCCTGGGCGTCTTCCTGCTCGCCGTTTTTCTGGCGATACCCGCAGCCATTGCAGCCTCCGGGCGCGTGGATCTGTATTACACGCTCACTGCGGTGGCCTTGTTGTCCATCGCGTCTGCCGGGGTCTGGCTCACTTTCTACATTGGGCGCATCAACATCGGCCAAGGCGCGTATGCGCTGGTGGGCGGCTATGTTTCGGCCCTGCTGATCACCCGGGGTGACGTCAGCTTTTGGTGGACGCTGCCGCTCTCGGGCATTTTTTGCGCGGCGCTGGCGGTTTTGATTGGCCTGCCGATACTGCGCTTGCGCGGCGTTTACTTTGCCATGGTGACGCTGGTTTTGACCGAAGTGGCGCGCCTGGCGGCATTGGCGCTGCCCATTACCAACGGCGCCAAGGGCATCACGTCCATCCGCATGCCGTCCGAATTGAGCGTGCTGGGGATTACGCTGATTCCAGACTTCACCACCCTGGAAAACCCCAAGCTGGCGTTTTACTGGATGGCCGCCACCCTGATGACTGTGACGTATGCCGTGCTGTGGCGCATTGTCAACTCGCGTCTGGGCCACCTGTGCCGCTCTTTGCAGCAAAACGAAGAACTGGCCTCCTCCATTGGCGTGGACATTGCCCGCCTGCGGGTGCTGGCTTACGCCATATCGTCATTTTTTGGCGGGGTGGCGGGCGCGGGCTTTATTGCGATTTCGCAGTCGATTTACCCCTCCTCTTTCCAAAGTACCGACAGCGTGAACTTCATGCTCAACTGCTTTTTGGGTGGTCTGGGCTATGTGCTGGGCCCCATGCTGGGCACGCTTTTGCTGTACTTTGGCTGGGACTTGTTGTTTGCCACCGGGCGCTTTCAGCTGCTCATTTATTCCAGCCTGATGATTATTTTGATGCTGCTCCTGCCCAATGGCGTGTTGAGCCTGCTGGACCGCAAAGGAGACCGCAAATGAGCGCCATTTTGGAAGTCCGCGGACTCACCAAGCGTTTTGGCGGCCTAACCGCCGTCAACAACATCAGCTTTGATGTGCAAGAGCGCGAAATTTTGTCGGTGATCGGCCCCAACGGCGCGGGCAAGTCCACGCTGTTCAAGCTGATCGCATCCTTCCTGCCCACCAGCAGCGGCGAGGTGGTGTTTCGAGGCGAGCGCATCAGCAACCGGGCGCCGCACGTGGTGGCCCGCAAAGGCGTGGTGCGCACCTTCCAAGAGACCACTATCTTTAGGTCGATGACGGTGCGCGAAAACATCATCGTGGCCCACCACCTGCGCTCACGGGCGTCACTGCTCGATTTCTTCTTGGGCACCCGCCTGGCGGCGGCCGATGAAGCCGAGTTTGCGGTGTCGGCCGACGGCATCATCGACTTTCTGGGCCTGGACGCCATTCGCAACGAGATGGCGTCCAACCTGCCCCAGGGCCACTTGCGCGCCCTGGGCATGGCCATCGGCCTGGCCACCAAGCCGGCGTTGCTGCTGCTAGACGAGCCCTTTGCCGGTATGAACCACGACGAGACCATGCGCATGGTCACCCTGGTGCGCCGCCTGCGCGAGGAACGCGGCGTCACCGTCTTACTGGTCGAGCACGACATGCCGGCCGTAATGAAGATTTCGGACCGCATTGTGGTGCTCAACTTTGGCGAAAAAATCGCCGAAGGCACGCCCGCCGAGATCCAGAACAACCCCAAAGTCATCGAAGCCTATCTGGGCGCCGAAGACGCTGCGATCGGAATGTAGGCCATGAGCACTTTGCTGAATTTTGAAAACGTCGAGCTGTATTACGACCAGGTCTATGCGCTCAAGGGCGTGTCCCTGACCCTGGACGAAGGCGAAACCGTGGCGCTGATTGGTGCCAACGGGGCCGGCAAATCGTCCATTCTGCGCGCCATTACCGGGCTGGCCAAGCTGCATTCCGGGCAGATCCACTTTATGGGCGAGCGCCTGGACGGCTTGGCCACGGCAGACATCGTCAAACGGGGCATTGCCATGGTGCCCGAGGGGCGGCGGGTGTTTCCGTTCATGTCGGTCAAGGACAACCTGTTGATGGGCGCCTTTACCCGCACCGACAAGGTCGGCATCGCCCACACCCTGGACAGCGTGCTCGAGCGCTTTCCGCGCCTGCGCGAGCGCTATTCCCAGCAGGCCGGCACCTTGTCGGGCGGCGAGCAGCAAATGATGGTGATTGGCCGCGCACTGATGACCAAACCCCGCATGCTGCTGCTCGACGAACCCAGCCTGGGCATTGCGCCCAAGCTGGTGCAAGACATTGCACGCTCTATCGTGGCCATCTCGCGCGATGAAAAAGTCAGCGTCTTGCTGGTGGAGCAAAACAGCCGCATGGCGCTGTCCATTTCCAAGCGCACCTACGCTTTGGCCACGGGCAAAGTGGTGCTGACCGGCGAATCCAAGGCCTTGATGGGCGACGAACGCATCAAGGCCGCTTACCTGGGCGGAGAGCTCGAATAACCATGCGCATTCTTGTAGTCAACCCCAACACCACCGCGAGCATGACGCACAAAATCGGCGTGGCCGCCCAGCGGGCAGCAGCGCCGGGCACGCAGATTGTTGCCATCAACCCCTCCCATGGCCCGGCCTCGATTGAAGGCTATTACGACGAGGCCCTGAGCCTGGCCGGTCTGTTGCAGTCGGTACGCCAGGCGCAAGACTTTGACGCCGTGGTGGTGGCCTGTTTTGACGACACCGGCCTGGACGCCCTGCGCTGCCTGACCGACAAGCCCTTGGTCGGCATTGGCGAGGCCGCCTACCGGGTGGCCGCCATGCTGTGCAACAAATTCTCGGTGGTCACCACGCTGGCGCGCTCGGTGCCTGCGCTAGAGCACAACCTGCGGCGCTACGGCATGCAGCACCAATGCCAGCGGGTGCGCTCGTCAGAAGTGGCGGTGCTCGATCTGGAAGACGCACAACCCGAGGCGCTCAACAAGATAAGGGACGAAATCGCCCTGGCGCTGCGTGACGACCGGGCCGAAGCCATTGTGCTTGGCTGCGCTGGCATGGCCGACCTGGCGCATTCGATGTCTGAAGAGTTTGGCGTGCCCGTGCTGGACGGCCTGGCCTGCGCGGTAGCGCTGTGCGAAGGCATGGTGCGCCTGGGCGTTCGCACCTCGCGCCGGGGCGGCTATGCGCCGCCGCCTGCGGCAAAACTGGAATTGGCAGCCAAGGTGGCCTAAAGCGCCCTGCACCGCCAATCCACAGCCTGCGCCGCGCACTACCTTTGGCGGTTTGCACTGGCCCATAAAAAAAGCCCTCGAAAGAGGGCTTTTTTTGTTGAAGACCGGAATTAACCGCCCTTCTTGGCCCGCTTGCCGGGGTTCTTTTTGCTGCGGGTGGACACGCCACGCTCCAGGCTCACCTTTTGGCCGCGGCCTGCGCTGCCCAGGGTCATGCCGGGCAGAGGCTTGGGTGCGGGGGTGGCTTTGCGGTCTGCTTCGGTAACGATGGAATTGCCCATGAGATCTTTCCTAGAGGTGTAATTGTGAAACCGTGTATTTGAACACTTTTTTGCCGCGTTTCGCGCGGGCTTAAGCGCGAAGCGCTTTTTTCAGCTCCACGCCGAGCTCGGGCTTGTGGGCAAAGGGGTCGGTGGGGTTGCGCGACATGAGCACGTCTTCCATGCGCACCTGCACCGACGCAATCGATTTGGGGTGGCTGTAGATGTAGAACTGGTTGGCGACCATGGCGTCAAACACCATTTGCGCCACGTTGGCTGCGCTGACCTTGCCGCTGCCCACGGCCTTGTCGCTCATGGCTTGACCGATGAGCTGGCTCTTGGTGGGTTTGGTGCCTGCGGCCTTGTGCTCGTCGGGGCGGTTGCGGTGGCTTTGGCTGATGCCGGTGGGCACAAAGAAGGGGCACAGCACGCTGGCGCTGATTTGCTCGGTCACCAGGGCCAGGTCTTGGTACAGGGTCTCGCTCATGCTCACCACGGCGTGCTTGCTCACGTTGTAGACGCCCATATTGGGCGCATTGAGCAAGCCGGCCATGCTGGCGGTGTTGACGATATGACCCTGAAAAGCCGGGTCAGCGGCCGCAGCGGCCAGCATCATAGGTGTGAACACGCGAATACCGTGGGCCACGCCCATCAGGTTCACGCCAATCACCCATTCCCAGTCTTGCAAGGTGTTTTCCCAGATCAGGCCGCCCGAGCCCACGCCGGCGTTGTTGAAAACAAAGTTCGGCGCGCCAAAGCGCGCCAGGGTGGCAGCGCCCAGGGCTTCAACCTGGTCGGCTTTGGACACGTCCACGCGCATAGCCAGCACGGGGGCACCGGCGGCGGTCATCTCGGCCGCAGCCCGGTCCAGCGCATCTTGCTGCACATCGGCCAGCACCAGGTTCATGCCGAGTGCGGCGCCAATGCGGGCGCATTCCAGGCCAAAGCCCGAACCAGCGCCAGTGATGACGGCGGTTTTGTTTTTAAAGTCAGAAATCATGCAAAGGTCTCGTTAAAAAATGAGGAAAAAGAAACAGATTCAGGCCGCGCGCAGCGAATAGCCAATGCGCGGGAAATGCACATGCACCACGCCGGCGCGCGGGTCTTCGCGGCGCAGGGTGTAGCGGGTGCGGGTGGCAGCCAGCAAGACGCCTTCGGTGGGCTCTTGGCCAAAGGTTTCGGCAGAAATGGTCACAGTGCTGCCCAAGGGAATGCCATGTTCGTCCTGGAACACGGTGTCTGGGGCCAAAGCCAGTGGCTCACTGGCGGCGCACAGGGCAATGGCCTGCTCGGCGCTGAACTTTTCCATGCTGCCGTGGCCCAGGGCGGCCATGCGGTCCATCCAGGCCAGCACCGAAGGCGTAGCGTTCAGAATGTGGGCCATTACCGGCACGCAGTGGCGGGTAAACCACAGCGGGTGGTAGGCGGCAAAGTCGGCCACGCAGGGCGCGCTGCCCAGCAAAAAGTCTTGGTGGTCCAGCATATGGGCCAAGCGGCGCAAATACGATTTGTAGCTGGCGGTGGCGTCCGCCGGGCGGCTGCGCGTCATGCCCGCAGACATGGCGCCCCGGTCGGCGGCAAAGGCTTTGGCGGCCTCGGGTGGCGCGTCGGCAAACAAGGCGGCTGCCCCCTTGGGGCCCAGGTTGTAGGCCATGGCGGCCCAAAACAGCGTGGTGTCGGCCCACTGCGCCAGCACCCGCGCCACGCCCTTGGACGCCTCGGGGTACAGCGTGGGTTGGGGCTGCACGTGGTCTAGCACCTCGCACATGAGCGCGGTGTCGCAGTACATGTCGGCGCCGATTTGCAAAAACGGCGTCTTGCGGTAACCGCCGGTCAGGGCCAGCACATCGGGCTTGGGCAAGATGCGCGGCACCACCACCGATTTCCAGGCCAGGGCCTTGTAGCCCAGCACCAGGCGCACTTTTTCAGAAAACGGCGAGCTGGGGTAGTGGTGAAGAATCAGGTCAGACATAAGTGCCTCTTAAATCAATAGCTTGGAAAAAATTCAGCGCGGCATGGCGCGGCGGATGATGGAGTCAAAGTCCACGTCGCTGCCCAGGGTGCCAAAGCTGTAACCCCAGTCGCCGCCCAGGCGCGAATCGCAAAAGGCACTAAATATGGCAGCCGGGGCGCTTTGCTGCAAGAGCGCGGCCTGCACCGTCAGCGCCACGTCTTGCGCCAGGCGCCGGGCCTGCACTTCGTTGGCCAGCAGCTCCACCCGCGTGGGCAAGGAGTCAATCATGCGGTCCAGCGCCGAGTGGGCGCCGCGTGCCGGGGCCAGCTCTTGCGCCAGGGCCTGGGCCACGTCGCCCTTGCGCAGGGCGCGCAGCAGGTCCAGCGCCATGATGTTGCCCGCGCCTTCCCAAATCGAGTTGAGCGGCATTTCGCGGTAGATGCGCGCCATGGTGCCCAAACCGCCCTCTTCCACATAGCCGTTGCCGCCCATGCATTCCATGGCCTCTTGGCCAAAAGCGCTGCCGCGCTTGCATATCCAGAACTTGGCAATGGGTGTGAGCACGCGCGCAATCAGGCGCTCAAAGCTGTCGCCCGTATTGTCAAAAGCACGCGCCAGACGCATGGACAAGGCGGTGGCGGCTTCGCTCTCCAGTGCCAGGTCGGCCAGCACGTTGCGCATCAAGGGTTGGTCCATCAGGCGCTTGCCAAATGCCTGGCGCTGGGCCGTGTGGTTGAGCGCAATGCTCAAAGCTTGGCGCATCAGCGCGCTGGTGCCCAATGCGCAGTCGAGACGGGTCATTTCGCCCATTTCCAGAATCTGCGGCACGCCGCGGCCTTCCACGCCCACGAGCCAGGCGCTAGCGTTCAAAAACTCGACTTCCGAGCTGGCGTTGGCCTTGTTGCCAAGCTTGTCTTTGAGGCGCTGCACGCGCAACTGGTTCAGGCTGCCATCGGGCAGCACGCGGGGCAGAAAAAAGCAGCTCAGGCCGCCGGGTGACTGCGCCAGCACCAAAAACGCGTCGCACATGGGCGCCGAGAAAAACCATTTGTGGCCCACCAGCTTGAAGCGCTGGCCCCAGGCGTCACTGCCGCAAGGCGTGGCTTGCGTGGTGTTGGCGCGCACGTCCGAGCCACCCTGCTTCTCGGTCATGCCCATGCCCATGGTCAGGCCGGTTTTTTGGCTGAAGAGTTTGAGGGCCGGGTCGTAATGCGGGCTGCTCAGGCCAGGCGCCCAATCTTGGTAAATCGCCGCATTGCTGCGCAGCGCGGGCATGACGGCATAGGTCATGGAAATCGGGCACAGCGTGGACGATTCCAGCTCGGTGAACATCAAAAACGCGGCCGCGCGGCGCTGGTGCGCGGTCGATGTGCCTGGCTTGGCGTCAAAAAAATCGATCCACGGGCTGCCGTGCAGGCCGGCTTGCATCGCAGCGGCCATCAGGGCGTGGTAGCTGGGGTGAAATTCGACCTGGTCAATGCGGTTGCCAAAGCGGTCGTGGCTGCGCAACTGCGGCGTGTGCACATTGGCCAGTTGCGCGTGGGTTTGCATCTCGGCGCTGCCCATTTGCGCGCCCAGGGCGTGCAAATCGGCAGTATCCAAGCCCGGAGCGTTGAATTTCAGCGCACTTTGCAGGGCCTGGTTGCCGTCAAACAGGTTGTAGTTTTCCAGGTTGAGGGCCTGGTTGAACACTTCGTGGGTGGCGGCGGTATTCAGGGCTGCGGCGCTGTTCATTGTGACCGTGCCTTTCAGACCAGCTTGACGAGTTGTTTGCCGAAGTTTTTGCCCTTGAGCAAGCCCAAAAAGGCCTCGGGCGCGTTTTCCAGGCTCTGGGCAATGCTTTCGCGAGCGCGCAGCTTGCCGTCGGCCACCAGGGCGCCGAGTTCGGCCAGCGCGGCGGGCCACACTTCCATGTGCTCGCTGACGATAAAGCCTTCAATCTTCAGTCGCTGCATCAAGATCAGCGCGGGTTGCGTAAGAGGCAGGGGCGCGCCGTTGTAGCCGGCAATCATGCCGCAGACCGCAATGCGGCCAAAGGCGTTCATGCGCGGCAACACGGCGTTAAGCACCATGCCGCCCACGTTCTCAAAGTAGCCGTCAATGCCATTGGGGCAGGCCGCGGCAATGGCGGCTGACAGGCTGGCGGCGTCGGAATACTCTTTGTAGTCAATGCAAGCGTCAAAGCCGAGTTCATCGACGGCGTATTTGCATTTTTCAGCGCCCCCGGCAATGCCCACGGTGTGGCAGCCGCGCGCTTTACTCAGAGCGGCAAACGCGCTGCCCAC
The DNA here is from genome assembly GCA_947372865.1 of Comamonadaceae bacterium. Lineage (GTDB taxonomy): Bacteria > Pseudomonadota > Gammaproteobacteria > Burkholderiales > Burkholderiaceae_C > Allorhodoferax. Next base: position 29,291 of record CANBVJ010000039.1, read on the forward strand.
CGCGCCCGTGGCGGCGCTGACCACCACAGTGTCGCCGGCCTTGGGCGCAATGATGTGCACCAGGCCGTAATAGGCGGTAACACCGGGCATGCCCACCGCGCCCAGGTAGGCGCTCAGGGGCACATGGCGGGTGTCTACCGCGCGCAGGGCGCCGGGCACGTCGGCGTTGACCACGCTGTATTCCTGCCAGCCGCCCATGCCCACCACTTTCGTGCCCACGGGGTAGCGCGGGTTGCGCGACTCCACTACTTCGCCCACCGTGCCGCCGCCCATGGTCTGGCCCAGGGCTTGGGGCTGGGCGTAGCTTTTGGCGTCGTTCATGCGCCCGCGCATGTAAGGGTCCAAGCTCAAAAAGTGGTGGCGCACCAGCACTTCGCCATCCTGCAAGGCCGGGGTTTGGGCCGTGACCAGCACAAAGTTGCTGGCCTGTGCTTCGCCTGCGGGGCGGTTGTCGAGGTGGATTTGGCGGTTTTCGGGCATGGTGGGTCTCTTTTGTTTTAGTCGGTGGAAATGGTGGCGCTCGGGCTGGTAGGGCCCGCGCCAGACAGCGCATTGGTAGTGCCCGGCGGGCGCTTAAGGAACTTGAAAGTGCCCATGGCACTGGCACAGGCGCGGCCCTGGGCGTCAAAAATCGTGGACTGGGTAAATGCCATGGTGGCGGTGCGGTGCACCAGCGTGCCGCGCGCCAGCAAGGGCCCCACGGCCGGGTGCATAAAGCTGGTTTTCATCTCAATGGTCACCACGCCCTGCTCGGGCGAGTCGCTGCGCGCGGCGGTGGCCATGGACACATCGAGCAAGGTCATCAAGGCGCCGCCGTGCGTAACGCCAAAGGAGTTAAGGTGCTCGGGCAACGCGGTGTAGGTGATCTCGGACTGACCGGACGCAAACTGTGTCAGCTCGAAACCCAGGTGCCGCACAAACGGAATATCGACCCCAAAACCGGCCAGCGCTTCCCACGAGTTGGCTGCCGCCCCAGTGGGCGGCACAGCGGCTTCAGCCACCGGTGACGATGCTCACGCCGCCGTCCACCGCCAGCCACTGGCCGGTGATGTGCTTGCCGGCGTCAGACGCGTACAAGAGGCACAGGCCCTTGAGGTCCTCGTCATCGCCCAGGCGCTTGAGCGGGGCATGGGCAGCGAGCTTTTCTTCGCCCATGGCTTTTAAGGTGCCGGCCGTCATCTTGCTGGGGAAGAAGCCCGGGCAGATGGCGTTGACGGTGATGTTGTACTTGCCCCACTCCGCGCCCAGGGTGCGGGTGAAGTTGATGACCGCGCCCTTGGACGTGTTGTAGGCGATGGTGTTCATGCCTTCGGGGTTGCCGCCCAGGCCGGCGATGGACGCCACGTTGATGATGCGCCCCGAACGGCGGGCAATCATGCTGCGCTTGGCCACGGCCTGGCTGAGCAAGAAGTAGCCGCGCACATTGAGGTTCATCACCTTGTCCCAGGCGTCCACGGGGTGGTCTTCGGCGGGCGCGCCCCAGGCGGCACCGGCGTTGTTGACCAGGATGTCGATATCGCCCATGCGGTGCAGGGTTTCGTCCACCAGGCGGGTGATTTCGCTGTCTTTGGCGCAGTCGGCGGCCACCCAGCGGGCGTCAATGCCGGCAGCTTGCAGTTCGGTCACGGCTTGCTCCAGGTCTTCGGCCTTGCGCGAGGTGATCAACACGCGGGCACCAGCTTCGCCCAAGGCGTGCGCCATTTGCAGGCCCAGGCCACGGGAGCCACCGGTCACCAAGGCGGTTTTGCCGGTCAAATCAAAAAGCTGCTGGATAGTGCGCGTCATGCGGGTTCCTCAAAAAAACTACAGGGGTAAAAAAGCAAAAAACGATTGTGCCGCCACCAAGCCGGTAGCGGCTGTCACCACAGCGATACGGCAGCGCTTGAAGCGCCGGTTATTCGCCGTGCAGGCGCGAGCGCACCAGAATCAACGCCACGCCCGAGGCCACTGCCAGCAGGCCGCAAACCAGAGACACGCTTAGGCTGCCGTCCGGGTTGGCGGGCATGAAATACGACAAAACGCTGGTGAGCAGGCCGCCGTAAATCAAGATCCAGGTCCAGCGCTCGATGCGCAGCAGGCGTTTGTCCGTGGTGCCGTTGTATTTTTTGAAAAAAGCCATCAGAAAGCGTCCTCAGGGAAAGTTGCACAAGTCATGTCCCTCGATTGCACCACAGACAACCAAGCGCCGACCTTGGGCAGCTCATAGTGGAAGAAAAAGCGCGCTGCACCCAAGCGGCCAACGGTGGCGCTCTGCGCCTGCGCGGCGTCAGCGGCCAGCGTGGTGCAAGCCACGTCCAGCCAGATCCAGGCCAGCACGGTGTGGCCAAAGGCTTGCATATAGGGCACGGCGTTGGCCAGCGCCTCGGTAGGTGCGCCATTGGCCCAGGCGGCTTGTGTGGCAGCGCCCACCTTGGCCAGCGCTTTGCCCAGGGCGTCGGCGTAGGGCGCCAAGGTGGCGTCGGAAGCGGCGCGCGCCATGGTGGCTTGCATGCGCGCGGCCAGCAGTTGCATGCCGCGGCCGTTTTCCATCAACACTTTGCGCCCAAGTAAGTCCATGGCCTGGATGCCGTGGGCGCCTTCGTGGATCATGTTCAGGCGGTTGTCGCGCCAGTATTGTTCGACCGGAAAATCGCGCGTGTAGCCATAGCCGCCGTGCACCTGGATGGCGAGCGAATTGGCTTCCAGGCACCATTCGCTGGGCCAGCTTTTGGCAATGGGTGTGAGCACTTCGAGCAGCAGGCGCGCTTCGTCAGCAGCAGCCGCGTCTGCGGTGTGTTGTTCATCCACCAGGCGAGCGCAGTACATGGCCAGGGCCAGCGCGCCTTCGCCATACGACTTTTGCGCCAGCAGCATGCGTTTGACGTCGCTGTGCTCGATGATGCGCACCTGGGGCTGGGATGCGTCTTTGCCACCTGCACTGATGGGTCTTCCTTGGGGGCGATTCTTGGCGTAGTCCAGGCTGGCGTAATAGCCGGCCAGCCCGAGCATGGTGGCGGCAATGCCCACGCCAATACGCGCCTCGTTCATCATGTGGAACATGCAGCGCAGGCCCTCGCCGGGTTTACCGACCAAGTAGCCCACGGCGCCAGCGCCGTTGCCAAAGGGGCCGCCTGACTGTGCGTCAACCGGGTATTTCCCCTCGCCAAAATTGAGCAAGGTGTTGGTCGTGCCGCGCCAGCCCAGCTTGTGGTTCAGACCCGCCAGTGCCACATCGTTGCGCACGCCGTGCAGCTCGCCCTTCGTATTGACCATCTTCTTC
>CANBVJ010000040.1 GCA_947372865.1 Comamonadaceae bacterium
GGGCCTAAGCCTGCGCCGCGCGCAAGATGGCGCTGCGCAGGCCGGTGGGGCGCAAGTGGTCCAACACCACATCACCCACCATGTCGGCGGTGATGGCCGACAAGGTCCAACCCAGGTGGCCGTGGCCCGTGTTGTAAAACACATTGGCCATGCTGCCCTTGCCCACGCGCGGGAGCATATTGGGCATCATGGGGCGCAGGCCGGCCCAAGGCACCACGTGGCGGGTGTTGATGCCGGGAAAACATTGGTTCACCCACTCGGTCAGCGGCCGGATCCGGTCGGCACGGATGTCCTTGTTGTAGCCATTGAACTCCGCCGTGCCAGCCACCCGAAAGCGGTCTTGCCCTAAGCGGCTGGTCACCAACTTGGTTTCATCGTCCAGCAGGCTGACGATGGGCGCGGCGGCCTGGCTTTGCGCGTCGGGCAGGTTGACGGTGATCGAATATCCCTTGACCGGGTAAATGTTGACCCGGTCGCCGAGTTGCGCGGCAAAGCGGCGGCTTTCCACGCCGGCACACACCACCATACCGTCAAATGAAAGCATCTCTTGCGCGTCCCCGTTTTGCACGGTGACCTTGGCTTGGGCGCCGTCGCTGTGCAGCGCCACCACGTTTTGCTCGTACAGGCACTTCACGCCCATGCGCGCGATGGCTGCGGCCATGCCAAAGGTGAATTTGTGGATGTCGCCGGTGGAGTCACTCTCGGTGAAATAGCCACCGTAAAAGGTGCCGGCCAGCGTGGGTTCAATCGCTTTCATCTCTGTTGGCGTGACCGCCCGGCGTGGTAGGCCGCCCTCGGCCAGCAGCTTGGACACCTTGCCGGCGTGGTCAAAGCCTTTTTTGTCGCGGTAGATATGCAGGATGCCTTCTTTTTTCAGGTCAAAGTCCACGCCCTCGGCCTGCGCCCAGGCAAACAGGTGCTCGCGCGCAGCCACGGCCAGGCGTGCTGTCTCAATGGTGTTGCTGCGGTAGTGGGGCATATTGCTGACGAACTCGGCAAACCAGCTCAGCTTGTGCCAGCTTGGTTTCGGGTTGACCAGGAGCGGCGCGTCGCTCTTGAGCATCCACTTGATGCCCTTGAGGATGGTGGACCAGTGGTTCCAGACCTCGGCGTTTGACGCCGACAACTGCCCGCCGTTGGCAAACGAGGTTTCCATCGCGGCGTAGCGGTTTTTTTCGAACAACGTTACGGCAAAGCCGCGCTTGGCCAGTGCGTAAGCGGTAGTAACACCCGTGATGCCGCCACCAATGACTGCGATTGTTTTCATGACTCAGACTTTCAAACAGTCAGGGAATAGAGCACGCGCGCGCACCATGCACGGCGTACGCCCCCTCTGTTTGGAACCTGAGAGATTCATGGCCTGCCCGCTTGGACAGCGCCACTTGCTCCTGCGGTGTGCCGGGCGACTAGCTTCGGCAACTCTTCAGAGATCAAGATTTCAGATCGGTCCTTTTGCCTGAGAGTTTCCGGGGCGGTTGCTCCTTCGGCGCTGCGGGTATCAAGCCAGCAGTCTCTCCCGATCTGAATTTCAACTTTTGCGTTACACCAAATAGCGCTTCGCAAGTTGGACCCAAAAGGCCGCTCCTATCGGAATATTGCGGTCTTCAAAGTCGTAGTTCGGATTGTGCACCATGCACGCGCCATGGCCGCCGTTTGCGGCGTCGCCATTGCCAATAAATAAATAGCTGCCCGGCACCGCTTCGAGCATGTAGGCGAAGTCTTCGCTGCCGGTGAGTGGCTCGGTTTGCCGCACCACCTTGTCTTCGCCCACCAGGGCGACTGCCACTTCGCGCGCGATTTCGGTTTCTGCGGGGGTGTTGACCAGCACCGGGTAGCCGGGCAAAAACTCGATTTGGGCCTGCACGCCAAAGCTTGTCGCCTGCGCTTGCACCAGTTCCACAATGCGCCGGCGCAGCAGCTCGCGCACGCCCCGGTCCAGCGCACGCACGCTGAGTTTGAGCGTGGCGCTTTGGGGGATGACGTTATTGGCCACGCCCGACTGAAAAGCACCCACGGTAATCACCGCCATTTGCAGCGGCGCCACATTGCGCGACACAATGGTTTGCAGGCCCATGACGATGGCCGCGCCCGCAACCACCGGGTCGGCGCTGAGGTGCGGCATGGCGCCGTGGCCGCCCTGGCCCTCGATGTGCACCACGATGTTTTCGCTCGAGGCCATGGTCGCGCCCTCGCGCAGCAGCAACTGGCCTTGGCGAAAGCCGGGCATGTTGTGCATGGCAAAAATGGCATCGCACGGAAAGCGCTCAAACAGGCCGTCTTCCATCATCTTGCGCGCGCCGCCCAGGCTTTCTTCGGCCGGCTGAAAAATCAGGTTCAGGGTTCCGTCAAAAGTATCGCTGTTGGCTAGGTGCTCGGCCGCGGCCAGCAGCATGGCGGTGTGGCCGTCGTGGCCGCAGGCGTGCATCAGGCCGGCGTGGCTGCTGGCATAGGGCAGGCCGGTGGTCTCGTGGATGGGCAGCGCGTCCATGTCCGCGCGCAAGCCCAGACGGCGCGCACCCGTGCCGCGCTTGAGTTGCCCCACCACGCCGGTGCCGCCCAGGCCACGGGTGACGGCGTAGCCCCAGCGCTCCAGGCGCTCGGCTACCAGGTCACTGGTTCGGAATTCCTGAAACCCGATTTCCGGATGCTGGTGGATGTCGCGCCGCAGCGCGGTGTAGTCCGCCGCACGGGCCTGTAGCGCTGCAAGTGCGGCTGCCATGGCGCTTATTGGGCTTCTAGGTTGATGGACTTGGCAATGGCGCGGAACTGCGCCGTGCCGTCCGAATAGACTTTGCCCACTGCAGCCAGTGGAAGCGGCTGCGCAGGCAGCAGGCTGTTGGCGTCCAGGCCTGCGTGCACCGAGGTATCAGCCAGGGTGGCGGTGATCGCTTTGTGCAGCGCCACCACCACGGGCTCGGGTGTGTCCTTCTTCACAAAATAGCCGGTCCAGATATTGAAGGTGAAGTCCTTGAGCGCCTTGCTTTCGCTGATGGCGGGAACGTCTTTGGCACCTTCCACGCGGGTGGGGCTCAACATGGCCAGGACCTTGAGTTTTCCGGCCTTGTTGTAGTCCTGGTACTTCTTGGCATAGGGCGCCAGAAAGAAGTCCACTTGCCCCGCCATCAAATCCTGTTCGGCTGGCGCGGCCCCTTTGTAGGGAACATGGACCATGGGGATGTCCGTTATCTTGGACAAATGTTCCCCCAGCAGGTGATAAAACGAGCCAGGCCCGACGCTGGCAAAGGTCACAGGTTTGCCTTGCTTGGCTGCTTTGCGGGCGTATGCAATGAACTCATCGACGTTGTTCACCGGCAGGTCGGGCCGCGCCAGAAAGCCGATCTGGGCGGTGGCAATCATCTGCACCAGGCGGAAGTCTTCGCTCTTGAATTTGATGGCCGAAATCGCCAGCGGCGCCAGGATCAGCTCGTTAGGAGAACCCTGAAACACCATGTAGCCGTCGGAAGCTCCGGCCAGCACCTTTTGCGCTGCAATGGAGCCGCTGGCGCCGCCCATGTTTTCTACCAAGACGGTCTGCCCGAGGTTCTTGGACAAAGAGGCATTTACGGTGCGCGCAATGATGTCCGACAGGCCGCCGGCCGGGTAAGGCACCATCATCGTGACGGGCTTGGACGGGTAGCTTTGCGCCGCAACCGACGCGGCAAGCGCCAAGCTGGCGACCAGAGCGCCACAGGCGCGCAGTGAATTTCCGAGGGTGAGTTGCATGGCGGGCTCCAAAAAATGGACAAGGGGCGGGGTGTGGCACAAATGGTAGGGTGCGAAAATCAATGTGTCCAATGTATTATTTTTCTGGTTATCATTCATTTACCTCATAAAGCCGGGCGTGCAAGGGCATGAACATCAAGCATCTGGAACACCTGCTGGCCCTGGCCGACACGGGCTCGTTTAGCCGGGCGGCTGAAAAACTGTTTCTGACGCAGTCCGCGCTGAGCCGCAGCATCCAAAGCCTGGAGCTTGACCTGGGCGCCAAAGTGCTCGACCGCATTGGCAAGCGCAACGAGCTCACGCCCCTGGGCCAAGACGTTGTGGCCCGGGCGCGCCATATTGTTCGCGAGGCCGCAGAGCTGCGCCAAAGCGCCAAACTGCTGCAAGACGGTGGCCGGGGCAGCATCAGCGTGGGCCTGGGCTCGGGCCCGGCGGCGCTCTTGCTGGTGCCGCTGATGTGCGCGGCGTCCACCCGAGCAGACATGCGCGTGGCGGTCACGCAAGGGCCGGTGGAGCTGCAGATTTTGCAACTGCGCAGCCGCCAGCTCGATGCGATGGTGGTGGATATGCGCCGCGTTATTCCGGCCACAGACCTCAATATCGAATCCCTGGCCGAGCTGCGCGCGGGTCTGGTGGTGCGCGCTGGCCACCCGCTGGCGGCGCAAAAAAGCGTCACGCTGGCCGACGTGCTGCGCTACCCCGTGGCGTCCACGCCCCTGTCGGATGAAGTAGTCCGCGTTTTGGTGGACCAGTTTGGCCCGCAGGCCAACCCGTCCGAGATGGTGACCTTGCGCTGCGACGACGTGGCCAGCCTGGTGCAGACGGCGGCACAGACGGATACCGTCTTTTTGGGCGTGATCGCCACCGCCCGCAGCGGCCTGGCAGACGGCAGCCTGGTCGAACTCGCGCTACAGCCCTCGCTGCGGGCCACGGCACGCTTTGCCTATGTCACGCTGGCCGGGCGCACCGAAGCGCCGGCTATGGCTTATTTCAGGGATTTTGTGCGGGAGCATTTACGGGATTGAAGCCCTCAATTACACCAACGCACCCAAACTGCAAGCATTTCTAGCAAAAAACTGTATACAAACCTTTGCTTGCTTCAGACTTGAGGCGGCAGGCAGTGGCCAGCTAAGTGTCAGGCTATTTCAAACCTGAGAAGCCGATGGTGCTCAAGAGCAGCCCTACAAGTGCGCATGTCCTTTAAAAAATTGTATACACTATTGCGGCCCCACCGTCCCATCTATCCATGCCCCCCGCCCGTTCCCCGCTCACACTGGTCGCCAGCCACGACGCTGGCCGCTCTGTGCCTGCGAGCGCGTCGGCGCGCATTGTGGAGTCGGTCACGGCGGCCATCATTGAGCGGCGGCTGATGCCGGGCACCAAGCTCTCAGAGCAAAAGATGGCGGACATTTTTCATGTTTCGCGCACGCTGGTGCGCCAGGCGCTTAACCAGCTCAGCCGCGACCGGTTGGTGACGCTGGAGCCCGCGCGCGGCGCCTTTGTCGCCACGCCCAGCGTGGCCGAGGCGCGCCAGGTGTTCCAGGTGCGCACCATGCTCGAGGCCGCCATGGTGCGCAGCCTGTGCGCGCAGATCACCGACCGCCAAATTGCCGAGCTGCGCGCCCATCTGCGCGACGAGGCCGCTGCCGTGGCCCGCACCGACGTGACGGGGCGCACCCGCTTGCTGGCCGACTTTCACGTGGTGCTGGCGCGCCTGGGCGGCAACGAAGTGCTGGCGCAGTTGCTGGCCGATTTGCTCAGCCGCTCTTCGCTGATTGCGCTGATGTACCAGTCGTCCCATTCCGCAGCGCACTCCCAACTTGAGCACGAGCGCATCGTGGACGCCTTAGAGCAACGCGATGCGGAGGCCGCCGCCGCGCTGATGGAGCGCCACCTGGCTGCCGTGGAACAAAATTTGCATCTCGATCCGCACACCGCAGACCTGTCTGCGGCCCTGCTTCCCACCCTTTGAGGCTCCCCATGAACACACCTGCTTCTGCCACCCCTCGCTACCCGCGCGACCTGCTTGGTTATGGACGCACGCCGCCCCACGCCCAGTGGCCGGCCAATGCCCGCGTGGCGGTGCAGTTTGTGCTGAACTATGAAGAGGGTGGCGAAAATTCGGTGCTGCATGGCGACGCCGGGAGCGAGCAGTTTTTGTCCGAGATGTTCAGCCCGCCGTCCTTCCCCGACCGGCACCTGACCATGGAAGGCATTTACGAATACGGTTCTCGCGTGGGCGTGTGGCGCATCTTGCGCGAGTTTGAACAGCGTGGCCTGCCGCTCACCGTGTTTGGCGTGGGCATGGCGTTGGAGCGCTGTCCCGAAGTGGCCGCCGCCTTTGTCGAACTCGGCCACGAGATTGCCTGCCACGGCTGGCGCTGGATCAACTACCAAACCATTGACGCATCGGTGGAGGCCGAACACATGGCGCGCGGCCTGCAAGCCATCAAAAACATCACCGGGCAAATGCCTGCAGGCTGGTACACCGGGCGCGACAGCCCCAACACCCGCCGCCTGGTGGCTGACCAAGGCTTGGAATACGACAGCGACTACTACGGCGACGACCTGCCGTTGTGGCTGCAGGTGCAAAAGAGCGACGGCACGCTCAGCCCCCACCTGGTCGTGCCCTACACGCTGGACTGCAACGACATGCGCTTTGCCTTGCCCCAGGGCTATTCGCATGGCGACCCGTTTTTTCAGTACCTGCGCGACGCCTTTGACGTGCACTACGCCGAAGGCGACGAGCGACCCAGCATGATGAGCATCGGCATGCACTGCCGCTTGCTGGGGCGGCCCGGACGCATGCGCGCGCTACAGCGCTTTTTGGACTATGTGCAGTCGCACGACCGGGTTTGGGTGGCGCGCCGGTTGGACATTGCCCGCCACTGGAAAACCGCGCATCCCTTTGACGCGGCCTCGGCCTTTGTCTGGAAGTAAACCGCCATGCTCACCCTGGACCAACTCAACGCCGCCACGGCCGACGAATGCGTCGCCCTGCTCGACGGCACTTATGAGCATTCCCCCTGGATCGCGCGCGCTGCTGCCGCGCACCGGCCCTTTGTCAGCCTGGTGCACTTGAAACTGGTGCTGGCGCAAGTGGTGCGCGAGGGCGGACACGACGCCCAGCTCGCGCTCATTCGCGCCCACCCCGAGCTGGCGGGCAAGGCCATGGTCAGCCAGACGCTGACCGCAGAGTCGCGCAACGAACAAGGCAAGGCCGGCCTGACCGATTGCACGCCCGAAGAATTTGCCTGCATTCAAGCGTTCAACGCCGCCTACAACGCACGCTTTGGCTTTCCGTTCATCTTGGCGGTGCGCGGGCCGCGCGGCCTGGGCTTGGGCAAGACCGAGATCATTGCCACGCTGGCGCGTCGGCTGGACAACCACCCGGACTTTGAGCGCGCCGAGTGCTTGCGCAACATCCACCGCGTTGCCGAAATCCGCCTGAACGACAAGTTGGGTCACGCGCCCGAACAGGGCAATTTGGTGTGGGACTGGGCCGAGCGTCTGGCGGTGCACAGCGACCCCGGCTTTGCCGAGCGCGGCGAACTCACCGTCACCTACCTCACCGACGCGCACCGCGCCGTGGCCCAAGACCTGCAAGCCTGGATGACCGAGTGCGGCTTTGACGAAGTGAGCCAAGACGCCGTGGGCAATGTGGTCGGCGTCTACCACGGCCAAGACCGTGGCGCGCCGCGCCTGCTCACCGGCAGCCACTTTGACACCGTGCGCAACGGCGGCAAATACGATGGCCGCCTGGGCATTTTGGTGCCCATGGCCTGCGTGCAGGCGCTGCACCGCGCCGGGCGGCGCCTGCCCTTTGGCATCGAAGTGGTCGGCTTTTCAGAAGAAGAAGGCCAGCGCTACAAGGCGGTGTTTCTGGGTTCGGGCGCGCTCACCGGCCAGTTTGACGCGGCCTGGCTGGACCAACAAGACGCCGACGGTGTTTCCATGCGCCAGGCCATGGCGCACGCCGGGTTGAACGCGGCCGACATTGCCGCTTTGAGACGCGACCCGGCGCGCTACCTGGGATTTGTGGAAGTGCACATCGAGCAAGGCCCGGTGCTCAACGCGCTGGATATGCCGCTGGGCGTCGTCACCTCCATCAACGGCAGCGTCCGCTATCTGGGTGAAGTAGTGGGCATGGCCAGCCACGCCGGCACCACGCCCATGGACCAGCGCCGCGACGCCGCTGTGGCTGTGGCCGAGCTGGCGCTGGTTGCCGAAAAGCGCGCAGCCAGCGTGCCCGACGTGGTGGCCACCATGGGCATGCTGCAGGTGCCCAATGGCTCGATGAACGTGGTGCCCGGACGCTGCAGCTTTAGCCTGGACGTGCGCGCCACCACCGACGCGGTGCGCGACGCCTGCGCCGCCGACATCCGCGCCGAGCTGGCCGCCATTTGCGCACGCCGGGGCCTGCACTACACGCTGGAAGAAACCATGCGCGCCGCCGCCGCTCCCAGCGCCCCGGCCTGGCAACAGCGCTGGGAAAGTGCCGTGCAGGCGCTGGGCCTGCCACTGTTTCACCTGCCCAGCGGTGCCGGCCACGACGCCATGAAGCTGCATGAAATCATGCCCCAGGCCATGCTGTTTGTGCGCGGCCTGAACGCCGGCATCAGCCACAACCCGCTCGAATCCATTACCAACGACGACGCCGACCTGTGCGTACGCGCCTTTGCCAACCTGATTGACCAACTCGCCTCGGAACAACCATGACACAAGCCTCAATCAACTACGCCGCCCTCGATGCCTGGATCGACGCCCATTTCGATGAAGAGGTGCGCTTTTTGCAGCAACTCGTGCAAGTGCCCACCGACACGCCGCCGGGCAATAACGCGCCGCACGCCGAGCGTACCGCCGAACTTTTGCACGCCTTTGGCTTTGAGGCCGAAAAGCACGCCCCGCCCGCCGCCGATGTGCACGCCGCCGGCCTGCAAAGCATCACCAATCTGGTGGTGCGCCGCAAATATGGTGCAGGCCGCACCGTGGGCCTGAACGCCCATGGCGACGTGGTGCCCCCCGGCGAAGGCTGGACGCACGACCCCTACGGCGGCGAAGTGCAAGACGGCCGCTTGTACGGCCGCGCCGCGGCGGTCAGCAAATGCGACTTTGCCACCTTCACCTTTGCCACCCGCGCCATTGAGGCGCTGGGCGCGCCGCTCAAAGGCGGCGTGGAGCTGTATTTCACCTACGACGAAGAGTTTGGCGGCGAACTCGGCCCCGGCTGGCTGCTGCGGCAAGGCCTGATCAAGCCCGACTTGCTGATTGGTGCGGCTTTTAGCTACCAAGTAATTACCGGCCACAACGGCTGCCTGCAAATGGAGGTTACGGTGCACGGCCAGATGGGCCACGCCGCCGTGCCCGAGACCGGCGTGGACGCCCTGCAAGCCGCCACCCGCATCCTGAACGCCCTGTACCACCAAAACACGCTTTACCAGCAGATCAGCAGCCAAGTGAAGGGCATCAACCACCCCTACCTGAACGTGGGCCTGATCGAAGGCGGCACCAACACCAACGTGGTGCCCGGCAAGGTGGTGCTCAAGCTCGACCGCCGCATGATCCCTGAGGAAAACCCGGCCGAGGTGGAAGCCACGCTGCGCCAGGTGATCGCAGACGCGGTAGCACAGTCGGCAGGCATCAGCATAGAAGTCAAACGCATTTTGCTGGCGCACGCGCTCAAACCCCTGCCTGGCAACCAGCCGCTGGTGCAAGCCCTGTGCGCGCACGCCAGCGCCGTGTTTGGCGAGCCCATCGAAGCCTCCGGCACGCCGCTTTACACCGACGCGCGCCTGTTTTGCGAACACGGCATCCCCGCCGTCCTGTACGGCTGCGGCCCGCGCACTGTGTCTGAGAGCAACGCCAAGCGCGCGGACGAAAACATTGCGCTCGAAGACCTGCGCCGCGCAACCAAGGTGGTGGCACGGGCCTTGGCAGACTTGTTGGGGTAAGGGTCGGCGCAGCGGCTGCTGCGCGCCAAGGGCCCCGTGTGCGCTGTGTCACAACGGCGTAGCAAGCCCCGGCTAAAAATGGGGTGTGTCTGAATCAACAAGCCCCTTTTTTAGTATCGATTTTGCCCCCTCGCCCTGGCCAGGCCGGGTGGGTATGTCTGCCTGTCCGGGCGCAGGTGGTGGCAATGGCAGCACTGCGTCAGAACGGCGGCTGGCCCAAGACGTGGCGCAGATGGCCGCGCAAGGCGTCAAGACCGTGGTCAGCCTGCTCGACACCGCCGACTTGCAGCGCCTGGGTGCCAAAAACCTGCCCCACCACCTGGCGCAGCATGGGATTGACTGGCACCAGTTGCCGGTGGTGGACTACGGCGTGCCTTCGCAGGCCGTAACTTCGCGCTGGCAGCGCTTGTTGCCGCAGCTCACCCAGGTTTTGCAGGGCGGCAACATCTTGATCCACTGCGCCCATGGACAGGGCCGCACCGGCACGCTGGCGGCCACGCTGTTCAAGGCCTGGGGCTGGAGCAGTGATGCGGCCATGGCGCGCGTGCGCCAATACCGTCCGGGCGCCATAGAAACCTACAAACAAGAGGCCTATGTGGAGGCATTTGGATGTGCTGCGCTGCCGTCGTGTGGACACGGTCTCTCAACCCCCATTTTTTGATTTTCGGATGGGGTAAGGTCCATGACCCGTTATTTCAAGCACGCTTACCAGGTCGCAAACCGGGGCTTTTCCGGGGTGTTTCGTTGGACCCTGCAAAGCCTGCGCATTTTGGTAGTGTTCTCCGTTCTTTTTTATGTGGCCGTCATGGTCTGGCTGGTATTTTTTGCCGGCAAGGTCAATGTGCAAGCCCATTCCGTGCTGGTGCTGTCCTTGCAAGGCCCCTTGGTTGAAGAATCTGCCGGTGGTTTGCGCGACCAGGTGATGGGACAGTTGCAAGGTGAATCCCGAGAATCGGTGCGCCTGCGTGACCTGGTGCAGGTGCTTGATCTGGCAGCAAACGACAAACGCATCGAGTGCGTGCTGCTCAAGCTCGACGACTTCAAGGGCGGCGGTCTGGTGTCCCTGCGTGAGGCCGCTGCGGCGCTTGACCGGTTCAAGGTCTCAGGCAAACCGGTGGTCGCCTGGTCTGCGGCGTATGACCAACGCCAGTACTACCTGGCCGCACACGCCAGCGAGGTGCAGATGCATCCCTTTGGCGAGGTGCTTATCGAAGGCTTGGGCAACCAACGCAACTACTACAAGGAGGCCTTGGACAAACTGGGTATCGAGGCCAATCTGATCCGCGTGGGCCAGTACAAATCGGCCGGGGAGCCCTTTGTGCTGAACGCGCCGTCCAGGTCCGCGCTGGTGGCGGAGGCCTATGTGCTTGATGCGCTGTGGGCGCTGTACACCGCAGGTATTGAGGGCGCGCGCAAATTGCCCGTGGGCAGCGTCGCAAAAAATATCGATGCGCTGCCCGGCGCTTTGCAGCGTTCCCAGGGCAACGCGGGGCAATTGGCCAAAGACTGGCGCTGGGTGGACCGCCTGCAAACCTATGAGGCGCTGAGCGAGGTGTTGAAGAAAGAGGTCGGCCAGGACGACGATCACAAGTCCTTTCGTCAAATCGGTTTCAAGGACTATTTGCGTTCGCAGAGCCAGCCGGTCAAGGGCGACCACATCGCAGTCATCGTGGCCCAGGGCGAAATCAGCGATGGCCGTGCGCCTGCGGGCCAAGTCGGCGGCGTGTCCACCGCCGACTTGGTGCGCCAAGCCACGCAAGACGAAGAGGTCAAAGCCATTGTGCTGCGCGTGAACTCGCCCGGCGGAAGCGTGTTGGGCTCAGAGCTGGTGCGCGACCAATTGCGCCTGGCGCGCGAGCAGGGCAAGCCGGTGGTGGTGTCCATGGGCGATGTGGCGGCCTCGGGCGGCTATTGGATTTCCCTGGCCAGCGACGCGGTGGTGGCCGACCCGGCCACCATCACCGGCTCCATCGGAGTCTTCGCCATACTGCCCACAGGCAAGGGCCTGATGGGCAAGGTCGGCATCCACACCGGCGGCTACCGCACCACCTGGCTGGCTGGTGCCTACGACCCGCGCCTGGCGCTTGATCCGCGCGTGCAGGCCCTGGTGCAGGCCAATGTGTCGCACGTCTACTCTGAGTTTGTCGCCAAAGCCGCCCGGGCGCGCCAGCTTCCGACCGCCGAGGTGCAAGCGCTGGCGCAGGGGCGCATCTGGACGGGGGCGCAAGCCCAGCAGCGCCACTTGGTCGACCAGCTTGGCAATTTCAACGATGCCGTTGATGTGGCGCGCCAGTTGCTAACGCAGCGCAAGCCAAGCGCGCGCGCGGCCCGGGCGCCCTTGCCGATTCGCTACCTGGCCGCCCCGGTCTCTGCGCTGGAAACCCTCGCACAAAGATGGCTGGGCCAGTTCGGCGGCGCTTTGGGTGAGACCCGGCTGCAAGCGTGGGTCGTGGCCGCCGTGTCGGCGCTGGGCGGTGGGGCGGACACAAACCCGGGCGCGCAGGCGCTGGCAGAAGGGGCCGTAACAGCGGCGTCGTTGCGCTCGTTTGGCAAGGATTTCTTGTGGCTGCACGGCGTGCTGGTGCAAGGCCAGCCCTTTGGCGCCGTGGCGCATTGCCTGTGCCAGATGGCGCCTTAGTGCCATAAGGGCCCAGGCGCGCATCCAGACCCACGCCTCGGGTACCATGCGCGCCTTATCAACAGGCCCGCCACAGGGCCCACCGGAGAAAACCATGTTCAGTCACGTGATGCTGGGTGTCAAGGACCTTGAGGTCTCCAAAAAATTCTACGACGCCGTGCTGGGCACGCTGGGTGTGGGACCTGGGGTGGCGAACAAAAACCGCTATTTCTACCGCAGCCCCACGGGCACATTTGCGATTTCCACGCCTATCAATGGCGAGCCCGCCACGTCTGGCAACGGCAGCACCACCGGGTTTTTGGTCCAGTCGGCCGAACAAGGCAACGCTTTTCACGCAGCGGGCATGGCCAACGGCGGTGTGACGTGTGAAGATCCTCCCGGTTTGCGGGAAGGCCCCACGGGCGCGCTGTATCTGGCCTACCTGCGCGACCCAGACGGCAACAAGATTTGTGCGCTGCACCGACCTGCCAAATAGCACCTTGCCGGTATCAAGCGGTGCCGGGCGGACCCTGACGGGCCACCCAGCGTTAGACGGCGCTTATTCCGTTGGCAAAAAACCTTCAATCGACAAGTAGCGCTCGCCCGTGTCGTAGTTAAAGCCCAGCACCTTGGCGCCTGCGGGCAGTTCAGGCAGCTTTTGCGCAATCGCCGCCAGTGTGGCGCCGCTGGAAATACCCACCAGCATGCCTTCTTCGGCCGCAC
Source organism: Comamonadaceae bacterium (assembly GCA_947372865.1). Classification (GTDB taxonomy): domain Bacteria; phylum Pseudomonadota; class Gammaproteobacteria; order Burkholderiales; family Burkholderiaceae_C; genus Allorhodoferax. Next base: position 13,015 of record CANBVJ010000040.1, read on the forward strand.
TGCGCCGCGCCATTTCGCGCGCGGGCTCGGCGTCCACTTGGATCACGCCGTCGAGCAAATCGGTGTGCAGGTTTTTGGGGATGAAGCCCGCGCCAATGCCTTGGATAGGGTGGGGCGCCGGCGCGCCGCCGCTGATCACCGGGCTTTGGCTGGGTTCGACCGCAAACACCTGCAGCTTGGGCCAGTATTTTTTGAGTACCTGGGCCACGCCGGTAATGTGGCCGCCCGTGCCCACGCCGGTAATGATGGCATCCAGCCCTTTGGGAAAGTCGGCCAGAATTTCCAGGGCCGTGGTGCGTGTGTGCACTTCCACGTTGGCCGGGTTTTCGAACTGCTGCGGAATCCAACTGCCAGGCAAGGCGGCCGACAACTCTTGCGCGCGGGCGATGGCGCCCTTCATGCCCAGGGCGCGCGGCGTGAGGTCAAACTTGGCGCCATAGGCCAGCATCAGGCGGCGGCGTTCCACCGACATGCTGTCGGGCATGACCAAAATCAGTTTGTAGCCTTTGACCGCAGCCACCATGGCCAGGCCCACGCCGGTGTTGCCCGAGGTGGGCTCGATGATGGTGGCGCCGGGTTGAAGCGCGCCGCTCTTTTCAGCATCTTCCACCATGGCCAGCGCAATGCGGTCCTTGATGGAGCCGCCGGGGTTGCTGCGCTCGGACTTGATCCACACGTTGGCGCCCGCGCCAAACAGGCGGTTGATGCGCACGTGCGGGGTGTTGCCAATGGTTTGCAGGATGGTGTCGGCTCTCATGGGGTGTCTCCGGTGGGGTAGATGTGAAACGGTGTGGCACTATTTTGAGGCAGTTTGCACGCCGATAGGGTTATATGGATATGCGCTGCGTCGATAATCGGGGTGTGAAGCCCACTAGACCACCGCTGGTGCAATTCTGGAAACAGAGCACTGGAGGAACGTCCGGACTGCAAAGGGTGGCGTAGCAGCTAACGGCTGTCCACTGAAACCCGCGCCCGCAAGGGTGCGGCATAAGGTGAGGATCAGAGCAACAGAGACGAGCCGATTCAGTTCGGGTGAAACGGGCAATCTCTACGCGCAGCAATACCAAGTAGGCCAACGCAAAGCGCGGCGGTTCGCCGCAGCGTCCTGACCGGGACCCCCGGAGTTGGCGGGTAGGTAGCACCGAGCTCTTGGGCGACCAAGGGCCCAGATTAATGGTGGTCACGTGCAGGGGCAACCCCGCATGCACAGAATCCGGCGTAACGGTGGGCTTCACACTTTTTCCTGCCACGCGGCGCCATGTGGCACCTTATGCCGCCACGTGCCGCCTCAAGCCGCCTTGCGCTGCGGCGGCGCCAGGAGCAGCGGACGCAGGTGCGCCAGCATGTCGTGCACCAAGGTGTCCAGGTCGTACTGTGCCTTCCACCCCCAGTCTTTACCGGCCTCGCTGTCGTCAATCGACTGCGGCCAGCTGTTGGCAATGGCCTGGCGAAAGTCCGGCGCGTAGTCGATGCCAAAGCCGGGTAGTTCCCGCGCAATCGCCTGGGCTATTTGTGCCGGGGTAAAGCTCAGGCCCGCCAGGTTGTAGGCGCCACGCTGACGAACGCATTCGCCTGGCGCGTCCATCAGCTCCAAGGTGGCGCGAATGGCGTCGGGCATGTACATCATGGGCAGCGCGGTGTCAGCGGCCAAAAAGCTGGTGTAGTGTCCGCGCTGCAACGCGGCGTGAAAAATCTCGACAGCATAGTCAGTGGTGCCACCGCCCGGTGGCGTCTTCCAACTGATCAAGCCGGGGTAGCGCAGGCTGCGCACGTCCACGCCGTGGGCTCGGTGGTACCAGGCGCACCAGCCTTCGCCCGCGAGTTTGGAGATGCCGTACACGCTGGTCGGGTCCATGGCGGTAGTTTGGGGCGTCATCACCTTGGGGCTGCTGGGGCCAAAGGCTGCAATCGAGCTGGGCCAAAACACGCGCAAACCGTGGGTGCGGGCGAGCTCCAACACGTTCAACAGGCTTTTCATGTTCAGGTCCCAGGCCCAGGTGGGGTGCTGCTCGGCGCGGGCAGACAAAGCGGCTGCCAGCAGGTAGATTTGCGTGACGCCAAAGCGTTCCACCACGGCTTGCAGCGCGGTGGCGTCCGTGGCGTCTAGCGCCACGTGGCGCACGCCAAGCTGGCGTGTCTCGGGCCGGACTTGGGCGGCAATGTCGCTCGAAATCACGGCCTGCGCGCCGTGGCGCTGCGCCAGCGCCTCCACCAGCTCGCTGCCAATCTGGCCGTTGGCACCAATCACCAAAATACAAGGGCTATTCATGGCGTGTTCCTCAGGCAATCAGGCCAAGTTCGCGCCCGGCCTGGGTGAAGGCGGCTACCGCAAACGCCAGGTCGGCACGCGTGTGCGCCGCGCTCATCTGCACCCGGATGCGCGCCTTGCCCTGGGGCACGACCGGAAAGAAAAATCCCACCACGTAGACGCCCAACTCCAGCAGGCGCGCCGCCAACTTTTGCGCCACCTGCGCCTCAAACACCATGATGGGCACGATGGGGTGGTCGCCCGGTGCAATGGCAAACCCGGCTTCGCCCATCGCCTGGCGAAAGTAGGCGGTGTTCTCGGTCAGTTGCTCGCGCAGCGCGCCCGAGCCCTCCAACAAATCAAGCACCGCAATCGACGCGCCCACAATCATGGGCGCCACCGTGTTCGAGAAAAGGTAGGGCCGCGAGCGCTGGCGCAGCAGCGCAATCACCTCGCGCCGTCCGCTGGTAAAACCGCCGGACGCGCCGCCCAGTGCCTTGCCCAGCGTCCCCGTGATGATGTCCACCTGCCCCCAGACGCCCCGGTATTCGGGGGTGCCGCGCCCGGTGGCGCCCACAAAGCCGGTGGCGTGGCATTCGTCCACGCCCAGCAGCGCACCATAGGTGTCGCACAGTTGGCGCATGGCGCCGAGTTGGGCCACCGTGCCGTCCATGGAAAACACGCCGTCGGTAAACACCAGGGTAAAGCGCGCGCCTTCAGCGCGGGCCTGGGCCAGACAGCGTTCCAGGTCGGCCATGTCGTTGTGCTTGTAGCGGTAGCGCTTGGCCTTGCACAGGCGAATGCCGTCAATGATGGAGGCGTGGTTGAGTTCATCGCTGATGACCGCGTCCTCTTCGCCCAACAGCGGCTCGAACAGGCCGCCATTGGCGTCAAAGGCGGCGGCATAAAGAATCGTGTCTTCGGTGCCCAAAAAGCGCGAGAGCCGCGCCTCCAGGGTTTTGTGCAGGTCTTGCGTGCCGCAAATAAAGCGCACCGAACTCAGGCCGTAGCCGTGGGTGCGCAATGCCTCGTGCGCGGCGGCAACCACCGCCGGGTGGGACGACAGACCTAAGTAATTGTTGGCGCACAAGTTGAGCACCTCACGCGCGCTGCCGTCCACCGCCCGGGTGTGGATATGGGCGCTTTGCGCGCTGGTGATTACACGCTCGGCCTTGTACAGGCCGGCAGCGCGGATGGATGTCAGCTCGCTGGCAATGTGCGAATAAAACGGTGACGTGGGCAGGCTGGTGGCGGCGGAATTGGGCATGGAAACCTCGGTAAAAAAGCTGGGGCACAATGGCGCAATTCGTTTGTGCACCAATAAATTAGTTTGTTCAGTATATCGAACAAGCGCCACTATAAAGGAAATTTCGTGGCCGCGCGTCCTGCTTCATCACTTTCTTCTTCACCCAAGGCTGCGCCTGCCACCGAGCCGCCGCGCGTGGGCGCCACGCTGGCGGCGCTGCGCCAGGGCCGGGCGCTGTCGCTTGACGAGCTCTCGCGCATGGCCGGGGTGTCCAAGTCCATGCTGTCGCAAATTGAGCGCGCGCAGGCCAACCCGACGGTGGCCGTGGTCTGGCGTCTGGCCAATGCGCTGGGCGTGCCGCTGGCTGAATTGTTGGGTAGCGCCCCGCCCGTGGCGGCTCCGGCCATGGACTTTGTGCCAGCGCACGGCGCGCCCTCGCTGCGCAGCCCGGACGGTTTGTGCGAGCTGCGCATCTTGGGGCCGATTGAGCTGGCCGGCCAGTTTGAGTGGTATGCGCTGACGGTGCAGCCCGGCGGCGCGTTGGAATCCACCGCCCACGAAGACGGCACGCGCGAACACCTGACGGTGCAAAGCGGCGCGCTGGACGTGTCCACCGGGTCAGAAATCCAGCGCCTCAAACCCGGCGAGACCGCCCGCTACGCCGCCGACCGGCCGCATGCCATCCGCAACCTGGGCAAAACTGTGGCCAGCGCTTGGCTGGTGGTGGTGCACCCGGCCTGAGCTGCACCAAGCGGCGGCAATAAAGCCGCGCTTCAATTGCTACGGAAAACTGGCGCTTAAAACCGCTCGTGCGCGCCCAAATAGCGCCACTGGCCCGGCGCAACATCGCCCAGGCCGACACGCCCCAGGCGGATGCGGCGCAAGCCCACCAGGTGGAGTCCGGCGATTTCGCACAAATGCGCGGCCAGACCGGGGTGCGCGCCTTTAACCGCCAGGCGCAGCCTGCTGCCCTGCGGGCCGGAGCTGCCCACGCTTACCTTGGCGTGCGGCAGGCGCTGGCGCTCGTCGCGCAGGGCGCGCTCAATGGGAATCAGCGCCTCGGGCGGCACTTCGCCTTGCACTTCGACCAGCAGTTCGTGCTCCATTACCGCCAGGTCTTCGATCAGCTTGCGCTGGGCGCGCCAGTCTTGGGTAAACACCACCAGGCCGCTGGCGCCGGTTTCCAGCTCCACGCAGGCTTGCAGGGCGTTGAAGTGGCGCTTGAGCACGCGCGTCTCGCTGGTGTCTGTCGGGCTGCGATGTGCCGGCGTGAGCAGTTCGCGCGCGGTGTGGGTCTTGGGCTTTTTGCCCTTGTAGTGCGGGCTGGGAATGGGCGCGTCCGTCAAACCATCGAGCCAGCCCGGCGGCTTGTTCAGCACCAAGGTCACGTCGCTCAGGTTCAGCAAGCTGGCCTCGGCGTCCACCGTTACCACCTGCTGCTGCACCCGAAACGGCGGGTCTTCCACCACCACGCCGTCCACGCGCACAAAGCCGCCTTCAATGTACTGCTCGGCCTCGCTGCGCGAGCAGCCCAGCATTTGCGCCACGCGTTTGGCCAGGCGTTCGCCTTCCAGCGCTTGGGGTTGGGTCGTACTCATCGCGCACCTCCGCCAGACTGCAGCCACTGGATATGTTCCACATGCGCCAAGAGCGAGCGTTTGGCCACCGGCCACAGGCGCGGGTTGACGTCGTCATAGGCCAGCGGCAGCCACTGGTCGGGCGTGCCGTCGGGGTTGGCCTGCATGACGGCAGCAATCTTGGACTCGCGCGCCAGGCGGTGCGCCTTGAGGTGCGCAATCGCCCCCAGCGCGTCGGGCAGCGGGTGGCCGTGGGCGGGCAGGATGAAGTGCACGCCGTGCGCGCCGCACGCCTGGTGCAACAGGTCCAGCGAATCCAGGTAGTCGCCCATGTGGCCGTCGGGCGGGTCAATCACCGTGGTGCTGCCGTTCAGAATGTGGTCGCCCGAGAACAGCAGGCCGTCTTCTTCCAACAGCAAGCACACATGGTTGGCCGCGTGGCCGGGGGTGTGAATGGCTTGCAGCGTGTGGCTGTCTTGGCCGTTTGCGCCAGTTAAGACCAGACGCTGACCGTGCGCCAGGGGCGCGTCGGGCACAAAGTGGCTGTTGGCGCGCGCTGTGGGGGCAGACGCCAGGCCCAGAATTGGCACTGCGGTACCCGCCAGCGCGCACAGCGCCTGCAAGGGCGCAGCTCCGGGCGAATGGTCGGCGTGCGAATGCGTGCAAACAATCAGCGCCAAATTGCCGCCGCTGCCGTCCGGGTAGGTGGCAGCCGCCCACAGGCGCGCCACGTGGTCGGTGTCGGCGGGGCCGGGGTCAATGGCGATGAAGCCGGTGTGCGCGTCGCCCACCAGATAGCTGTTGGTGCCGGGACCGGTCATGAAGCCGGGGTTGGGTGCGGTCAGGCGCAGCACATTGCGCAGCAAGGCCACGGGTTCGTGGCTTTGCCAGTCGGCGGGCACAGGCAGGGGCCCGGCGGCGGAATCGAGGATTTGGGAGTGTCGTGGCATACGGGCATTTTGCAGCCAAAAGCAGGCCCGGTGCCGCCGCGCAGCCGGTGGGTGCGGCGCCGGTCGATAATTGGTGCCTATGCGAATCCCGTTTACCAAAATGCAAGGCGCTGGCAATGACTTTGTGGTGCTGGACGAAACCCGCGGCCCGCTGGGGCTGACCCCTGCGCACTACCGGTTTTTGGGCGACCGCCACTTTGGCGTGGGCGCCGACCAGATACTGACCGTGCGCCCCTCGCCCGCACCCGGCATTGACTTTGAATACATCATCCACAACGCCGACGGCGCCGAGGTGGAGCAGTGCGGCAACGGCGCGCGCTGCTTTGCCCGCTTTGTGCGCGACCAAGGCCTAAGCAGCAAAGACCGCCTGCGCGTCAAAACCATGAAAGGCGTGATCGAGCCCGAACTCACGCCGGACGGCCGCGTGACCGTGGACATGGGTGCGCCGGTGTTTGAGCCCGCGCAACTGCCTTTTGACACCCGTGGCCTGACGCCCCAAACCGACGGCGACTGGCAAAGCTGGCCACTCGCGTTGGATGAGAGCGGCACCACGGTGTGGATCGGCCCGGTGTCCATGGGCAACCCGCACGCGGTGCAGCGCGTGATTGACGTCGATACCGCGCCGGTCGAGGCCTATGGCCCGTTGGTGCAGCAGCACCCGCGCTTTGCGCGCCACGTCAACGCTGGTTTCATGCAAATCGTGGGCCGCAGCCAGATCCGCCTGCGGGTCTATGAGCGCGGCGTGGGCGAAACCCTGGCCTGCGGCACGGGTGCGTGCGCGGCCGTGGTGGCAGGCATCCGCTGGGGCTTGCTGGATGCGCGCGTGGACGTGCACACGCGCGGCGGCGTGCTCAGCATCGCCTGGGCGGGCGGCAATGCGCCGGTACTGATGACCGGGCCCGCCGTGGCTGTTTTTCGGGGGGAGATTGATCTTCCCGCCAACCTGTAACTTTTTATTTCTTGACCGGAACCACCATGAGCCAGCTCACCGACCAATCCCTGAACAACCCGATCACCGAAGACGATATTGCCAACTACCTGGCCAATACGCCAGACTTCTTTCTGCGCCATTCGGAGCTGCTGGCGGCGGTGCAACTGACCAGTCCGCACAGCAACCGGGCGGTGAGCCTGCAAGAGCGCCAGGCCGAAATGCTGCGTGAAAAAATCAAGCTGCTCGAAGGCCGCATCATGGAAATGATCCGCCACGGCAACGACAACGTGCTCTTGTCTGACAAGATCTTGCGTTGGGCGCGCGGGCTTTTGCTCGTGCCCCAGGCGCAAACGCTGCCGGGCTTGATTGCGCAAGACATCAAAGACCAGTTCGCCGTGCCCCAGGTCAGCGTGCGCCTGTGGGGCCTGGCCAGCGAATACGCCGACGCCGACTTTGTCCAAGGCGTGACCGACGAGGCCAAACTCTTTGCATCTTCTTTGGCTGAGCCCTTTTGCGGCCTGAACACCGGCTTTGAAGTGGCCGCCTGGCTGGACAAGCCTGAAGCGGCGAGTTCGGTGGCGTTGATTCCCCTGCGCAGCGGCGAGGCCGGCAGCACCGCCCCGGCTTTTGGCATGCTGGTGTTGGCGTCTATGGACGCGCAGCGCTTTCACAGCGGCATGGGCACCGACTTTTTGGCCCGCATTGGCGAGGTGGCCAGCGCCGCCTTGAGCCGCCTGCGCTGATTTCCCTTACCGCCGAGACCCGTGCAAACCCCAAGCGATAGCGCGCTGATCGAGGGCTATCTGGAACACGTGCGGGTAGAAAAGCGCCTGGCCGCGCGCACGGTAGAGCTGTATGCGCTGGACCTGGCCAAGTTGCAGGGATTTGCCGGCGCCTTCAAAGGCTCCACCGGCCAGGGCGTGGCCTTGTTGGAGGTCAAAAACCACCACATCCGGCGCTGGGTTGCCTCTATGCACAGCGGCGGGCGCAGCGGGCGCGGCATTGCGCTCATCCTGAGCGGCTGGCGTGGCTTTTACGCCTGGCTGGGCCGCCAGGGCAGGGTGGCCAGCAACCCGGTGCAAGACGTGCGTTCGCCCAAGGCGCCCAAGCCCCTGCCCAAAGCGTTGGGCGTGGATGACGCGGTGCGGTTTGCCGATTTTCAGAGTGACGACGACGCCTGGCTAGAGGCGCGCGATGCGGCCATGGTGGAACTGCTGTACGGCAGCGGCCTGCGTGTAGGCGAACTCGTGGGCCTGGATGTGGTGGCCAGCCCGCAGGCCAAGGGCTGGATCGATATGCAAGCGGGCGAGGCCCATGTGCTGGGCAAAGGCTCCAAACGGCGCAGCGTGCCGGTGGGCGCCACCGCCTTGCGCGCGCTGGAGCGCTGGCTGGCGCTGCGCGGGCCTGGCGCGCCACAAACCACGCCGCTGGTCGGTGCACCGCACACTGCGGCGCAGGCCGCACAAGCCAATGCCTCTGCCGCGCTGTTCCAGGGCCGCCACGGCACGCGCCTGACGGCGCAATCGGTCTGGCAGCGCCTGCAGCGGCGCAGCCTGCAAGCGGGCATGGCCACCCCGGTGCACCCGCACATGCTGCGCCATTCCTTTGCCAGCCACGTGCTGCAGTCCAGCAGCGACCTGCGCGGCGTGCAAGAGCTGCTGGGCCACGCCAACATCAGCACCACCCAGGTCTACACGCGCCTCGATTTTCAGCATCTGGCCAAGGCCTATGACGCGGCGCATCCCAGGGCGAAGGTTAAAAAGTGCGGGGGTTAGCGGGCCCAAAAAAAAGAACCGCCAGCCGTGTTCGCGACTGGCGGTTTGGCGGGAACCCCATGCCAAGCGATTGGCCCGGCACGTCTGAGGGACGTTCCCATCCTTGTTCCAGTGTCGAACACCGGAACTCGGTTGACTTTCATCAACCCCCTCAGCTTGTGTGTCTTGAAGATCCGGTTTCGCCTTTTCCGCAAGACACGGCTTGACTGTAGTGCAGGGTGGACAGAAAAAAAATGACGCTGCTCACAGGATGTGCAGCGCTTTGCGCAGGCGGCACGCCAGACGCCGCAGGACGTATCCTCTGGGCTGCACGCACGCTTGTCGCCCGGAGCCATGGGTCGTAGACGTGCTGCGGCGCTCAGCCTTTTGGCGCCTGAGCGCACACCATTTCAAGGACCCGGATGGACCACAGTATTTCGCTGATTACTACTATTTCTGCCGCTTTTAGTGTGGCCTTGGTGCTGGGGTTTGTGGCCGAGCGCATCAAGGTTCCGGCGATGGTGGGCTATTTGATTGCCGGCATCCTGATCGGGCCGGCAACGCCAGGCTTTGTGGCCGATGTGCACATTGCGTCCCAGTTGTCCGAGATCGGCATCATGCTGCTGATGTTTGGGGTGGGGCTGCATTTTTCTCCCGACGATTTGCTGGCCGTCAGGCGCGTGGCTGTTCCTGGTGCGGCGCTGCAGATGGGGGTGACCACGTTGCTGGGTCTGGCGCTGGCCGGGTGGTGGAACTGGAGTTTGGGCGGTAGCCTGGTGTTTGGCTTGTCGCTGGCCTGTGCCAGCACGGTGGTGCTGCTCAAGGCGCTGGAGGCCCGCAACGAACTCAACACCATGCACGGGCGCATTGCGGTGGGTTGGCTGGTGGTTCAGGACTTGGCCACGGTCATGACCCTGGTGCTCTTGCCCCCGCTTGCGGGCGTGCTGGGCGGCACGGCGGCGCTTGCCAGCGCCAAGCCCCTGTGGGTGACCATTGGGCAAACGCTGCTGCAGGTGTCTGCCTTCATTGCGCTCATGATGATTGCGGGGCGGCGGGCCTTACCCTGGCTCTTGTGGCATGTGGCGCGCACCGGTTCGCGCGAGTTATTTACCTTGGCGGTGATCGCCAGCGCCATTGGCATCGCCTACGGCGCGTCGGCGATCTTCAGCGTGTCATTTGCCTTGGGCGCATTTTTTGCCGGCTCGGTGATGCGCGAATCTGAGTTCAGCCACCGGGCGGCCCAGGAGTCGCTGCCTTTGCGCGATGCGTTCTCGGTGCTGTTTTTTGTCTCGGTGGGCATGATGGTGGAGCCCGCGATTCTGATGAGCCAACCCTTGCGCGTGCTGGCGGTGGTGGCCATCATCGTTTTTGGCAACTCGCTGGCGGCGCTGGCCCTGGTGGTGGCGCTGCGCTATCCCTTGCACACGGCCCTGAAGGTGGCGGCGAGCCTGGGGCAGGTGGGTGAGTTTTCCATCATTCTGGCCGGATTGGGGCTGTCGCTGGGGCTGCTGCCCAGCGAAGGCATGAGCCTGGTGCTGGCCGGAGTGCTGGTGTCGATTGGGCTTAATTCGTTTTTATTTGCGGCAGTGGAGCCCTGCCAGCGCTGGCTTTTCAAGTACAGCGCCTTTGCGCGGCGCATGGAACAACGCGAGTTGCCCTTTGCCGAATTGCCCATGAGCACCGAGCGCAAATACCTCCAGGGCCAGGTGGTGCTGGTCGGCTATGGCCGCGTGGGGCGGCGCATTGCCAAGGCGCTGGACGCGCGCGGTATTCCCTACGTGGTGGCAGAGCAAAACCGCGACCTGGTGGAAGAGCTGCGAAGCAAGGGCGGTGTTGCCGTATCCGGCAACGCGGCAGAACCCTCGGTGCTCATCCAAGCCCATATTGCCGATGCCGCCATGCTGGTGATTGCCTCACCTGACACCTTCGATGTGCGCCATATGGCCGCCACGGCACGCGCGCTGAACCCTGGTATTGAGATCATTGTGCGGACCCACAACGAGCAGGAATCGGCGCTGCTGCATAAGGAGGGGATTGGGCAGGTGTTCTTCGGCGAAGAGGAGTTGGCGCGCGGCATGACCAGCCATGTGCTGGCGCGCTTTGCGCCCGCAGCCGAATCGGACGCGGCACCCGCAAACGCCAGGGATACGGGCCACTAGCGTCACGGCAGCGTTCAAATTTCTGGCGGTGATGGCTTTATCCCGGGCAGGCACGTGAAGCGAGTCGCGACACGCGACAATCTGCTGCAGGAGAACCACCATGCCATTTGCCCAGATCCACCTGCTTGAAGGCCGTACCGACGCACAAAAACGCGAGGTGATTGAAAAAGTTACCCAGGCCCTGGTGGACACCCTGGGCGTGGCGCCCGCCAGTGTGCGTGTGCTGATTCAAGACGTGCCCAAGGCCAACTGGGGCATTGGCGGCGTCAGCGCCCAGGCCTTGGGGCGCTAGCGCCGCCGCCCGGGGCTTGTTAGACTGCAACCGGGTGCCCACTCGCAGTGGTGTGGCAGGTTGATGCGATGGTCGGGCCGCCTCGCGGTTTTATGACGCCTTTGCCCTTATGACCCCCTCCCCACTTGACTGGATTGCCGCTGTATTTTTTGCAGTGGCCCTGCTGCACACTTTTTTCGCCAAACGATTCGAGCGCTGGTCCCACCGCCATCCACGGCACGCCGGTTTGTTCCACTTGCTGGGCGAGGTGGAGGTGGTGTTTGGCTTTTGGGCGATCTTGTTCGTTGTGGCCTTGGCGCTGGTTGGCGGGAGTGACAAGGCGCTGGCCTATGCCGAATCGCGCCAGTACACCGAGCCCTTGTTTGTGTTTGTCGTCATGGTGGTGGCGGCGTCTCGGCCCGTGCTTCAGGTGGTGGAAGCCAGCGTCAAGGCCCTGGCCCGGCGCATGCCGTGCCGAACGCCCCTGGCCACGGCTTGGCTGGGACTGGCTGCGGTTCCCTTGTTGGGTTCGGCCATCACTGAGCCGGCCGCCATGACCCTTGCCGCCCTCATGCTCGCGCCCCAGGTGTTTCGCCCACAGGTGCCCGAAACCGCCAAATACCTCGCTTTGGGCGTGCTGTTTGTGAACGTCTCGATTGGCGGAACACTGACCGCCTTTGCCGCGCCCCCCGTGCTGATGGTGGCGTCCGCCTGGGGGTGGGACTCGGCTTTTATGCTGAGCACCTTTGGCTGGAAGGCGGCGATTGCCGTGCTGATCAATGCCACCGTCGTCGTTTTTGTGTTGCGCCGGCATTTGCAGGCGCAGGATGGAGACGCGTCGCCCGGCGCCCACGCCCGGCCCCGCGTTCCTGCGGCCCTGGCCGTGGTGCATTTGGCGTTTCTTGCCTGCTTGGTGGCGCTGGCGCACCATCCGGTGGCTTTTTTGGGCCTATTCCTGTTGTTTTTGGGCGTCACGCAAGCCTATGTGCGCCACCAAAACCCGCTCATCCTCAAGGAAGCCTTGCTGGTGGCATTTTTTCTGGCCGGCCTGGTGGTGCTGGGCGGCGCGCAGCAGTGGTGGCTGCAAGCGCTGGTAGGCAACTTGTCGCCTGCGGTGCTGTTTTTTGGGGCAACGGCGCTGACCGCCTTGACGGACAACGCGGCCCTGACCTATCTGGGCTCGCTCATGGTGGGCATTTCGCCCCAGGCCCAATACAGCCTGGTGGCCGGTGCGGTCGCCGGAGGCGGCCTGACGGTGATTGCCAATGCGCCCAATCCGGCGGGCGTGGCGCTGCTGCGGCAGGGCTTTGCGGATGAATCCATTGGCGCCGGGGCCTTGCTGGTCGGCGCGCTGTTACCGACGGTGGTGGCGATGGCGGCCTTTGCCCTGCTGTAAGGCCGCCGCCCGTAAAAAAAGCGTAGCGATGGCGGTGCGTCCTGTGCCATTGCCTAGGTAGCGTCATCGCCTGCGCTTGAGGGCGCGCCCTGCACCGCAAGCGACAATAGCCCCATGAAAACCATACGCCTTCGCGCCGGCAAAGAGCGCTCCTTGCAGCGCCGCCATCCCTGGATCTTTGAATCTGCCATCGAGCGTGGGGGCGGCGACAGCGGCGAGACGGTGCGGGTAGAAGGCCATGAGGGCCAGTTTTTGGGCTGGGCGGCGTTCAGCCCCAGCTCCAAGATTCGCGCCCGGGTCTGGAGTTTTGACGAGACGCAGCGCATTGACGCGGCCTTTTTCAGCGCCGCTGTGGCGCGGGCCTTGCGGGCGCGCAGCCGGTTTGACATCCAAAGCGACGGCATGCGCCTGGTGCATGGCGAGTCTGACGGCCTACCGGGTTTGATCGTGGACCGCTATGGCGACACGCTGGTGGCGCAGTTCACCTCGGCCGGGGTGGAGCGCTGGAAGGCGGTGATTGCGGATGCTTTACTGCAGCACACGGGCCTGACCCAACTCTACGAGCGCTCGGACGCCAGCAGTCGGGGCCTGGAAGGCCTGCCCGAGGCTACCGGCTGGCTGCGCGGCAGCGGTGCCACCGACCTGGTGCTGCGCGAGCACGACTGGCAGTTGGCGCTGGACATTGCGCACGGCCACAAAACCGGTTTTTATTTGGACCAGCGCGACAGCCGCAAGAAGTTTGCGGAGCATGCGCGGCGCTTGCAGTTTCAGCGCGTGCTCAATTGCTTTTGCTATACCGGCGGCTTTACCGTGGCCGCACTCTCGGGCGGTGCGGCACACGTCACCTCGATTGATTCGTCGGGCCCGGCCATTGCCCAGGCTGCGGCCAACGTGGCGCTCAACGGCTTTGCGCCCGAGCGCGCCCGCTTTATGGACGCGGACGTGAACGCCTCGCTGCGCCAGTTTGCCCAGGCCGGCCAGACCTTTGACGCTATCGTGCTCGACCCGCCCAAGTACGCGCCCACCGTGGCGCACGCCGAGCGCGCTGCGCGGGCCTACAAAGACATCAACCGCCTGGCTTTCAAGATTTTGGAGCCCGGCGGCGTGCTGTTTACCTATTCCTGTTCGGGCGGCATCAGCGCCGACCTGTTCCACAAAATCGTGGCCGGTGCCGGGGCTGACGCCGGGGTGGACGGCTTTATCACCGAGCGCATGGGCGGCGCCCCCGACCACCCCATGACCATTAGCTTTCCCGAGGGGGAATACCTCAAGGGCCTGGTGGTGATGCGCAAGCCTTAAGCGCTTCCTTCGCCTGCAGGCCATGTTCCAGGGCCTGGAAGCACGCGCACCTGTGCGCTGCGCGCCGCAGTCGCAGGCGCGACTGATGTTGCGCTGCATCCAAGGGTAAGTCCCCGTACTTGCCGCTGGGCAAGGGGCTTATGGTTCGTTCAGTTTGATGAGTTACTGACAAGTAACTGGCCTGAACGGAACCTTTTTCGCGTGCAAAAGAACACTTCATCGTCTGCCCTTGCCAGCCCGGCCCGCACGGGGAAAACCGTGGAATCTCCGTGGAGAGCGCACCGCGCCAGCGAGCCCCAGCGCAGTGACAAAAAAGACGCGGTGCTGCTGGCCGGTGCCCGTCTGTTTACCCGCAAGGGCTTTCAGGGCACCTCGCTGGACGACATCGCCCAGAGCTTGGGAGTAACCAAGCCAACCCTGTACTACTACATCGCCAACAAGGAAGAAATCCTGATCGAGTGCGTGGAGCGCGGGCTGACCGCTTTCCACCAAGGGCTGGCCGCATTGGTGCAGTCGGGCTTGGGCGGGCGCGACTTGCTGCGCGCGGCCATGGCCTTGTATGCCGAGGTGGTAACCAGCGACTTTGGCATGTGCGCCAGCCGCGTGGGCGAAGACCCCTTGAGCGAAGACAAGCGCCGCGCCCTGCGCCAGCGCAAGGGCGAGGTGGACGTGGACTTTCGCCTGCTGATTGAGCAGGGCATGCAGCGCGGCTGGATCGTGGCGGGTGACGCGGCGGTGGCGGCGTTTACCGTGGTGGGCGCGCTCAGCGGCATTGGCCGCTGGTACCGGCCTGAGACCCATTCACCTGAGAGCCTGCAAGACGCGGTGCAGCACTGCATCGAGATGCTGCTGCGCGGCGTGCTCAGCGCCCCGGCATCCGCCCCATTTTTTGATCCACCACAAGGGCTTGCAGCCATGACCGCACTGCGCCGGGAAAACCATTTTGAAAACCGCCTGGTGCTGTGTTACGCCCAGCGCCCAGCGCACTTGGCAGAGATGCTGGCGTCGGCCCTGGCCCAGCGGCCCGAGGGGCTGGCCGTGGTGTGTGGTGACATGCGCCTGAGCTGGCGCGAGCTGCACCACGCCGCCACCAAATGCGCCGGTGGCCTGGCCCAGCGTGGCGTGGCCAGCGGCGACCGGGTCGCCATGCACTTGGGCAACTCGCCCGAGTTCATCATCGTGACGCTGGCCTGCGCCTGGATGGGCGCGGTGCTGGTGCCGGTCAGTGCGCGCGCACGCGGCATGGAGCTGGAATACGTGCTGAGTGACTCGGGCGCCGTGGCTTTGGTTTGCGCCCCCGATGTGGCGCAGTGGCAGCCCGCGCCCGACCAAGTGCCCGCGCTGCGCATGCGTTTTGTGACCGGCGCTGCCCCGGCCGAGGGCTTTGAGCCCTTTGCCAGCCTGATGCAGGCGCAGCCGCAAGCCCAGCCGCACCCGGCGCAAGAAGAAGACCTGGCGGTGCTGCTTTACACCTCGGGCACCACCGGGCGGCCTAAGGGCGCCATGCTCACGCACCTCAATATCGTGCATTCGGTGATGCATTTTGTGGAGCGCATGGGCTTGAGCGAGCGCGATATTTCGTTGGTGGCCGTGCCCATGAGCCACGTCACCGGACTGGTGGCGCAGCTCTACACCATGCTGCATTGCCAAGGCACGACGGTGGTGATGGCGCAGTTCAAGGCGGCGGACTTTGTACGCCTGGCCAGCGCCGAGCGTATTACCCACACCATCATGGTGCCGGCCATGTACAACCTGTGCCTCTTGCTGCCGGACTTGCAGGCGCACAACCTGGGCGCCTGGCGCATTGGTGCTTTTGGCGGCGCGTCCATGCCCACGGCCACGATTGACGGGCTGGCGCAGCGCCTGCCCGGCTTAACGCTGATGAATGCCTATGGCGCCACCGAGACCTGCTCGCCCGCCACCATCATGCCCCAGGGCCAGACCGACAGCCACCGTGACAGCGTGGGCCTGCCCGTGCCCTGCGGCGAAATTTGCATCATGGACGAGGCGGGCTTTGAGGTCGCGCGCGGCGGCGTGGGCGAGATCTGGATTGCTGGGCCCATGGTGGTGCCGGGCTACTGGCGCAACGAAGCCGCTACGGCCAGCGAATTCAAGGCCGGCTTCTGGCGCTCGGGCGACATTGGAAGCATGGACGCCCAAGGCTATGTGCGCGTGCTCGACCGCAAAAAAGACGTGATCAACCGCGGCGGCTACAAGGTGTACTGCGCGCAGGTGGAAAACGTGCTGAGCGAACACCAAGGTGTGCTGGAAGTGGCGCTGGTGGGCGTGCCCTGCGCGGTGCTGGGCGAGCGGGTGCACGCCTTTGTGTCAGTACGCGAAATCAGCGAACACAGCACGGCCCAGGCCCTGCAGGCCTTTTGCAGCCAGCGCATGGCCGACTACGCCGTGCCCGAAACCTGGACCATCGACACCGAGCCCTTGCCGCGCAACATCAACGGCAAGATCATCAAGCGCGAACTGCGCCAAACCCTGCACGCTGCCCTGATCTGAACGAGAACCCCATGCCTAAACTGCGCGCCACCCAACAAACCATTGTTTTCATCCTGTTCCTGGTGATGTTTGGCGGCTTTTTGCTGCTGCTTCCCGGTTTTGCGCAGGTGGACAACCTGCTCACATTGCTGCAAAACGTGGCCATTCTGGGCATTTTGGGCCTGGGCATGGCGGTGGTGGTGATTGGGCGGGGCATTGATATTTCCATGATTGCCGCGCTGGCCGTGCCCTCGGGCTTTTTGCTGCAGTCGGTCAGCAACGGCCAGTCGATTGAAGTGGCCGCCTTGCAGGCCTTGGTCTTGTCTTTGCTGTTTGGCCTGGTCAATGGCTGGCTGGTGGCCTATGCCGAAGTGCCGTCGCTGTTCACCACCCTGGCCTCGGGCCTGTTTTTGGCCGGGCTGGGACAGGCGGCGATTTTTCAGTTGGAGGTGGTGCAGTGGCCGCAGGCACTGGACGCGATGGTCTGGATTGGGCGCGGCAGCCTGGGCGGCATTCCCATGCCGGTGGTGATGTTCGGCCTGGCCTGCGCGCTGATGGCGCTGCTGCTACGCCGCCTGCGTGCGGGCGCCTTTATTTACGCCATTGGCGACAACCCGTTTACCGCGCGCGCCACCGGTTTGCCTACGCGCCCCATTATCTTGCTGGAGTATTTGCTCGCGGCGCTCATTGGCCTGTTTGCTGGCCTGGTGATGGCGGCCTCGGTCAACAGCATGCCCACGCGCATCTACAACTCCACCATGGTTTATGACGTGGTGCTGGTGGTGGTGCTGGGTGGTATTGGTCTGTCGGGCGGGCGCGGCGGGGTGGTCAACGTGATCATCGGCACGCTGCTCATTGGCACCATGCTCAATGGCATGACCATCATGGACATCTCGTATTCGGTGCAAAACATCATCAAGGGTTTGGTGTTGTTGGGCGCGATTTTGATCGATTCGGCCCTCAACCCGCGCAATGAAGAAACCGCGCAACAAGGGGACATCTGAGCATGCCGCGCACCCGGCTCATCCAGCGTGCAATTCACTTTTTCAACCTAGGAGACAACAATGCAACAAGCAAAACACGTGGTTAAAAATTGGGTCAAGGCTATCGCCGGCCTAACCCTGGGCGCCGCCATCGCGCTGCCGGCCTTTGCCCAAAGCAAGGGCCTGGACGAGCCGTTTCGTGAGGGCTACAAAAAGGCGCTCGCTGGCAAAACCGTGGCCTTCATTCCCGTGGCCTATGGCTTTGACCTGGCCATCGGCTGGCACCAGGGCCTGAAAAAGGAACTCGAAGCCTCGGGCATGAAAGTGGTAGTGCGTGATCCCAACTGGAACACCAACGCCGGCGCGCAGGCCTTCACGGCGCTGATCGCCGAGAAGCCCGCCGTCATCGTGATCCACAACCCCGATGTACAAACCTACGCCAAGCTGATCGCCAAGGCCGAGGCCGAAGGCATTTACGTGGTGCAGAT
>CANBVJ010000041.1 GCA_947372865.1 Comamonadaceae bacterium
GCAAACGGAGAGCAACTTCGCTGGCTACTCGTCCGAGGACCTTATCGGTCGCGTCAACCACAAACCACTCGTGCACGACCTCAGCGGGTTTTGCGCTGAAAGTTGACATGAGTTTTCTCTTCTATGAAGGGGTTTGCAGGGCTCTTTTCCACGGTCGGCGCTCCACTAGCGGGAGCCTCTTAGGTGGGGTGTAAAACTTCGCCGCGGAGCCACTAAAGCGCTGCGAAGCCTGCCAGTATAAGGGAAACGCGTTTTTTGACCTAATTTACAGCCGGCCCCCCGCCTTGAATACCGCGATGCCCAACCGGCCAGACCAGGGTTTTAGGCCGATTCCATCAAATGCAGCGCCATAGCGTGATAAGCCGGCAGCGAATGCGGGTCGATGCCAAGGTTGCCCGCAATATGGTGTGAACCGTAACGTGCGATCACCATTTCGGCCGCCGGGTCGATATAAATCGCCTGGCCATGGATGCCGCGCGCCATGTAAGCGCCGTGCGGGTTGTGCGAGATCCACCACATGCTGCGGTAGCTCCAACCGGGCAGCGTGTGGTAGCCCGCCGCGACGAATTTGGCCGGATCGGCGCCGCGGCAGATATCCGACACCACAGCATGGGGCACGACTTGCTGGCCCATAGCGCGTCCACCGTTGCGCATCATTTCGCCAAAGCGCACCAGGTCGCGCAGGGTGGTGTTGAGGCCGCCACCGGCAAATTCGGTGCCTGCAGTGTCCACCGTGATGTAGGCATCGTGTTCGGCGCCCAGGCGGGACCAGATTCGGTTTGAGAGGTTTTGCGCCAAGGATAGGCCCGTGACGCGGCGGATGATCCAGCCCAGAGCGTCAGTGTTGACCGTCTTGTACGAGAAGTTCACGCCGTGGGCGCCTTGCTTGGCGACGGTTTGCAAAAACTCGTAAAAACTGTCCGGCCCATGGTAGCCGGACGGGCGGGGAATCAGGCCCCCAGCGCGGGCGTGGCTCCAGATTTCGGCCTGGGGGTCGGTGTAGACCTCGCTGTATTGCAAGCCGGTGGTCATGTCCATCACCTCGCGCACCGTGGCGTCGCCGAAGGCACTGCCCGCAAGTTCAGGCACGTAATGCGCGACCGTGGCCGCATCATCGAGCGCACCTTCATGGACCAGGCATTCAGCGATGGTGCCGATAAAGGACTTGGTGACCGAAAACGCAATGTGCGGCGTGTCCGCGTCCAAGGCGCCCGCATAGCGCTCATAGACAATCTGGCCGCGGTGCAGCACCACGATGCCGTCGGTGTAATTGGCCAGCAAGGACTGGCTCCAAGTCATCTCTTGCGCCACGCCGATGGGGAAAAAGCGCACGGCGTCCAAATCCTGGCGTTCGGCGCGGGGCAAGGGATGAACCGGACCCTGGCCGCGCGCGATCACCTTGGTTGGCACCAATTCGCGGTAATGGCTATTGGCCCAGCGATTTTGCGGAAAAGCCATCATGCTGCCGTCGGCAAAACGCACGCGCTTGACCGGTGGTGGTGGCGCGCCGTCCATCCAGCCCATGGTGCGGGGATCGCTGTCCAAGGCGTTTAAGGGTACGGGGTTAGATTGTTGGGTCATCGGTTTTCTCCCAAAAAATTGCGGACGGTGGTTTGCGTTTGACGAACAGCTTAGCGCCTGCTTCGGGGCGCAAGCGTCGCGCCGGTTACCATCACAGGCTATGTTCAGTTACCGACACGCATTTCACGCTGGCAACCATGCCGACGTACTCAAACACACCGTCTTGCTCGCCGTGCTCAAGCACATGGCGCAAAAAGAGACGCCTTTTACCGTGTTTGACACCCACGCCGGCGCCGGCCTGTACCGGCTCGATGGCGATTACGCCCAAACCAGCGCCGAGGCCGCGCAAGGCTTTTTGAAGCTGATCGCCGCCAAGCCGGACACGCCGCTGGCCCCGGCGGTCCAGGATTACATTGACCTGGTGGCCAGCTTTAACTCGGGCGGACAGTGGAAGGTGTATCCGGGCTCGCCCTTCATCATTCAGCAGCACCTGCGCGGGCGCGACAAGCTCAAGCTGTTTGAGTTACACCCCACGGACGCCAAAACGCTCTCGGCCAACATCGCCCAGTTGGAGGCCGGACGCCAGGTGGCGATTGCGATAGAGGACGGCTTTGAAGGCGTGAAGAAGTTTTTGCCCCCGCCCTCGCGCCGCGCACTTTTGTTTTGCGACCCGAGCTACGAAATCAAGCACGACTACGCCCGCGTGCAAGCCATGGTGGCCGACGCGCTGGTGCGCTTTGCCACCGGCACCTACGCGGTGTGGTACCCCTTGATTCCGCGCCCCGAGGCGCACGACCTGCCGCGCAAGCTCAAAACCCTGGCGGTGCGCGCAGGCAAAAGCTGGCTGGAAGCCACGCTCACTGTCAAATCCAGCAAGCTGCTGCATGACGACGAGGGCGAAACGATTCGCCCCGGCCTGCCGGCCAGCGGCGTGTTTTTGATCAACCCGCCTTACACCCTGAAAGCAGCGCTCAAAGACGCGCTGCCGCAGCTTGCCACCATCCTCGGGCAAGACCAGCATGCCACGCACTCGCTCGAATCCGGCGGCTGAACCCGACGCCAGCGTGCTGGCGAGAGGAGGGGGGAACGAAGGATGCAGGAAATTGACGTAAACCATTGCGGTTTGCGCGCCAAGCCCCTAGACTGGCTTGCGTTCCTCAAACCTTTAAGGATTCCACCATGAAATATTTTGCAAAACATGCGCTTGTTGCTGCGCTCATTGGCTTAGGTGCAGCCTGCGCAAGCGCGGCCACGGTTGAACTCAGCGGCGACCTCAGCGGCGCCCACGAGGTGCCGCCCACGGCCTCTGGCGCCAAAGGCCTGGCCAAAGCCAGTTTGGACACCAGCACCAATGAGCTGACTTGGACCGTGAGCTACTCCGGCCTGTCTGCGGCGCCAACCATGGGCCATATCCATGGCCCGGCTGGCGTGGGCAGCAACGCCGGTGTGGTGGTCGGATTCAAAGGGGCTTTGGACAGCCCCATCAGCGGCAAAGCGGTTTTGAGCACCGAGCAAGCGCAGCAACTGTTGGACGGCAAGTATTACGTCAACCTGCACACAAAGGAGGCGCCAGGAGGCGAAGCGCGCGCGCAAATGTTGTTGGCAAAATAAACCAGGCTAAGCGGACCCGATCGCTCAGGCCCGCACCCGCACCACCAGGTTTCGCCCGGCTTTTATCGCCACCGGGCCACAAAAACTCAACGGCGCGACGCCAACCGCGCTGTGGCCGAATGGTCCCAACGCAACATCTGCCCGTCAAGCCGCCTGTGTTAACGGTGCCTGGCCGTGCGGCGCCAAGCCCAATTGCTCGCAAATCGCCAGCGTGGGGCCGCTCTGGTTGAGGGTGTAGAAATGCAGCGACGGCGCGCCGCCCGCGCGCAATTGCTGGCACAGCCCCGTGACCACATCCAGGCCAAAGGCTTTGATGGACTCCAGATCGTCGCCGTAGCTTTGCAGGCGCAGCCGAATCCAGCGCGGAATTTCGGCGCCGCATACATCTGAGAAATGCAGCAACTGCGCCGCGTTGGTGATCGGCAAGATTCCGGGCACCACGGGCAGGTTCAGACCGGTGGCGTCCATGTCTTCGAGCAGGCGAAAGTAGGCATCGGCGTTGTAGAAATACTGCGTGATCGCCACATCGGCCCCGGCCCGCGCCTTGGCCACCAGGGCGTGGATGTCGGCCTGGGGCGAATGCGCTTGCGGATGGGTTTCCGGGTAGCAGGCCACTGAGATGTGGAAGTCGTCGCCCGTCTCGGCGCGGATAAAGGCCACCAGGTCCGAGGCGTACGAAAAATCGCCGCCGTAGTAACCCTCAGGCAAATCGCCGCGCAAGGCCACCAGGCGCTTGACGCCCATGGCTTTGAGGGTGGCGAGCTGCGCACGCACGGTTTCGCGTGTGGCGTTGATGCAGGTGAAATGCGAGGCGGCGCTCAAGCCCTCAGCCAAAATTTCGCCCACCGTCTTGAAGGTGCCTTCCTGTGTGGAGCCACCGGCACCAAAGGTGACGGAGCAAAAAGTCGGTTGCAGGGGGTAGAGCTGCTGGCGCACTAGGCGCAGCTTGTCAGCCCCTTCCGGCGTCTTGGGAGGGAAGAATTCCAGACTGACTGGAATTCGGGGGGTAGAAAACATGGCGTTCTCATTCGGAAAGAGCGGTTTCGCCCGGTTTATGGGCGCAAATAAAGAATTCGCGGTTGCCATCGCCCCCAGCTATGGACGAGTCGAACCACGCGGTGACCGTGAGGCCCAGGTCAGCGCATGCGTCACGCAAGCGCTGCTCCACCAACAAATACAGGGATGCGTCCTTGACGATGCCACCTTTGCCTACCTGCCCCGGCTGCAGTTCAAACTGCGGCTTGACCAGGGTCAGCAAAGTACCACCCGCCTTGAGCAAGGGCACAACAGCGGGCAAAACCAGCGTCTGGGAGATGAAGGACAAGTCCGCCACCACCAAGTCGAACGCTGGCACAAATCCTTTCGGGTGCGCGGCGGCGGCATCAAGCGCGTCTGCATCGCCCCCGTCCGCTGCGTCGCCATCCAAAGCGTCATCGTCGTCAAACATACCATCTGCACCCACACTGTCCTCGTAGGCCGCGACCAGGTCGTCGGCTACAAGGGCACGCGCATTGACTTTTTCCACACACAGCACGCGCGGGTCGGTGCGCAGTTGCGGATGCAATTGGGCGCTGCCCACATCCACACCCACCACCGACACGGCGCCGTGCTGCAACAGGCAGTCGGTAAAACCGCCCGTGGACTGGCCCACATCCAAGCATGCAAAACCGGTCACGTCCAGGCCGAGGTGTTTAAGCGCGGCTTCAAGCTTCAAGCCGCCGCGGGACACGTAGCGCGCCTCGGCGTCATTGAGCAGCCGCACTGAAGCGTCCTCGGGTACGTCGTCACCGTTTTTGGACACCCGTTTCCAGGTGTCGCCTTGCTGCCATTCCACGCCGTCGGCAATCAGGCGCTGAGCCTGGGAACGGGTGCTGGCAAGCTGGATTTGAACCAGCAGTTGGTCAATGCGCATTCAGTGGGACATCAATACCGGTAGGTATTCGCTTTGTAGGGACCGGCTTTGCTCACGCCGATGTAGGAAGCTTGCTCGTCCGTGAGTTCGGTCAGCATAGCGCCGACTTTCTTCAGGTGCAGACGCGCCACTTTTTCGTCCAAGTGCTTGGGCAACACGTAGACGTGGCCGGCTTTGTACTCTTTGGGTTTGGTGAACAGCTCGATTTGCGCAATCGTCTGGTTGGCAAAACTCGACGACATGACAAAACTGGGGTGGCCGGTGCCACAACCCAGGTTCACCAAGCGGCCTTTGGCCAGCAGGATGATGCGTTTCTCAGGCGTGCCGCCCTTGCCTTTGGTGGCTGGGAAAATCACATGGTCCACCTGGGGCTTGATCTCTTCCCACTTGCATTTGGACAAGGACGCCACGTCGATCTCGTTGTCAAAGTGGCCGATGTTGCAGACGATGGCCTGGTCCTTCATGGCCGCCATGTGCTTGTAGGTGATGACGTTTTTGTTGCCGGTGGCCGAGACAAAAATGTCAGCCTTGTCGGCGGCGTATTCCATGGTGACGACTTTGTAGCCTTCCATAGCCGCTTGCAGGGCGTTGATGGGGTCCACTTCGGTCACCCAGACCTGGGCGGAAAGCGCACGCAGCGCCTGGGCAGAGCCCTTGCCCACGTCGCCGTAACCGGCAACCAACGCCACTTTGCCAGCGATCATCACGTCGGTGGCGCGCTTGATGGCGTCTACCAACGATTCGCGGCAGCCGTACAGGTTGTCAAACTTGCTCTTGGTAACCGAGTCGTTGACGTTGATGGCGCGAAACGCCAGTTCACCGCGCGCGGCCATTTCATTGAGCCGCAGCACGCCGGTGGTGGTTTCTTCGGTCACGCCGATGATGTGTTTCAGGCGGCGGCTGTACCAGGTGGGGTCGAGCTTGAGCTGGGCCTTGATGGCATTGAACAGGCAAACCTCTTCTTCGCTGCCGGGCTTGGCCAGCACTTTGATGTCTTTCTCAGCCTTGGCGCCCAGATGCATCAGGAGCGTGGCGTCGCCGCCGTCGTCCAAAATCATATTGGGGCCTTCAGCGGCCGAACCCTTGCGTCCGCCAAATTCAAAAATGCGGTGGGTGTAATCCCAGTAGTCGTCCAGGGTC
This sequence comes from Comamonadaceae bacterium, assembly GCA_947372865.1. Classification (GTDB taxonomy): domain Bacteria; phylum Pseudomonadota; class Gammaproteobacteria; order Burkholderiales; family Burkholderiaceae_C; genus Allorhodoferax. The sequence goes on from CANBVJ010000041.1 coordinate 6,185, forward strand.
TCGCCCTTGTAGGCGAATACCGGTGTACCAGCGGCCACCAGAGCGGCTGCGGCGTGGTCTTGGGTCGAAAAGATGTTGCACGAAGCCCAGCGCACTTCGGCGCCCAGGGCTTGCAGGGTTTCGACCAGCACGCCGGTCTGGATCGTCATGTGCAGCGAACCGGTGATGCGCGCGCCCTTAAGCGGCTGCGCCTTGGCGAATTCTTCGCGAATGGCCATCAAACCGGGCATTTCGGTTTGGGCAATATTGAGTTCCTTGCGGCCCCAGGGCGCCAGGCCCAAATCTGCAACCACATAGTCCTGGTTCTTGATCGGTTTCAAAACGGCGTTCATAGTTCACTCCAAAGATAAAAATAAATTTGAATAACCACCACGCGTCGGGGCGGAAACTTCAAGGGAATGAGGCTCAGCCCACAGACACGTGGGTGAGCGCAGTTGGTGCGGTAACGGGGGCTGATGCCACGCCACGCGGTCCGAGCCTCGTTCAAACGGTATGAACTGCAACGCTCCTCGGATATGCGGAGTATACGTAATTGCGCAGCGAGGCCGCGCCGAAGCTTATTTGTGCGGGCTTATTTGTGGTGGCTCAGCGCATTGCTGACCAGCTTGGACGTGATGTCCACGATCTGGATCATGCGGTCGTAGGCCATGCGCGTGGGACCAATCACGCCCAGGGTGCCTACGAGTTTGCCGTCCACCTCGTAGGGGGCGCTGACGATAGACAGTTCTTCAAAGGGCACGACCTGGCTCTCGCCGCCAATAAAGATGCGCACGCCTTCGGCCTGACCGGCAATGTCGAGCAGGCGCATGATTTGCGCTTTTTGTTCAAACAGCTCAAAGGCGCGGCGCAAATTACCCATGTCGCTGGAAAAATCGCTCAGTTTGAGCAGGTTGCGCTCGCCTGAAATCACCACCTCGTCCTGCGCTTCGGCTGCGGCTTCGGAGTTCATGGTCACTGCGGCGGCCATCAGGCTGGCGATCTCAGACCGCAGGCTTTCCACCTCGCCGTGCAGGCGCTCGCGCACCTGTTCAATGTCCAGACCAACGTAGTGGCTGTTCAGAAAATTGGCCGCCTCAATGAGCTGTGATTGGGAATGGTCCACCTCGGTGTAGATCACCCGGTTTTGCACGTCGCCGTCGGGCGAGACGATGATGACCAGCACGCGGCGCTCCGACAGGCGCAAAAACTCCATATGCCGAAAGGCCGAGGTGCGGCGCGGCGCAATCACCACACCCACAAACTGCGACAGGCTGGAGAGCAGGTTGGCAGCGTTGGAAATGACTTTTTGCGGCTGGTCGGGCGCCAGGATGTGGCTGCCAAACTGCTGCGGCTGCACCGTGAGCATGGTGTCAACAAACAAGCGGTAACCACGCGCCGTGGGAACGCGCCCGGCCGAGGTGTGGGGGCTGACGATGAGGCCCAGCTCTTCGAGATCCGACATGACGTTGCGGATGGTGGCGGGCGAGAGCTCCAGGCCCGAGGCCTTGGACAGCGTGCGGCTTCCCACCGGCTGGCCGTCGGCAATGTAGCGTTCCACCAGCGCCTTGAGCAACAACTTGGAGCGATCATCGAGCATCGGCACATTTTAGTGATGTAATTTGCCCCATGCTCCCCCGCCCGAAATCCAAGTTTCACCACGTTGCCTTGATTGGCAAATACCAAACCAGCTATTCAGCGGCGGCGGTGGCGGCTTCGCGCGCGGCGCTGGACGCGATTGCCCACTTTCTGATGGACCAGGGCTGCGACGTGGCCATGGAGGCCGACACGGCCGCCAACCTGGGCCTGAGCAACTACGCCTCGCTGGACGTGCCCGCCATCGGGCGCAAGTGCGACCTGTGCCTGGTGGTCGGGGGCGACGGCACCATGCTGGGCATTGGCCGCCAGTTGGCCGAGTTCAAGATGCCACTCATTGGCATCAACCAGGGGCGCCTGGGCTTTATCACCGACATTCCGCTGGACCACTACGCCGCCACCCTGGCGCCCATGCTGACCGGCCAGTACGAGGTGGACGACCGCAGCCTGATGCACGCCGAAGTGGTGCGTGACGGGCGCTGCGTGTTCTCGGCGCTGGCCATGAACGACGTGGTGGTCAACCGGGGCGCCACGTCCGGGATGGTGGAGTTGCGCATTGAAGTGGACGGCCACTTTGTGGCCAGCCAGCGCGCCGACGGCCTGATTGTGGCCACGCCCACGGGCTCGACCGCCTACGCGCTGTCGGCCGGCGGGCCGCTGATGCACCCGTCCACGCCGGGCTGGGTGCTGGTGCCTATTGCGCCACACACCTTGTCCAACCGACCACTGGTGCTGTCGCACGCCTGCGAAATTGCGATTGAAATCGTCTCGGGCCGCGACGCCAGCGCCAGCTTTGACATGCAGTCGCTGGCCACGCTGATGCACGGCGACCGCATCGTGGTGCGCCGCTCCGAGCACCAGGTGCGCTTTTTGCACCCCAAGGGCTGGACCTACTTTGATACCTTGCGCCAGAAGCTGCACTGGAACGAGGGAGTGGCGTAAACCGTGGGCCTCAAACGCATCGTGCTGCGCGACTTTGTCATCGTCGCCGCGCTGGAATTGGAGTTAGCCGACGGCTTTACCGTGCTCACGGGCGAGACTGGCGCGGGCAAATCCATTTTGATAGACGCCTTGCAATTGGTTACCGGCGCGCGCGCCGACGTGGGCCTGATCCGCGAAGGCGCGCCACGCACCGAAGTCAGCGCAGAATTTGACCGCCCCGAGGGCCTGGCCGCTTATTTGGCCGAGGCCGGTTTTGACTCCAGCGACAGCTTGCTACTGCGCCGCAGTGTGGACTTGGGCGGCAAAAGCCGCGCCTGGGTCAATGGCAGCCCGGCCACCGCCCAACAACTGCGCCACATCGGCGAACACCTGCTCGACATCCACGGCCAACACGCCTGGCAAAGCCTCACGCGCAGCGACGCGGTACGCGGTTTGCTCGACGGCTATGGCCGCGTGCCCACCGCCGCTTTGGGCGGCCTGTGGCAGCGCTGGCGCCAAGCCCAAAGCGCGCTGGCCGCAGCACTGCAGGCGCAGGACGCCTTGCAACGCGACCGCGAACGACTGGCATGGCAGATTGGCGAGGTCGACAAACTCAAGCCCGGCGCCGACGAATGGGACAGCCTGAACGCCAGCCACAGCCGCTTAGCGCACGGGCAAACCCTGCTGGACGCAGCGCAGTCCGCCCTAGAGCAACTGGCCTACGCCGACGACAACGCGCTGCAACTGCTGCACGCCGCGCTGCAGCAACTGCAAAACCAGTTGCACTTGGACCCTGAATTCCAAAGCCCGGCCGATGTGCTGGCCTCGGCCATTGCACAAATTGAAGACGTGGCCCATACCTTGCGCGCCTACCAGCGCCACAGCGAACCCGACCCGCAGCAGCTCGCTGAGCTTGATGCCAGGTTGGCGCTGTGGGTGTCTCTTGCCCGGCGCTACAAGCGCACCCCAACCGAGTTGGCCAGCGCCCTGGCCGACTGGAAAACCGAACTGGCGCAGCTTGACGCCGCCGCCGACCTGGAAGGCCTGCAGCGCGACGCCGATGCCGCGCAAGCCGCGTTTTTGCTGGAAGCCAAAGCGGTGTCCAAGGCGCGCGCGCGCGCCGCGCCGCTGCTGGCAAAAGCCATCACCGACGCCATGCAAGGCCTGGGCATGCAGGGCGGCCAGTTTGTGGTGCAGCTCGACGCCCTGGCGCAGCCGCAGCAAAGCGGGCTCGAAGACGTGGTGTTTTTGGTGGCGGGACACGCCGGCAGCACGCCGCGCCCGGTGGCCAAAGTGGCCTCGGGCGGTGAACTGTCGCGCATGGCGCTGGCCATTGCGGTGACCACCAGCCAGCTCGGTACGGCGCAGACCCTGATATTTGACGAGGTGGACGCCGGGGTGGGCGGCGCCGTGGCGCACACCGTGGGCCAATTGATGCAGCAGCTCGGGCGCGACCGCCAGGTGCTCGCCGTAACCCACCTGCCCCAGGTGGCAGCTTGTGCCGACCAGCACTGGGTGGTGTCCAAACAATTGCAAGGCGGCAGCACGCAAAGCAGCGTGGCCGAAGTGCAAGGCGACGCGCGCACCGCCGAGATCGCCCGCATGCTGGGCGGCGACGCGCGTTCGGCCACCACCGCAGCCCACGCCAGCGAAATGCTGCAGCGGGGCATGGCATGAGCGCGCTGCCCATGGAGCTGGTGCTAATTACCGGCATGTCGGGCTCGGGCAAATCGGTGGCGCTGCATGCGCTGGAAGACGCCGGCTTTTACTGCGTGGACAACCTGCCGCCCGAGTTGCTGATGGACTTTGTGGCGCTGGAGCAGCAGCACGCCGCGCCGCGCGTGGCCATTGCCATGGACGTGCGCAGCGCCAACTCACTCCCTCTGGTGCCTGAGCAGCTCGCCCGCTTGCGCGCCCTGGGGTTGACGGTCAAAGCCTTGTTTTTGGACGCAAGCACCGACACCCTGGTGCGCCGCTATTCCGAGACGCGGCGCAAGCACCCGCTGTCGCAGGTGGACAGTGGCCACGCCCGCACCGACCAGCACCGCGCGCTGGTGGACGCGATTGAGCTGGAACGCAGCGTGCTCGAAGCCATCCGCACCGAGTCGCATTTGATTGATTCGAGCATGATCCGCGCCGCCCAATTGCAGGGCTATGTCAAGGCGCTGATCGGCTCGGCGCCAGCGCAGCTCACGCTGGTGTTTGAGTCTTTTGCATTCAAGCGCGGCGTGCCGGCCGACGCCGACTATGTGTTTGATGTGCGCATGCTGCCCAACCCGCACTACGAAAGCGCACTCAAGGCCCAAACCGGGCGCGACGCGCCCGTGGCAGAGTTTTTGGCCGCCCAGCCCGAAGCCACGCAGATGCGGGACCAGATCATCGACTTTGTGGGCCACTGGCTGCCAGCCATGGCGCGCGACCACCGCAGCTACGTCACGGTGGCAATTGGCTGCACCGGCGGACAGCACCGCTCGGTGTATTTGGTGGAACAACTCGCGCAGCACTTTGGTGCGGACTGGGTCACGCTCAAACGCCACCGCGAGCTTGACGGCTTGCCAAGCGTCGCCAAACCCTAGCCCCGCAGCCGCCGCGCGCTAGGCGCTGGCCAGCAATTTGCGAATCGGCGCGGGCAAGCCCATGGCGGGCCATTGCGCAGCAGCCACCCACTGGCCACTCAGAGCGTCCAAGTCGGCCTCATTTTCTAGCGTTAGGCGCCAGGGATGCAAGTGCAAGTCCTTGTGGGTCAGCACGTGGACAAAGGTGGCTTGGGGCTGCATGGCGGCGCGCCTTTGCAGGGGTACCGCATCCATTAATGCAGCCTCGCTGTCGAACAGCGGAAAGCACTGCAAACCTGCCCACACGCCAGGCGTCGGGCGGGCCTGGAGCCAGACCGCGCCGCCGGCGGTTTGCGCCCACAGCAGCCAGATGGATTGGCTGCTGCGCTTGAGCTTGCGCGTGCGCACCGGGTAGCGCTGCGGGTCGCCCGCAGCGCAAGCGCGGCACGCGGATTGCAGCGGGCACAAGAGGCACAGCGGCTTTTTGGGCAGGCAAACTGTGGCGCCCAAGTCCATCATGCCCTGGGTATAGCGCGCCATGGATTGCGCTGCCACCTCTGCGGCGGGCAACAAATCAGTGGCGGCATTCCACAGCGCACGCTCCTGGGCGGCAAGCGCCAGGTCGCCGTCAAAACCCAGCACCCGGGTGACGACGCGCTTGACATTGGCATCCAAAATCGCCACCCGCTCGCCAAAACAAAGCGAAGAAATAGCCGCCGCCGTAGAGCGGCCAATACCGGGCAGAGTCACCAAGAGCTCGGCCGTGCGCGGAAACGCGCCGCCATGCAGGCGCACCACATCTTGCGCGCAGCGGTGCAGATTGCGCGCCCGGCTGTAGTAGCCCAAGCCGCTCCATAAGCCCAGCACCTCGTCAAGCGAGGCGAGCGCCAAGTCTTGCACCGTGGGCAACGCGTCCATAAAGCGGGCGAAATAGCCGCGCACGGTAGCCACCTGGGTTTGCTGCAGCATGATCTCGGACAGCCACACACGGTAGGGGTCTTGGGTGTTTTGCCAGGGCAGGCTGTTGCGACCATGCTCCGCCTGCCAGACAACAACCTGCGCCGCCAGAGCGCCGGGCTGCAGTGGCGCGTTCATGGCTTTTGGCATACCGGGCAGAAAAAGGTGGAGCGCTGGCCCTGGCGGATGGTGCGCACCGGGCTGCCACACACGCGGCAGGGCTGGCCCGCGCGGCCGTAGACCGCCGCCTCCAACTGAAAGTGGCCCGACTCGCCCTGAGCATTCGAAAAGTCACGCAGCGTGCTGCCGCCTTTTTCCACCGCCCGCAGCAGCACCTGGCGCACGGCAGCGTGCAGCCGCGCCACTCGGGGGCGGCTCAACTTTGACGCACTTGTTGTGGGCCGGATACCGGCCAAAAACAGCGCCTCCGAGGCATAAATATTGCCCACCCCCACCACCGCCTCTCCGGCCAGCAGCACTTGCTTGATAGCCGCGCTGCGTTGTTTGAGCGCCTGGCAAAAATCGTCCAGCACAAAGGCGTCGCCCAGCGGCTCCACGCCCAGGCGGCCCAGCAGCTTTTGGGCCTGCGGGCTTTGTTCATCGGGGGCAAACACCACCGCGCCAAAGCGGCGCGGGTCGTTCAGGCGCAGCACACCTTGCGTGGTGTACAAAGAAAAATGGTCGTGCTTGCCCGTCGGGCCTGGTTCAGCGTTAAAGCTCACGCTGCCCGACATGCCCAGGTGCAGCAGCAAAAGACCGCGCTCCAGGTCCAGCAGCAGGTATTTGCCCCGGCGGCGCACGCCCAGCACGCGCTGGCCCGCAAGCGTGGCCACGTCACAGCCCAGCGGCCAGCGCAGGGGTTTGCCCATTTCTGCGGCCTCAATGCGTGCGCCGGCAATGCGGTCGGCAAAACTGCGGCGGGTCACTTCAACTTCGGGTAATTCAGGCATGGCGCTTGCGCAAAGGGTAGGAACGGGGCAAAGCCTGAGGTGGCAGGCGCTGAAAATCAGGGCCGTGGATTATTATGGTCGCATGCCACGCATCCCCCACTTTGTCACCGTCTGCGCCCTGGTTTTCGCGTCATGGGCCCAGGCCCAAGAGGCAGATCCGGCAGAAGCGCCCCCACCAGCGAGTTCCCGGCTTACGGCCGAGCTGTTTTACCAACTGCTGTTGAGCGAACTCAGCCTGCAAAACGACGATATCGGCTCGGCCTACGGCCTGATGCTGGGCGCCGCACGTCGGGCGCCCGAGCCGCAACTGTTTCAGCGCGCCATTGAAATCGCCCTGCGCGGGCGCGACGCCAATGCGGCACTCACCGCCGCCAAAGCCTGGCAGCAAGCGCTGCCCGAATCCCCCGAGGCAGACCGCTATTTGCTGCAACTGCTGGTCGGCCTGAACCGCCTGGGCGAGGCGCTGGCGCCCACGCAGCGCTTGTTGGCGCGCACTGATGAGCGCGAGCGCGGCGCCACCATTGTGTTTGTGAGCCGCTTTTTTACCCGCGCCAGCGACAAGCACGCCGCCGCCGATCTGCTCGAAAAAGCCCTTGCCAAAGACCTGGCGCGCCCAGACACCGGGCCGGTGGCCTGGGCCATGGTCGGCAACCTGCGCCTGCTGGCTGGCGCCAAAGACGCTGCCCTAGCCGCTGCGCGCAAGGGTGCGAACCTGAACCCGCTGTCCGACGATGTGGCGCTGCTCAGCGTGAATCTGCTCGATGCTGATTTCGAGACCGCGCAGGCACTGCTGGCGCCCTACCTGGCGGCTAAGCCGGTGCCCGAGATCCACATGGGCTACATCCGCAAACTGATTGAGCTGCAGCGCTACCCGCAGGCGCTGGCCCAGGTCGAAGTGCTCAGCCGCACCCAGCCGGATTACCCCGAGGCCTGGCTGGTGCGTGGCTCCATCGAATTTCAAAACCAGGCGCTGGCCGGGGCTGAACAATCACTCAAGCGCTACCTGGCCCTGCTGCCCGCGCAAGACGGCGCAGAAGACGACTCCGACGCGTTACTGACCCCGCGCGGCGCGGTGCAAGCCTATTTGCTGTTGGCGCAAATCGCGCAAAAAAACCGCAATCCCGCCCAGGCCATGGTCTATTTGGAACGCATTAACAGCCCGCAAGACGCTGCCAAAGTGCAGCTGCGCCGCGCCATGGTGCTCGCGCAACAGGGCCACATGGACCAAGCGCGCGCGTTGGTGCGCCAATTGCCCGAAAAAGACACCGAGGACGCGCGCAACAAAATCACGCTGGAGCTGCAACTGTTGCGCGATAACCAGCAGGAGTCAGCGGCCTACGCGCTGCTCGCCCAGGCCCTGCAAAAATTTCCGGGCGACGCCGAGCTGAGTTACGAGCTGGCGATCTCGGCGGAAAAACTCGGCCGGCCCGAGGAGATGGAGCACATTTTGCGCGGCCTGATTGCCGCCACCCCCGACTACCACGCGGCCTACAACGCCCTGGGTTATTCGCTGGCCGAGCGCAACCAGCGCCTGCCAGAGGCGCGTGCGCTGGTGCAAAAGGCCTTGCAGTTCGCGCCCGACGACCCCTTCATCATCGACAGCCTGGCCTGGGTGGAGTTTCGCAGCGGCAACCTGGACGCGTCGGTGGCGCTGCTGCAAAAAGCTTTTGCAGCCCGCCCGGACGCCGAAATCGCCGCCCACCTGGGTGAGGTGCTGTGGGCGCTCAACCAGCGTGAACAGGCCATCAGCGCCTGGCAGCAGGGCTTGCAAATCAACCACGACAACGACACGCTCAAAGCCACCATCCTGCGTTTGCGCGGCCGCCTATGAGCCGCTTTGGCCTCAGCCGCCTGGCGCCTGCCCTGGCGTTGTGGGCCGCATGCTGGCTGCTGCTGGTATCGGGCTGCGCCAACCTGAGCAACGACCACGCGCGCGACCCTGCGCAAGACTTTTGGCAAGGGCGCCTGGCCGTCAAGGTAGCCAGCGAGCCGCCCCAGGCCTTTTCGGCCAACTTTGCACTGCAAGGCTCGGCCACCCAAGGGTCCTTGGCACTGACCAGCCTGCTGGGCACCAGCCTGGCCACCCTGCACTGGAACGCCGACACGGCCAGTCTGCAAACCCCGTATGAATCGCTGCAATTCACCTCGGTGGACGCCATGGTCGCGCACAGTGTGGGCACGCCGCTGCCAATGGCCGCACTGTTTGCCTGGCTGCACGGTGACGCGCGCGCGCCTGCGGGTTGGGCGGTCGACTTGCAAGACCAGCCCGCAGGACGCATCCGTGCCTGGCGTCTGGCGCCAGACGCTGCGGCCGAAATCAAAATCATCCTCGACCCCGGATAATGCCGGCCATGCAGGCTCTCTATGACATCGCGGCTCCGGCCAAGCTCAATCTTTTTTTGCACATCACCGGCCAGCGTGCAGACGGCTACCACCTGCTGCAATCGGTATTCATGCTGGTTGACTGGTGCGACCAGTTGCACTTTGAGGTGCGCCACGACGGCGCGCTCAGCCGCGAAGACCTGACCTGGGCCCTGCCCGCCGACGACCTGGTGCTGCGGGCCGCGCGCGCACTGCAACAAGCCACCGGCTGCACCCTGGGCGCACACATCGGCGTAGCCAAGTCAGTGCCGGCGCAAGCCGGCATGGGCGGGGGCTCGTCCGACGCCGCATCTACCTTGCTGGCGCTCAATCGGCTGTGGAATTTGCGCCTGCCGCAGGCGACGCTGGCGCGCATCGGGCTGGCACTGGGCGCCGATGTGCCCTTTTTTTTGGGCGGCGAGAACGCCTGGATCGAGGGCATAGGCGAACAAATCACCCCGATACATATTCCGCCCGCACGCTTTTTGATCGCCAAACCGCAGGCCGGGCTCGACACCAGCAGGATATTTTCTGACGCCGACCTAAAACGCAATACAGACCTTGCTATAATTTCAGGCTTCGCTGCGAACCCATATGGCTTTGGCCATAACGACTTGCAGCCTGTAGCCGAAAAGCTCTGTCCTGGTATTTGTCAAGCCCTTGAATGGCTGGCCAGCAAGGGCTTAAAGGCAAGAATGACAGGCTCAGGAAGTGCGGTGTTTGCCTTGCTAACGCACGAGATAGATACGCAGCATGCGCCCGAAGGCCTGCTGCTTAAAACGTGCAGCAGTTTGGAAAGCCACCCTCTTGTGGGTTGGTAGTGACAAGGTTTATCGGTGGGTAGCGCTTCGCTGCCCTCCTGTGTAGGGGAATCGCCAAGTTGGTTAAGGCACTGGATTTTGATTCCAGCATGCGAAGGTTCGAATCCTTCTTCCCCTGCCAAATATTGTGAACGGCCTGGTCGGTCCGGCAATCGCCGCCCACCGGGTGCAAGCTAAGACCATAAACCTCTCTGGACCGCACCATGCAGGAACCCTACCACCCCGATTTCATGGTTTTCACCGGCAATGCCAACCCAGGCATGGCGGCGGACATTGCGCGGGACCTGGGGATCAGCCTGGGCGCGGCCACTGTGGGGCGTTTTTCGGATGGTGAAGTTACCGTCGAAATCAACCAAAACGTGCGCGCCCGCGACGTCTTTGTGGTGCAAAGCACCTGCGCCCCCACCAACGAAAACCTGATGGAACTGCTGATCATGGTGGACGCGCTCAAGCGCGCTTCGGCCGAACGCATCAGCGCCGTGATCCCGTATTTTGGTTACGCCCGCCAGGACCGCCGCCCGCGCTCCACCCGCGTGCCCATCACCGCCAAGGTGGTGGCCAATATGCTGCAAGCCGCCGGCGTCTCGCGCGTGTTGACCATGGACTTGCACGCTGACCAAATCCAGGGCTTTTTTGACATTCCCGTAGACAACATTTACGCCTCACCCGTGTTGCTGGGTGATTTGCGCCAGAAGAACTACGACGACCTGATCGTGGTCTCGCCCGATGTGGGCGGCGTGGTGCGCGCCCGTGCGCTGGCCAAGCAGCTCAATTGCGACCTGGCCATCATCGACAAACGCCGTCCCCGTGCCAATGTGAGCGAAGTGATGCACGTGATCGGCGAGATCGAAGGCCGCAACTGCGTGATCATGGACGACATGATTGACACCGCCGGCACCCTGGTCAAGGCCGCCGAAGTGCTGAAGATGCGCGGCGCCAAAAAGGTTTATGCCTATTGCACGCACCCGATTTTCTCGGGCCCGGCCATTGAGCGCATTTCGCAAGGCGACGCGCTCGACGAAGTGGTGGTGACCAACACCATTCCCCTGAGTGCAGCTGCCGCCCAGTGCAAAAAAATCCGCCAACTCACCGTGGCGCCGCTGATCGCTGAGACGATTTTGCGCATCGCCAAGGGCGAGTCGGTGATGAGTTTGTTCTCGGACCAAGACAATTTGTTCTGATCCGGGCAAAAAGTGGGTGACGCGCGGCCGTGTTGGCTGACGTTGCCTTTGTTAAAACGGAGTCACACTGGTCGCGGTGGACTCTTTCAGGAGTAAGTTATGAAATTTGTCGCTTTTGAGCGCGCTGCGCAGGGTACGGGTGCGAGCCGCCGTCTCCGCATCACCGGTCGCACACCTGGCATCGTCTACGGTGGCACTGCCGAGCCTTTGGCCATTGAGCTGGACCACAATGCTTTGTGGCACGCCATCAAGAAAGAAGCTTTCCATGCGTCCATCTTGGACATGGAATTGAATGGCGTGGAAAGCAAAGTCTTGCTGCGCAACGTGCAAATGCACCCCTTCAAGCAATTGATTTTGCACATCGACTTCCAGCGCGTGGACGCCAACACCACGCTGCACATGAAAGTGCCATTGCACTTCAGCGGTGAAGAGAATTCTCCAGCGTTCAAGGTTGACGCTTGCCTGATCACCCACGTCGTCACCGACCTGGAAGTGGCTTGCTTGCCCGCCAATCTGCCCGAGTTCATCGCGGTGGACCTGAGCGAACTGAAAAAAGGCACTTCCTTGCACGCCAAGGACCTGACTTTGCCCCATGGCGTGACTGCCGTGATCCGTGGCCGCGAAAACCCGGTCATCGTGTCGGTGGTAGCACCTGTGGCCGAAGTGGTCGAGGCACCTGTTGCTGCGCCCGTCAAAGGCAAGGGCAAGAAGTAAGCCCTGCGCTGCTGATTGCACACGGCCCACCTCGGTGGGCCGTTTTACTTTGGGGCCTGCGCTTTGGGTCTACCATGCGCTTAATCGGTCCGCTTTACTTTTCACTCCGCCATTCACCATTTTCCGCACGCCATGATCAAGCTCCTCGTTGGCCTGGGCAATCCCGGCCCCGACTATGACGCCACCCGCCACAACGCGGGCTTCTGGTTTGTCGATGGCGCTGCGCGCGCGCTAAAAACCACGCTGCTGATGGACCGCAGCTACCACGGCCTGGTAGCGCGCACCACGTTTGCGGGCCAAACAGTGTGGTTGCTCGAACCCCAGACCTTCATGAACCTGTCGGGCAAATCGGTCTCCGCCCTGGCACGCTTTTTCAAGATCAACCCGGACGAGATTTTGGTCGTCCATGACGAGCTGGACCTTCCCCCCGGCGAGGCCAAGCTCAAATTTGGCGGCAGCCACGCCGGCCACAACGGATTGCGCGACATCCATGCCCAACTCGGTACCGGCGACTACTGGCGCCTGCGCCTGGGCGTGGGCCACCCCGGCGTCAAATCAGAAGTGGTTCATTGGGTGCTGAAAAAACCAACGCTTGACCACCGCATCGCCATCGACCAGTGCATTGACCGGGCGTTGACCGCCCTGCCCGCGTTGCTGGCGGGCGACATGAACAAAGCCATGCTGCTGATCCACACCAGCAAGCCGCCACGGCCTAAACTACCCAAGCCAGAAGCGCTGCCGGACCCCGCAAAGGAACCGACTGCGCCGCCCATGGCGCCGTAGACGCGAGCGGCCACAGAGCCACCGCGTCCGTATTCATCAGGGAGGAAACCATGAAAGCATTGCATTTCAGGCAGTGGGCCTGTGCTATTTTTGTTACTGGCGCCTGCGCAATGGGCGCCGCGCCGGCCCAAACCATTTACCGCTGCGGCACCAATTACAGCGACACGCCATGCGCCCAAGCGGTAGCGGTGCCCACCGCAGACCCGCGCACCCCGGCGCAAAAAGCCCAAACCGACGAGGCCACGACCCGCGCTGCCAACCTGGCCGCGCAACTGGAAAAAGCACGCCGCGCCGATGAGGCGGCCGCAGAACGCCGCCTGCAGGCGCAAACCCAGGCCGCCGCGCAGACCGCCAAAGCGGCGCCCAAACCCCAGGCGGACGCAGCCGCAGAGAAGGCTAAAAAGGGCGGGAAACACAAGAAAGCGGCTGGGGCGACTGAAGACAAAGTGAGCAAGCCCACACTTACCAAGCCCAAGAAGCCGGACGGCTTTACCGTCAAGGTGCCCACACCGGCCAAGCCCAAACCCTGAGCGCCGCGTCGTCAGCAAACCGCAGCAAACGCGGCGGTTGGTCAATTTACGCTGCCGCGGCAGGTGGCAGCGGCACCGGATCAGTCACCGTAACAGGCGTTACGGCAGCGCCCGCTTGCAGGCGGCGGTATTTTTGCCACAGGGTTTCGCGGTCTTCAACAAAGGCCGGGTTGATAGGAATACAGGCCACCGGACAGACTTGCACGCATTGGGGCTCGTCAAAGTGGCCTACGCACTCGGTGCACTTGTGTGGGTCAATCTCATAGATCTCGATGCCCATGTAAATGGCATCGTTCGGGCATTCGGGCTCGCAGACGTCGCAGTTGATGCACTCGTCGGTAATCAGCAGCGCCATGGCGAAAACCTCAGGCCGCTGGCCGCAATTTGGCGTGCAGGCGTGCCAGCACCGACGGCGGCACAAACTGGGCCACGTCACCCTGCAAGGTGGCAATTTCGCGCACCAAGGTGCTGGAAATGGGGGCGTAACGGGCGTCGGCCGTCAAGAACACCGACTCGATGGCGGGCGCCAACGCGCGGTTCATGCCGGCGAGTTGGGCTTCAAAATCAAAATCGGTCACCGAGCGCAGACCACGCACCATCGCGCAGGCGCCCTGGCTGCGGGCAAATTCGGTCACCAGGCCGGTAAACGGCAGCACTTTGACGTGCGCCCAGGGCTGCACCACTTCGCTGACCGTGGCCAGGCGCTCTTCCAGGCTGAACAGGGTTTTCTTGTGGTGCGCTGCCGCCACCGCCACGATCACCGTGCCAAACAGGCCAGCGGCGCGCTGGATCAAATCAAGGTGACCCAGGGTGATGGGGTCAAAAGTGCCGGGGTAGACGGCGACGGTGGACGCGCTGGCGTGGGCCATGTTCAAGCTCCGGGGGAAGTTTCGGTCGGGGCGGTGTTGGTAGCTGGCGCAGCGGCGCTGAGCGCGGCTGCGCGCTCTTCTGGCGTGGCGGCGCGCAACAAATGCGCGTGCACCGCGCCGGCCTTGAGGTGGCGGTGCAGCACCAAGCCCAGGGGGGCGAGCTGCGCCGCAGTCCAGGCCACGGGCGCCTCTAAGTAAACCCAGCCCTGGGGCGCGATGGCGCGGGCGGCAGCCGTCAGAGCAGGCTCCCACAACGCCGAGTCAAACGGCGGGTCGATAAAGACGACGTGCAGGCTGCCCGGCGCGGCCTGGCGCAGGGTAGACACGCCGTCGCCGCGCTGCACCAGCACCTGGTGCGCTGAGAGCTGGATCTGGGTGCGCTTGAGCTGCTCGATCAGGCCGCTGTCTTGCTCGACCAGCACCACGTCTTGCGCGCCGCGCGAGGCGGCCTCAAAACCCAGGGCACCGGTGCCGGCAAACACATCGACGCAGCGCATGCCACGCAAATCCTGGCCCAGCCAGTTGAACAGGGTTTCGCGCACGCGGTCAGGCGTGGGGCGCAGGCCGGGTTTGTCGGCAACTTTGAGTTTGGTGCGCTTCCACAGGCCGCCAATGATGCGGATTTCGTGGCTGCGCTGCACTTGGGGGCCGTGCTTGTGCACGGGAACGCGGGGCTTTTTCGGTTTCATGGGCCCTATTGTCGGGCTTGTCGGGACAAGGCGCAAAAACCAGGGACTTGGCGGATGCCGCCGGGTATCGATCCCGGCGTTGAAACCAGTGCGCCGCGCTCGGCACCGGGCGTAAGCGGTTTGGCGTATGTCTGCGCTAAAAGGTCTGGAATAACGGGCTTGCACAGGTATGGTTTGGATTGCTTGCAGACGCATTGGCTTGGCACCCGGCCATTGCATAAACCCCGGAGACCGACCTTGACCACTTCTACCGCCACCCTGATCCGCAACGGCTGCATCATCACCGCCAGCGACGACTATGTGGCCGACGTGCTGCTGCAAGGCGGCATCGTGCACACCATCGGCCAGGCCATCGAAGTCGGCCCCGATGTTCGCGTGGTGGACGCCACCGGCCTGTACGTGCTGCCCGGCGGCGTGGACACCCACGTGCACCTGGAAAACGTGATCGGCCCCACGATTACCGCCGACACCTTTGCCAGCGGCACCAAGGCCGCAGCCTTTGGCGGCACCACCACCATCGTGGACTTTGCGCTGCAAACCGAGCTTGACTCACCGCTGGGTGCAATCGCGCGGGCGCAGCGCAGCGCTGAGTCGCAGGTCAATGTGGACTACAGCCTGCATGTGATCGTGACCCGTGTGGACGAACAGGTCCTGAAGGACGTGCGCTACGCCATGCACCACGAGGGCGTGAGCAGCTTCAAGATGTTCATGGCCTACCCCGGCGTGATGATGGCCGACGACGCCTCCATCTTTCGCATGCTGCGCCAGGTGGGCGCCGATGGCGGCATGGTGGCGCTGCATGCCGAAAACGGTACGGTGATCGACCTGCTGATCAAGGAGGCGCTGGAGGCCGGCCACACCTCGCCGCGCTACCACGCGCTCACCCGCCCTTCGCTCATGGAGGGCGAGGCCACGCACCGCGGCATCCGCCTGGCCGAGCTGGCGAACGCCCCGATCTACTTTGTGCACGTGTCCAGCAACGACGCGCTCAAGCACATCGTGAGTGCGCGTGCGGAAGGCATTCCGGTGTTTGCCGAAACCTGCCCGCATTACCTGCTGTTTGACGACTCTGTCTACAACAACGACGACTTCGAGACCGCCAAATACGTGATGACGCCGCCTCTGCGCAAGCCCGACGACCAAAAGCATTTGTGGCGCGCCCTGCGCTACGACGACTTGCAGGTGATTGCCACCGACCACTGCCCGTTTTGCATGAAAGCCGACCACCTGGGCCTGCGCAGCTCCAAGCTGCGCGGCACCGCCAACTTTGCGCAGATTCCCAATGGCGCGCCCGGCATCGAGACGCGGCTGGTCAGCCTGTTTGACATTGGCGTGGTGCAGGGCAAGCTGTCGCTGAACCGCTTTGTCGAACTCACGTCCACCACCCCGGCCAAGCTGTTTGGCCTGTTCCCCAAAAAGGGCACGATTGCCGTGGGCAGCGACGCCGACGTGGTGCTGTTCAACCCGGCAGTCACGCAAACCATCCACGCCAAACACCTGCACGGCAATTGCGACCACACGCTGCTCGAAGGCCGCACCTTGCAAGGCCGGGTAGAAAAGGTGTTTTTGCGCGGCAAGCTGATCGTGGACGGCCACGACTGGCATGGGCGCGAGGGCATGGGCCGCTTTGTGCCACGCGGCCAGGTACGGGCGTTTTAAGCCACAGCGCGGTGGGCGCTGGCTAAGGCGTCCACTCCGTGCCCAAGACCACCTGCGCAGCTCGGAGTTCTGCGATTTGCGCGGGAGAATAGTTCAGTTCTTGCAGCACCTCGTCCGCACTCGAACCGATACGGACGGCGCCCTGCCGGTCTTGCGCAATCTGCCGGTCAAAGCAAAACCAGGTGGGTACAAAGCATTCGGTGATCCAGCCTGCATCTTCCTTGGCCTGGAATTGAATGGTGGTGCTGCTGGCCTGGCGGTGCAGGTCGGCCATCTCGCGCACGGTGTTGACTCGGGCGCTTTCAATGCCGCGCAGCTTGAGCCAGGCCAGCGCGTCTTGCACGCTCAAGGTGGCGATCGCTTGCGACACATCTTCACGGGCCAGGGCGTAAACCCAGCCGTCGGTGGCCTGGTAGGCGCGCTGGGTGGCGGTGCGACCCAAGGCTTGCGGGCCGCATTGGTGGGCCGGCGGCTCGCCGTGCACAAAGGCACAACTGACCAGCGACGCGGCAGACATCAAGGAACTCTCGGCCCGGTCACCTTGCGTGCCAGGCAAGGCTGACATGCCGCTTCGGGCTCTTTGCGCTTGGGCAAACAGGGCGCTGACACCAGCCCACACCGCCAGGTAGCCGGTGATGTAGTCCACGCAAGACGCCAAGCCGTGATAGGTGGGGCAGCCTTCGGGGCCAAAGCGTTTCATGATGCCCGTCATCGCCTGGCCTACCGGGTCGTAGCCGGGGTAGTCGTGGCGCGGCCCGGGTTTTTCGCCGTGGTGGGCGGTCAGTTGCACCAGTATGGCTTTGGGGTTGGTCTGGGCCAGCGACTGCAGGTCCACGCCCAGCCGCTCGCACTGGGCGTCGCCCTTATTGATGACAATGAAATGGGCTTTTTGAATCAGGCCTTGCAGGATTTCCTTGCCCTGCGCGGTGTTGGTATCAAGGATCACGCTCTTTTTGCCTGCCCCGGCCTCGGCGCCCCAGATGGTCAGGGCCAGCGGCATGTGCGTGGGGTGCGGCTGCTCCACCCGGTAAACGGTGGCGCCGAGTTCGCCCAGCATGCGGGCGGCATTGGGGCCCGCAATCACGTTGCTCAGGTCCAGCACGGTGTAATCGGCCAGTGGTGACTGCGAAAAGGCCTGGCGAGAAAAATCCGAGGGCCGAAAGCGAGATTGCGCTTGTTGGGCACCCTGCGCCGGCGACAGTGTTTTTGCGGGCTTGGGCTCGGGATAGGGTTGCGCGCTTTGCAGCCACGCAGCCCGTCCTGGCTGGGGCGCCGAAGGGCCCGTGCCCGTGTGCAGCACGGTGGTCAGGCCCGCCTGGCGGCCTTGCGGATCGTCCAGCCACTGCGCCAGCGTATTGACCACGCACGCGGGAATGCCGATGGCGCACAACTCCTGCTCCCACTCCTGCGCGGTTTTCTGCAGCAGCGCCTCGCCCAAGAGCTGGGCGATGATTTCGCTGTATTGGAAATTCAGGGTCGGGCCATCGGCCAGGTTGCGGCCTCGGGCGTCTATGGCGGCAGCGTCGTAGGGCGAAATATCCGTCAGCCCTTGGGACATCAAGCGGTCCCAGATACCGAGATGCTCATAGAGTTTGCGGGTGGCCCGGCGGTTCACGCCATTGAGCAGCAGCAGGTGCGAGCCGTCCCTGGTCTTCAAGGGCACGCCAAAGGGAATGAGCCTTTGCTCCAGCCAGGACTGCTGTTCGCCGCTCTGGCGCGCGAGGGCCACCATGGCCGCAAATTCATCTTTGTCCACACCCTGGGGAAGCGCCGGCTTGGGCGCCAGATCGAGGTGCGGCGGCAAGCCTTTTTGCGTCAGGGCCAAAGCGCCCATGGCGGCCAGGCCGCCGGCCAGGCGTGAGGCATAAATCTCGCAGCCCGACCCGCTGCGCACGCGCTCGGTCAAAGCCGCGCCGACCGACACTGCGGCAATCACAGCGGCGTACACCGAACTCAGGGGCAGCGGCGTGTAGATGACGGGGCGCTGCAAGGCCTTGGCGCTCAGCGCCATGTCGGTAAAAAACCCCAGGGTGGCACTCAGCAAATCTTCGCTGCAGTCCGCAGGCAAATGGCCATAAGACGCATCACCGGGCAAGGCGGCCAGCACGCGCACCAGAATCTGCCAGGGCTGCACGGCCACCGACTCAAGGCCTTGGACAATGATGATGTCCGCTGTGGCGGACTCCTGCTCGCCCGATGTTTGCAGCAGCCCTTTGCCGCGATTGAGGTAAGGGTCAAGGTGCTCGAAATGCAGGCTGGGATCCTGGGGTGCTGCACCGGAATGCGGGGACGCCTGCGTTGCGCCATCCGAGCGGGCCACCAGCACTTGCGCGCCCTGGTCTGCCAGCAAAAGGCCCAGCAAGCGGGCCGACAGCAGGCCCGACCGTTCCACCACAGAAATACCGGCATAGGGCAACTGCGACATGGCTGTCTCCTAGTGGATGGCGGCGTACATGATGCCTTCTTGCGTGGCCTGGTCGGCGGCAAATTCGGTCACCACCTTGCCCTGGCGCGCCACCAAAATGCGGTCGGAGAGCGACATCACCTCGGGCAAATAGGACGAGATCACCACCACCGCCTTGCCTTCGTCGGCCAGGCGGTTGATTTCGGCATGGATTTCGGCAATAGCGCCCACGTCGACGCCGCGGGTGGGCTCGTCAAAAATGATGACGTCCGGGTTTTGCACCAGCGATTTGGCGATCACCACCTTTTGCTGGTTGCCGCCCGAGAGCTCGATCACCTTGACGTCGTGGCTGATGGCGCGCACCTTGAGCAGCTTGCTCCAGAAGTCGCCCACTTCGGTCGCCTTGGCGCCTGACACCACGCCGCGCATGTGCCCAAGCTTGCCCAGCAAACCCATGTAAATGTTTTGGGCGATTGACATGGTCTCAAAAAAGCCCTCGACCTTGCGGTCTTCGGTGATGTAGGCGATACCGTCTTCCACCGCCTGGCGCGCCACCCGGTAGCGGATGGGTTTGCCGCGCAGCAGCACCTCGCCGCCATGAAAGAAGTCGCGCTTGATCAGCCCCGCCACCACTTTGAAGGTTTCCGTGCGGCCCGATCCAACCAGCCCGAAGACTCCCGTGACCTGGCCGGCAAACACCGAGAGCGAATTGTTTTTCACCATGGACGCCATGCGCAGATTGCGCACCGACAGCACGCATTCGCCTTGCTTGCGCACCACCGTCTTGCTTTGGCCATACAGGGTTTGCGACAAGTCGCGCCCGACCATGGCCTGGATGATGCGCGCGCGGTCAAAGTTGGCCTTGTCGTCGGTCACCACATGCTGGCCGTCGCGCAGCACGGTAATGCGGTCGGCCAGCAGCAGCGCCTCTTCGAGCGCATGCGAGATAAAGATGACCGAGACACCGCGCGCCTTGAGGTTGAACACCAGGTCAAAGAAGTACTTCTTTTCTTCGGGCGTCAGGCTGGCGGTGGGTTCGTCAAAAATGATGATGCGGGCGTCGTGCAACACGGCGCGGGCGATTTCTACCATTTGCTTTTTGGCCGCGCCCAAGAGGCTGACGCTGGCGGTGGGGTCTACGTCAAAGTTGAGCGACTGCAAAAACTGCTGCGCCGAGATGTAGACGCCGCGCAGGCGGTTGTAAAACTTCTCGCGGCCTAGGAACAGGTTTTGTGCCACCGTCATGGTGGGCACCAGGCTGGTTTCCTGGAACACCATGGCAATGCCGTGGCCGCGCGCATCCAGCGGCGTTTTCATCTCAATGGCTTTGCCTTCGACCAGGATCTGGCCCGACGACAGCGGCACCACGCCGGCCATCACCTTGGTCAGCGTCGATTTGCCAGCGCCGTTTTCGCCCAGCAAGGCGTGGATTTCACCCCGGCGCAGGGTGAAGTTGACGTTTTCAATGGCCGGCACGCCACCGTATTTTTTGGTCGCCTCGCGCAGTTCGAGCACCACGTCAGGCAAGGTTTGGGGGGCGTTCATGCCACATCTCCTGCGGAATTGAGTTCCACGCGCAAGAGGCGCGCGCTGCCTTTGGAGACCAGGTACAAGGCCCCGGCGTGTTCTGCCACGGCGGTAATGCCGTGGTGCTGGCCGTCCACCTGGCTGTGCAGGGACGACAGCACGCGTCCATCATCGGCCACGCGCAAGACCAGGCCATAGGAGCGCGGCGGCGCCCAGGGCTTGAGCACGCCCATGGTCTTGACACCGGCGCCTTGCAGCGGCTCCAGAAAGCTCTTGCCCGAAGACAAGGCCGGAGCCACCCACTGGCTGGGATGAATTTCCTTGAGCATGCGCAAGCGGTACGCGTCTTCGCGCAGCACAAACTCCACCAACTGGGTGCGACAGACAAAGCAAGTCAGCCAAAAACCGCCGCCCTGGGCTTGCGCCATGCGCGAGGGGTAGCCCGGTAGCTCGGCCACGGTGGCGGGCAAGGCGGCGGCGCTGCCGCGCGCCGAGCCCAGCGTGTGTTTCCAGCTCTCACTCCAACGCGCCAGGCCGCTGTCGGCCAGCACGCCAAAAGCATAGGCCAGGCCTTGGGCCAGCAAGGTGCTGTTGCCCGACTGCCAGTTCCAGCGCCCGACTTTGCCGGTTTTGCCGTGCTGCATCAGGTCGTGGCACCACTGCTCGGGGCCAAATTGCTCAGAGCCGTCGCTCACCAGCAGGCTGTCGCCACCCTCAAAAGCCAGGGCATTGGCGCTAAACAAGGCGCGCCCCGCCAGCGCGCGGGTCTGCGCTACCGTGGCGCCCTCCGTGTCGATCAGGCGCAGCTCGCGCCCACCCAGCGCGATGGCAAGGTGGCCCCGGGCGTCGGCCGCCAGGGCGGTAATGGGCGCGTCAAAGCGGCGCACCTCCAGGGCTTGTTGTCCGTCCAGGCGGTAGAGCACGGGCCCTGCGCTGATCCACAGTTGCTGGCCGTCGCTGGCAATGTCGTCAATACCGGGCAGGTTCAAGACCACGGCGGCCTCGTCGAGCGCGCGGTTAGGCTTGATGGCGCCGTCCATGATGGGCACGGTAATGGCGGCTGTGCCACGCCCGAGCAGGCGGTCCCACCACCGTTGAATAGGGCTTGACATCAGGCAGTCCTCCAGCGCTGTTCATACTGGGAAAACCCAGGGTCTGCACCGGTGAGCTTGTAGCGCCCGATGCGGTTATTGGAAATGCCGCCCAGGTACAAATAGCCCTGGTGTTCGCGCATGGAAGTGATCATGGGGTGGTTCTCGCCGCCCAGGTCCCACAGGGTTTCCAGCACCTCGCCGCGCTCGTTGAACTTCAGCACGCAGCCGGTGTTGATGTTGGGGAACAGCCACTCGTCCAGGGCCACGCGTTGTGCCATGCGCTTGCGAAAGCCTGGCATGCGCATGGCCAAGTCGTAGGCCGGGGCGCGCATGCCCACCAGCGCCATCCAGTAGTTGCCGTCCGAGGCCAGGTTGATGTTGTCGGGGTAGCCCGGCAGGTTGTCCAGCACCATTTCCACCTGACCGGCGCGCGGGCCATCAAACCAATAGCGCTTAACGCAGCAGCCCCAGGTCTCGGCAAACAAGATGGACTGGCGGTCGGTCGCTATGCAAATGCCGTTGGGGAACCGCAGGCCGCGCAGCACCGTACGGGTGCTGCCGTCGCGCGGGTCGTAGCAGACGATGCGCCCGTTGCCACGCGCCTCCAGCCCGTCCACCGGCCACTCGTGCATTTCGTAACGCACCGTGGCTTCGCTAAAGAAGATGCGCCCGTCGTCGGCAATGTCCAGATCGTCGGCCAGACGCAGGCGGCTGTCGTCGTTGATGGACGCCCAACTGCGGTTGGTCTCGTCGGTCACGCGCTGCACTTCGCGCTCGGGCGTAACGCGGTACAAGCCCATGCCGCCCACACACACATTGAGGTTGAAGTCGCGGTCAAACGCCATGCCCAGCGGCGTGCCGCCGATGTGGGCAAACACTTCCATCTGCTGGTAGTCGGGCGCCAGGAATCGCATGATGTCGCCGTGGCGCGAGCCTGCGTAAAGGTGGTTGTCGCGGTCCAGGATCACGTCCTCGGGGCCTTCGATGCGGCCCAGGCCAATCAGTTCCACGTCGCGCAGCTTGTTGTTGACGGCCCAGACGCCGCCGCCTTCGGGACTGCAGTCCGGCGCCACGCCTAAGCGGTGGTAGGTGGGACTGACATAGACCTTGCTCAGGATGCGATGGCGGTTTTTGAGCCAGCGCACGTCAATAATCGCTGCGGTAATAAGGATACCGGCCAGCACCATGCGCGTAATGCCGCCAGGGGCCGACAGCGAAGTCAGGCCGTTGATGATCAAGAGCACGATCAGCGTGCCCACCACCGCCTTGGTGACCGAACCGCGCCCGCCGCCCAGGCTGATGCCGCCCAGCACCGCTGCGGTAAGCACCAGCACTTCCATGCCCACGCCAATGTCGGCGCCGGCCGTGGCCAGGCGCGAGGCAAAAAAGCAGCCTCCGGCACCCGTCAACATGCCGCTGGCCACATAACAAAGCGCCACAGTGCGGTTGACCGCAATGCCGCTGTTGTAGGCCGAGCGGCGCGAGCCGCCAATGGCCACAATGTGCCAGCCCAGGCGCAGGCGCGTCAGCAACACATGGCCGCCAATGGCAGCCACCAAAAAAGCCCAGGCCACGGCGGGCAGACCCAGCCACGTGCCGTTGCCCAAAAAATCCCACAGCTCGGACTCGGGCACATAGCCGGCAATCTCGGTGGAATAGCGCAGGCTCAAGATCTCATAGACCGAGCGAAAAATAATCAGGGTAATGAGCGTGGTCAAAAACGCCCGCAGGCGCAGGTAGCCAATCAAAATGCCGTTGACCGCACCCAGCAGGCCGCCGCATACCAGCGTGCCCAGCACCGCCACGGGCACCGGCCACTTCAGGATGTGCATCATCACCAGGGCGCAAAAGTTGGTCAGGGCAAAAATGGAGCCGACCGACAGGTCGATGCCGCCCACAATCATCACCAGCGCCAGGCCAAACACGATAAAGCCCACTTCACCGGCCTGGCGCAAGGTGTCAGCCAGCACGATGGGGGTGTAAAAGCCGGGCACCAACTGGCCCGAGGCGATCACCACCAGCGCCAGCAAGATCACGGGGATGGCGGTCTCGGTCCAGCGCTTGGACAGGATCTCGCCAAGCCAGTGGTCCGGCCAGTACCGGTAACGCAGTCGGGTCAGGGTTTCGCTCATGGGGTGCACCATTTCAGGGGAAAACTAATAAAAAAGGGTGGCTGCCCTTGAAGGCAGCAGCCACCCAAACCAACCCGGGCCGCGTCGACCCGGGTCAGATGCTTACTTGGCAGGCAGCTTCCAGCAGGTGCCTTCGATCGAGGCGTTTTCCTTGGTAATAGGAATCAAAGTGGTGTAAATGTTTTGCTTGGCCGCACCGGGCTTCATGCCACCTTGCACCAGCCACTTGATCATGGCTGCCATATTGCTGGCCTGGGTGGGCACGTCGTAGCTCACGTCGTAGTTGTAGGCACCGGCCTTGACCTGGTCGCACGCGCCCTTTTGCTCGCCGCCGCCCGAAGTGGCCACAAACACTTTGCCGGTCATGCCCGCTTCTTTAACCGCAGCGGCGGTGCCGATGTCCATGCCGTCCCAAAAGCCGACGATGCCGCACAGATCCGGGTTTTGCTTGAGCACGGTTTGCGTCAGGGCCTTGGCCTTGGCAGCGTCCCAGTCAGCGGCTTGGTTGGACACCACTTTCACTTCCGGGTGCTTGGCCAAAATATTTTCCACGCCTTTGAGCGTGTAAGCACTCGCGGCTGCCGTGGGCGCGCCCTGCACGATGGCGATCTTGTTGGACTTGCCTTTGCAAGAGTCCACCACGGCCTCGGTCATGCGCTCGCCAATGTCCACCCAATCCGCGCCCACAAAGGCGGTCGAAGCCTGCGAGGAACGCATATTGATCTGCACCACGTAAATGCCTTCGGCCTCGGCCTTGGCGATCAGCTTGGCGTAGGTTTGTACATCGGGGTTGTGGATCACGATGACGGCGGGCTTCTCGGCGATCAGCGCCGTGAAGGCCTGCGCGCCGGCGTTGGTGTTCCAGTTGGG